>NZ_JBGLRI010000002.1:0-619644 GCF_041403025.1 Aeromonas sp. S5(2024) | reverse complement strand
TCTGTCTCTTGTGGTGGCAGTACAATTCGGACGCGGGGTGGAGCAGCTCGGTAGCTCGTCGGGCTCATAACCCGAAGGTCGTCGGTTCAAATCCGGCCCCCGCAACCAACTATTTGTATCCATGGCAAGCGCTAGCGCCTGCGGTGGAAACGAAGACAGCAAGGGGCAACTGCTCTGTCTCTTGTGGTGGCAGTACAATTCGGACGCGGGGTGGAGCAGCTCGGTAGCTCGTCGGGCTCATAACCCGAAGGTCGTCGGTTCAAATCCGGCCCCCGCAACCAACTTCCTATCTCTATTACGCTAATCCTCAGCTTGTCATCCAGCCGCCTTCGCGGTTTTTCTGCTTTGTGCCGCCTTCACGCTTGATATTGATTTTCAAGTGCAAATCTGGCTGTGACCCCGCTTTGTTGGGTATCATCACTGGTATCTCTTCATGGATGAGGGCCTTGCCCAATGATGCAACCATTTACCTATCTGCCGCCGCAGATCGACATTCACGACGCCGGCCTCGCTGCCGTCCTCACCAACGGCCTGGCCGCCAATCTGCTGATCTGCGCCGAAGAGCGCCGTGAAAGCCTGCTGGCCCTGCCCGAGTTTACTGCCGTCGGCGCCCAGATCGCGCTGGGGCAGAAAGCACCCTACAGCCTGGTGCTGCACAATACCCTGCAACTGCTGATCTTCCTGCCGGCACACCCGGCGCGCGATCACTCCCTCTACAAGCAGGTGCGCAGCTGGGTTGCGCCGCTGGCCGGGCTCAAGATCGAGCGGTTGGGGCTGCACCTGGAAGGCTTTGACGAGGCCGATACCACGCTGTTGGCCGAACTGGTGCTGGCCACCTTGCTGGCGGCCAACGTGCCGCTGCCCAGTCACAAGCATCGCAGCGAAGATCCCTGGCGCTACCAGCAGATTGCGGTGTCCCCCAATTGCGTGCTGGATCTGGCGCGGATCTATGCCGAGGCGGAAGGCAACGGTCTGGCGCGCCATCTGGCGGTGTCGCCGGCTTCCGATCTGACCGCCCGCAGCTACCGGGAGTGGGTGCGTCAGCTCGCCCAGAGCGAGGGGTGGCAGTGGCATGAATACGATCAGGCCCAACTCGCCGAGCGGGGGGCTGGCGCCTTCATCGCGGTGGCGCGCGGCTCGGAAGACAACCAGGCCGCCATGGTCAAGCTGAGCTACTGTCCGCCCAATGCGGTGCGGCGGCTGGCGCTGGTGGGCAAGGGGATCTGCCACGATTCGGGCGGCTACAACCTCAAGATCTCCGGCAGCATGTATGGCATGCACCTGGACATGGGGGGCAGCGCGGTGGCGCTGGGGACGCTCCACGCCATCAGTCGGGCCAGGTTGCCCTATGAGGTGCACTGCTGGCTTGCCATCGCCGAGAACCACATAGGCCCGCTGGCCTATCGGCCGGGGGAGGTGGTGACTGCCCTCAACGGTACCACCATCGAGGTGGTGGACACCGATGCCGAAGGGCGCATGGTGCTGGCGGATACCCTCTGCATGGCGGTGCAGGACAACCCGGATCTGCTGATCGACTACGCCACCCTGACCGGGGCTTGCAAGCGGGCACTCGGCAGCCGCTACAGCGGCGCCTTCACCAACCGCCCCCAGTGGCTGGGGGAGCTGATCAATCTTGGCCAGCGCAGCGGCGAGCGGATCTGGCCCTTCCCGCTGGATGAGGACTACGACGACAACCTCGATAGCGAGTGGGCCGATCTGTTACAGTGTGCGCCGGGCTCGTCGCCGGATCACATCGATGCGGCCCGCTTCCTCAGCCGCTTCGTCCCCGCCCAGACCCCCTGGCTGCACCTCGATTTGAGCGGTTTTCGCAACAAGGGCGGCAATGGCGTGGTCAGCAGCGAGGTGACCGGATTCGGGGTCAGATTGACACTGGATCTGCTGGCCGGCCCGCTGGGGCGGCGCAATGAATTTGATCAACCAGAACAGTAAGGGATCCCGTGAAAGTACCAAGTTATGACTGGGTGTTGTTCGATCTGGACGAAACACTGCTCGATTTCCCGGTCGCCCAGGCGCTGGAACAGACGCTGCACATTTACGGCGTGACGCCGACCCCGCCCAAGATGGCGGAGTACCATGCTCTCAACCACCGGCTCTGGCAGCAGTACAACTCCGGCGAGATTGATGCCACCCACCTGCAGCAGACCCGCTTCTCCCTGTTTGCCGAACAGGTGGACGTGGCGCCGATGGCGATGAACGATACCTTCCTGCAGCAGATCATCGCCCTGAGCATGCCATTGGAGGGGGTGGTGGAGACCCTGCAGGTGTTGAAGAGCAAGGTGAAGATGGGGATCATCACCAACGGTTTCAGCCTGCCGCAGCGCGGTCGCCTCGACAAGCTGGGCTGGAACGAGTGGTTCGAGCCGCTGGTGATCTCGGACGAGGTACAGGTGACCAAGCCGGCGGCGGCCATTTTCCAGCATGCCCTCGAGTTGATGCAGCGCCCGGATCCGGCGCGGGTGCTGATGGTGGGGGACAACCCCAAGACCGATATCGCCGGCGCCGCGGCGCAGGGGCTGGCAACCTGCTGGTACAACCCGGCTCGCCAGGATGGTCCGTGCGAGGCGACCCACGAGATCCACCACTTCGCCCACCTCTCGGCCATCGTGCTGGGACAGTAGGTGCAACAGACCCCCTTGCCACACAAGGAGTGAAAAAAAACAAGGCAGCCCACGGGCTGCCTTGTTTGTATCCGGCTGTTTGCTAGCGGCCGAGGCGGGTCAGCAGCCAGGACTCCAGCAGTGCCACGCCGGGGGCCAGCACGGCCTCGTCGAAGTCGAACTCCGGGTGATGATGGGGCGCCGCCAGATTGGCCCCCAGGATCAGGTAGGCCGCCTCGCCACCGCTTCGCTGCACCCGCTCGATGAGAAAGCCCGCGTCCTCGCTGGCGCCGAAACGGCGGGTATGGATGGTCTCCAGCTTGAGCGCCTGGGCGAGCGGGATGATCTCTTCGAGCAGGGCCGGACTGTTGTCGATGCCGATGGCTTCACCCTGCTTGCGAATGAGATAGGTGGCGCCCTGCATCATGGCTGCCCCTTCCACCATCTGCTGCACCTGGCTGAACATGTAGTCGTTGAGGGCCGGCGTGGCGCCCCGGGTTTCTCCCTGCAACAGGGCGTGACCCGGGATCACGTTGCGGCCGCTGCCGCCATGGAGCTGGCCCACGTTGATGCGGGTCATGCCATCGCGGTGACGGGCGATGCCGAGCATGGCGGTGGTGGCCATGCAGGCCGCCGCCAGCGCATTGCTGCCAGCGTTGGGCTCAAGCCCCGCGTGGGCGGCACGCCCCATGAATTCCACGTCGAACTTGGTGGAGCAGAGAAACTCGGTGGGATTGACCACCAGCTCGCCGCTGTTGGCATGAATGCCGATGTGCAGCGCCAGCAGGGCATCCACGTCGTCGAGTTGACCACCGGCGGCCAGCGCCTTGCCGCCGCGACAGCCCTCTTCGGCGGGCTGGAAGAACAGCTTGATGCGGCCGTTCAACCGATCGGCGAGGGCGGCGATCCGCTCGGCCAGCACCAGCCCGATGGCGGTATGGCCGTCATGGGCGCAGGCGTGCATCCAGCCGGCGTTGCGCGAGTGCCACCCCTCCTGGCTGGGGGGATGCAGCTCATCCTGGCTCTCTTCGACCTCCACCGCATCGATGTCGAAGCGAAAGGCCAGGGTCGGACCGGGACGGCCGCTGTCCCACAGCCCCATCACGCCCGTTATCTCTTCGATCCTGCCCAGCCAGTCCGGATGGGCACCCTGGCGCAGGGCTCGCTCCTTCTGGGCCTGCACGTCGATGTTGCGGCCCATGATGAGGTTGCTGGCCAGCAGCTTGTCGCCCAGCATGATGGAGAAACCGAGTTCGCTGAGGTGGTGGGCGATGAGGGAGCTGGTACGAAATTCACACCAGGCCGCTTCGGGCAGACGATGAAGATCACGACGCCAATGGCTTAGCGCATCTTGTGTCATGGTAATTCCTGCATGGCGAATCCAGCGGAGATTGTGACGGGCAGGGGGACAAGAGTAAATCCCGCAGATGCAAATGCAACAGGGGGAGCCACTGGCTCCCCCTGTTGACGCGCTACCTCTGGCAGGCAGCTGTAATTATGTTCGCTTGGTCGTACTAATGGCCGTATTTGTCGCTGTTTTCGATGAACCACCAAAAAATGACATTAAGCGGTGAATTAACCAGCGTGGCGATGCCTGTCGTTGCCCATCAGGATCATTGAGTGGGCAACTAACCGCCTCAAAGCTGTGACAGTGACGGCAGAGAGACGGCAACCAGAGTGAAAAACACAGTAAAAACTGCAGTAACCACAAACTCTTTCATATTTTTGTCTCCCTTGGCTGACTGTTGATGGAACCAAGATACCACAATTGTGCGGTAAAACAATAGTAGATTGCACTTATTGGCTTGAATCTATCTAGCACGCGTCGAAAGCTTCATTTTTGCATTTTTAAGCTCATTTTATCGTCTTGATGGTCATGTTATGCGGTGCAGAGACGTGATCTATTGAGTTATTTCAATTAAAACAATGTATTAGTTCATTATGTTGCGATATCAATGAGGGGTTTTATATGAGGCTTTTTGTTTTTTTTTTAAATTATGTCGGCAAAAAAAGACGTTTTTTAGGGGGGAGTGATGACCCCGCTATGGTTTGGGCTGTTGTCAGCGCCATTTTCCGTCTCTAACATGTTTTTGTCGCAGTCGAATGGTTTTTCCCTGTCCTGACGCTACCTTCTGACATGTCTCTTCCCGTCTTTTTGCAAAATCCCCTCTGCTGATGGTGTTCTGTTGGCCCACTTTTCGTCTCTGTTCGGATCTTTTCCAGGCATGTTGGCGGCCCGATGGGGCGCCTGCGGTCGGCAACGCCAAGGTGCAGAGCAAGAAGAGTGTGCAGAGAGGTTGTGCTGTTCTTGGCAGAAGCCGGACTGCAGAGGGCCGTGTACCGCGTTGTTTAAGCCCTTAACCGAAGTAATGTCGGTTGAACCGGTTAACGGCGCAAGGAGCCCCGAAGAAAAGGGTGGGCAGGCGATAAACAGAGGAAGAGCTGCGAGGAGCGCAGGGAGGGTTGCAACGAGATGGCGTCATGGCACCGGGCGTGGCGAGCAGGGCCCAATGAAAAAGCCCTCCAGTGGAGGGCTTTTGTCACAGCAACCTGAAAGCGGAGCTTAGAACAGGGTGGTGGAGAGATCGTAGAGCTCCTGATCGAACGGGCGCTTGAGGTTCTCGATGCAGTCGATGATGTCGTGGTGCACCATCTCGTTGCGCTGGATGCCGACGCAGCGGCCACCGTGGCCGGCCAGCAGCTGCTCAACGGCGTAGGCGCCCATCCGGCTGGACATGATGCGGTCACGCGCGGTGGGGGTACCGCCACGCTGGATGTGGCCCAGGATGGTGGCGCGGGTTTCGCGGCCGGTCAGGGCTTCGATGTCCTTGGCCAGGGCGTTCACGTCGGTGACGTGCTCACAGATGGTGATGATGGCGTGCTTCTTGCCCTTGGCTTCGCCTTCCTTGATCTGTTGCAGCAGCTTGTCCTTGTCGAACGCCACTTCCGGCACGATCACGTACTCGGCACCGCCGGCAACGGCGGCGGACATGGCCAGATCACCGCAGTGACGGCCCATGATCTCGACCACGGAGATGCGATGGTGGGAGCTGCAGGTGTCGCGCAGACGGTCGATGGCGTCTACCACCACGTTCAGCGCGGTATCAAAGCCGATGGTGAAGTCGGTACCGGCGATATCGTTGTCGATGGTGCCCGGCAGGCCGATGCAGGGGAAACCCTCTTCGGTCAGCTTCTTGGCACCCATGTAGGAACCGTCACCACCGATCACCACCAGGGCGTCGATGCCGTGCTTTTTCAGATTTTCGATCGCTTCGGCGCGCACTTTCGGATCTTTGAAGGCGGGGAAACGGGCGGAGCCGAGGAAAGTACCACCACGGTTGACCACGTCGGAGACGCTGTGACGCTCCAGCTTGACGATACGGTCCTGGTGCAGACCGAGGTAGCCATCATAGATGCCGTAGACTTCCAGGCCATGATGCAGACCGGCGCGCACCACGGCGCGGATGGCTGCGTTCATACCCGGTGCGTCACCACCACTGGTCAAAACACCAATACGTTTGATTTGTTTGGTCATGAGTGCCTCTGGATCTGAGTTGTCGAATACGAAATGGTTGAATGAGACAAGCCACTTTTACTATATCGGCTTTCCTATGGGATGCGGCGGCGGCCATAGGAAAAGCGATATGCAGGAGGGGGCAAGCGCCCCCTCCATGGCAGCCGATTACTTGGCCGCGCCAGCGATGATCTGGGAGAAGTCGTCCACTTTCAGGGACGCACCACCTACCAGGCCGCCGTCGATGTCCGGCTGACCGAACAGGTCGGCAGCGGTGGCACCGGTGACGGAACCACCGTACAGGATCTGTACCTTGGCAGCCACGGCAGCGTCGAAGCCGGCCAGGTACTGACGGATGTGAGCGTGAACGGCCTGAGCGATCTCCGGGGTGGCGGTTTTGCCGGTACCGATGGCCCATACCGGCTCGTAAGCCACGACGGCGTTCTCGAAGGAGGCGATACCGCAACGGTCGATCACGGCTTTGAGCTGGGTTTCGACCACGGAGTTGGTGGTGCCGGCTTCGAACTGAGCCAGAGTCTCACCGATGCACAGCACGGGGATCAGGCCGCCTTTCTGGATGGCTTCGTACTTGGCAGCAACCACGTCGTCGGTCTCTGCGTGCAGGGTACGACGCTCGCTGTGGCCGACCAGGGAGTAGGTGCAACCGAAGGCTTTGAGCATGGACGGAGCGTTCTCGCCGGTGAAGGCGCCGGACTCGTGAACGTCGGCGTTCTGGGCACCGTAGGCAATCTTGCTGCCGGCGGTCAGTTGCTCAACCAGACCCAAAAAGATAACCGGCGGGCAGACGGCGACTTGCACAGAAGGATGAGCGGCAGCAGCCGGGGTCAGTCCTTTGATCAGAGCTTCGACGGAAGCTTTGGTGCCGTTCAGTTTCCAGTTACCCATTACCAGGTGCTGTCTCATCTTGTATATCTCCTAGGCATTTGATTGCGCGACATTATATGAATTGAACCGAGCCCAAGATAGCTGACCCGGCGGCAAATGACGTAATTTTTTTTCGCTTTCCTGATCCAAATCAGGAATGAAAGGCTCGATTGCTCAATCGTTAACCTGCCCTCGCAAACGGGCCCACCATACCCCAATCCATTCGTGAATGGCAGCCTCGGAATACATCAGATAGCGCCCTTTTGGCAGGTAGCTGTAGAGGGGCTGGGCCACCTGACTCTGCTTGGCGGTGTAGTCGGTGGGTGCGGGCACGGCGTTCAGTCCCTGACCCTGATAGAGCGCCATGGCCCGCGGTAGATGGGTTGCCGAGCTCACCAGCGCCACCCGTTTGCCCTTGAGATGACGGCTGATACTGACCGCCTCGTCGTGGGTGTCTTTGTTGTTTTCAAACAACGTCATCCGCGAGCGGGGAATGCCGAGGCTCACCGACATGCGGGCGTTGACCTCGGCGTTGGAGAGGGGATCTCCCGATACATAGCCTGAAAAAATCAGCTCCGCTTGCGGATAAGCCAGGGCCAGGCGTACCCCCTCGAGGGTGCGGGCCAGCGCAATATTGTTCTGCCAGGATCGCTCGGGCACCGCCGGATCGCTGACATGGCCGTTACCGAGCACTACTATGGCCTCGATGTCCGGATGCTGGCTTGTCTCGAAGGGGGGAAAGGTCTGCTCCAGCCCGCGGGCCAGCTCGTAGCTCACCGGTCGCATTCCCATCAGGGTGACCAGCAGCAGCGAGAGGGTGGCCAGCAGCTTGCCGGTCTTCTGGAAACGGGTGAACCAGAGCAGCAAGAGCGCCAGCAGCAGCAGGCTGAGGGAGAAGGGGAGCGGCATCAGCAGCTGGCCCAGCCACTTTTTGAGATCAAACAGGGCGTCCACTTGTTATTCCTTATATAACAATGCATTAAAAAATTATTAAGGATTTTGGCGCCCTTGTATAGGCGCCTGTTCCCAAGGCAGCATGGCGCCATCAAGATGCACAGGGTGTGCAGTGACTGCCTGCACAACCCCGAAAAGCGCGAAACGGGGGCAAAGTGGGCGCCAAACGATGTTTTTTCCATCACCTGGGGGAGGGAGCTGCGCCTTGAGTTTTCAGCAAATTCGGGATGTGACAGAATACCCTCTTTTTCGTCAGGCCCGTTTCCCGTGGCCACAGAGTTGAGTTCGTCTTGAAGCAAGATCAGAGTTTTGACGGGCGCGCCGACAAGTTCGCCCGCAACATTTATGACTCCACCAAGGGGCGCATCCGCACCACAGTGGTGTGGAGCGACATCGAAGCCTGCCTGGCCCGTCTTGGCAACCGGCCGCTGCGCATCCTGGATGCGGGGGGCGGCTTTGGCTATTTTGCCCAGAAGCTGGCGGCCATGGGCCATCAGGTGGAGCTGTGCGATCTGTCGGCGGAAATGCTGGCGCTGGCCCGCAGCCAGATCGCCGAGAAGGGGCTGGAAGACAGAATTCGTCTCATCCATTGCCCCATTCAGGATCTTAAAGCACACGTGACCGGCACCTTCGATCTGGTGCTCTGTCACGCGGTGCTGGAGTGGCTCGCCGAGCCGCGCCAGACCTTGCTCGGTCTGTTCCCTTTCGTCAATGCCGGGGGCATACTGTCGCTGCTTTTTTACAACCGTCACGGTCTGCTGTTCCAGAGCCTGGTGGTGGGCAATTTTGACTACGTGCGCCAGGGGCTCAACAAGAAGCGCCAGACTGCGCTGACCCCCACCAATCCCCAGCTGCCGGAGCAGGTCTACGACTGGATTGGCCGGGGCGGGCTCAAGATCATCGGCAAGACCGGGGTGCGGGTGATCCACGACTACATGCGCCACAAGCAGGATCAGCGGGAAAAGTTCGATGATCTGCTGGCCATGGAGCTGCAATATTGCCGGCAGGAGCCGTTTATCTCCCTGGGGCGCTATATCCACGTGATGGCGCAAAAACCTACCGGCTGAGGCCCCCTTTTTTGATGCTACCGGATGTAGCCGCGCGCAAGGCTTTGCGCTCAATACAACAACGAGATGACAACATCATGATGAGTACATCCCGTACCCTGCCCGAAATGGTGGGATGGGTCAGGCAGGAGGGGTTGGCGTTGAACCTGCCTACCGATCGGCTGGCCTTTCTGATTGCAATCAAGACGCTGTCCGAAGATGAATCGGATCTGTCTGAAGCGGCGCTGCACGATGCCTTCGGCTACGTCAGCAACGCCTTCGGCCAGATGGACGAGACCCTCACCGGTCGCGCCAACAACGCCATCAACGATCTCATTCGTCAGCAACTGCTGTCGCGCTTCAACACCGACATGGTGGCGGGGGAGAGCCTCTATCGCCTGTCGCGCCTTGGCATGAGCATCGTCGATTTCTTCATGGATCAGCGCCAGGTTGACTCCATCAAGCTCTCCATCCTGCTCGAACACCTGGCGGCCGAACTCGACACCGCCCGCAAGGCGGCGCTCGAGACCAACACCCGCGAGCAGTGGGATGCCGAGGTGCTGCCACGGCTCACCTTCTCGCTGGAAGAGACGCTGGGCCGCATCGATCTCACCCAGCGCGCCATGGACGAGCAGCAGAATCAGGTCAAAAACGAGATTGCAGCCCTGCTGACCCAGAACTGGGTCGATGCCATTCACAGCTGCGAAAAACTGCTGCACGAGACCGGCCAGACCCTGCGCGAACTGCAAGATACCCTGGACGCCGCCGGCCACCGCCTGCAGGCGGGGCTGCTCAACATTCAGGAAGCGGCGCAGGGGCGCGAGGATCTGTTCCACGTCGAGGAGCTGACCCACGCCCTGCAGGGGCGGCTGGATGTCATCACCAGCTGGGGCCAGCAGTGCATCGAGCTGTGGGCCCGCTATGACAGGCACGTCCACAAGTTCATCCGCAACGCCATCGACATGGACAAGAACCGCGCCTTCAGCCAGCGGCTGCGCGACTCCATCCGCAATTTCGAGCAACACAACTGGTTGCTGCGCGTGGCCGAAGAGCCGCGCCTGCTGGAGCTGCGCGACGAGACGATCGCCATCCATGACGAGGAGGTAACCGGCGAGGTGCCGCTCGAGATGGAGTACATGGAGATGGTGGACATCAACCAGGAGCTGGCCGAGCGCATCGAGCGCTACCTGGCCCGCTACCCGGAGCAGGGCCAGCAACTGGATCTCGCCGACGTGCTGCGCGAATACCTGCTGGACTACCCGGCCCATGCCCATTTCGACGTGGCGCGTCTTCTGATCGACCAGGCCGTGCGCCTGGGCCATGCCAGCGGCGAGCACCAGCTGCATCGTCAGCCCGCATGGAAACCCATTAACCAAGCTGGATCCAAGGTTCAGGCCTATGTCATTGATCAATACTGAATTTCCCTTGCCGCTGCGGCTCGCAGAGGCGATTGCCAACCCCTTGTTTCCGCGCATCGACACCGCCTTGCGCTCCGGCCGCCACATCAGTGCCGACGAGTTCGAACAGCACTCGGCGCTGGTGGAGTACCACCAGGAGCTGGAGATCTTCTACGGCCGCTATCAGGTTGAACTGATCAAGGCGCCGGAAGGTTTCTTCTATCTGCGCCCGCGCCCGAGCGCCGACATCGGCACCACAGTCCTCTCCGAGCTCGACATGCTGGTGGGCAAGGTACTCTGTTACCTCTACCTGAGCCCGGATCGGCTCGCCTCGGAAGGGGTGTTCGCCATGGGCGAACTGCAAGAAGAGGTGCTGAGCCTGGCCGACGAGAAGCAGCTGCTGCGGATGGTCAACAGCCGCTCCGGCGGCACCGATCTCGACAAAAAGAAGCTGCTCGAGAAGATCCGTACCTCCATGCGCCGCCTGCGCCGCCTTGGCATGATCACCGCCCTTGGCAACAGCGACAAATTCCGGGTCAACGAATCGGTGTTCCGCTTTGCCGCCGACGTGCGCTCCGATGAGGATCCGCGCGCCGTCCAGCTGCGGATGATCCAAGAGGGCGAGGCCATCTTCCACGACGACGAGATGCCGAGCAGCGACTCGCTGTTTGAGGATATCGAGGCGGATCTCGATGAAGAGCAGCTTGAACTGGAGGTGGAAGATGACCTGCAGCGTTAAACACAAGGCCCAGATGGAGGCAAAGTCGTGAGAGGCAAATTCAAATCCCTGACCATGGTCAACTGGAACGGCTTCTTCGCCCGCACCTTCGATCTCGACCAGCTGGTCACTACCCTGTCCGGCGGCAACGGCGCAGGCAAGTCCACCACCATGGCGGCCTTTATTGCGGCGCTCATTCCCGACCAGTCGCTGCTTCACTTCCGTAATACCACGGAGGCAGGTTCCTCCAGCGCTTCTCGCGACAAGGGGCTCTACGGCAAGCTGCAGCGCGGCCACTGCTACTCCCTTTTGGAAGTGATGAACAGCCGCGAGCAGCGGATCTGGGTCGGCGTTCACCTGGAGCAGGTGGCCAACCGTGACAACAAGGTCAACATCACCCCGTTCGCGCTGGTGGACGTGCCGGAGCAGTTGCAACCCACCGATCTGCTGCTGGAGAAGCTCGATGACGGCAAAGGGCGGGTACGTGCCTTCGCCGATCTGAAAGGGGCCGCCGCCGAGCTGGGGGCGCTGAAAGTCGCCAAGTTCAATACGGTGACCGACTATCACAACTTCATGTTCGAGTTCGGCATCACCCCGAAGAAGCTGCGTGATCAAAAGGATCGCGGCAAGTTCTATCGCCTGATCGAAGCCTCCCTCTACGGCGGCATCTCTTCCTCTATCAGCCGCTCCTTGCGTGAATACCTGCTGCCGGAGAACTCCGGGGTGCGCAAGGCGTTCCAGGACATGGAGGCGGCCATCTACGAGAACCGCCGTACCCTGGAGGCGATCAAGGAGACGCAAGGTCAGCGGGATCTGTTCAAGAACCTCATTACCGAGACCACCCACTATGTGGCGGCCGACTATGTGCGCAACGCCGCCGAGAAGAACCGTCTCTCCGAGCTGGCCCTCAAGGCGCGCCAGGAGCTGGCAGGCAAGCGTCGCCTGCTGGCCGAGGAGAAGCAGCGCGCCATCTATCTGGCCGACGAGGTGGAGCAGCTCACCAACCGCGAGAAACTGCTGACCGACGAGCTGGAGTCTGCCGCCGAGCACCTGGCCAAGGTGATGGCTGCCGTCAGCTTGCAGAAGAAGATCGAGATGTACCGCGCTGATCTGGCGGAGCTGATGGACAAGCTGGAGCAGCAGCAGGCGATCGTGGAGGAGATCCACGGCCAGCTGCTGGAGGTAGAAGAGCGCAAGGAACTGGCGCAGGCAGAAGTCGACAGTCTCAAGACCCAGCTGGCCGATTACCAGCAGGCGCTGGATATTCAGCAGACCCGCGCCATCCAGTACCGTCAGGCGGTGCAGGCGCTGGAGACTGCCCGCGAGCAGTGCGAGCTGCCGGGGCTCGGCGCCGAACAGGCGAGCGACACCCTGCATCAGTTCCGCAGCGCCGAGCAGAGCCTCACCAGCCGGGTGCTGGGGGCCGAACAGCAGCTGGCGCTGGCCAAGGCGGCGGTGGCCGAGCATGAAGCGGCGCTGGCGCTGCTTTTGAGCATCGCCCCCGAGACAGTGCGCGAGGCCGCCTGGCCCACCGCGCAGGCGCTGCTCAAGCGTCACATCGAAGACAAGGCCCGCATCGCCCAGGGGCAGGGGCTGCGCACCGCGCTGACTCGCCTCGAGAAAGAGAGCGAAAGCCAGCAGACGCTGCTGCGCTTGCGTGACGAGCTGCATCAAGCCTCTGGCCAGCTTATCGCGAGCCAGGACGAGCTGGAGATCTTCCTCGAAGCCCAGCGCACCCGCCAGGAGGAGCTCTCAGAGCTGCAGGCGGAGGTGAACCAGCGCCGCGCCAGCCTCGAGCATCAGGGCACCCAGCTCGGCCGCGATATCGCGGAGCTCACCAAGCTGGCTCCGCGCTGGCTCAAATCCTTTGAAAAACTCGAGCAGTTGCGCGAGCAGAGCGGTCTGCCGCTCGCCACCGCCGAAGAACTTTCTTCCGGCATGCAGAGCGTGCTCGACAAGGAGCGCGAGTTCGAGCAGGAGAGCAACCGCATCGCGGCGCAGAAACAGGCGCTGGAGCTGCAAATTCGCAACCTGCAGCTGGGGGCCGGCGAGGCGGATCCGCGCCTGGCCCGCATCGCCGAGCAGGTGGGGGGCGTGCTGCTCTCCGATGTCTATGACGACATCTCCATCGACGATGCCCCTTACTACTCCGCGCTCTACGGCCCGGCTCGCAGCGCTCTGGTGGTGCTCGACCTGGAAGGTGCCATCGAGCGGCTGAAAAAGCTGGAAGATTGCCCGGAAGATATCTACCTGATTCAGGGCAACCCCGACTCTTTTGACGAGGATCTGGTGGAAGCGGACGAGCTGGGGGACGCCGTGCTGGTGCGCACCAGCAAGCGTCAGGTGCGCTTCTCCCGCTACCCCGAGCTGCCGCTGTTTGGTCGCGCCGCCCGGGAAAAACGGATCGAGCAGCTTGACCTTGAACGCGAGGGCCTCATCGAGGGTTACGCCAAGGCCGCCTTCGAGCAGCAGAAGTACCACCGTCTCTACGGTCACTTCCGCGACTTTATCGGTCAGCATCTGGACATCGCCTTCCGCCCCGATCCCGAAGCCGAAGTGCAGGCCAAACAGGCCGAGCTGCGCGCGCTGCAAGGGGCCATCGGTGAGTGCGACAAGCAGCTGGCCGAGGCCAAAGCGGCCGCCGCCCAGCTGACCCGCCATATCCAGCTGGTGCAGGGCATGCTGCCCTTTGCCCATCTGTTTGCCGAGACAGATCTGGCAGCCCGCCTTGAGGCGGCTCACGCTGACGTTGAAGCCCTGAAACAGGCCGAAGCCTTTATCGCCAAGCACGGCAAGGCGCTGGAAAAACTGGAAACCATGGTGCAGGTGCTGCGTCAGGATCCGCAGGATCTTGCCGCGCTGCAGGCGGCTTACGATGAGGTGAGCGACTTGCTGGCCGAGCAGAAGCGCCGTTGCTACGCCCTCGATCAGCTGGTGGCCCGTCTGCCGCACTTTGCCTATCAGGATGCGCAAGACCTGCTGGGCAAGGCCTCCGAGATGAGCGAGCGGCTCAAAGAGAAGCTGAAAGCGGCCGAGCTGGCGGCCCGCACCGCTGGCGAGCAGCACAAGCAGATTGCCCAGCGCCACACCGAGGCGTTGCAACTGCGTACCGCCCTCAACTCCAGCGTCGAGGCCAAACGCCAGACCCTGACCGAGTTCGAGCAGGAGCTGGCGGCCATGGGGCTGACCCTCTCCGACGACATGGAAGAGAAGGCGCGCGCCCACAAGAAAGAGATTGAAGAGCTGCTGATCCGCACCCGTTCCCGTCGCACCAGCGCCGAGGCCCAGCTGCAGGTCACCAAGCGGGAGATCGAATCCTTGGGCGGTCGTCTCAAGCTCGAAGGCAAGGATTACTACAGCGCCCGTAAATCCCTGGTGGGTCACAAGGCGAGCTGGTCGCGGGTGGTGCGGTTGGCGCGGGAGACCGACGTCGAGAAGCGCCTCAACAAGCGTGAACTGGCGTACCTCGACAGCGACGAGCTGCGCTCCATGTCGGACAAGGCGCTTGGCGCCCTGCGGGTTGCGGTGGCCCATGACGAGGCCCTGCGCGATGCGCTGCGTCTCTCCGAGGGTAATCGCAGCACCGAGCAGAAGGTCGCCTTCTACGTGCAGGTTTACCGTTACCTCAAGGATCGCATCCGCAACGACATTATCCGCTCCGATGATCCGGTCGAAGCGATCGAGGAGATGGAGATCGAGCTGGCCCGCCTGGCTGACGAGCTCAAGCAGCGGGAAACCCACCTGTCGCTCTCCTCTCACGAGGTGGCGGCCAAGATCACCAACATCATCCGCCGCGAGCAGAACCGCATCCGGGTGCTCAACCAGGGCTTGCAGAACATCGCCTTCGGTCTGGTGCGCGGGGTGCGCCTCAACGTCAATATCCGCGAGGCCCACACCCGTCTGCTGACGGCGCTGGCCGATCAGACCGCCATGCACAACGATCTGTTCGCCGACAAGGAGCTCAGCTTCTCCGAGGCGATGGCCAAGCTGTTCCAGCGCCTGAACCCGCAAGTGGAGCAGGGAGATCGCAGCTATCAGGTGATGGGCGACGTGCTGCTCGACTATCGCAACTACCTGGAGCTGGAGATCGAGGTGCAGCGTGGGGCCGATGGCTGGCTGCGTGCCGAGAGCGGCGCGCTCTCCACCGGTGAGGCGATCGGTACCGGTCAGGCCATCCTCTTGATGGTGTTGATCAGTTGGGAGGAGGAGTCCCGCCGTCTGCGCGGCAAGGATATCGCCCCCTGCCGTCTGTTGTTCCTCGACGAAGCGGCCCGTCTGGATGGCAAGTCCATCGCCACCCTGTTCGAGCTGTGCGAGCGGCAGGACATGCAGCTGCTTATCGCGGCGCCCGAGAACATCAGCCCCGAGAAGGGCACCACCTACAAGCTCATCCGCAAGGTGCAGGGCAAGCACGAGCATGTGCATGTGGTGGGGCTGCGCGGCTTTGGCTTCGCCGACGACAAGCTCATCGCCTGACAGAGGCTGACGGACGAGGTATGAAAACGGGAGGCTTGGCCTCCCGTTGTGTTTGGAAACTGTGGCAAAGTAGCGGCGCGGCCATGGCTGGCCGGCACCACGCCGGTTCGCTCATGCCCGCTACCGCTTCATTGGCATCGACAACCCCGCAGGGGAGCAAGGACAAGGCACATGGTTGAAAAGGGGCAATTTTTGCGAAAGGGGCTGCTGCTGTCGCTCACCGTGCTGCTGGCGGCCTGCAGCAGCCGCTATGACGAGAGCCACGGCGGCAGCTGGCGCGGCTATAGCGAGACGGGGCTCGCTTCCTACTACGCCGATCGCTACCACAACAAGCGCACCGCCAGCGGCGAGCCGTATCAGCGCCACGCCAACACCGCCGCCCACATGGAGTTGCCCTTCGGCGCCATGGTACGGGTCACCAACCTCGCCAACGGCAAGAGCGTGGTGGTCAGGGTCAACGACAGGGGCAATTTCCCGCGCGGGCGCATCATCGACCTCTCCAAAGCGGCCTTCAGCGCCATCGGCAATCCTCGCGCCGGGCTTATCAAGGTGAAAATAGAGGCGCTCTAGGCGCCGACTCGTTCAGTGGCTTGAACAGAGTGTCCATCCTGCCCGGCTATATCCCGCCTGGCCGCTCCTCTTACACTGCAGCTCGACGCAAAGGCAGCGCCCGGATCTGGGCCCCTTTGCTTACCCTCGAGAACATGGAGCAGACCGAAATGAATGAACAGAAACGGGTGTCCATCGCCGTGCTGAAAGCCCGCGCCGGCATGAGAGAGGCGCTGCGCCGCGAGCTGCTCAAGCTCATTGCGCCGACGCGGCGCGAGCCGGGCAACCTGGATTACGTGCTGTTTGAATTGCAGGACGAGCCGGGTACCTTCTACATGCGCGAGGCGTTCGTCAATCAGGCAGCGCTGGACAGTCACTGCCAGACGGACTATTTCCAGGTCTTTGCTGCCGAGGCGGAGGCGCTGCTGGCAGAGCCGCTGCGGCTGATTTTTATGAAGGAGGTGAGCCCCCCTTAAACTCATCGGGCTCAAGGTTGGCCCGATTTCTGTTCATGCTCCGACACTCATGCTTCGATGTCGCCCCGGGCGCTATCCCATCCCATCCCATCATGGAGCACCCCTGGTCTGCTTCTCTGTATCCTCTACCGAGAGGTTGAGCGGGGGCTTATTGCTCTTGTCCCGCCTGTTTATGCCTGCCGTCTTTTCATCTCCAGATTGTCCGGTAAGATACCCAAATGAAAATCAAAGTTGGGGTCAAGCGACATGAACGCCATGGCGGGTGGGCGCTCTGACGAGAGGTGGTCATCAGGTCGGCAAGGTGGTTAAGCCGAGGAGAAAGGATGGAGATTGAACGGGCGGGGATAGCGCCAAGTGAGTTTGAACAGTGCTTTGCGGCCGTCAAGGAGGGGATCTTTCCCTATGTCGAGGCGGTCTTTGGCTGGGATGACGAGATGCAGCGTGAGCGGTTGATAAACGAATATGAGCCGTACTGGTTTTCGTGGATCCTGGCAGAGGGGGAGCGAGTCGGCCTGCTCTGCTGCAAGCCATACGACGATTCGCTGCACGTTCATCTGTTGATTATCTTCCCGCAGTATCAGGGGAAGCAGCTTGGCTCGGCCGTCATGGACCGGCTGCATCGCGAAGCGGCATTTGAGGGGAGACATCGGGTGACCCTGTCGAGCTTTAGCGCCAATCAGAGGGCGATAGAATTTTATCGGCGCCTCGGTTATCAGGTGGTAGCGGAAGAGCCGGCGTTCGTCTCCTTGTCCCGGCCGGTGACGAAAGAAGAGTCGTCGTTACTAATGGTTGACGGAGAGCCCTCATGGCAATGCTGAAGATTTTAACGGTTCCTGACCCCCGATTGGGCATCAAGGCCGAGCCGGTTGAGGATATTGCGGCCGTGCAAGGCCTGATTGATGACATGCTGGAGACCCTCTATGCCACCGACAATGGTATTGGTCTGGCGGCCACGCAAGTGGGGCGCCAGGAGGCCATCGTCATCATCGACCTGTCGGAAAAACGGGATCAGCCGCTGGTGTTGATCAATCCGCAAGTGACAAGCGGTACTGACCTTGCGCTTGGGCAAGAGGGGTGTCTGTCCGTGCCGGATTATTATGCCGATGTTGAGCGTTACGGCTCGGTGGTGGTGTCGGCACTGGATCGCCATGGTGTGCCTATCACGGTAAAGAGCTGCGATTTCCTGGCCATCGTGATGCAGCATGAGATCGATCACCTGCAGGGCAAGGTGTTTATCGATTATCTCTCGCCGTTAAAGCGCAAGATGGCGTTGAAGAAGGTGAAAAAACTGCGAGGGCAATGATGTGGATGGTCATGGTCTATGTGATGTCGAAAAGGCCTGCGCTGAATCCTGTTTCTCGAGAGTAATCAAGGCTGAGGCTGATATATGACAGTGCAATTCAAGCATTTTGACGATGTGCTGGCTCCGGATTTTCTGCCGTTGCTCAACGACGCAACGATCAGAAAACACCTGATTGATCACCCACGTTTCGATCTGCAAGGGGTTGGGCGCTGGATGGACGACAAAATGCGGATCAACCAGCAGCCGGGGTGTCGTGTTCGAGCCGTGTTGATTCATGGGCTGCTGGTTGGGTGGTGCGGTATACAACCGGATGAGGATGGCGTCGAGTTGGCCATCGTCATCGGTCAGGCCCACTGGGGGGCCGGTATCGCCATCTTCAGGGAGATGATGTGCTGGGCACGGGAGATGGGGCATACCGAGGTTCGTTTTCATCTGCTGGACAGTCGTCCCGCTTATGCGGCGCTGGCCAGCAAGGCAAGCCGGGTAGAGCAGACGTTTCTCTCAGGGCGGGTGTTCACCACCTATTTTCTGTCGGTTGATAGCTGGTTTGCAGTTTGCTGACGCCATATGTGATTGGTCTGTTTGCCAATGCGCTGAATAACGTGTTTTGACATATCGACACGGCTTGAGCACCTGTCGTTTGGCCACCGCAAAGTGGCAAGGATGGCGATGAATCTTGAATTCAAAAAAATAAACCTGGCGTGTGACTATGGGTTTTGTGTGGCAGCCCGTCGGGACGCTTATGTTTGCAGCTTCCACCGCGACGAGGGATTTGACGAGTTTCTGGCGGGCTATCGGGAGCGGATGGCGACGAGGCTGACCAACCAAGAGTGGCATTATCTGCATGTATGGCAAGGGGGCGAGATAGTGGGGCAGCTGGAGTTTTGCACTGTCTCAGCCGAACCGGAAACCGGCTACATATACCTGATCTATTTGACGCCACAGGCGCGTGGTCAAGGCATGGCCGATCTGCTGCTGCAATATATCGGTCACACCTTGTGGCAGGCTGGCTGCCGGCGAGTGGTGTTGTCGGTCAGCCGTCTCAACCCGCGGGCGTTGCGTTTCTATCGGCGCAGCGGGTGGCAATATCGGGGGCCCAACCCCAAGCATGCCGAGACAGATTTCTATGAATATTGGTTGCCGGATCCGGCGTGATCAGTAGCCGTATTTGAACGGAAAAAACAAAGTCCCATGGAGGGGAAGATACATGGAAGTGAGACAAGTCCGGGTATCGGATGCAGATAACCTACTGGCCCTGATGAACAGACTCGACAATGAAACAACTTTTATGCTCTATGAGCCGGGTGAGCGCACCACGACTGAGGTCGAGCAAGCTCAAATATTGGCCTCGTTTGTCGATGCAAACAACAGAGTCATGCTGGTACTGTCGGAGCATGACGAGATTGCTGGTTTTATTGTCGGCATCGGTCAACCGGCAAATCGCAACAAACATGTACTGTATTGCGTTATCGGTATTCAACTCTCTGCAACTGGACAGGGTTTTGGCAGAAAAATGATGTCTGCGCTGGAGGCGTGGGCCAGGGCGCACGGCTTTACCCGTATGGAGTTGAGCGTCATGTGTCACAATGCCCGGGCTTGTGCGCTATACCGCGCCTGCGGATTCGAGGTGGAAGGGGTCAAACGCAATACGATGAGGGTCGATGGTGCATATGTCGATGAATATGTGATGGCCAAGCTGATTGAGGAGGTGGCATGAGCAAGATGCAGTGGCAGGTTTCTTTGAACGCTGCTCGGTCGTCAAGGCGTGCGTGCAGTGGGGCGTTGCTTGTGCTGGTGTCGCTGCTGAGTTGGCTGCTGACTATGGCGCCAGCTTATGCCGAGGAGTCGCAGCTTGGCGCCGAGTATCGCCCTCTGGTACAGAAGGTGATCGATGCCGCCAAGGCGCGGGATCCACAGGCCCTTGCCCGTCAGTTCAAATACCCCTTCAAGCAGGAGTATCCCATCCCGGTCATCAAGAATCCGTCCGAGATGGTGGCCCGTTTCGACGAGGTGTTTGATGAGGCTCTTTTAAACAGCATCGCCAGCTCCCAGGTCGGGCAGGATTGGCAGGCCATGGGCTGGCGCGGCATCATGCTGGGCAGTGGCGAGGTGTGGCTGGATTTTTATGGCAAGGTGATTGGCATCAATCATCAGACGGCGCAGGCTGCAAAACGCAAGGCCGAGCTTGTCGCCAAACAGAAAAGCGATCTTTGTCCCGGTCTGCGGGAGTACCAGCGCCCCGAGCTGATGTGGCAGACCGAGAAATTTACCATTCGCATCGACGAGTTGCACGATGGCCACTATCGCTATGCCTCCTGGGCCAAGGGCAAGGCGCTCAGCGACAAGCCGGACTTGGTGCTCAGCAATGGCACCGTCAGGGTGGAGGGGACGGGGGGCAACCACACCTATCTATTCACCAGCGGCCCTTACCGCTACGAGTGCGCCGTGACCGTTTTGGGTGAGCGGGGCATGCCGCCGGGCGAGTTGGTGGTCTATCAGAACGAGGTTGCCATCATGCACCAACCGGTGATCAAGGTGCTCTGATATCCCATGATCTGCCCGGAACGTTCAACGCGCGGCCAAGGGCTGCGCTTTTGTTGTCTGCGACAGTCATCTGCAACGGCTGATGGCTTTCGCTAGCCCTGCGGCACTCGTACCCCCTTGTCGAGATAGAGGCTGCTGTAGTGGGCACGGTGGGTGACAAACATCACCTGATGACGGCTGCCATCGGAGAGGATGATGAAATCACCGGCCTGGGCGGGAGTGTGCAGGCTGATTTCATGTTCGGGGGCGGTCAGCTTGTCGACCTCCTCCTTGAAGGTGAGGGTGTAAGAATACATAGGGTGCTCCACAACAAGACCTTATACAGACACGCATCAAACGTAGCTGCTGTGGTCCGGATCTGCGGCGCCCAAGCGGCACCCGCGCACCATTTAATTTACCGGCCGCGGCGGGCTCGCTATCTTATGGAAAACGGTCTGCGGCAAGTGCAGGCCAATCATTTCGGCGACAGTCAGGAGCGAGCCATGACAGAGCGTGAGTGGGAATCCGAGTTGGTGCGCATTGCCGCCTTCTCCACCGGTGCCAAGGGCGGCAATCCGGCCGGGGTCTGGCTGGGGCCGCAGCTGCCCGGTGTCGAAGAGATGCAGCGCATCGCCGCCGAAGTGGGCTTTTCGGAGACCGCGTTCGCCGCGCCCTTGCCCACGCCCGCAACGCCGGTGGATGAGCAGGCTGGCCCGCGGCAGTGGCGAGTTCGCTATTTCTCTCCTGCCGCCGAGGTGCCGTTTTGTGGGCACGCCACCATTGCCCTCGGGGTGGCGCTGGCCCGCCGGGTTGGCGCCGGCGAGTATCAACTGCAACTCAATCAGGCCACCATCTCGGTATCGAGCTGGCTGGATGGGGAAGGGGAGTGGCAGGCGGCGCTGCAATCGCCCCCCACCCACAGCAAACCAGCCCCGGCCAAACTGGTGAGCGCCGCGCTGGCGCTGTTTGGTTATACCCAGGCAGATCTGGATCCCCGCATTCCACCGGCCCTCATTCATGGCGGCGCCGATCATCTGGTGCTGGCGCTCAACAGTCGCGCCGCCCTGGCGGCCATGCACTACCAGATGGCCGAGGGGCGGATCCTGATGCAGCAAGAGGGGCTGGTGACCATCTTGCTGGCGTATGCCGCCCGCGAGCAGCTGTTTCATACCCGCAACCCCTTTGCCTATGGCGGCGTGTATGAAGATCCCGCCACCGGCGCCGCCACTGCGGCCTTTGCCGGTTACCTGCGGGATCTGCACTGGCCTCACGGCGGCATCATCGATCTCTTTCAAGGGGAGGATATGGGGATGGCGTCGCACCTGCATGCCGAGATCCCCCCCGAACCCGGCAGCTCAATCCGGGTATTTGGCCGCGCCCGCCTGATGTGATCACCAGACAATGAAAAAACCGCCAGCTGGCGGTTTTTACTTTATGTCGAGGCAAACTTAAATGGTCGTTTTGGCCTATTGTGGGTCGTGCTCCCCAGCCGGGCTCTGCTCCTGGCGATCGCTCTGTAGCCAGTGCAGCAGCTGACGAGCCACCTGCGGGCTGCCGAGCAGCGCCATGTGGCTGGTGCGATAGGCAATCATGGTATGGGCGGGGAGAAAGGCCAGCTGGTGGCGCGCCTCGTCATGCAGGCCAAGGGCACTGCGCAGGGGCACCAGACCATCACCAATCAACCGATCTGCCAACACGCTGCGTTTGGCCGCCGTGGTGGCCGCAATGGCAAAACAGCGGACTCCGACGGGCAGGGGCAAGGGGGCGCGAGGATCGGCCAAGGGGGAAGAAGGGGAATTCCGGGCAGGGGATGAGTCCATCACCTTGCCGTGGCGCAGATCCTTGATGCCGACGCTGCGCAACTGCGCCAGCCTGATGAACGGCTCGCTGTAGGCAGTCGCCGGCAGCAGTTGCTCCAGCCAGTGGCCAGCAGATTCGAGCGGTGCGCCATGATGGGGCGTGCCGAGAAACAGCAGGTTTTTAAGGTGAGCCGGCCAGGCATGGGCGGCCAGGTCGGCGCTGTGACAGGCGCTGCGGATCACCAGCCCGCCCATGCTGTAGGCCAGCACGCTGATCTCGCCAAGGCCGCCGGGCCAGTGGGTCGCCAGTTGTTCAAGCTGACGGGCCAGTGCGTGACCGTTCTGCACGATGGAGAGGCCCGAGTTGTAGCGCACATAGATGGGGACGTAACCCAGTGCCTCGGCCAGCATCTCCCCGTGATTGACCGGCGCATCCTGATGCCGGGTCTGCCACTGCAGATCGTTCATGCACAGCCCGTGCACCATCAGCAGCACCCGCCCGCGAGGGGGCAGTGGCGCCGGCAGGGTCTGCCAGCTCAAGGGCTTGCCGAGATAACGCAGGGTCATGGGGGTGGCCAGGGCATTGTGACTCTCGACCAGCTTGTCCCCCATCACGCCATTGAGGGTGGCGAGCAGGGCGGCGCGGCTGGGCGTGTCGGGTATTTGCTGCAAAGGCGGGGCTGGCGGCAGACGGGCAAGCAAGGCATGGATGCCGCTGCCCAGTGCGCTGGCCGCGCCATATATTCCCTTGTAAACCAGCCCGGTGATCCCCGCCGTCTTTCCTTCCTCCCGCCCCTTGAAGCCCATGCCGCTCAATACCGCCTGATGGACGGCTTCGGTGAGCTGTATCGTCGCAGGTAGGACCTGAATGAACAGCCGGGTCAGCTCGCGAATATCCGCAAGATGCCAGGAGGAGGCGGGTTGCGGTGCTGTTGGTTGCGTCATGAAAGCCCCTCTGAAGGTATCGCCGGCCGGCTCCCACCCGGCAGCGGGGCGGCTGTATGACAACCAGCTTGCGCCGTTTGCCCCGAGTTTGCCAGTGACGCGCCGACGGTTCTTGGCGAGAAGGCTAGTGGGTAGCCTCGCTGCCCGGCGGGCATGGCAATCCGCTGGCAGAGACGCTTATGCATCTGATCAGGCAGGGTTGGTGGCTGGAGCAGGAGGTATTGGTACTGGCGAGGGGATGGCAAGCATGGCCACTGGATGGGGTTTACGACTGATATCGCCATAAAAAAACCGCCATCAGGCGGTTTTTTTATGCTGCCGGCCCTTATTTCAGGGCTTTCTTCAGCTTCTTGATCTTGCTCTCGTGCTTGGCAATTTTCTCAAGGCGGGCGGCAATCTTCTGCTTGATCTCTTTCTTGCTGACTTTGGCCATCTGGCGTGCTCCTTTTGCAGTGATGACACTTGCGGTGTTGGGGGTAGGTCAGTCCATGAAACGCCAGTGTGCCACAGGGTTGCTGATGACACCAACTTTTCGCTCAAAATAACGGCAGGCAGTATGCCGGCGTAGAGCCTTGTGTCGCGACGGTTCTAAGCCAGAACAGGGGGGAGGTAGTGTTATCGGCAGGCACAAAAAAAGCGCCCCGCGGGGCGCTCTTGCTAGCAGGGCTGAGGGCGATCAGGCCTTTTTCAGGTAGGCGGCGACCAGCACGATCTGCACGCCGTTGACCTTGCCTTCGATGTGCAGCGGGTTGTTGGTGAGGCGGATGCCCTTCACCAGGGTGCCGCGCTTGGCGGTGAAGCCCGCGCCCTTGACGTCCAGATCCTTGATCAGGGTCACCGAGTCACCTTCGACCAATACGGCGCCGTTGGAGTCAACGGTGGGCACGCTGTCGTCATCATCGCTGGCCATGCCCGCTTCGGCCCAGGCCTTGGTCTCGTCTTCCATGTACATCATGTCCAGCATGTCCTGGGCCCAGACCTCGCCTTGAGTGGAGAGGTTCTTCAACTGGCGCCACGCCATGACCTGTACCGCAGGTACCTGGCTCCACATGCTGTCGCCCAGGCAACGCCAGTGGTTGACCACTGTGGTTGCCGGCTGCTCCAGCTGGCCACGGCAGGTGTCGCACAGGGCAACGCTGTGATCATCATCGCTGGCCGGAGAGTGGGGGACCGCGAAGGCAGTCAGCGCCTGTTCGGCACCGCACAGTTCACACTTGGCGCCCGCGCGCGCTTGCAGGATGGCATTGATGGTCATGTTTTGGTTCCATTCACGTTGGTAAAATGGCCCGCGATGGGCAGGCCAAGATAATGAAGGGGCGGAATATACCACAAAACCCCGCTCTTTGTCAGGCTAAGCCCGGTCGCTGGCCCGCTGCCGACCATCGGGAACATCAAGGGGACCTGTTGGCGCAGGAGGACTGCGGGACAGCTGTGATGGAGCAGCATAGATGAGAGTGCTTTTTGAAGCGGGATCGCTAGAATGAGCCTCCATTTTGACGGCAGAACAGGGGCGCGCGTGCTGGCTCAACGTTTTCAACAACTGGATCGACTGCTGAGCGAAGCCCGGCACTGGTGGCAATACCAACCCTACCACCACCTGGACCTGGCCTTTGCCAAGGCGGCGCCGGCACTGGCTGAGCGGCTCAATGCCCTGTCGCTGGCCGAGATTGAACGGCTCGATGGCGACATGCCTGCCCTGTGCGAGCTGCTGGCCCCCTGGATCCCGCAGGGCTCAGCGCTGCATGCCCTGAGCGCGCTGCCGACCCTGACGGCCGAGCCCATCCCGTGCGAGCGGACCATGGCGATGTACATGCCGGGGCGCAAGCAGGCCCAGATTGAAGCCTTCACTGCCTGTCTGCCCGTGCATCGCGGCCCCTATCTGGAGTGGTGTGCGGGCAAGGGACACCTGGGGCGGCTGGTCTCCCTGCACCGTCAAGCCGAGGTGCTGAGCCTGGAGCTACAGGCGCCACTGTGCGAAGAGGGGCGCCAGCTGGCCGCTCGCGACGGTGCCCGGATGGCATTTGTCTGTGCCGATGCTTTCGCCGATGAGACCGCCCAGCTGATCGCACCGGCCCATCACGCCATGGCGCTGCACGCCTGCGGCGAGCTGCACACCCATCTGATTGAACAGGTGGCGGCGCGCGGTGCCGAGGGGGTGACCCTCTCCCCCTGCTGTTATCACCTGATCCGCACCAGCCACTACCGCCCGCTTTCCGGCCCGGCCAAGGCCAGTGTGCTGCAGCTTGCCAAGAGCGATCTGAAGTTGCCGCTGCAGGAGACGGTCACCGGCGGCGCCCGCATCGCCCGCCTGCGTGAGCAGGAGGTGGCCTGGCGGCTGGCCTTTGACTGCCTGCAGCGCCAGGTGCGCGGGGTGGATGAGTATCTGCCGGTGCCCAACATGCAAAAGAGCCTGCTGACCGGCACCTTCGAGGATTTCTGTGGCTGGGCCGCCGAACGAAAGGGGCTGGTGTTGCCGGCTGGCCTCGACTACGCCGGGTTTCTGGCAAAAGGGGAGGCGCGCTATGGCGATGTCGCCCGCATGGAGCTGGTGCGTCACCTGTTTCGTCGCCCGCTGGAACTCTGGCTGGTGCTGGATCGCGCCCTCTTCCTGCAAGAGCAGGGCTACCGGGTGGAGGTGGGCGAGTTTTGCGACAAGCCCATGACCCCCCGCAATATCCTGATCCGCGCGGTGCGAGCACGGTACGGATAAGTGGCGGGCCTCGTCGCGGCGGGGCCTGTTACAGCGCAGTGCGGTTTGTCCTTTGGTGCTTCCCGTTGATGGGAGCGTGTCGTTGAAAGAGCGGCGTGACCGCTCTTTTCTCATTTTTCTTCGGTTTATTTTCATATAGCCGAAAGGCTCGTCATCACATCGATTCACAATCCATTTTATGCCCGCCAACCGGCAGAGTGAATTGGCTCACAGTTCCGGCAATATTCTTAATTTTCATCGTGAATTTAGTGGCCGGGAGGATTATTCTCGAGGCGACTCTTATCCCGACGTTATTCTGACACAAGGACTGTCTGTTATGTTCAAGCCTACACATTGTGCCTGGCTGGTTGCGGCTGCCTGCGCATTGCCAAGTTATGCCATGAATATTCAACCCGACCCGCAAAATGCCGGTGGATATGTCATTGCCGCCCCGGATCTGGCTGCGGTTGAAAAAACCAAGACGGCCAATCCCATGTACGGGATTTGGGCAAAGGCATTGGCGACACGTTCCAATACCATTGTCGATGCCATCAAGCCAAGGGCGGCCAGCAATCCGGATAACGTCAAACGGGTCGAGCGGGTATTCACCGAATCGGATTGGGATTATTTAACCCAGATGGCGGCGCCGGAATATACCTATGAGCGCTTCTTGCGGGCGGTCGGGAAATTCCCGGCTTTTTGCGGCGAATATACCGATGGCCGCGATGCCGATGCCATCTGCAAAAAATCCATCATCACCGCCTTTGCCCATTTCGCCCAGGAGACCGGTGGCCACATCGCCAAGGAGAATATTTCCGACAACCCGCAGGCGCTGGAGGAGTGGCAGCAGGCGCTGGTGCACGTGCGCGAGATGGGCTGGTCGGAGGGGCAGACCGGCTACACCACCGGCTGTGGCCAGAACGACTGGCAGAACAAGAAGTGGCCCTGCAGCACAGGCCAGGGTTATTTCGGCCGCGGCGCCAAGCAGCTCTCCTATCACTTCAACTACGGCGCTTTCTCCGAGGCGATGTTTGACGGCGATGCGTCCGTGCTGCTGAACAACCCCGGGCTGGTGGCCGACTCCTGGCTCAACCTCGCCTCCGCCATCTGGTTCTTCCTGACCCCGCAGGCACCCAAACCCGCCATGCTGCACGTGATTGATCGCACCTGGGTGCCCTCCCAGCGCGAGATCGCCGCCGGTATCGGCTACGGCTTTGGTACCACCATCAACGTTATCAATGGCGGCATCGAGTGCGGCGAGCAGAACAAGAACAAGGGACAGCCGGTCAACCGCATCCGCTACTGGGAAGGGCTCGCCCAGCACTATCAGATCCCCGTCAAGGCCGACGAGAAGAACACCTGCTGGCAACAGACCCCCTATGGCAGCCTCAACCTCAACGGTGCCACCGACGTGCTCTACACCAACTGGGATGGTAACTGGAAATATTATCCGGATCGGCCGGGCGGCTACTCGTTCGAATGTGAGCTGGTGGGGTTCCAGACCGCCTACTCGGCACTGGTGCCGGGGGATTACGAGAAGTGCGTGACCAACTTCTACGGCTCCCACGCCAACTGGCCCAAGGTGCGGGTAGTGGCCAAACTGGATCCTGCGCCGGTTGACCCGACCGATCCCCCCGTGGGCGATGTGGCCGCCTGGAGCGCCAGCAAGGTCTATACGGCGGGCAACAAGGTGAGCTATAAGGGCGCCATCTATCAGGCCAAGTGGTGGACCCAGGGCAATGAACCGGGCAAGGGCGATCCCTGGGTGCTGGTGCCGGCGAAATAGCGTAAAGCGGCTTAATCAATAAACTCGGCAATGGTTCACACCTCTCTTGCCAAGTCGGGGGGACATATTGTCCCCCTTTTCGATATCCTGCCTTGTGAAATAAAACCAGTGTCTAATTGGATGGGGTAGGGTGCGGTGCTGGATGTTTATCGGCGTATAAGAGTGCTCGGTGATAAAAATATCCAGCAACAATGGATGAGGGTGGCATGGTTAGTCAAAAATATCGCTCCGGCCCTGTTTTTGATCTGGGCTGTGTGCCATCAGACAGTATTTGTTATGGCCGGCATTGGTGACTGTCAGGTGTTATTGCTCTGCCTCCTTTTTTTCGCCAGGCACCCATCGTCAGAATATTCATTTTTATCGAAGCAGGCATATCCAGCGGTTAAAAAGCATTGGCCGTCACCCCGCAATGAGGTATCACTGTGCCGATGAGTGAAAATCAGAGGAGACTTCATGTTCAATATTGCCATGCATTTTGAAATCCCGGTGACGGATATGGCGCGTGCCACGGCGTTTTACCGCCGTGTGTTTGGCATCGAGTTTGAATTGACCCAGATTGATGGCAACGAGATGGCGCTGTTCCCGCTGATGGAAGAGGTGGAGGGTTGCTCCGGCGCCTTGGCCAAAGGGGAGAGCTATGTGCCCAGTATCGACGGCACGCGGATCTATCTCGCGGTCAGCGAGATTGAGCGGGTGATGGCGACGGCCCAGGCGGCCGGAGCCAGACTGCTCTACCCGGTGACACAGGTCGGGGAGGGCATCAAGGTGGCCGAGTTTCAGGACTTGGAAGGCAACCGGATTGCATTGCAGGAGCGCTGGCTGCCGGCCTCGTGAGTCATCTAGCAGCCGGTTTTGTGATGGGGGCGGTGGCCGACGAGGATACAACATGGTACTCATCGGATCCGGCAGTGGCTGCAATGGCGCGGTCACGTCAGCGACGGCAAGCGACAACAAGGCGCAAGGAGGAGTGATGAAGGGACATTGTCTGTGCGGCGGGATTGAGGTCTCGGCCGGCGATCACCAGGAGGTGGGGCTGTGTCACTGCAGCACCTGTCGGCGCTGGTCAGGCGGCCCCCTGTTTGCGGTGCACTGTGGCAAAGAGGTGCGCTTTCGCGGGCTGACCCCGGTGGCCTATCGCTCCTCGGAGTGGGCTGAGCGAGGATTTTGCCCCACCTGCGGTACCCACCTTTTCTATCACCTGTTGCCGACGGATGAGTACATAGTGCCGGCCGGCCTGTTTCAGAGCGAATCCTTCCAGCTGGCGAGCCAGATCTTCATCGATGAAAAGCCGGACTTCTACGAGCTGAAAAACGAGACACCGACCCTGACCGGTCAGCAGGTGTTCGAGCAGTTTGCCCCCAAGCCGTGAGAACGGGCAGTGCGAGCATCGGCCGCAATCAAAGGAACAGACAATGCAACTGGTGGTGATGCGCCACGGGCACACCCCGGCCAATGCCGAGGGGCGCTATCAGGGGGCGCTGGATATCGGTCTGAGTGACACCGGGGTGGCCCAGATCAGATCGCAGGCAAGGGCGCTGGCCTTGGCGCAGGCTCCGTTTCAGCGGCTGCTGAGCTCCCCCTTGCTGCGGGCACGGCAAAGCGCGGCCCTGGTGGCGGACGAGCTGGGGTTGCCGGTGACGCTCGTCCCCGCTTTTCGTGAGCGCCATGTCGGGGTGTTCGAGGGACTGACCCAGCAAGAGGCGAGGCAGCGTTACCCTGCGCTGTGGGCACGCAACATCACCCGGCGCTGGGCCGAGGCGCCACCTGGCGGCGAGTCGCTGGACGCAGTCATTGCCCGGGTCGGGCAGGGACTGGCGGAACTGGCGCAGAGCGGCCGTCAGGAACGGGTGTTGCTGGTGGCGCACGGCGTGGTGGCCAAGGTGATCCGAGCGCTGACCGTGGCGGGATTTGACGACTTCTTCGAGTGGCAGCTGGCCAACGGGGCCGTGCTGGAGGTGTCGCTGGCATGTGGCGACGCTGGCGGGCCTCTGGGTTTCTTTGCCCGGCCGGGCAGTGAACATGGCGTCGCGGCCTTGAATTGAGCCAGAAGCGCCAGGCCTGATAAGTGTTTCTCAGGCCTGACGCGTATTGCCTGTCAGGGGGAGTCTGGCAGTGCCTTCCTTGAGCAGTTGCGCCCCTGTTTCTTGGCCAGATAAAGAGCGGTATCGGCCCGGCGCACCATGCGTTCCACCGTATCCTGCGGGCCCAGGCTGGCACTGATGCCGATGCTGATGGTGAGCGGCACCTCGGTGCCTGCGCCCAGCTGATGCAACTGCGACTCGACGGCGAGGCGGATCCGCTCCGCACTGGCCCAGGCCAGCTCCAGCGAGGTTTCCGGCAGCAGCACGATGAACTCCTCGCCGCCCCAGCGGCCCAACATGTCCACCTCCCGCAGCTGTTTGGCGACCCGTCTGACCAGGCTGAGAATGGCCTGATCCCCTTGCTGGTGGCCATAGGTGTCGTTGATCTGCTTGAAGTGATCGATGTCGATCAGCAGCAGGCTCATGGTGTGACCGAAGCGCTGACAGCGCTGCATCTCCAGCTTGACCAGCTCGTCGAAGCGGCGCCGGTTGGCGATCCCGGTGAGGGGATCCGTGGTGGCCGCCACCTTGAGCTCCTCCACCAGCCGGGCCCGCTCCGAGATATCTCGCAGGATGGCGGTCATCTCGGTGGTCTGACCCAGGTTGATCTTGGCAATGGTAACTTCCAGCGGAAATTCGCTGCCGTCGCGGCGCAGCCCCATCACGGAGGCGCGGGCATGCATGGGGCGCGAGTTGATGGGGGAGTTGCTGAAGGCCTTGAAGTAGCCGTCGTGGTTGGCCCGAAAGCGCTGGGGCAGCAGGGTCTCCAGCCGTTTGCCGAGGTAGCTTTCGTCCACCCCGAACATCTCGCAGGCGGCGGTGTTGATAAGTTCGATGCGCGACTCGCTGTTGACACTGATGATGCCGTCGTAGGCGGAGTTGACCACCGCCTCGAAGCGCTTGCGGCTCATCTTGAGCGCCTCCTCCAGCTGCTTTTTGGCGGTGATGTCGATGGCGGTGACCATGATGCGGGTGATGCGGGACTGCTCGGGAATGATGGGGGAGATGACAAAGCGCCACCAACTGGTGCGCGACAGGGTGTCGATGGGCAGCTCGCTCTCGAGCCCCGTCTGCTGGCTCACGCACTCGTGCATCGGCTGCTCGATGCTGCCGGTGATGTAGCGGGGAAACATTTCGTTCAGGCGCTTGCCGATGCTGCCGAGCACGTCCAGCTCGAAGGCCTGGGCAAAGGTGTCGTTGGCGGAGACCAGGGTAAAGCGATCGTCGTCGTCGAGGGAAAACACCGCAACGGCGGCACCGATGGCATCGAGAGACGACTTGATGTCGGCATGGGAACCCTGTGTGAACATGCAACCTCCATGGCGAATAACGTATTGATATTCAGTATAGTGCGGCCGTTTTTGATCCTTGCCCCGCAGGCAGAAGGAACGCCTTGCCACTGGGTTGGCGGTGATGAGCCCCGCCAGATGGACTGGCTCGGCGCCATCGGCTGGACTTTACTTGCTGGCATCCGCAAGCGAGCTGGCCGGCATGGCCAGTCATATCACAGCAAACTAGCACGGAGCGCGTCATGAAGATCAGCATCGAGGCACATATCGAGCAGGAGATAGAGGCCGTCTGGTGGGCCTGGAACGATCCGGACTGCATCGCCAGATGGAATGCGGCCTCCAGCGACTGGCACACCACCGGTAGCCGGGTCGACTTGGTGGTGGGCGGGCGTTTCTGCCATCACATGGCCGCCAAGGATGGCAGCGCCGGTTTTGATTTCACCGGCACCTTTACCCGGGTGGAGGCGCCGACCCGCCTCTCGTTCGTGATGGATGACGGGCGCGAGGTGGATGTGCAGTTTGCGAGCGAGCCGGGCGGCACCTGGGTGCAGGAAACCTTCGATGCCGAGACGAGTCACACCCCGGCCCAGCAGCAGGCGGGCTGGCAGGGGATCCTCGACAACTTCAAGCGTTATGTGGAAGCGGCGGGTTAGGGGAGGTGCCTGCGTCCATAAAAAAACCACCGCCAGGTCGCGGTGGTTTTTTTTATGCTGCTCTGCTCGTCAGAGCATGCCAGAAGGCGGGAGCGTTACTCCTCGATATCCAGCAGCACCAGGATGGCGCTGTCGCCGCCCCACTCGCGGGGGGCCTGATGGAACGCTTGCACGTTGGGGTGCTGGGCCAGCCAGCTCGGAATGCGCTGCTTGAGGATATGTTTGCCGATGCCGTGCATCACCGAGGCGACGTGGATGTTCTCTTTTTGGCAGAGGGTCAGCAGGGCTGCCAGCTCCTGTTTGGCCTGCTGCTGGTTCATGCCGTGCAGGTCCAGGTAGATCTCCGGCGGATAGCTGCCGCGCTTGAGCTTTTTCAGCTCGAATTTTGACACATCTTCGCGCACGTAACGGGTCGGTCCATCGGCCTCGAGATGGGGTTGGTACTCATCGCTGAAATAGTGGTCAACCCCAAGCTTTTCGCGGCTCTCACGCAGTTCGCGTTTCTGCTTGACCGGGCGCAGGTCGGCCCTTATGGTATCTTGCTTGATTTTCCGGGTACCTTTTATCGCATCGCGGAACAGCTGGGTTTCCTCGTCTGTCGGTGAGGGCGTTTTTTTCATCAGGTACTCGTCTTGCTCGCTGTATAGAATTCTCGGGCCGGATATTACTCGACTTGGAGGTGGATTTGGACAAGATATTTATCGATGAGGTGGTTGCCGAGATGCACACCATCCAGGACATGTTGCGCTGGGCCATGAGTCGTTTCAACGACGCCGGGATCTTCTACGGACATGGTACCGACAACGCCTGGGATGAAGCCGTGCAGCTGGTACTGCCCGCGCTACATCTGCCGCCGGACGTGGATCCGGGCATGCGCCACTCCCGTCTGACCACCAGCGAACGGCACCGCATCGCCGAGCTCATCATCCGCCGCGTGCAGGAGCGGGTACCGGCCGCCTACCTGACCAACAAGGCCTGGTATGCCGGTTGGGAGTTCTACGTGGACGAGCGGGTGCTCATTCCCCGTTCCCCCATCGCCGAGATGGTGGCCAACCGCTTCGCTCCCTTCCTCAAGCATGAACCGACCCGGATCATGGACCTGTGCACCGGCTCCGGCTGCATCGCCATCATCATGGCCCACGAGTTCCCACAAGCCGAAGTGGATGCCATCGACATCAGCGTCGATGCCCTCAACGTGGCCGAGCGCAACATCAACGATCACGGGCTGGAGCAGCAGGTCATCCCGATCCGCTCCGATCTGTTCCGCGATCTGCCGGTGGGCGACAAGTACGATCTCATCGTCTCCAACCCACCCTACGTGGATTCCGAAGACATGTCGGATCTGCCGGACGAGTTTCGTCACGAACCCGAGTTGGCGCTGGCCTCCGGCTCTGACGGCCTCAAACTCACCAAGCGTCTGCTGGCCAATGCCGCCGACTTCCTCAAAGAGGATGGCGTGCTGGTGGTCGAGGTGGGCAACAGCATGATCCATCTGGAAGCCCAGTTCCCGGACGTGCCCTTTACTTGGGTCGAGTTCGAGAACGGTGGTCACGGCGTGTTCGTGATGAGCCGTGCCGATCTGGTGCAGTACCAGGACTATTTCGCGATTTACAAGAGCTAAGCAGGAGCACTCATGGCAGGGAACAGTTTCGGCCAACTCTTTCGTGTGACGACCTTCGGCGAGAGTCACGGCCTGGCGCTGGGCGCCGTGGTCGACGGCTGCCCGCCGGGACTGGAGATCAGCGAAGCGGATCTGCAGGGGGATCTGGACCGGCGCAAGCCCGGTACCTCCCGTTACACCACGCCGCGCCGCGAGCCGGACGAGGTGAAGATCCTCTCCGGGGTGTTCGAGGGCCAGACCACCGGCACCTCCATCGGGCTCTTGATCGAGAACACCGATCAGCGCTCCAAGGACTACTCCGACATCAAGGACTTGTTCCGTCCGGGCCACGCCGATTACACCTATCACCAGAAGTACGGCCAGCGCGACTATCGCGGCGGCGGTCGCTCCTCCGCCCGTGAAACCGCGATGCGGGTGGCGGCGGGGGCCATTGCCAAGAAGTACCTGAAACAGGTGCACGGCATCGAGATCACCGGTTTTCTCTCCCAGCTCGGCCCCATCAAGGCAGAAGCCTTCGACGCGGCACAGATCGAGCAGAATCCCTTCTTCTTCCCCGATGCGGGCAAGCTGGAAGCGCTCGATCAATACATGCGCGACCTGAAGAAAGAGGGCAACAGTATCGGTGCCAAGGTGCAAGTCATCGCCAGCAATGTGCCGGTGGGCCTCGGTGAGCCGGTGTTCGATCGCCTCGACGCCGACATCGCCCACGCCATGATGGGCATCAATGCGGTGAAAGGGGTGGAGATCGGTGACGGGTTCGCGGTGGTGGAGCAAAAAGGCTCTGAGCACCGCGACGAGATGACCCCGGCCGGCTTTGCCAGCAACCATGCGGGCGGCATTCTGGGCGGCATCTCATCGGGTCAGGATATCGTGGTGAGTATGGCGCTCAAGCCCACCTCCAGCATCACGGTACCTGGCAAGACCATCACCACCGAGGGTGAGGCCACCGAGATGATCACCAAGGGTCGTCACGATCCTTGCGTCGGCATCCGCGCCGTGCCCATCGCCGAGGCGATGCTGGCACTGGTGCTGATGGATCACCTGCTGCGCCACCGTGCCCAGAACCAGGGCGTGCTGACGCATACCCCGCAACTGCGCTGATCGGCCTGCTCACCGCTCGGTTGATCGAGTGGTACAGACGCAGCCACAGTCAAAAGGCGACCTCAGGGTCGCCTTTTTCATGGGCCTTCATCGTGCTGGGTTATTGGTTGGGTGTCACCTGCTCAGCCGCCGGGTTGTCGAGCCGGCAGGGGGGCGGTGCCACGTCACGGCCGGGTGGGGGCAGGCTGGCAATCACCTCATTGACTCGGGCGAGCTGCGCATCGGTGACGGCCGAGCTGGCAAACATCAGGCTGACCGGTTGGTGGTGGAGCAGCAACTGACAGCGGATAAAGCCGTCGGCCCCCAGCTGTTGCAGCCGGTAGCGGGCGTATTGCCACTCCATGATGACGCCGTCCAGCCGGCGGGCCAGCAGCAGATCGACCAGCCGGTCATCGGCGTTGTATTCGCTCGCGTTCTTGAGCGCGGGACACGCTTCCATCAGCTGAATGGGGCGGGTGCCGCGCAGCTTGCCAAGGCGCAACTGGCTTTGTTGGCAAAGCTGCGACAGGTCTGACACCGCCAGCCAGGGATCACGCTGGCCCGGGATGGGGTTGTTGCTCAGCAGCACGAAGGTACTGCGCCGATAGGGCGCCGAGAAGCGGGCAAAGGCGCGCCGCTCCGGCGTATCGAGCGCCCCCATGGCCACGTCCAGCTGCTGCTGTTCGAGCAGATGGATGGCCCTGGCCCAGGGCAGGTTGCGAAAGTGGGATTCCAGCCCCGCCTGACTCAAGATCTGGCGGGTCAGGGTGACATCCAACCCATCCAGCGTCCCCTGGGGATTGATGTAACTGAACGGGGGCCAGTGGCTCCAGGCCACCGACAGCCTGGGCTTGGCCTGCAGCGGCAGAGAGAGCCCAACTGCCAGCAGGGAGAGCAAGAGCCAGCCTGGGGCGGCCGACAGAAGATGAACACGCATGAACCTGAACCTCCTTGTACAGGACGGATGCGGCGGTATCGCCGTTATCTGGCATCAAGCATAGCCTGATTCGAATGAGTTCTTGAGCGGCTTTTCCGGGCGGGACGGTGACCTGCTTTTGGCAAACATGCTGGGAGGAACGTCACATTTTTCTCGTTTCTCCTCAATAACTCCGTTAGACTGCGCCCCTATTCTTTCCCCTTTGCTCTGCTCCCCGGGGAAATCGTTGTGTTCTCAACAGGCCCGAGTCTGGCGAGATGGCATCGGCTCAGCAGAGGAGCCCCATCCCGGATTGTCGGCGCCCCTATCCCTAGCAGGTAACTATGAGTTTTACTTCCCTCGGTCTGGCCGAACCCTTGTTGCGTGCCGTTGCCGAGCAAGGCTACGACACCCCGTCTCCCATTCAGCAACAAGCGATCCCGGCGGTACTGGCTGGCCGTGATCTGATGGCCGCCGCCCAGACCGGGACCGGCAAGACCGCAGGTTTTACCCTGCCGATGCTGCAGCGTCTGACTGAAAGCAAGCGCAAGGTCTCCCCGAATCGCATCCGTGCCCTGGTGCTGACCCCGACCCGCGAGCTGGCCGCCCAGGTGGGCGAGAGCGTGCGCAACTACGGCAAACACCTGCCGATCCGCAGCCACGTGGTATTTGGCGGCGTGAGCATCAACCCGCAGATGATGGCCACCCGCCGTGGTCTGGACGTGCTGGTGGCCTGCCCGGGCCGCCTGATGGATCTCTACAACCAGAATGCCGTCAAGTTTGATGAAGTGGAAATCCTGGTGCTGGACGAAGCGGATCGCATGCTCGACATGGGCTTTATCCGCGACATCCGCCGCATCCTGACCCTGCTGCCGAAGAAGCGCCAGAACCTGCTGTTCTCCGCTACCTTCGCCGACGAGATCCGCGAGCTGGCTACCGGCCTGCTGGACAACCCGGCGGTGATCGAAGTCGCTCCGCGCAACAGCACCGCCGAGCGTATCGAGCAGCTGGTGCACCCCTGTGACAAGGCCAACAAGATTGCGCTGCTGAGCCATCTGGTGACCAGCAACAACTGGCAGCAGGTACTGGTGTTCACCCGTACCAAGCACATGGCCAACCGCGTTGCCGAGACCCTCGACAAGAACGGCGTCAGCGCCGCCGCCATCCATGGCAACAAGAGCCAGGGGGCCCGTACTCGCGCCCTGGCCGGTTTCAAGGATGGCAGCGTCAAGGTGCTGGTGGCGACCGACATCGCCGCCCGTGGCCTGGACATCGACAAGCTGCCGCAGGTAGTCAACTTCGAGTTGCCGAACGTGGCGGAAGACTACGTGCACCGCATCGGCCGTACCGGCCGTGCTGGCGCCGCCGGTCATGCCATCTCCCTGGTCGCTGCCGATGAAGGCAAGCTCATCAAGGCCATCGAGCGGCTGACCAAGCAGAACATCCCATGCGAGCAGGTGGCCGGTTTTGAAGCCTCCCGCGAGACGCTCGACAACATCGCCCGTGGCATCGGCGCGCCGCTTCGCAAAGAGCCGCGCGATCCGAGCGAGCAGCGCCGTGCGCCGCGCCCGCAAGGTCAAGGTCAGCGTCAGGGCGCCGGTCGCTCTGCCAACGGTGGCAATGGCGGCGGTAACCGCTCCGGCAACGGTGGCAAGCCCAAGCCCCAGGGCGGTCAGCGCCCGGAAGGCGGCGCCGGCAAACCGGCTCAGGCTCGTCGTCCTCGTCGCGCTACCCACAACCAGTAAGCGGCCAGGGAGCCTGCTCCCTCGCTCGGTTGATGTAAAAAGCCCCGCCACTCTGGCGGGGCTTTTCTATATCCGGGAATCGGCCGAGTGAGGCGGGCAGTGCCCGTCACTCGCCATAGAGGGTGATTTGCAGCACGTTGGCGATGGCGCTGCCGTTCCAGTGGTACTCCAGATGACGGGGCTGATGAACGCGACTGACCAGGCGCGGGCGATAGAGCAGGTAGCAATCGTGGCCGCTGTGGCGCACCGAGCGGTAACAGATGCCGTCCACATCCAGGGCTTTCTGCTCGCGGGCGAAGGCCTGGGAATACCCGTAGTCGGTCGCATGGTAGAGCGGTGTGGCGAGAAAGGCCTCGCCGGTAATGTCGATAAGGCTGGCGCTGAACTCGGCATGGATCACCCGCATCTGCACCTTCTGGGCGGGTTCACGGGTGTAGCCGAAGACGCACTCCTGGTGGTAGACCGTCTCCTTGATGGCGGTGTCGAGGCTGGGGGCGCAGTAATAACCGCCAAAATCGCCGGTAGTGAAGCGGGCACCTTCCGGATTGAGGTGGGTGAAGGCGGCCATCACATGGCTGCCGCCAGCCAAGCCCACCAGCCAGTCTGCTTTCGGTACTCGCGTCAGCTCGCCGGCCTCTTCCCTCAGCCTGTCGTTGGTGAGTGCCTCGATGGCCCAGACCGCCTCCAGTTCGTCGGCGTTGGCCACATCCTCATAGAGGCAGATGGTGGGGTAGCGGCTCGGGATGATCCGGTAGGCTGATTCGTCCTTGAATGCGCGCTGTGGGGGCGTCTGCATCAGGCCATGCCTCCGCGCCAGGCGTGCAGGCGGGTAGCGACCTCATAGAGATCGGCCACACGGCCACCCTGCATCACCTCCATGGCGCTGCGGCCGGCGAAAAAGGGGTGACTGTTGGACTTGCGCACCCAGCCATAGATGCTCTCGTCCGCGCTGAACAGTACCCGCAGGCTCTTGTGAATGTTGAGCAGGTAGCTCATTCGCTCCTGCAGATCCGCACTCAGTCTGATCCCGCCGTGGGACTCTTTGTACTTGTTCAAGGTTGAACGCGAAGAGATGCCGAGCAGTCGCAACTGTTCATCTGTGTTGCACTGCCATTTGTCCAGGATGCGAAACACCACTGGCAGCGCCTTGCTGGGATCAACGGCGCCATCTTGCCGTTGCACGTGTGCGGTTGCGACCATGTCAGGCTCCTTGCGGGATTGAGCGTGTGTTCTGTTGCCAAAAAGGCGATCTGCTATCAGTGTACAAGAATTATTCATATATATACAGGGTGTCGATGCATGGTGCATATATGAACGTTTGATGCATCAGGGAGATGATCACCGCGCAGGCGGACCCCTTTATATCGATGGCATATACCGATGGCATAGAAAAAGCCCCGCCAACTGGGTTGGCGGGGCTTTTTCTTTTTTGCTATCGGGGCATGCAATACCGGCTCTGGCTTAGAGCGCGGGCAGCAGCCCCATGCTGACGCTTATCTGCACCCCGACGATCAGCACGCCCATGGCGCCGGCAAGGCCCAGCGCGATCACGCCGCCCGGGGCGCGGTAGTGGTGCGCCTCGGCCCGCTTGCGGCTCTGCCACACCAGGGCCACCGGCAGCAGCACCGCCAGCACCGCCAGCGCGATGGCGGCGTAGCCGAGCGCCATGATGAAGCCCTGCGGGAAGTAGAGGGCAAACAGCAACGGCGGCACGAAGGTGATCATGCCGGTCTGGGTGCGGCCCTGCCAGTTGTCCTTTCGGCGGGTCACCTTGGCCATGAAGTCGAACAGTCCCAGCGTCACCCCGAGGAAGGAGGTGGCCAGCGCCAGATCGGCGAACAGGTGCATCGCCTGGTTGAAAGCGGGCCAGCTCACCAGATTGCCGACGTTGGCCAGCAGGCTGTCCAGCGCCCCGCCGGTCTGGATCAGGGATTGCTGACCGAGCAGCCCCAGGATGGCGATTTGCCACAGCACGTAGAGGATGAGCGGCAGGGCGGAGCCCCACACGAAGACCCGGCGCAGCTGCTTGGGGCAGTCCCCCAGGTAGAGCATCACGCTCGGGATGGAGCCGTGAAAACCGAACGAGGTGAAGATGACCGGCAGGCCTGCCAGCAACAAGCCCTGACCGAGCGGCATGGAGAGCAGGTGCTGCCCCTCGGCGCGCGGCAGCAGCAGCCCGAGGACGGCCACCATGATCACCAGCTTGACGGTGAACATCAGTCGGTTGAGGTAATCCACCTGTTTGGTGCCGACGCAGACCATGCCGCCAAACAGCAGGGTGAAGGCCCAGGCCGCCTGCTCCTGGCTGAGGGGTAGGCCGGCATCGGCCAGCGCCTGGGCCAGCAGGCTGCTGCCGCCGCTGATGTAGGCGGAGGCCAGCGAGTAGAACAGCATCAGGATGCAGAAGGAGGCAATGCGCTTGCCCCAGGGGCCGAGCAGGTGATCCGCCAGCTGGTGCAGGTACCACTTGCCGGTGTTGAGGCTGGCTTCCACCTGCAGCATGGCGGTAAAGGCCATCAGGCCCCAGAGACCGATCATCAGCAGCAGGGTGGCGGGCCCGCCAAGAGAGGAGGAAGCCAGCGGCAGGGCCAGCATGCCGGCGCCTATGGTGGTGCCGGCAATCAACAGGGTACATCCCAGGGTTTTGGTATTCATGGTGTCCATCCGAATCGAGAAACTGCGCCGTGCGCAGCAGGCATATGAGGTGTTGGCAAGGCGCCTCCGGGGTCGAGACCGGAGGCTAGCAATATCGGAGTGAACCCATCGTTACGAAAAATCCGCTGGTTGTAAAAGATGGTTGCCAACTTAGCGAATTAAAATGTTGGATACAAGCGTGTAAAGGCGGATTTTGTACTGGGTGGACAGAATGAGTGGAAATAAAAGATGACAGGAGTGCGCTTTGACGGGTGAAAAAACGCGCCGCTGCTAACCGGGTCGCAGCGGCGCGCGATGTAGAGAGTATCAGCGGCGGCGTTTGAGGGTACGGCTCACATAGTGCAACCCGCACTGATATTCACCGCCAATCGCCTTGAGGGCCAGATCCAGCGCCTGGCTGGCGAGGGCATCGTGCTGCTGGGGCAGGGAGTTGATGCCGAAGGGGAGAAAATCGAGCAGGCGATCGTCGCCGAAGGTGGCCATGGCCAGCCGGCTCATGTCGGTCTCCTGTTCCAGCAGATAGTCGAGCACCCCCTCCATCAGGATGTAGGAGGTGGCTACCAGTGCCTGGGGCAGCTGGCCGAGCTGTTGATGCAGCGTCTTGATCAGGCGGTAGCCCTCGGCGCGGGAGAAGTGGGCCCCTTCACACAGATGGCAAGCCGTGCTGTGGCTGGCGACGGCCTGCTCGAAGCCTGCCTTGCGTTCACGGCTGATCGTGAGTGCCGGCAGCGCGGTGATCAGGGCGATGTGCTTGATGGCCGGCGAGAGCAGGGAGGCGGTGAGATCGCAGCTTGCCTTCTGGTTTTCGCTGGCCACGGTGACGAACTTGTCGGCCGCCATGGCCCGGTCGATGGCGAGCACCTGGATGCCGCGCGTCTGCAGGCCGAGGTAGAAGGGATCTTCGGGTGGCAGGCAACTGGCCACCAGCAGCGCATCCACGTGGCGGCTGGCCAGCATCTCGGCCAGTTCTTTTTCGGTGGCGGGGTCATCTTCCGAGCAGACGATCAGCAGCTGATAACCCTGTACTCGCGCCCCTTGCTCCAGCCGTTTGGCGAGCTTGGCGTAACTGGCGTTCTCCAGGTCGGGCAGGATGAAGCCCAGGGTCTTGGTCTGGCCACCACGCAGGGAGGCGGCGCGGCTGTCCGGCTGGTAGTTGTGGGCGGTGACCACCGCCATCACCTTGTCGCGGGTGGCCTGGCTGATGCGGTATTGGTCGGCCTTGCCATTGATCACATAGCTGGCCGTGGTGCGCGAGACACCGGCGAGGGCGGCGATTTCATCCAGTTTCATCATGTTGGCTCTGTTTGAGTTGCAAGGCCCACGGGCACTGCCTGGTGAGGGCACCGAAAAGTGTGCGCGGGATCATATCATTGAAAAGCACTCTTTGTGGGTACTTGATCAATTCGCTGAAACGATTCAGTCTGAGTGTAAGTGAAACGATTCAGCTTGTCAGCAGACAATCGATGGCCGGGCATAAAAACCGGGTATGACCCGCGAAGGGATGCAATCCGGTCTATTGTCAGCAGGCGAGTGGTACGAATGGTTATGTTTGATGAGCCGGTACGGTCAGGCCGCCCGGCACCTGATGGAGAATCTCTATGTTGAAGTTGGCGCGACAGCAGATCCTGCTGGGGCAGTCGGTGGCGACCAAGGCCGAAGCCATTGCCCTGTTGGCAGGCAAACTGACCGAAGCCGGTCTGGTGGAAGCGGGATATGTAGATGGCATGCTGGCGCGTGAAGCGCAGCACGCCACCTATCTTGGCAGCGGCATCGCCATTCCCCACGGCACCACCGACACCCGGCATCTGGTGAAGAACACCGGCGTCATAGTGGCCCAGTTCCCGCAGGGGATCGAGTGGGACGAGGGGCAGATCGCCTACGTCGCCATCGGCATCGCCGCCAAGTCCGACGAGCATCTGGGCATTTTGCGCCAGCTCACCCACGTGCTGGGTGACGAGCAGGCGGCGGCGCAATTGAAAGAGGCCACCGATGCCGACACCATCATCAATATCCTGACCGGTGCGACGGCGGCCAAAGAGGTGCAGTTTCTGGCTCTGGCCGACTTCCCGACCGACGATCGCGACCAGTTGCTGCTGGGCGCCGCCGCCCGCGCCAAATCCGCCGGCTGGGGCGATGCCGCCATGGTGAGCGCCCTGCTGGCAAGTGAACCCGCCTACCTGGGCGGGGGCATCTGGCTGGCCCGCGCACAAGCGGCTCAGACCGGCTGGGTGCTGGCCACCCCGAGCAGTGTGCTGAGCGCAGGGGAACAACCGGTCAGTGCCCTGCTGCTGCTGTGCGCCGCAGATAGCGGCCATCTGGCGCAGCTCGACAACCTGGCCAAACTGGCCGCTGCCGGTCAGCTGGCTACGCTGGCAGGGGGCGAGGGGTTGGCCATGCTGCAAGCGGGGCCGGCCAGCGGTCTTTCCGACACCTTCACCATCATCAACCCCCATGGGTTGCACGCCCGTCCGGGCGCCATGCTGGTCAAGGTGGCCAAAGAGTTTGAATCAGATATCCGGGTAGCGAATCTGGATGGCAGCGGCGAGGCGGTCTCCGCCAAGAGCCTGATGAAGGTCATCGGCCTTGGCGTCAAGTGCGGGCACCGTCTGGCGTTTCGCGTCGAAGGCCCGGATGCCGAAGCGGCGCTCAAGGGCATAGGCGCCGCCATTGCGGCCGGGCTGGGTGAGGGGGCGCACTGATGGACATAGTGACCATCACCCTCAATCCGGCGCTCGATCTCACCACCCGTCTCGAGGCGATGAGTCTGGGCGAGGTGAACCTGGTGAGCGAGGCCAACCTGCGCGCGGCGGGCAAGGGGATCAACGTCGCCATGGTGCTCAAGGACTTGGGCCGCGAGGTGGGTGTCACCGGCTGGCTTGGCGCCGATAACCAGCAGAGCTTTGCCTCCCTGTTTACGGAGCGTGCCCTGGCCGATCACTTTGTGCGCGTGGCAGGCAGCACCCGCATCAACGTCAAGATTTCCGAGCAATCCGGCCGGGTCACCGATCTCAATCTACCGGGGCTCACCATCCACCAAGAGGAAGTTAGCTCTCTCGAGCAGGCCATCGACGAACTGGCAGCGCGCGCCGACTGGTTCGTGCTGGCGGGCAGCCTGCCCAAAGGGGTGACCCCCGATTACTGCGCCCATCTGATCCGCCTGCTCAAGGCCAGAGGCAAGCAGGTGATCTTCGATTGCAGCGGCGCGGCGTTAAGCGAAGGGATCAAGGCGGCACCGACCCTGGTCAAACCCAATCTGGAAGAGCTGAGCCAGTGGGCGGGCCGCCCCATCAAGACTTTGAGCGAGCAGGCCGAGTGTGCCCGCGCGCTGCAGACCAGCGGGATCCCCAACGTGGTGATCTCCAACGGCGCCGATGGCCTGATCTGGTTTGCTCCGGATGCCGTCTGGCAGGCGATTCCGCCGCGCATGCAGGTGGTCAGCACGGTCGGAGCCGGCGATTCCCTGGTGGCAGGCCTCGCCCATGGTCTCAGCCTTGGCTGGGCGCCGGAGCAGACCCTGCGGCTGGCCACCGCCGTCTCGGCGCTGGCGGTCAGCCAAGTGGCGGTCGGCTTTAGCGATATCAGTGTGCTCAACCCCTTGCTTGAACAGGTGCGCGTACAGCGTCTGGATGCGCTGGCACCGGTTCAATGCCATACCCCCTCAATGGAAAACTCAGGAGATGCCCAATGAAAGCAATCTTGGTTACGGCTTGCCCGGCGGGCATTGCCACCAGCTTTCTCGCTGCAAAACGGATAGAACAGCAGGCCAAACTGGCTGGCTGGGAGCTCACCCTCGACGTCGGCTCCAGCGTGCAGCCCCGCCAGGTACCGAGCAAGGAGCAGATTGCCGCGGCCGACCTGGTGCTGGTTGTCGCCAGCGCTTCGGTGGATCTCGCCGCCTATGATGGCAAGCGGGTCTATCAGGGCAGCATGGATCTCGCCTTGCAGGATCCGGCCGCCTTGCTGGACGCCGCCGCCAGCGGCGCCAGCGTCTATCGCCATCAAGCCGCCTCCGCCGTTGCCAATGCTGCCGCCAAACCGGCCGCCGCTGGCAAGCGCATCGTCGCGGTGACTGCCTGTCCGACCGGGGTGGCCCACACCTTCATGTCGGCAGAAGCGCTGGAGACCATGGCCAAACAGCTGGGTCATCAGATCCGCGTCGAGACTCAAGGCTCGGTCGGTGCCCAGAATGCCCTGACTGCCGAGGAGATTGCATCCGCCGATCTGGTGTTCCTCGCCACCGACATCGAGGTGGACATGGCCCGTTTCGACGGCAAGCCGGTCTATCGCACCAGCACGGGCGCGGCGCTCAAGAAAACCCGTGCCGAGCTCGACAAGGCCTGGACCGAGGCGAAAACCTATCGCCACAGCGGTGCCAGCCAACCCAAGAAAGAAGAGAAGGCTGGCCCCTACAAGCACCTGCTGACCGGGGTCTCCTTCATGCTGCCCATGGTGGTGGCGGGCGGCCTCATCATCGCGCTCTCGTTCGTGTTCGGGATCGAGGCGTTCAAGGTGGAAGGTACCCTGGCCGCGGCCCTGATGAAGATCGGTGGTGGCTCCGCCTTTGCCCTGATGATCCCGGTGCTGGCCGGCTACATTGCCTACTCCATCGCTGACCGTCCGGGCCTCGCCCCCGGCATGATCGGTGGCATGCTGGCAAGTTCCTTGGGCGCCGGTTTCCTTGGCGGCATCGTGGCCGGTTTCCTGGCCGGTTACAGCGCCAAGTACCTGAGCGACAAGGTGCGCCTGCCGGTGACCCTGGAAGCGCTCAAGCCTATCCTGATCATTCCGCTGTTTGCCAGCCTGTTTACCGGCCTGGTGATGATCTACGTGGTGGGTGGCCCGGTGGCCGGCATCATGAATGCCATGACCACCTTCCTCAACAACATGGGCTCCGCCAACGCCGTGCTGCTGGGTGTCATCATCGGTGCCATGATGTGCTTCGACATGGGCGGCCCGGTCAACAAGGCGGCCTACGCCTTCGGGGTCGGTCTGCTGGCCTCCAAAACCTACGCCCCCATGGCAGCGGTAATGGCCGCCGGTATGGTGCCGGCACTGGGGATGGGGATCGCCACCTTCCTGGCCCGCACCAAGTTCATCAAAGCGGAGCAGGAAGCAGGCAAGGCCTCCTTCGTGCTGGGTCTGTGCTTCATCTCCGAGGGGGCCATTCCGTTTGCCGCCAAGGATCCGATGCGGGTCATCCCGGCCTGCATGGTGGGTGGCGCTCTGACCGGTGCGCTCTCCATGCTGTTCGGCTGCGAACTGATGGCGCCCCACGGCGGTCTGTTCGTGCTGTTCATCCCCCACGCCATCAGCAACGTCATGATGTATATCGTGGCGATTGCGGCGGGCTCGCTGCTGACCGGTGTCTCCTACGCCATGCTCAAGCGCGGTGAAGAGCAGGCCAAACTGGCCACGGCATAAGCCACCAGCCAGCAACACGCCATACAAGAGAGCGGCCTTTGGGCCGCTTTTTTATTGCCCAAATTTATTGTCCAAAAAGTGACGAGGATAGGGCAACCTGGCTTGTGGTTAATAGATTAACCCTCTAGCGTGGAACCCCGAAGGGCGCCGCTGCGCCTGCCGATAACCCGATCCCCAGGAGCAGATGATGATCCCCATGATCCCCCCCATTCTCGACTTTGCGACCGGCAAGTTAGGTGGTGCCGAGCTGGTGGAAAAGAGCACCACCCTGGCCGACCTGCAGGACCTCTTTGCCGACTCGTACGCCGAGGCGGCGCTGCCGCCCGAGACACGGCTCTATCGGGTCGCCATGCTGCCCGGCCATGGCGGCGAGGGGGATCTCAACATGGGGGTCACCTATCTGGAGGCGGGCCGGGTCGGCCAGGAGTTCTTCATGACCCGCGGTCATCTCCATGCGCGCGCCGAGCAGGCGGAATATTACTTCGGGTTGTGCGGGCAGGGGTTGTTGCTGCTGCAGGATATGGCCGGTGCCTGCCGGCTGGAGCAGGTCTTTGCCGGCAGCGTTCACCATATCCCAGGCCATGTGGCCCATCGACTCATCAATACCGGCGAGACGCAGCTCTCGGCGCTGGCGGTCTGGCCCGCCGTCGCCGGCCACGATTACGAAGCGCTGGGAGCGCGCGGCTTTGGCCTGCGGGTGCTGGCCGGGGAGGATGGCACGCCCCGCATTGTCACTTCTGCTGGGCAAGCCACTTGAAACAGCGCTTGCGGCGGCCCGCTAGGGGCTGCCGCAGGATTGGCGCACCACCAGGGTGGGGGGCAGTATGATGCTCTTGGCCGGTTCGTCGTTGCCGGCCATCCGCTCGAGCAGCAGCTCGCCGGCTTTTCGGCCGATCTCTCGCGACGCCACCGAGACGGTGGTGAGGGGCGGGTCCACCAGCGCGGTTTCCGGCAGATCGTCAAAGCCCACCAGTGCAAAGTCCTGACCGATGACCCGCCCCAGCTTGCGCAGCGCCAGAATGGCGCCGAGCGCTACCACGTCCTGATAGCAGACCGCCGCCGTCACCTCGGGATGCTGTTCCAGCAGCGCCGTGATGGCACGGGTGCCTTCCACCCGGCTGGCGCCGCAGCCGATGATCCACTCCGGCCTTGGGGAGATGCCGTGTTCGAGCAACTTGCTCATGTAGCCGCCGAGGCGCTGGGAGCGACTGATGGAGGCAGGATTGCCCCCGACAAAGGCGATGTGGCGGTGACCCAGCTTCAGCAGGTGTTCGGTCGCCAGCTGGCAGCCCAGGAAATTGTCGGTGCCGACGAAGTCGATCGCCACGTCCGGCACCGGCCGTACGATCAGAATGGTGGGCATGCGGCGGCGTTGCAGGCTCTCGAAGAAGCTGCGGGGGGTGGTCTGGGTGGCGCAGATCACCATGCCGGCGGCGTTGTTGCGCTGCAGCGAGTCGGTGAACTGCTGCTGCCGGGTGGCCGACTCCTCGCTGTTGGCCAGAAACAGCATCAGATCGTGATGCTCCATCTCCCGGCTCAGGCCTGCCGTCATCTCCGCATAGAAGGGGTTGGTGATGTCGTGCAGCAACAGACCGACCTGGTTGCTGCTCTTGTTGCGCAGGTTGGCGGCGGTCTGGTTGTAGACATAGCCGAGCTCGTCGATGGCCCTGAGTACCCGCTGGCGGGTGTGCTCGGAGATGCGCCCCTTGTTGCGCAGGGTCATGGAGACGGTGGCAGTCGACACCCCCAGATGGCGGGCGATGTCGGCAACGGTCACATTGCTCATGGGATGGATCCTGTCAGGGAGTAGGTCTCAAAGGTATATCGATTAACCTTTTATTGTTAACTTGCCATGATGAAATTGCCGTCATGATCACATATTTCGCCCATATTTGCGATCAAATACACCATTTTATGAGGTTAATCTTGTTTATCAGGTTGTGGTTAACAGGTTAATCGATTTATCTCTTTCGTAGATGTCAACGAGAGAGCAAGCCAATGATTCATTCGAGTTACGTCTCCAACTACGACAAATTCCCGGAAGTGGTGGTCGCCGGCCATGAGGGCGCCGCCTGTGCCGGCTGGCACGAGATAGCCCGGCGACTGCAGGCCGCGGCAGACCGGCAAGGTGGGGCAAGGGTGGTGCTGGTGATCGACTGCTATCACGGCGTGGATCAGGGCGAGCTCCATAGCCAGCTGCTGACAAGGCTTGGGCCCCACACGCTCATCGATGTGGAGCAGGCCCGCCTGCCCGAATCAAAAGTGCTGGCGATGCTGGAGCGCTTCATCACCGAGGACCGGGTGTTTGGCGTGCTGGCCCCCCACAAGATGGTGGAATTTTTTGACCCGGCCGCGCTGGCTAGCCTGCAGCGGCAGGTCGCAGAGATAACCGGTGGCCTGGTGGTGGTGATGGGCAGTGGCGCCTCACTGGTGGCGAGAGGGGATGTGCGGGTCTATGCCGATCTCGCCCGCTGGGAGATCCAGCAGCGACTGCGGCGCAAGGAGCTGGGCAACTGGGGGGCTGGCAACGAGGAGGAGGACATACTGCGCCGCTACAAGCGCGCCTTCTTCATCGAGTGGCGGGTGTTTGACCGCCATAAACTGGCCCAGCTGCCCACCATCGATTTCCTGCTCGATACCAACACCCGAGGCAAGCCGACCCTGGTGACGGGGCAGGCGCTGCTGGCGGGGTTGCATCAGGCGGCGCGCCAGCCGTTTCGGGTAGTGCCCTTCTTCGACCCCGGGGTCTGGGGCGGGCAGTGGATGAAGCAGGTGTGCGATCTGGACCCGGCTCAACCCAACTATGCCTGGTGCTTTGATTGCGTACCGGAAGAGAACAGCCTCTACCTGCGCATTGGCGAGGTGCGGGTGGAGATCCCGTCGCAAAACCTGGTGCTGTGCCAGCCCAGCGCCCTGCTCGGGGAGCGGGTACATGCCCGCTTTGGCGCCGAGTTCCCGATCCGGTTCGATTTTCTCGACACGGTGGGGGGGCAGCCGCTCAGCCTGCAGGTGCATCCGCTGACCGAATACATCCAACAGGAGTTCGGCATGCACTACACCCAGGACGAGAGCTACTACCTGCTCGATGCCAAACCGGGCTCTTGCGTCTACCTCGGCACCCGCACCGGTATCGACCCGCAGGCGATGCTGGCGGAGTTGGCCGCCGCCCAGCGCGGCGAGAAGCCTTTCGATGACGAGCGCTTCATCAACCGCTTCCCGGCCCGCAAGCACGATCACTTCCTGATCCCGGCCGGGACCGTCCACTGCTCGGGAGAGGGGGCCATGGTGCTCGAGATCAGCGCCACCCCCTACATCTTCACCTTCAAGCTGTGGGACTGGGGCCGGGTCGGGCTCGATGGCATCCCGCGCCCCATCCATCTGGCGCATGGCAGCAAGGTGATCCAGTGGGAGCGCGACAGCGACTGGACCCGCGAGCACCTGGTCAATCGCATCGAGCCCATTGCCGAGGGGCCGGGCTGGCGCGAGGAGCGCACCGGGCTGCACGAGCGGGAATTCATCGAGACCCGTCGCCACTGGTTCAGCGTGCCGGTGGAGCACGACACCGGCGGCACAGTGCAGGTACTCAATCTGATCGAGGGGCGAGAGGCGACGGTGGAGAGCCCCGACCATGCGTTCGCACCGTTTGTGGTGCACTACGCCGAGACCTTCATCGTCCCGGCCTCGGTGGGGCGCTATCGCATCCGCCCGAGCGGCGAGAGTGAAGGGGCGACCATCGCCACCATCAAGGCCTATGTGAGGGGGTAACCAAGATGCTGAGGATCCTTATCGCAACCCATGGTTCACTGGCGCCGGCCCTGCTGGCCAGCGCCAGCATGGTTTACGGCGAACTGCCGGCGGTGGCGACCGTCTCCCTCACCGAAGAGGGGGGGATCGAGGCCTTTCGCAGCGAGTTTGAACAGACCCTGCGCCGCCATGGCGCGGGGGCTGACGGGGTGTTGGTGCTGTGCGACATGGAGTGCGGCACTCCCTACAACGTGGCGTGCCGCTTTGCATTTGACCCCGAATGGCCGCAGCCGGTAGCCGTGGTGACCGGGGTGAATTTTCCCATGCTGCTGATTAGTGCCGACTGGCTGGCGGCAACCGATGTGCACGAGGCGGCCCGCCAGTTGCTGGCCCAGGCGCTGGAATCCATGGTGATCGCGGCCCCGGCGGTTGCGCACCAGCAAGACGACAACTTCTAGGAGAGCGAGATGGCCATTTCATTTGTACGCATTGACGATCGGGTGATCCACGGTCAGCTGGTGACGCGCTGGGCCAGGGAGCTGCCTTGTGACGGCATCGTCGCGATCGATGACGAGGTGGCGGCCGATCCGCTGCTCTCCCAGGTGATGATCGGTGCCGTGCCTGACACCCGGGTGTGGCTGTTCGACGTGGCGACGGCGATTGCCAAGCTGCCCAAGGTGATCGCCAGCGACAAGCGCTACTTCGTGATCGGCAAGTCGCCGGTCACCCTGCAGCGGCTCTGCGCCGCCGGCATCTCCCTTGAGAACCACAACGGCAAGATCAACGTAGGGCCCATGAGTGCCCGCGAACAGACCACCACCATAGGCCCCAACCAGTCGGTGACGGCGCAGGAGATCGCCGCCTTTGACTACCTGGCCGGCCTTGGCCACGACATTGACTTTCGGCTGGTGCCGGACGCCAGCCACTACAGCTGGGCGGATGCCCAGAAAAAGCTGAAATAGGGAGCAGACATCATGTTTCTGGAAGCAACACTCATCGGGATACTCTGTTATCTCGGTGCCCTCAGCAGCCCCTGGCTGCTGGGATTGACCGGGGGCTGGTACACCATCACCCGTCCGCTGGTCTCGGGCATGCTGGTGGGGGCCATCCTCGGTGATATCCAGACCGGGATCCTCATCGGGGTGGCGGTGCAGGCGGTCTATATCGCCATGGTGACGCCGGGCGGTTCCATGCCGGCGGATCTCAACTTCGTTGCCTTTCCGGCCATTGCGCTGGGCATACTGTCGGGCAAGGAGCCGTCGGTGGCGGTGGCCATTGCCGCCACCATCGGCATCGCCGGCACCATCCTCTTCAACTTCATGATGGTGCTCAACTCCTACTGGAACCACAGGGCCGACGTGGCGCTGGAGCAGGGGGACGAGAAGGGGGTCTACCTCAACAGCGCCATCTTCCCGCAGGCCAGCAACTTCGTGCTGCGCTTCGTGCCCACCTTCATCGCCGTCTATTTTGGCAACCAGTACATCGAAGGCTTCATGAACAGCCTGCCGGAGCTGGTGATCCGCACCATGACGGTGGTGGGCGGCATACTGCCGGCGGTCGGCATCGCCATCCTGCTCAAGCAGATCATCAAGCAGAGCAGCATGCTGATCTACTTCCTGGTGGGCTTTGTCGGCATCGTTTTTCTCAAGCTCAACATGGTGGGGCTGGTGATGATCGGCGCCCTGCTCGCGCTCATCCACTACAACTACAAGCCGGAGCCGCGCCCTGCGCCGGCTGCCCGCTCTGCCACCCAGACCGACGATGAGGATGAATTTTGATGGACGCAAAGCTGCAAGCGGGTCAGCCGGTGAACAAGGCGCCGGTGGCCCTCACTCTCAAGGATCTGCGTGCCTGCTGGCGCGCCTGGATGATGTACAACCTCTCCTCCATGAGCTTCGAGCGACTCGAATCCTTCGGCTTCTGCCTTGGCATGATGCCGGCGCTGAAAAAACTCTATCCCGGCAAGGCGGAGCGGACGGAGGCGATGAAACGCCACGCCTCCTTCTACAACACCGAGCCTCAGCTTGGCGCCATCATCAACGGGCTGGCGGTGGGGCTGGAGGAGAAACGGGCCAACGGCGAGCGGATCGATGGCGAGACCATCAACACCCTGAAAGTGGGGTTGATGGGGCCCATCGCCGGGATCGGGGACTCCATGATCCCGGGCATGCTGGTACCCATTCTGCTTAGTATCGGCATGGCGCTGGCCGCCGGCGGCAGCGTGCTGGGGCCGCTCTTTTACATCATCAGCTTCAACGCCATCGTCATCACCGGCTCCTACATGCTGTTCATGAAGGGCTACCGGATGGGAACCGGCTCGGTGGAGGCACTGGTGAGCTCGGAGTCGGTCAAGCTGCGCGAGGCGCTCTCCCTGCTCGGGGTCTTCGTGATGGGCGGGGTGGCGGCCAGTTACGTCAATCTCTCCACCGGGCTCGATTTCGTCACCTCCGATGGGGTCAACATCCAGCTGCAGGCCATGCTGGACGGCATCTTTCCCAAACTGATGCCGCTGCTGGTGGTGCTGGGTACCTGGTATCTGATGGCCAGACGCAACGTCTCGCCGGTCAAGGCCATGCTGGGGCTGCTGGTCGTGGCCTTTGTCGGGGTCGCCGTCGGACTCTTCTAGGCCGATCGAGGATGAGCACAGACAGGGGAGAGCAGGGCTCTCCCTTTTTACGGGTTGGATGATGGGTTGGCTGGAGAGGTGCTGAGATGCATGACGGGATAAGAGAGGCGGCGCAGCGCTGCCGACGCTGGCTGGTGGAGGAGGCGCTGCCTCACTGGGGGGCAAGGGGTTTTGATTGGGTGCGGGGGCTGTTTGCCGAGGGGCTGGATGGCGCAGGCGCGCCGCTCTGGCAGCCCATTCGCTTTCGGGTGCAGAGCCGCCAGATCTATGTGTTCAGTCACGCCGCCCTGCTCGGCTGGTATGAGGGGGGCGAGCTGGCAGAGCGCTGCGCCATGTTCGGCATGAGGCACTTTGATGATGGTGCCGGCAACCAGCTGTTTTCCCTCAATGCCGATGGCTCGCCTGCCGACGGTGCGGTGTGCTGCTACGAATATGCCTTTGCCCTGCTGGCCGAGTGCTGGCTCTACCGCTTGAGCGGCGAGCCGCGCTGGCAGCAGCAGGCCGAGTCGCGCTATCAGGCCATCGAACTGCTGTTTGCCGATCCCCTGTACGGCGGGTTTCACTCCAGCTGGCCAGCCGGTTTGCTGCGCAGTCAAAACCCTCATATGCATCTGTTCGAAGCGCTGCTGGTGGTGGCGGGGAGCTTTGATGAGCCGCGCTGGCAGGGGCGTGTACATCGACTTTACCAGCTGTTTCGCCAGCGTTTTCTGGAGCCCGCCTTGCTGCGGGAGTTCTTCGATGAGCGGCTTCTCCCGACCCATCCCGATTCGCACCTGATCGACCCGGGTCATCACTACGAGTGGTGCTGGCTGCTGGCCCGTTACCGGGCATTGGCGCAAGGGTGGGAATATGGACCGAGTGCCCGTGAGATAGACGAGGGGATCGCCATCCTGACCCGCTTTGCCACCGTTCACGGCCACGGACCGACCGGGCTGGTGCTGGATGAGCTCACCGATGACGGGCGGCCCCATCGGACGACCAGCCGGCTCTGGTGCCAGACCGAGCAGCTCAAGGCGCTGCTGGCAGCCTACGAGCGGCGAGGGGAGGCTGAGATAGCCCGCCAGATTGGCGAGGTGGTGGGGCGGATCTTTGACTATTACCTGATGCCGGCCCTGCCGGGTCAGTGGCTAGATCAGGTGGATGTGACGGGGGCGCCGTTGGCCGACCATGCACCGGCCAGTACCTTCTATCACCTGTTCGTGGCGTTCAGCGAGCTGGTGCGGGTGGCGCAAAGGGAGGGGTGAAGAGGGATAAGAGAGGGGGCGGGATTTAAAAATCCCAGCCAGGTTGCTCTGGCTGCTCGGGTTGGGCTCCCTCCTGCGCCTTGCGGCGGGCGGCTTCCACCCGTGCCTTGCGACCCCGGCACAGGCGCATCACCTCTTGCTGCTGGGCATGGCTCATGGTGAGCCAGTTGAAGCGCTCCTCGCGGCTGCGCAGGCACCCCTTGCAGTAGCCCTTGTTGTTCACTTCGCAGACCCCGATGCAGGGGCTCTGCAGCGGGAAGATTTCGAGCTGTTCCATCCATGGCCTCTCACACCCTGTTACCTTGTTATAACCCAGAAGATCCCCTTTGGAGAAATCCGCCGTCACAGGCCTGAAGGCGTTTGCTTTCCCCCTGCAAATTTGGCATCTTCCCCGCCGAACATAACCCTTGGTGTTATATGAGGACATATGAATAAACACGCTTACTGGCTGACCGCCGCAGTGCTGGGGTTGGCCGGTTGTGCGGGCAACTCTGAACAAGCCCAGGTGCCCAAAAACAAACCCGATGCCAGATGTTTTCTCAACTGCGAGGTGCCGGAAAATCTGGGCAAGCAGTATCTGGACGGTCCCCTGCCTGATGATCTGGTGCGAGTGGAGCGCGTCAACAGCCGACAGCGCGCCGACTACAGCAAGTTCGGCCCCCAGAGCCGGCTGGTGCTGGAGCGCTCCGGCAAGATGACCCGCCGCTATGGCGAGCTTTACCATCAACTCTCCCGCTGGGTGGCCAATGGCGGCGATCCCGCTCAGATCACCCGTTACGGCATCAGTCTGGCCCAGCTGGGCGGCTCGGATCGGATGGGCAACGTGCTGTTCACCGGTTACTACTCGCCGGTGCTGGAGGTGCGTCACCGCCCGGATGCCAAGTACAAGTACCCCATCTATGCCATGCCCAAATGCGGCGGGCGCTGCCCGAGCCGGGCCCAGATCCACCAGGGGGCTCTGGCTAACCGCGGGCTGGAGCTGGGCTACAGCAAATCCCTCATCGACAATTTTCTGATGGACGTACAGGGCTCGGGTTTCGTTCACTATGGTGACGACGATCGGCTGCAATATCTGGGTTACAGCGGCAAAAACGGTCACGGTTATGTCAGCATCGGCCGGGTACTGATCGACCGTGGCGAAGTGCCCAAGGAGCAGATGTCCATGAAGGCCATCAAGGAGTGGGCCAACCGTCAGCCGGAGGAGAGCGTCAAGGAGCTGGTGGAGCAGAACCCCTCCTATGTCTTCTTCGAGCGTCGCCCCACCAACGACGTGATCGGGGCCGCCGGCATTCCGCTGCTGCCGATGGCGGCGGTGGCTGCCGACAAGACCCTGCTGCCGATGGGCACGCCAATCCTGGCGGAAGTACCGCTGCTGGACAAAGAGGGCAACTGGACTGGCAAGCATCAGCTGCGGCTGTTGATCGCGCTGGATGTGGGCGGTGCGGTGAAGAAGGGCCACCTCGATCTTTACCACGGCATGGGCGAGAAGGCCGGTGTCGCGGCCGGTCACTACAAGCACTTCGGCCGGGTCTGGAAGCTGGGTCTGCACCATGGGCCGACCGCCGCGCCCTGGCTGTAAGGCCCTGTGGGGGCGGGTGGTGCATCAGCCGCCCGCCTACAAGGCATAGAGATGGATGTAAAAAAGCCGCCGGATTGCTCCGGCGGCTTTTTGTTTGCTGACGTGAACCTGAAGGGGGCTCAGCGCTTCTTGATGTCCAGCCGGATGGCACCCACCGGTTTGCAGCAGCAGGGTAGGCACTCACCCTGCGAGACAAAGGCGAGCGGCACGGCGGCATAGTGCACCTTGCCTGCCAGCAGCGGGGTGCGGCAGGCGCCGCAATAGCCGCTGCGGCACTGGAACTCCACGTGATGACCGTGGCGCTCCAGGGTTTCCAGCACGCTCTCGCCGGGATGGGCGTGCAGCACGCCATCCTGGGTATGCACCCGTGGCGAGCCTGCGTCGCTCTGGGCGGGGGCCGCGTGCGGGGCAGTGGTCAGCGTGCCGGTGGCGTCACTCACAGCTCGAAATCACCCAGGTCTTCGGCATTCACTTCGCTGTCGATCTGACCTACCAGATATGAGCTCACTTCCACTTCCTGCGGGGCGACCTGCACGTTGTCGGACGACAGCCAGGTGTTGATCCAGGGGATCGGGTTCTGCTTGGCCCCGGCAAAGGCTGGCTGCAGACCCACCGCATTCATGCGCAGGTTGGTGATGTACTCCACGTACTGGCAGAGGATGTCCTTGTTCAGGCCGATCATGGAGCCGTCCTGGAACAGGTACTCGGCCCACTCCTTCTCCTGGATGGCGGCTTCCTTGAACAGCTCGAAGCAGGCCTGCTCGCACTCGGCGGCAATCTCGGCCATCTCGGGGTCGTCCTGACCGCTGCGCATCAGGTTCAGCATGTGCTGGGTCCCGGTCAGGTGCAGCGCTTCGTCGCGGGCGATCATCTTGATGATCTTGGCGTTGCCCTCCATCAGCTCGCGCTCGGCGAAGGCGAAGGAGCAGGCGAAGCTGACGTAGAAGCGGATCGCTTCCAGCGCGTTGACGCTCATCAGGCACAGGTAGAGTTTCTTTTTCAGCTCGCGCAAGGTGATGGTCACATCACGACCAGCCACCCGGTGGGTGCCTTCACCGTGCAGGTTGTAGAGCGCGGTCGCCTCGATCAGATCGTCGTAGAAATGGCTGATGGAGCCGGCGCGCTTCAAGATCTGCTCGTTGGTGACGATGTCGTCGAACACCTGGGCGGGGGTGTTGACGATGTTGCGGATGATGTGGGTGTAGGAGCGAGAGTGAATGGTCTCCGAGAAGGCCCAGGTCTCGATCCAGGTTTCCAGCTCCGGAATGGAGACCAGCGGCAGCAGCGCCACGTTGGGGCTGCGACCCTGGATGGAATCCAGCAGGGTCTGGTATTTCAGGTTGGAGATGAAGATGTGCTGCTCATGGGGCGGCAGAGCCTGGAAGTCGATGCGGTCGTGGGAGACGTCCACCTCTTCCGGGCGCCAGAAGAAGGAGAGCTGCTTTTCGATCAGCCGTTCGAACACTTCGTGTTTTTGTTGGTCATAACGGGCCACGTTGACCGATTGGCCGAAAAACATCGGCTCCTTGAGCTGGTCGTTTTGGGTCTGGCAGAACGTTGAATAGGCCATGGTGATTTGAATGTCTTGAATAAGGGGAAACAGGAGGGCGGGAGCTTCATGCTCCCGCCCGGTTCATCAGATCTTGCAGGCGCCGCCGGCACAACCGTCATCTTGCAGATCGGTCTGGGCATCGTCCGCACCATCACGGGTGTTGTGATAGTAGAGGGTCTTGAGGCCGTATTTATAGGCGGTCAGCAAGTCCTTCAGCAGCTGCTTCATCGGTACCTTGTTGCCTTCGAAACGGGCGGGGTCATAGTTGGTGTTGGCGGAGATCGCCTGATCCACAAACTTCTGCATGATACCGACCAACTGCAGGTAACCATCGACGCTCGGTTGCTTCCAGAGCAGTTCGTATTGATCCTTCAGGCGGTCATACTCGGGCACCACCTGCTTGAGGATGCCGTCCTTGGAAGCCTTGACCGACACCAGGCCGCGCGGCGGCTCGATGCCGTTGGTGGCGTTGGAGATCTGGCTGGAGGTCTCGCTTGGCATCAGGGCGGTCAGGGTGGAGTTGCGCAGACCCACGGTGCGGATCTCTTCGCGCAAGGCTTCCCAGTCCAGGTGCAGCGGCTCGTTGCACAGGTTGTCCAGATCCTTTTTATAGGTATCGATGGGCAGGATCCCCTGGGCATAGGTGGTCTCGTTGAAGGCCGGGCAGGGGCCGAACTCGCGGGCCAGCTGCACGGAAGCCTTCAACAGATAGTACTGGATCGCCTCGAAGGTGCGGTGGGTCAGTGCCAGACCGGAACCGTCGGAGTAGCGGGCACCGTTCTTCGCCAGGTAGTAGGCGTAGTTGATGACACCGATCCCCAGGGTACGGCGGTTCATGCTGCCCTTCATCGCGGCCTTGAGCGGGTAGTCCTGATAGTCGAGCAGGGCATCCAGGGCGCGCACGGCGAGATCCGCCATCTCTTCCAGATCTTTCAGCTTCTCGATGGCACCCAGGTTGAAAGCAGACAGGGTGCAGAGCGCGATCTCGCCCTCTTCGTCATCCACGTTGTTGAGCGGCTTGGTGGGCAGCGCAATCTCGAGGCAGAGGTTGGACTGGCGTACCGGCGCCACGCTCGGATCGAACGGGCTGTGGGTGTTGCAGTGGTCCACGTTCTGGATGTAGATGCGACCGGTACCGGCGCGCTCCTGCATCATCAGGGAGAAGAGATCCACTGCCTTGAGGGTCTTCTTGCGAATGCTCGGATCCTGCTCGTACTTGACGTAGAGCGCTTCGAACTTGTCCTGATCCGCGAAGAAGGCATCGTACAGGCCAGGTGCATCGGACGGGGAGAACAATGTGATGTCGCCGCCCTTGATGAGGCGCTGATACATCAGCTTGTTGATCTGCACGCCGTAGTCCATGTGACGGACCCGGTTCTCCTCCACGCCGCGGTTGTTCTTCAGAACCAGCAGGCTCTCCACTTCGGTGTGCCACAGCGGGTAGAACAAGGTGGCCGCACCGCCGCGCACGCCGCCCTGGGAGCAGCACTTCACGGCAGTCTGGAAGTACTTGTAGAAGGGGATGCAACCGGTGTGGAACGCTTCGCCGCCACGGATGGGGCTGCCCAGACCACGGATGCGGCCGGCGTTGATGCCGATACCGGCGCGCTGGGATACGTAACGCACGATGGCGCTGGCGGTGGCATTGATGGAATCCAGGCTATCGTCGCACTCGATCAGCACGCAGGAGCTGAACTGACGGGTCGGGGTGCGCACGCCGCTCATGATCGGGGTCGGCAGCGAGATCTTGAAGGTCGAGACCGCATCATAGAAGCGCTTGATGTAGTCCAGACGGGTATCTTTCGGATACTTGGAGAAGAGGCAGGCCGCTACCAGGATGTAGAGGAACTGCGGGCTCTCATAGATTTCGCCGGTGACGCGGTTCTGGACCAGGTACTTGCCTTCCAGCTGCTTGACCGCCGCGTAGGAGAAGTCCATGTCGCGCCAGTGATCCAGGTGCTGGTTCAGCTCCTCGAATTCGGCCTGGCTGTAGTCTTCCAGCAGGTGCTTGTCGTACTTGCCCATGTCCACCAGCTTGGCGACATGCTGATAGAGGTGGGGCGGCTCGAACTGGCCGTAGGCCTTCTTGCGCAGGTGGAAGATGGCCAGGCGGGCGGCCATGTACTGGTAGTCCGGGCTTTGCTCGGAGATCAGGTCAGCAGCGGCCTTGATGACAGTTTCGTGGATATCGGCGGTACGGATGCCGTCATAGAACTGGATGTGGGACTTGAGTTCCACCTGGGAGACCGACACGTTGTCGAGACCCTCGGCAGCCCAGTCGAGCACGCGGTGAATTTTATCCAGATCGATGGGTTCTTTGTGGCCGTTACGCTTCGTCACAAACAAGTTCATTGGCTGATGACCTTTAGTTGATTCCCGAAAAACCATCGCACGGCGTCCGCCTCCAGACCTGTGAGAGGCGTGGGAGGTGGGGACCTATTGTGCGATGAATCACAAGATATAGTGTTATTTTGATTTCGAGCTACAAGATAGTGAGGTCGGCCCGGCTTTGCAATCTGTGGATAAGGGATTAGCTGTGGATAAATTGTGGGTGTTCCGCTCTTTGTTAGTGGACGCTCACAGCGAGTGGGTTTTCATCCGTCCGATCCGGTAAATGCAAGTCTGATGATCTAACATGGAAAATTTAAATAACTTTTTTTGCTTGCGAAAAGGGGGTGTTTTTACTAGCAAATTCAGCCTGATTATCCCTTGTGCAGCAAGGGTCAAAAGGTGTCCGATCTCGCCGCTTCCCTGCTTGTCAAACCGCCAAAACGGGGGATCGCCAAGGATCCCCCGTCGGTACTGCCAAGGCACTGCTGCGATCAATCAACAGTGCTCATCTGACCACCCTTTGGCGGCAAAGCTGCCTTTGTGATCCATCTCTGTTGCCTGCTTCCTGTACCAGGGGGGCCCGGCACGGGTTGGCAATCTCAGCCCAACTCGTAGCGCAGCCAGTGGTGCAGGGCCTGCACGGTGTCAAAGTGCAGATCGGCGCCCCACTGGGCCGGATCCTCGTCGTCATTGAGATAACCCCAGCCGGCGACGGCGGTGCGCATGCCGGCGTTGCGGCCGGCCTCGATGTCGCGCACGTGATCCCCCACATATAGGCAGTGGCTCGCCTCGACGCCAAGCTGGTCGCAGGCAAAGTACATGGGAGCGGGGTCGGGCTTGCGCACCGGCAGGGTGTCGGCGCTGACGGTGACACCGCAACTGGCGAGCTCGGGCAGGGCCGCCAGCAGCGGCTCGGTGAGAAAGCCCGGCTTGTTGGTGACGATGCCCCAGGGCAGTTGCTTCTCGTCGAGCCACTCGATGAGATCCACCATCCCCTCATAGGGGCGGGTGCCAACGCAGAGGTTGGCGGCGTAGTAGTCGAGCAGGGCGGTGCGAAGGCGGGTGGCGCCCAGCTCTTCGAGCAGCTCGTCGCCAAGACCGGCCCTGAGCAGCCCGAGCGCCCCGTGGGAGGTGGTCTGACGGATGATGTCGTCAGAGAGGGGGGCAAAGCCTTCGCTTATCAGTACGTGGTTGACGGCGGCCCCCAGATCGGGGGCGGTGTCGAGCAGGGTGCCGTCCAGATCGAACAGCACGCAGCCAAGGGGCGCAGCAGAGTGAGTCGTCATCAGCCTTGCTCCGGGCGCTCGAACGCCACCATGTAGTTGACGTCGACGTTGCGACCGAGCTTGAAGCTGTTGGAGAGCGGTGCGTAGTGCACCCCGCTCATGTCCCGTACCAGCAGGCCTGCCGCCTCACCCATGCGACACAGTTCGGCGGGGGTGATGAACTTCTTGTGGTCGTGGGTACCCTTGGGCACCATCTTCATCAGGTACTCGGCGCCGAGGATCATCATCAGATAGGCTTTCGGGTTGCGGTTGATGGTGGAGACGAACACCTTGCCGCCCGGGCGCACCAGGGTGGCGATGGCGCGCAGTACGGAGGCGGGATCCGGCACGTGCTCCAGCATCTCCATGCAGGTGACCACGTCGTACTGGCCGGGGGCCTCATCGGCGTGGGCCTCGGCGGTGATCTGGCGATACTCGAGCTCCACGCCCGCCTCGAGGGCATGGAGGCGGGCGACCCCGAGGGGCTCCTTGCCCATGTCGATGCCGGTGACCTTGGCACCCCGGCGGGCCATGCTCTCGGCGAGAATGCCGCCGCCGCAGCCGATGTCGAGGATGCGCTTGCCGAACAGGCCGCCACTCTTGTCGGTGATCCAGTCAAGGCGCACCGGGTTTATCTGGTGCAGCGGCTTGAACTCTCCCTCCATGTCCCACCAGCGGGAGGCGATGGCTTCGAATTTGGCAATTTCTGTCAGATCGACATTGGCATCACTGTGCATTTTTTGATGATCCTGTGGCAAGGGCGCGCAGGCTGGGTGGGGCGCGCGCAATCTGTTGTCCTGGCGGGCATTATAACGGACGGACTTTGTCACACCAGCCCGACTTGTTACCGGATTTGTGGCTTAAGGTATTTGGCTCAGTGTGTTACCATGTCGCGCTGTTTAAGCCAAAGAACAACTAATTAGGGATTAAGGCTTTCTATGAGCGATCTGGCCAGAGAGATCACGCCGGTCAACATCGAAGAAGAGCTCAAGAGTTCCTATCTTGATTACGCCATGAGCGTGATCGTAGGACGAGCTCTGCCGGATGTGCGTGATGGCTTGAAACCGGTTCACCGCCGCGTTCTGTATGCAATGAACGAGCTGGGGAACGACTGGAACAAGCCCTATAAAAAATCGGCCCGTGTGGTCGGTGACGTAATCGGTAAATATCACCCGCACGGCGACATTGCCGTGTATGACACCATTGTCCGCATGGCGCAGGATTTCTCCATGCGTTACATGCTGGTCGATGGTCAGGGCAACTTCGGTTCGGTCGACGGCGACAGCGCCGCCGCCATGCGTTACACCGAAGTGCGGATGGCCCGCATCTCCCACGAGCTGCTGGCCGATCTGGACAAAGAGACCGTGGACTGGGTGCCGAACTATGATGGCACCGAGATGATCCCGGCTGTCATGCCCACCAAGGTTCCCAACCTGCTGGTCAACGGCTCCTCCGGTATTGCGGTGGGCATGGCGACCAACATTCCGCCTCACAACCTCACCGAGATAGTCAACGGCTGTCTGGCGTTGATCGAGAACGGCGACCTCACCATAGACGAGCTGATGACCTACATCACCGGCCCGGATTTCCCCACTGGTGGCATCATCAACGGTCGTTCCGGCATCGTGCAGGCGTACCGTACCGGTCGTGGCTCCGTCTATGTGCGTGCCAAGGCCGAAGTGGAGGTGGACGAGAAGACCAGTCGCGAGACCATCATCGTTCACGAGATCCCCTATCAGGTGAACAAGGCGCGGCTGATCGAGAAAATCGCCGAGCTGGTCAAAGAGAAGAAGATCGAAGGCATCAGTGCCCTGCGCGATGAGTCCGACAAGGACGGCATGCGCATCGTTATCGAGATCAAGCGCGGCGAGTCCGGCGAGATTGTGCTGAACAATCTCTACAAGCACACCCAGATGCAGACCACGTTCGGCATCAACATGGTGGCGCTCGATAACAACCAGCCCAAGGTGATGAACCTCAAAGAGATTCTGGATGCGTTCCTGCTGCACCGCCGTGAAGTGGTGACCCGCCGGACCGTGTTCGAACTGCGCAAGGCGCGGGATCGGGCTCACATCCTGGAAGGTCTGGCGGTGGCGCTGGCCAACATCGACCCGGTCATCGAACTCATTCGCCACAGCGCGACCCCGGCCGATGCGAAAGCGGGCCTGGTTGCCCGCGGCTGGGAGCTCGGCAACGTGGCCTCCATGCTGGAGAAAGCCGGTGACGATGCGGCCCGCCCCGAGTGGCTGGAACCCGAGTTCGGCATCCGCGAAGGTCACTACTACCTGACCGAGCAGCAGGCCCAAGCCATCCTTGACCTGCGTCTGCACAAGCTGACCGGCCTCGAGCACGAGAAGATCCTGGAAGAGTACCAATCTCTGCTGGATCTCATCGCCGAGCTGCTGTTCATCTTGGCGAGCCCGGTGCGGTTGATGGAAGTGATCCGTGACGAACTGCTGGCCGTGCGCGAGCAGTACGGCGACGAGCGTCGTACCGAGATCAGCATGTCCAGTGCCGAGATCAACATCGAAGATCTGATCACCCCGGAAGACGTGGTCGTGACCTTGTCTCACCAGGGTTACGTGAAGTATCAGCCGCTCTCCGACTACGAAGCCCAGCGCCGCGGTGGTCGTGGCAAGTCGGCCACCCGGATCAAGGAAGAGGACTTTGTGGAGCGTCTGCTGGTGGCCAACACCCACGACACCATTCTGTGCTTCTCCACCCGTGGCAAGGTCTACTGGCTCAAGGTGTATCAGCTGCCGGAGGCGTCCCGTGGCGCCCGCGGTCGTCCGATCATCAACCTGCTGCCGCTGGATGAGGGTGAGCGCATCACCGCCATCTTGCCGGTTAAAGAATATGACGCCGACAAGTATGTGTTCTTCGCCACCGCCAACGGTACCGTGAAGAAGACCAGCCTGTCCGACTTCAGCCGTCCGCTCTCCTCCGGCATCCGCGCCATCAACCTCAAAGAGGGTGATGAGCTGATCGGGGTGGATATCACCGATGGCAGCAACGAGATCATGCTGTTCTCCGATGCGGGCAAGGTGGTTCGCTTTGCGGAAGGCAGTGGTCGCGCCGATGCCGATGCCACTGACGAAGTCGACACCGACGACGATGCCGGCAACGACGATGATGGCAGCGACAACGGCGAAGGCACCGAAAGCAAGGGCACCTTCAAGGGCGTACGTCCCATGGGTCGTACCGCTGCCGGTGTGCGCGGCATCAAGCTGGGCGCCGGTGACAAGGTGGTGTCCCTCATCGTGCCGCGTGGCGACGGGGCCATCCTCACCGCTACCGAGAACGGTTACGGCAAGCGTACCGCGCTGGACGAGTACCCGACCAAGAGCCGTGGTACCCAGGGCGTCATCTCCATCAAGGTGGACGAGCGCAACGGCAAGGTGATCGATGCGATCCAGGTCGAAGATACCGACCAGATCATGCTGATCACCAACGGCGGTACTCTGGTACGTACCCGGGTGTCCGAGGTGAGCGTCATTGGCCGCAACACCGGCGGTGTGCGTCTGATCCGTACCGGTGAAGACGAGACCGTGGTCGGTCTGCAGCGGGTTGCCGAGAGCGACGAAGACGAAAACGAAGTGCTGGCCGTTGAAGGGGAGGTGTCTGAAGGCACCGATACCGCAGCGGACACAGATGCTGTCGATGCAGGTGAAGCGGGCGACGAATAATCGCTCCCCTTTACCCGATACCAAAGAGCGGCCTCATGGCCGCTCTTTTCATTGGCTCGTTTGTCGCTGGCGTCCCCCGCTATCCTCCTTTCTTCTCTTCCTTTTTTCCCTTTCCAGTCTTGCCTGTCATGACAGGAAGAACGGGCACTACCCGCTTGCCAAGGCTGCCCTGATGGGAGCATGGCCTCGACACGGCTCCTTCATGTGAATGTCATCGCTCTGTCATGGCGGCCAGCCCTGCTGCTCCCGTTGGAGAGAAACCACCATAGACGCAGGTAACGCCTGCCAGGAGCATGTCATGACCAGCTGGGTAATGTGGGAGATCTGGTGGAGCCGGGTATGGGGCGAGGCCGAGATGGATGCGCGCACAGGCGAACATGAGGTGGCACACGAGCCAGCCCGTTTGCCCGCCGAGTTGATTGCCCACCGCAGCAAGGCCAGTGCGTCGCGACCAAGGGGCTGAGACCTTGTCCGTGGCGGGCTTGACGGGCGCTTAGAACAGCCGCAACTGCTCGCCAGGGCGAATGAAGGCATCCTGGCGCAGCTGAAAATGGCGCTTGCCGAGCCCGAGCCGCTTGGCGATCAACCGAAAACGCTGGGCCAGCAGATCGGCAAACTGGCCCTCTCCCCGCATCCGGCTGCCGAAGGCGGGACTGTTGAGGGCGCCGTCCCGGCTGTCCCGTAGCTGGTTGAGGATCGCCTCCTTCTGGCCTGGATAGTGCTCATCCAGCCAGTCACTGAACAGCGGTGCCAGCTCGTGGGGCAGTCGCAGCAGGATATAGTCGGCGCAGTGGGCGCCAGCCTCGGCAGCGCCTTTGATGATCTGCTCGAGCTCGGGCTCGTTGAGGCGCGGGATCATGGGGGCCGCCAGCACGCCGACCGGCACACCGGCGCCGGCTAGTTTCTCCACCACCTTGAGCCGGCCGGCCCCGGTGCTGGCTCTTGGCTCCAGCTGTCGCCGCAATGTCTCATTCAAGGTGGTGACCGACACCATCACCTGGCAGAGCCCCTCCCGGGCCAGCTCCGTCAGCAGATCGAGGTCGCGCAATATCATGGCGCTCTTGGTGATGATCCCGACCGGATGGCGGTGGGCCAGCATCACCGTCAAGAGCTCGCGGGTGAGGCGATAGTGATGCTCGATGGGCTGATAGGGGTCGGTATTGGCTCCCAGCACTATGGTCTGCGGCTGATAGGCGGGTCTGGCAAACTCCCGGCGCAGCAGCTCGGCGGCATTGAGTTTGGCGAACAAGCGGGTCTCGAAGTCGAGGCCGGGGGAGAGCTCGAGATAGGCGTGGCTCGGTCTGGCGTAGCAATAGATGCAGCCGTGTTCACAGCCCTGATAGGGGTTGATGGAGCGGCTGAAAGGGACGTCGGGGGAGCTGTTGTAACTGATGATGCTGCGAGCGCTGATCTCCGTCACCTCGGTGCGGGGATCGCTGGCGGCAAATGCCGCTTCCCACTCGGGTTGGGACCAGCCGTCATCGACCGCATCGACCCGCTGGCCGCTGAAACGGTGATCAACATTGTGGGAACTGCCTCGACCTGCCATCGCACCTTACCAGCACTGTTTATATATACAGGCATCATGCTGACCCTCATTGCCGAATGCAAGCCCTGCCGACCCAGCCGTCCATAAAAAGCATGTCAAAGGGATCTCTTGCTTGATCGCGGCGCTACATTTCGTTTACATAGACGAAATGCGAACTGGATCACGGAAATCATCATGGCACCCATCACCTCCCGCTGGCTCTTCATCGCTGTCATTGCGCTGGTTATCTGGCGTCTGATCCCGCTCTCCACCGAGCAGGAGCTGGCCTCGGCCAATCGCGCCTGGCGCACTGGTCACTTCGATGAGGCGACCCGGATCTGGTCGCCGCTGGCCGAGCAGGGCCAGCCACGGGCCCAGGCGCTGATGGGCTGGAGCCATGAAGTGGGGCAGGGGAGCGAGCAGGATATCAGCCGGGCCATCACGCTCTATCGTCAGGCGGCGCAGGCGGGGGATGCTTTCGGCCAATACCGGCTGGGGGAGGTTTACCTGCGGGGGGCCGGGGTGAAACGGGATCTGCGCGAGGCGTTTCACTGGATGGAGCTGGCGGCCAAGAACGGCGATGTCCCCGCCATGTTGAAGGTGGGGGTGCTGCATCTGATGGGGGTCAGCGGGCGGGTCGATCTGCCCCGTGCCAAGGAGTGGCTCTATCAGGCTGCCAAGCAGGGCAACCAGCTGGCGCTCAAGGTGCTGCAGGAGCTGGAACTGGCGCAGGAGGGGAGCTCCACGTTTGATTTCAACTGGCAGCCCCTGCTGGGGGAATAGCTGCCAAGCACTTCATCTGACTGTAGAAAATCTCAGCAAACCCGATACAGCCCCGTCTACTTCTGGTAGCATGGTCCGGTTTTTGGTTTGTCTTGCGACGTTGAACGGGTTGTTTGCGTCGCGGGGCGCCTTCGCAAAGTGCTGTGGAGAGCCAGAACATCACCCATTTTTGAATGAATCTTTCCATCCCGCATGTGCCCTTTGGTAGGGGGCACCACTGTATAAGGAAACACACAATGCCAATCATTACTCTGCCTGATGGCAGCCAACGTCAATTTGCCCACGCCGTTTCCGTCATGGATGTGGCCGCGGACATCGGTCCCGGTCTCGCCAAGGCGTGCATTGCCGGTCGGGTAAACGGTGAACTGGTGGATGCCTGCGAGCTGATCGAAGCCGATGCCTCCCTGGCCATCATCACCGCCAAAGACGAAGAAGGTCTGGACATCCTGCGCCACTCCTGTGCTCACCTGCTGGGTCATGCCATCAAGCAACTCTGGCCCCAGACCAAGATGGCCATCGGTCCCGTCATCGACAACGGTTTCTACTACGACATCGATCTCGATCGTACCCTGACCGACGAAGATCTGGCGGCGCTGGAGGAGCGCATGCTGGCGCTGGCCGCCAAGGATTACGACGTCATCAAGAAGAAGGTCTCCTGGCAGGAAGCACGCGACGTGTTCGAAGCCCGTGGCGAGACCTACAAGGTCGAGATCCTGGATCAGAACATTGCCCGTGATGACCAGCCTGGTCTGTATCATCACGAAGAGTACATCGACATGTGTCGCGGCCCGCATGTGCCCAACATGCGTCACTGCCACCACTTCAAGTTGCAGAAGATGTCCGGTGCCTACTGGCGCGGCGACTCCAACAACAAGATGCTGCAGCGCATCTACGGCACCGCCTGGGCCGACAAGAAGCAGCTCAAGGCTTACCTGCAGCGCCTGGAAGAGGCCGCCAAACGCGACCACCGCAAGATCGGCAAGCAGCTCGACCTGTACCACATGCAGGAAGAAGCGCCCGGCATGGTGTTCTGGCACAACGATGGCTGGACCATCTTCCGTGAGCTGGAAACCTTCATCCGCGGCAAGCTCAAAGAGTACGACTATCAGGAGGTGAAAGGCCCCTTCATGATGGATCGCGTGCTGTGGGAGCGTTCAGGTCACTGGGAGAAATACGCCCAGGCCATGTTCACCACCCAGTCCGAGAACCGTGAGTACGCCATCAAGCCGATGAACTGCCCGGGTCACGTGCAGATCTTCAACCAGGGTCTGAAATCCTACCGCGATCTGCCGCTGCGCATGGCCGAGTTCGGCTCCTGCCACCGCAATGAGCCGTCCGGCTCCCTGCACGGCCTGATGCGGGTACGTGGTTTTACCCAGGATGACGCGCACATCTTCTGTACCGAAGAGCAGATCATGGAAGAGGTGTCGGCCTGTATCCGCATGGTCTACGACGTCTATGGCACCTTCGGCTTCGAGAACATCGTGGTCAAGCTCTCCACTCGTCCGGAACAGCGTATCGGCTCCGATGAAGCCTGGGATCGCGCCGAGGCTGCGCTGGCCGAGGCCCTGGTGCTGAACGGCCTGAAGTACGATCTGCAGCCGGGTGAGGGGGCCTTCTACGGTCCCAAGATCGAATTTACCCTGCACGATTGCCTTGATCGTGCGTGGCAATGTGGTACCGTGCAGCTCGATTTTGCCCTGCCGGGCCGTCTGGGCGCCACCTACGTGGGTGAAGACAACGAACGTCATGTTCCCGTGATGATCCACCGTGCCATTCTGGGCTCGCTGGAGCGTTTCATCGGGATCCTGACCGAAGAGTACGCCGGACTGTTCCCGACCTGGCTGGCACCGACCCAAGCCGTGGTCATGAATATCACCGACAATCAGGCCGATTATGCAGTGAAAGTAGCCAAAGCATTGAATGATGCGGGCCTTCGCGCAAAAGCGGACTTGAGAAATGAGAAGATTGGCTTTAAAATCCGCGAGCATACTTTGAAGCGAGTACCCTTCATGCTGGTCTGCGGCGATAAAGAAGTAGAAGCCGGCAAGATTGCAGTGCGTACTCGTAAAGGGGCTGACCTGGGCACTTATCCTGTTGAAGAGCTGATTGCTCTGTTGACCCAGGAAGTTCAGACCCGCGGACAAAAGAAAGTGGAGGAATAAGCTATAAAAGGCGGAAAAAAACTGGGCAAGCAACCGCAAGCCCGCGCTCACCGGATCAACGAAGAGATCCGTCTGAAAGAAGTTCGTCTGACTGGTCTGGATGGTGAAGCCATTGGCATCACCTCCATCCAGGATGCCTTGAACTTGGCCCTTGAGGCCGGAGTGGATCTGGTCGAGATCAGTCCGAACGCTGAGCCGCCCGTTTGCCGGATCATGGATTACGGCAAATTCCTCTACGAAAAGAGCAAGACCACCAAAGAACAGAAGAAAAAGCAGAAAGTCGTCCAGGTCAAGGAAATCAAATTCCGTCCTGGCACCGACGAAGGCGACTATCAGGTAAAACTACGCAACCTGGTTCGCTTTCTGGAAGACGGGGACAAGGCAAAGGTCACCCTGCGCTTCCGTGGTCGTGAAATGGCCCACCAGGAACTTGGTATCAAGGTTCTGGAGCGCGTCAAGAACGATCTGGAAGAGCTGGCCGTAGTCGAATCGTTCCCGAAAGTCGAAGGCCGTCAAGCTGTGATGGTCCTCGCACCTAAGAAGAAATCTTAAGGCCCACAAGAAATTGACTCATGGGGTCAGCCCCATGAGTCGGTTCGCCTTGCGATTTTGTTGTCACTCACAATGCGGAGTATGAAATGCCGAAGATGAAAACCAACCGGGGCGCCGCAAAGCGCTTCAAGAAGACTGGCTCAGGTCGCTTCAAGTGCAAGCACAACCACCTGCGTCACATCCTGACCAAGAAGAGCAGTAAGCGTAAGCGTCAGCTGGGACCGAAGTTCTTTGTTTCCGCTGCCGACCACAAACGTGTTGTCGCTTGTCTGCCGTACGCATAAGGGGGGATGTGAAAAATGCCAAGAGTTAAACGTGGTGTGACCGCTCGCGCTCGTCACAAGAAAGTAATGAAAGCCGCCAAGGGTTACTACGGCGCCCGTTCTCGTGTTTACCGCGTAGCGGTACAAGCGGTAACCAAAGCTGGTCAGTATGCCTACCGTGACCGTCGCCAGAAAAAGCGTCAGTTCCGTCAACTGTGGATTGCTCGTATCAACGCAGCAGCCCGTCAGAACGGTCTGTCCTACAGCCGTCTGATCAACGGTCTGAAGAAGGCTTCCATCGAGATCGATCGCAAGATCCTGTCCGATATCGCCGTTCACGACAAGCTGGCTTTCACCGCCCTGGTTGAAAAGGCCAAAGCAGCTCTGGTCTAATCCGGTTCTGTTATAAATGCTAAAAGGAGGCTCAGGCCTCCTTTTTTGTTGTCTGTCATTTGTCGCTTGCAGACGGTGACGACTCGACCATCATGATAGCTAGGCATATGGTTCCATATGCCATCAAACTAAAGTTGTATAGCCAATCACGAACAAGAAGCCGGTCCGGCTCGAAGCCCTACTTGATAACAAAATGATTTCTAGGGAGAAAAGGGCACCTTAACTATGGTCAGTGAAGGGGCTTTTTTTGTATTATTCCCCTCTTGACCTTATTTAGCCTAAAGGCTCCTGTACCGGGAGTGGTGACGAGGAAGACATGCAACAGCTTGAAGAAGTAGTCGGCCAAGCCAGGGCCGAAATTGAGGGCGTAAGCGACATCGCCGCCCTTGACGAAATCCGGGTCAAATATCTGGGTAAAAAGGGCTTTTTTACCGAGCAGATGAAGGGCCTGGGCGCCCTGTCCGCTGAAGAGCGTCCCGCCGCGGGCGCCGTGATCAACCAGGCCAAACAGCAGGTTCAGGATGCCCTGAACGAGCGTCGTGAAGCCCTCGAAATCGCCGTGCTGAACCAGAAGCTGGCCGCCGAGACCATCGACGTCAGCCTGCCGGGCCGCCGCATCGAGAATGGCGGTCTGCACCCGGTGACCCGCACCATCGAGCGCATCGAGCGCCTGTTTGGCGAGATGGGCTTCAAGGTTGCCCGTGGTCCCGAGATTGAAGATGGCTTCCACAACTTCGATGCGCTGAACATCCCGGCTCACCACCCGGCGCGTACCGATCACGATACCTTCTACTTCAATCCTGATTTGATGTTGCGTACCCACACCTCCGGTGTGCAGATCCGCACCATGGAACATCAGCAGCCACCGATCCGCATCATCGCACCGGGCCGTGTCTATCGTAACGACTACGACATGACCCATACCCCGATGTTCCACCAGGTCGAAGGCCTGCTGGTTGACGAGCATGCCAGCTTTACCGAGCTGAAAGGGATCCTGCACGACTTCCTGCGCAACTACTTCGAGGAAGACCTGACCATTCGCTTCCGTCCTTCCTACTTCCCGTTCACCGAGCCGAGCGCTGAAGTGGACGTGATGGGCAAGAACGGCAAGTGGCTGGAGGTGCTGGGCTGCGGCATGGTGCACCCGAACGTGCTGCGTTCGGTCGGCATCGATCCGGAAAAATACTCCGGTTTTGCCTTCGGCATGGGCGTTGAGCGCCTGACCATGCTGCGTTACGGGGTCAACGACCTGCGTGCCTTCTTCGAAAACGATCTGCGCTTCCTCAAGCAGTTCAAGTAAGGGCGAGAGAACATGAAATTCAGTAAATCCTGGGTGATGGAGTGGGTCCGCACCGAGTTGAGTGACAACGCACTGGCCGAGCAGATCACCATGGCCGGTCTGGAAGTGGACGCCGTGGAAGCGGTGGCCGGCCAGTTCAACAACGTGGTGGTGGGTGAAGTGGTCGAGTGCGCCCAGCATCCGGACGCCGACAAGCTGCAGGTGACCAAGGTCAACGTGGGCGAAGCCGAGCTGCTGGACATCGTCTGCGGCGCGCCGAACTGCCGCGCTGGCCTGAAAGTCTGTGTGGCCAAAGTAGGGGCGACCCTGCCGGGTGATTTCACCATCAAGAAAGCCAAGCTGCGCGGCCAGCCGTCTCACGGCATGCTTTGCTCCTTCAGCGAGCTGGGGATCGACGTCGAAGCCAATGGCATCATCGAGCTGCCGCTGGATGCGCCCATCGGCACCGATATCCGCGAATACCTCGCACTCAATGACGTCAGCATTGACGTGGATCTGACCCCGAACCGTGCCGATTGCCTCGGCATCGCGGGTCTGGCCCGTGAAATCGGCGTGCTCAACAGCGTTGACGTGGTCGAGCCGACCTGGGCGCCGGCGGTTGCCACCATCGATGCGACCTTCCCGATCCGGGTTGAAGCGCCGGCTGATTGCCCCCGTTATCTGGGCCGCGTCATCAAGGGGCTGAACCTGCACGCCCAGAGCCCGCTCTGGATGCAGGAGAAGCTGCGCCGTGGTGGCATCCGTTCCATCGACGCCATCGTCGACATCACCAACTATCTGCTGCTGGAATACGGTCAGCCGATGCACGCCTTCGATCTGGCCAAGCTTGAAGGGGAACTGGTGGTGCGCCGCGCCCACGCCGATGAGCCGATGACGCTGCTCGATGGCAACGAAGTGAAGCTTAAAGAGACGACTTTGGTGATTGCCGATGCTAAAGGTCCTGCCTGCATGGCCGGTATCTTCGGCGGCGATCGCACCGGCGTTTCCGAGACCACTACCGACATCCTGCTGGAGTGCGCCTTCTTCGCGCCGCTCTCCATCACCGGCCGTGCCCGTACCTACGGTCTGCACACTGACTCCTCCCATCGCTTCGAGCGCGGGGTGGATCCGCAGCTGCAGGCCAAGGTGATGGATAGAGCCACCCGTCTGCTGCTGGACATTTGTGGCGGAGAGTGCGGCGGTGAAGCGGGCCCGGTCATCGAGGTCAAATCCGATACCCATCTGCCCAAGGCTGCCCCCATCAAGCTGCGTCGCGCCAAGCTCGACAAGGTGATCGGCATCAGCGTGGCGGATGCGCAGGTGGTCGAGATCCTGACCCGTCTGGGTATGCAGGTAACCGTTGAAGCCGACGGCTGGACCGCGCTGGCCCCCTCCTGGCGTTTCGACATCGCCATCGAGGAAGACCTCATCGAGGAAGTGGCCCGCATCTACGGCTACAACAACATCCCGAACCTCAAACCCGCCGCCTCTCTGGCGATGGTGGAGCAGGCAGAAGGGCAGGTGACCTTGAAGCGCGTGCGCGACCTGCTGGTTGATCGCGGCTTCCAAGAAGCGATCACCTACAGCTTCGTCGATCCCAAGGCTCAGCAGACCCTATTCCCGCAGAGCGATGCCATCGTGCTGCCGAACCCGATCTCGGTCGAGATGTCCGCCATGCGCGTCTCTCTGTTCCCGGGTCTGGTACAGGCCGTGGTTTACAACCAGAACCGCCAGCAGCCGCGGGTGCGCCTGTTCGAGCAGGGCCTGCGCTTCATCAAGGACGAGAATGCCGAGAACGGCATCCGTCAGGAGCCCATGCTGGCCGGCATCATCACCGGCAACCAGAGCGACGAGCACTGGGACATCAAGAGCCGCGCTGCCGACTTCTTTGATTTGAAAGGGGATCTGGAAGCGGTGCTGGATCTGACTGCCGAAGGAGCCACCTTCAGCTTCGAGCGTGCCGAGCACAGTGCCCTGCACCCGGGCCAGAGCGCCGCCATCCTGCGCAATGGCGTGGTGATCGGCCACATCGGCGTGATCCACCCGAGCCTCGAGAAGAAGCTGGGTCTGAAGAGTCGCGCCGTCATGTTCGAACTGGAGCTGGACAAGCTGACCCCGGCCAAGGTGCCGGTTGCTGCCGAGGTTTCCAAGTTCCCTGCCAACCGTCGTGACATCGCCGTGGTGGTTGATCGTCATGTCCTGGCCGGTGATGTCCTCGCAGTAATTAAAAAAGTTGGCGGAAATCAGGTAGTTGGAATAAACTTGTTTGACGTATACCAGGGTGCTGGCATGGCAGAGGACAAGAAGAGCCTGGCCATCAGTCTTGTTCTGCAAGACACCCAGCGCACTCTGGAGGAGAAAGAGATTGCCGAGACCGTAGACAATGTCGTGCGGGCCCTTGGTGAAGAGTTGAATGCATCCTTGAGGGATTGATCTATGGCGCTTACCAAAGCCGACATTGCAGAGCACCTGTTCACCCAGCTCGGGATGAGCAAGCGTGAAGCCAAAGATATGGTGGAAGCCTTCTTTGAAGAGATCAGACAAGCGCTTGAGCGTGGTGAACAAGTCAAGATTTCAGGCTTCGGTAACTTTGATCTTCGTGAGAAGAACCAGCGTCCTGGACGTAACCCGAAAACCGGCGAAGATATTCCTATCAGCGCCCGGCGGGTGGTCACCTTCCGCCCTGGTCAGAAGCTCAAGGCCAGGGTCGAAAATGTTGAGCCCAACGAGTGACAAAAAGCCAGGCAGCTGCCTGGCTTTTATTTTTTCATGAGAAAAACCAGCCTATTGTTAGGCCTGCTGCTGGCTGCGCCACTGCAGGCGATGGATCTTCCCCTCTCTCCGGCGGCCAAGGCGTATGCCGATGCCACCAAGTCGCTGACCATCTGTTATCCGGCGCTGATCCGGCCGCCTTATCTCGAGGAGTCGGGAGGCTTGCTGATCGATCAGATGGAGCGGTTGGCAGAGCAGCTCCCTTTTCCGCTCCTGCATGAGAAGCTGCCCAACTGGTCGGCGGTGCAGCGTGGCTTGCTGGAGGGGCGCTGCGATCTCATTCCCAATGTCGGTCCTTCATTGCAGGCCCTGCCGGGCATGGCGCTCAGTCGTGCCATGCTGGAGGCCGAGTCCGCCATCCTCTATCGCGGTGATCTGGAACGGGCGATCTTCCTGGTGTCCCCCATCTGGCAGGCGAACGAGGTGCTCAAGGCACTTTATCCCCGCTCAACCCAGCTGCCCCTGACCGAGGCGGACAACTGGTATGCGGCGCTGGCGGCCGGCAAGGGGACCGCCTACCTCGGTGACTATCTGCAACTGCGCTACCTGATGCGCGAATACCCGGATCAGGGGCTGCGGCTGCGCCGCCTGCGCAGCGATGAACTGGTGGTGAGCTACCGGCTGATGATGCGCGACCAGCCGGAACTGCGCGAGCTCATCGATACCGCCATCCGCTATCTGCCGCCCGGTGCCCTTTACAAGGATCTGGACCGTTATCTGGCGCAGGGGGAGCAGGACATCAACCCGCTTCACTTCACTGACAAGGAGCAGGCCTGGCTGGTCGGTACCTCCCGTGCCATCAAGCTGGTCGTCAACCCGGATTTCATGCCCTACAGCGGTCTCGATGAGCAGGGGGAACTCAAGGGGTGGAGCGCCGACGTACTGCGGCAGGTGAGCCAGCAGACCGGCCTCAACTTCCACGTGATCCCCACCGCCAGCAAGGAAGAAGCGCTGGCCAAGCTGCGCAGCGGCGAGGCAGACATGATGGCCGGCCTGCTGGAGACGCCGGCGCTGACCGATGCCTTCGACTTCACCCGCATCATGGCGCTCAATCGCTATGCCCTGGTCAGTCGCAAGGCGAAGTCGTTCGACACGCTGGCGGCGGTGAAGGGCGACATCGTGGTGCCTGCCACCCTCTATGACGAAGGGATGCTGGCCCGGCTGGGTGGCGAACATCATTGGCGCAAAAGCGACACCCTGGCGCAGGGGCTTGCGGCGGTGCAAAGCGGCGAGGCCGACGCCATGCTGGCCGAGCTCTACCAGCTGCAATACCCGCTTCGCAACAATCAGCTGGACGGACTGGATATCAGGGAGCTACCTCAGCGCTTCGGGCTGGGCTTTGCCATCAGCCATCACAGCCCACGGCTCGCCGGGGTGATGGAGCAGAGCCTGATGGCCTTCACCAGCAGGCAGAACGACGATCTCAATCAGCGCTGGCGCCGGCTGGTGCTGACCCAGCAAGCTGGGGTCAGCTACGGGATCTGGCTGGGATCGGTGTCGCTGGCGCTGTTGATCAGTGCCGGCGTCATCTGGCTGATCTGGCGCTCCCGCCAGCAGCTGGCCCGGGAAGTGAGCCAGCGTCAGGAGATGGAGCAGACCCTGGCGCTGGAGAGCCAATTCAGGGAGTCCCTGTTCCAGGCGCTGCCGGTGCCGGTGTTTCTGCGGGACAACCAGGGCGAGATCATCAAGCGCAACAAGCAGGCCAAGCGGCTGGAAGCGCGCTACCTGGCCGAACTACACCTGCCAGAGGCCCAGTTGCAGGGGGGCGAGGGTGAGATGGCCCTGGGCGATCAGGTCTACTCCTATGCCCAGATCCCGCTTCAGCTTGGCAAGCAGTCGCCGGCGGGAGATCTCATCGCGCTTTCCAACATCAGCGCCCTGCGTGAGCGCACCCGCTTGCTGCGTCAGGCCGAGCGCCGCCTGCGGGCATTGACCAATACGGTGCCCGGGGTGGTGATCCAGTTCCTGCTGCAGCGGGAAGGCATCGCCCAGGTAGAGTTCATCAGCCGTGGCAGCTACGAGCTACTGGGGCTGGCCAGCCAGCAGATCCGCCGCAATCCCGGTCAGGCGCTGGGCCGGCTGGATCAACATGATAGGCGCAAGATGAAGGCCCCCATGCTGGAGATGCTGCAGGCCGGTCAGCCTTTTTCCTACGCGCTGCGCTATGAGCACCCGGGCAAGGGCACCCGCTGGCTGCAGTTCTACGGCCGGGGGCGCAGCCAGTCCGAACAGGGCTGGCGGGTGTACGGGGTGGTGCAGGATGTGACGACCCGGGTCGAGCAAGAGCAGGCGCTGCAGGCCTCCCACGAGCGGGCCGAGCAGGCGGTGCTGGCCAAGGGGCGTTTCCTCGCGGCGGTAAGCCACGAAATTCGTACCCCCATGAACGCCATTCTGGGGCTGCTGGAGTGGCTCAGCCACACCTCCCTCAATGCCGAGCAGCGCTCGGCACTGGCCCACGTTCGCCAGGCGGGGGACGAGCTGCTGGGCCTGCTCAACGACGTGCTGGACTTCAGCCGCAACGAGAACCGGCAGCTGGCGCTCTCGCTGCAACCCACCGATCTGGTGGACTTATGCGAGCACGTGGCGGCCGTGCACTGGTCCAAGGCCCGCTCCAAGCGACTGCAACTGCGGCTGGATCTCGATCATCGACTGCCCGCCCAGGTAGAGCTGGATCCGCACCGCGTGCAGCAGGTGCTGCACAACCTGCTGGCCAATGCCATCAAGTTCAGCTCCCGTGGCGAGGTGGTGCTGTGGGCCCGCCGCGCTGGCTCCCAGCTGTTGTGCGGAGTGGACGACGAGGGGCCGGGTATCAGTGCCGAGCTGCTGCCGCGTCTGTTCCTGCCCTTTGAGCAGGGCGGGGAAGCGGGTCAGCCGCGGGCCCAGGGCACCGGGCTCGGACTTGCCATCTGTCGCCAGCTGATGGAGCAGATGGGGGGCGAGATCCGGGTCGAGCCGCGGCCGACCGGTGGCAGCCGTTTCCTCTGTGCGCTGCCCCTGGTGCTGCTGCAGGAGATGCCGCGCTGGCGGCCAAGGGTGGCCAACGTGCATGTGCAACTCGGCGAGGCGGAGCGGGACTATCTGCTGCCCTGGCTGGGCGAGCTGGATTTGCAGGATGATCCGGCCGGCCCGGTATTGAGCGTCCGGCTGGATGAGCAGGGGCTGCGCTACTGGGACTGGCAGGGGGAACCCTGGGTGCCGGGTTCGGTAGTGAGCCTGATGCAGCCAAGGCTGGTGCCCTCTAGCCAGGGCATGATCACGCTGCCGGGGCAGGGGATGCGGGTGCTGCTGGTCGAAGATCACGAGGTGAACCGGGTGTTGATCAGCATGCAGCTGACCCAGCTGGGGGCCCGGGTGATCAGCGCGGCCAACGGCCAGCTGGCGCTCGATATCCTGCAGCATGAGACGGTCGATCTGGTGTTGACCGACCTGCAGATGCCGGTGATGGACGGCGCCGAACTCTGCCGCCAGCTGCGCGACTCGCCGCGCTGGCAGCATCTGCCCACCTATGTCATCACCGCCGATCTCAGCGAGCAGGCGGCGGCGCAACTGGCCAGCTGTGGTTGTCGCGGGCATCTGGACAAGCCGCTGCTGCTCAAAGACTTGGCCAATCTGCTGCGCGGCCTGGGTGAGCCCGACTTGGTGCCCGCACCCGAGTCACCCCCTCAAAGCGATCTGCCGGCTGAAGGGGAGATCTGGGCAGCGCGGGAGGTGTCGCTGCTGGCGCCGGAGCTTATCCCGCTCTATCTGGACGCAACCGGGCAGGATCTGGCCGACATTGAGCGCTGCGTCACACAAGGGGACGAGATGGCACTTGAAGCCGCTTTACACAAGATGAAGGGGGCCGCCAAAATGGTGGGAGCCACCCCGCTTGTTCAGGTGATCGAGCAGTGGAAACGGGAGCCACGGCAACCCCTGCTACCCCCGCTGCGGCAAGCTCTGGATGAGGTGTGCCGGCGACTACGTGAGAGGCTCTGACATGATCATCACAGATGAAGAGTTACTGGCGTTGCTGAACTCGGAAGAGACGGACGAGCGCCTGTTCCACCCCGTGACCATCTACGCCCTGGATGGGGTCGCCTATCGGACGGCAAAGGCCGTCGAGCTGCCCGAGTTCGCCACCTTGCGCCGTACCCGCCCCGATGCCTGCTGGCAGTGGGAAGGGCTGTTTGCCGCCGGTGCCATCGCCCTGTTCGATCCCGACTCCCATGTGGGGGCTGACTATCTGCCGCAGCTGACGGCGCAGGCCGAGGGTGTCTATCGCCTCACTGACGACTGGCTGGCGGGGGTCAATGGCCGCTACCTGGCGTGGCAGGAGTGGCTGGCCCAGACCCAGGTGCTGCTGCTGGAGGATCACCCGTTTCAGGGGGCCCACATCCAGCAGGAGATCAAGGGGCTGGGGGTGCCCTGTCAGTGGGTGCAGGATGGCAACGCCTGCATCAAGGCGCTGGCCAGCGGCGAGGTCAAGCTGCTGGTGAGCGATCTCAGTCTGGTGGAGCAGGATGCCATCAGCCTGCTGATGAGCCAGCCCCAATACCAGCACAGTGGCTTGCCCATCGTGTTGCTCTCGGCCCACGATCAGACTCTGATCGACGGCGCTCGTCGCCTGCTGCACGACGCCGGTTTCAACGTGCTGGCCGCCCTGGCCAAGCCGCTGCTGGCCGACGATCTGCTGCGGCTGCTCAAGACGCTCTACCTGGGGCCGCAGCGTCAGCGTCGCTTGAGCGGCCTACGCCGCACCATCCGTACTTGGCAGGGGGAAGAGAAAGGGCTGCTCGGGCTCTTGTCCGATCCCCCGTCGCCCTTGCCCATCTGGCTGGCGGTGACCGGCTTGCCGCCGCGCTGGGAGCGGGTACGCGAGTGGCTGCTCCAGCAGGGCCGGGAGCCTGGCGAGCTCACCCTGCTCATCCACCGGCGCGACCACCTGCTGAGCCAGGCGGAGCGTTTTGCCCTGGTGCTGCAGGCCAGTCTGGCGGGGGCCAAGCTGGCACTGCTGCTGGACAACGATCAGCACATTCCGTTCGACTTGCTGGAGCGGATGCCGCTGCAGCACCTGCTGCTGGGACAGAGTCTGCTGCCCGGACTGGAAGCCATGACCCCGGACTCCCTGCTGGGGCGCTTCATCAACCGGGCCAGGGAGCTCGGGATTGCCCTCTATCTGGACGATCCCTTCAACCTGCTGGACAGCAATCTGTGGCGCGATCAGGGCGTGGCGGGGCGCTGGTAGAAGGTGGCCCGCTACCTCTGCTGGCCACCGGACGAGGCCCGGCTGCGACGCGCCCTGGCTGGCTGGCTGCATCCTCATTCGCGGGCAGCCCTGCCGCTGATGATGGAAGTGGGGGGCATTCCCTGCCGCTTGCAGGAGCTGGCGGGGGCCGATCCCGAGCGGATCAGGGCCGCCTATGGCGAGCTCAGTGAACAGAGTGTCTACCTGCGTTTCATGCGCGCCAAGCAGATCCCGAGTGACGAGCAGCTCGCCTTCTTCCTCGATTATCCCAAGGAGCACCAGATCGGGCTGCTGCTGACCGATGGTCAGGGGCGACCACTGGCCCAGGCCCAGTCCATCCGGCGGCGGCTGCACCCGGATCGGGCCGAGTTCTCCTGCATCGTCGCCGATCACTTCCAGCACCGGGGGGCGGGGCGGCGCATCCTGCTGGCGCTGGCCTTGCTGGCGCGCGCCGAAGGCATTCGCGAGTGGATGGCGGAGGTGCTGCCCCAGAATCGCCCCATGCTGGCGCTGCTGCGCGGGCTGGGCTTGCCGCTCACCCTGGTGACGGGACGGGAGCTGGTGTTCGTGCGACTCGATCTGAGCGTGCTCGACACCCTGTAACCGCGTCATAAGACCAAGGGCGAATAGGCCGGTTTTTCACCCTGTGCTAAGGTCAGCCAGAGAGGTCGTCAGAGGGAGTCAGTCATGGTGCAGTCAGCGAAACACATCGTCATTCTTACCGGTGCCGGGATCTCGGCCGAGTCGGGCATCAAGACCTTTCGCGCCTGTGACGGTCTGTGGGAAGAACACAGGGTCGAAGACGTGGCGACGCCTGAGGGCTACGCACGGGATCCCGCCCTGGTGCAGGGCTTTTACAACTCCCGCCGCCACCAGCTGCAGCAACCCCACATCCACCCCAATCCGGCTCACTATGCGCTGGCCCGGCTCGAGCGCCTGCTGCCGGGCTGCGTCACCCTGGTGACCCAGAATATCGACAATCTGCACGAGAGCGCCGGCAGCAAGAACCTCATTCACATGCACGGGGAGCTGCTCAAGGCGCGCTGCCCGGGCTCGGGCCAGGTGATCGAGTGGCGCGGCGATCTGCAGCAGGAGGAGTTGTGCACCTGCTGCCAGTTTCCCCAGCCGCTGCGCCCGCACGTGGTCTGGTTCGGCGAGATGCCGCTCGGGCTGGATCGCATCTACAGCGCGCTGGCCCAGTGCGATCTGTTCATCTCCATCGGCACCTCGGGCGCCGTCTATCCGGCAGCCGGTTTCGTGCACGAGGCGGGATTGAACGGGGCCCACACCATCGAGCTCAATCTCGAACCGAGCGAAGTGGGCAGCCAGTTTGACGAGAAGCGCTACGGTCCAGCCTCGCTGCTGGTACCGGCCTACGTGGATGAGCTGCTGCAAAGCTGCGGCGTCCACCAGCCGGCGCAGATCGAGGGCCATAACTGGATGGAGATGCGCGGTTCCTGAGCTATTGTGCGACTGGACAGTTGCAATGAATCGGTGAAATCGCCACACTGGCAGCCACAAAAAATGGGACGCAGTTGGCGCAAATTACCATGACCGCAGTAAAGCAATGGATCGCTTTTTTCCTCCTGATGCTGGCCAGTGCCGGCGCATCGGCCTCGATCCCCCTGATGACCCTGGTGCTGCCAGGCGGCCAGCAAGTGACCCTCGATGAGGCGGCCCTGTCCGCCCTGCCGCAGACCGAATTCACCACCACTACCCCTTGGACCCAGGGCGCCCACCACTATCGCGGGCCGACCCTGGCGGCCGTGCTGGCGGCGCAAGGGATCCTGGATGCCCGCAAGATCGCCGTCTCGGCCCTCAACGGCTATCAGCAGGTGGTGGATCTGGCTCTGTTCGACGGCGTGCCGCTGACCCTGGTGCGCCAGGAGGACGGCAAGCCGCTGACCCGGCGCAACAAGGGCCCGCTCTGGCTGCTCATTCCGTTTACCACCTACCCCAAGCTGGACGTGCCTGCCATCCACAACTGCATGGTGTGGCAGGTAACCCGCATCGAGATCGTCGATTGATGGGGCTATCCCGCCACAAACTGCTGTTGGTTGCGGTGTCGCTGCTGTTTCTGCTCTCCTCGGGCAGCAGCCTCTATCTGCAGCATCGCCAGGAGCAGCTGGTCGATACCTTCTACCGCAATATCCACTGGAACATCAGCCAGGTGATGCTGGAATCCCAGCGTTTCCTCTACGACCTGCAGCTCTACCGGGCCGGCCGGCTGACGATGGAGACCCTGAGCCTCGATTACGATCTGCTGTGGAACCGGCTCGATATCTTTCTCATCAGCAGCGAAACCGCCGAGGCGCGCCAGCGGCACGGGCTCGGCAAGGCGCTGGCCGGACTGTTCGAGCAGATCAAGCAGCTCGAACCCCAGATGGAGGCCGGCGCGCTGCGCGAGGGGGCCGAGCTTGCCCGCTTGCAGGAGGCGATCGCCAGCCAGACCCACCTCATCGAGCAGATTGGGGATCAGATCCTCTCCGGCCAGGAGCGAGAGCATTCGGTCAGCCAGATCCGCAGCAGCCTGTTCTGGCTGCAGATCTGGCAACTGATCCTGCTGCTGACCGGCGGCGCCCTGGTGGCCGCCCTCATTCGCGCCAACCTGGCGAATCGCCGGCTCGCCCTGCTCGATCCCCTGACCCGGCTTGGCAACCGCCGTGCCCTGCAGGAGCAGCTCTCCCGCGCCCTGCATGCCGGCGAGGCGAGCGCCCTGGTGGTGCTCGATCTCAAGCGCTTCAAGCAGGTCAATGATCTGCTCGGCTATCAGGTCGGAGATCGACTGTTGCAGGCGGTGGCCGACAAGCTGCAGCAAGCCCACGGTGGCCATGCCTACCGGCTCGGTGGCGACGAGTTTGCGGTGGTGTTGACCAGCGCGGATGGCGCGCTGGAAACCCGCATTCATGAGCTGGTGAGCCTGCTCCATTTCGAGTTCGTGACCCGGGAGTGCAGCTTCGATCTGGCCTGTCGGCTCGGGGTCGCCAAGGCGCAGCAGCAAGATGCCGGCCGGCTGCTGGATCAGGCCATCCTGGCTCTCAATCAGGCCAAGCGCAGCCAGGAGGGGGACATCTGCTGGTTCGAACCGGCCATGCTGCAGCAGTTGCAGCTGAGCCAGCATCAGCTTCATCAACTGCGGGGCTGGCTGGCCGGGCGCGAGCCTGCGCCGCTGCGAGTGGCGTTGCAGGGGCTGACGGACGGGCAGGACAACGACCTGTGGCAAATGACGCTCTACTGGCGTGAGCAGGGGGCGCCCTGTCCCATGCGCTGGCTGCAGGAGTGCGGCGTGCTGGGTCCCGTGCTGGCCCGGTTGCTGCAAGCGCACGAGGCGCAGCATGCCGATGGGCGGGCGTTGCTGCTCCCGCTCGACAACCAGGCCCAGCTGGCCCATGTCGTGGCCTATCTGCCGGACTCCTCCCGCAGGCCGCTGGTGCTGCTGGTGCCGACGCTGTTGCTGGATGCAGCCTTGCTGGCGGGATTGCGGCAGCAGGGGTGCATCCTGGCGCTCAGAGACATTGGCAGCGCCACCCCGGCCCAGCTGGCGGCCGGCTGGCCTGTCCGCTATTGGTTGCCAGATGACGCGGAGCACAGCGAGCTGTTGCAGCCGCTGGCCCGGCGACTGGGGCTGATGCAACTGCAGGTGCTGGCGGGCGGTGAGGCAAGGCAGCGGGCCTGAGCACAAATGGTGGTATTGAACCGGCCAGAGACAACACGCAGCAAGGCGACCCCAGGGTCGCCTTGCGCTTTTATTGCAGGTATTGCAGGTATTGCAGGTATTGCAGGTGAATGTCAGGGGCGGGGGGCGCAGGAGTCCCTGATCACCAGGTCGGGGTCGACGGTGATCAGATGATCCGCCACCGTCTCGCCATTGATGCGCGCCAGCAGCCGGGTGACAGCGAGGCGGCCCAGCTCCTCTTTCGGCTGATTGACGGTGGTGAGCGGCGGCGACATGAATTCGGCCAGCGCCACGTTGTCATAGCCGACGATGGAGAGATCGCGCGGGATCACCAGCCCAGCCTGATGAGCGGCGCTGATGGCCCCCATCGCCATCATGTCGTTGCAGACGAACAGCGCGCTGGGGCGCTCGGGCAGCGCCAGCAGGCGGGTCATCGCCTGATGACCGCTGGCGCAGTCGAAGTCACCCTCCTGAACCCACTGTGGGTTGACGGTGAGCCCGGCCTCCTGCATCGCCTGCTCGAAGCCTGCCTGACGCTGGTTGGCGGGGGCGCGGCTGTGGGGGCCTGTGATGCAGCCGATGGCGGTGTGACCCAGTCCGAGCAGGTGGCGGGTCGCCAGGTAGCCGCCGCGATGGGAGTTGTCGGCGATGAGGTCCACGTCGGCACTCTCCATCCCCCAGTCCATCACCACCACCGGCAGGCTCTTGAGCCAGTCGAGCTGGTTGAACACCTCCTGCTGCCCCTCGCTGCACATGATGAGCAGGCCGTCGACCCGCTTGCGCAGCATCATCTTGAGGTAGGAGAGCGCCGTCTCGGCCTGGCCCTCGGTGTTGCCCAGCATCAGGTTGTAGCCCTGCTCGAAGCAGTAACGCTCCACCCCGCGCACCACCTCGGCAAAGAAGGGGTTGCTGGAGGTGGTGACCAGCATGCCGATACTGTTGGTCTCCTTCACCTTGAGGCTGCGGGCCACCAGGCTTGGGGCATAGTTGAGCTCGCGCATGGCGGCGAAGACCCGCTCGCGGGTCTCCTCGGCGACGAAGCGGGTCTCGTTGATGACGTGGGAGACGGTGGTGGTCGACACCCCCGCCAGCGCCGCCACCTCCTTGATATTGGCCATCAGTGCCCCTGCGCAGTCTGCTCAAGCAGGAAGGCGTCGACCTCCTGCTTGCTCGGAATGGAGCTCTGGGCACCAAACCGGGTGACGGAGAGCGCCGCGGCACCGTGGGCAAAGCGCACGGCCGCGTCAAAGTCGGCGCCGGCGAGCTCGGCCGCCAGCAGGGCACCGTTGAAGGTATCGCCGGCCGCCGTGGTGTCTACTGCTTTCACCCGAAAACCCGGGATGAGCGCGTGTTGCTGCCCCTTGCTGCAATAGACTCCTTGCGACCCCAAGGTGATCATCACTTCGCCGATGCCCATCTGGTGGAAGCGGGCAGCCGCCTCGGCCGCGCTCGCCTCGTCGGTGACCTTGACGCCGGTCAGCAGCTCGGCCTCGGTCTGGTTGGGGGTGATGAGGTCGACCAGTGCCAGCAGCTCGCTTGAGAGCGGACGAGCGGGGGCGGGGTTGAGCACCACCCGGGTGCCGTGGGCACGGGCCAGGCGGGCGGCTTCCAGCACGCTCTCGAGCGGTACTTCCAGCTGCAGCAGCAGGGTATGGGCGGCGGCGATCATCGCGTCATGGCTTTTCACCACGGATGGGGTGAGGGCGCCGTTGGCTTCGGCGGAGATGCCGATGCTGTTCTCCCCCTCATCGCTCACATAGATGATGGCAATCCCGGTCGGGAGCTTGGGGTCGAGCTCGACGGCGCTCACGTCGATGCCGTCTTTGGCAAAGCCGGTCTTCATCTGGTGGCCGATGGCGTCATCACCGATGCGGGCGATAAAGGAGACTTCAGCACCTAGCCGAGCGGCGGCCACCGCCTGGTTGGCGCCCTTGCCACCGGGCACCACTTGATAGCTGTGGCCGGTCAGGGTTTCACCCGGGCGAGGAAAGTGGGGAACGCGCAGCACGTGGTCTGCATTGACACTGCCCAGAACGACGAGACGATTCATGTTGAGTACTCCTGATGCATCTTGGCATGGACACGAAAGCCGGATCCAGGCCGGGAGACACCGTCAACCTTGAGTGAAAAGGGGGAGGCGAACCTCCCCCGTCAACTTACTTGCTGACCACTTGCAGCGGAACCGGGATGGATTTTTCCACCGGCTGGCCCTTGAGCACCTTGTCGGCGGTTTCCACGCCGATGGCGCCGATCAGGGCGGGCTGCTGGGCCACTGTGGCGGCCAGTTTACCCTTGGCCACGGCGGCCTTGCCATCGTCGGTGCCGTCGAAGCCGACGATCATCACCTCTTTGCCGGCGGCCTGCACGGCGCGGATGGCACCCAGCGCCATCTCGTCGTTCTGGGCGAACACCGCCTGCACGCTCGGGTGGGCGGCCAGCAGGTTCTCCATGACGTTCAGACCCTTGGTGCGGTCAAAGTCGGCGGGCTGGGAGGCCAGCACTTCCAGCTTGTTGGCGGCCACGGCCAGGGCAAAGCCTTCGCCGCGGTCACGGGCGGCGGAGGTACCGGCGATCCCTTCCAGCTGGATCACCTTGGCACCGGCACCCAGCTTCTGGGTGATGAAATCGCCGGCCAGTTTGCCACCCGCCACGTTGTCGGAGGCGATGTGGGCCTTGACGTCACCCTGCGCCGCGCCGCGGTCCAGGGTCAGCACCGGGATGTTGGCCTTGTTGGCCAGCCGGATGGCGTTGCCCACCGCTTCGGAATCGGTGGGGTTGATCAGGATGGCGTTGACCTTGCGCACGGTGAGATCTTCCATGTTGGAGAGCTCCTTGGCCGGGTCATTCTGGGAGTCCAGCACCACCAGCTCGTAGCCAAGCTCCTTGGCCTTGGCTTCGGCCCCTTCCTTCATGGTGACGAAGAAGGGGTTGTTGAGGGTGGAGACCACCATGGCCAGAGTGTGATCGGCGGCCTGGGCGGTGCCCAGCACGGACATGATGGCGGCAGCGAGCAGGGTATTGAGCTTTTTCATCATTTCATTCCTTGTGTGTGCTTACTTGCTTTTGTTATCGATCATCACGGCGAGCAAAATCACGCTGGCCTTGGCGATCATCTGGTAATAGGACGATACGTCGAGCAGGTTGAGGGCATTGTTGAGGAAGCCGATGATCAAGGCACCGATCAGGGTACCCATGATGCGGCCCTTGCCCCCCATCAGGCTGGTGCCACCCAGCACCACGGCGGCGATGGCATCCAGCTCGTACCCCATGCCGGCGGTCGGCTGGGCGGAGGAGAGGCGGGAAGTGACGATGAGCCCGGCCAGTGCCGACAGCATGCCGCACAGACCATACACCGCGAGCTTCACCCGGTCCACATTGATGCCGGAGAGGCGGGTGGCCGATTCGTTGCCGCCCAGGGCATAGATGTAGCGGCCCAGGCGAGTGTGGTTGAGCATGAACCAGGCCAGCAGGAAGACGATGGCCATCAGCCAGATGGGCACCGGCAGACCGAACAGGTAACCGGTACCCAGCCAGGCGAAGTGATCGGCGCCGTCACTGAAACCGGTGGAGATGGGGCGCCCCTCGGTATAGACCATGGTAACGCCACGCAGGGCGGTCATGGTGACCAGGGTGGCGATGAAGGCCTGTACCTTGCCCTTGGCAATGATGAGGCCGCTGATGCCGCCAAGCAGGGCGCCGGCCCCCAGGGTGAGGGGGATCACCAGGGCGATGGGCAGCTCCATGGCCACCATGGTGGCGGCCAGGGCGCCGCACAGGGCCAGTACCGAGCCGACCGACAGATCGATGCCGGCGGTGAGGATAACCAGCGTCATGCCGACCGCCATGATGGCGTTGACCGAGGTCTGGCGCAGGATGTTGAGCAGGTTGTCGGCGGTGAAGAAGTTGGGGCTCAGGAAGGAGACCACGCCGATCAGCACCAGCAGCGCGACCAGGGATTTGTTCTCGATCCACCAGGCCTTGCTCATGACGCCGCGGCGGGAAAGGGTTTGGGTTGTCATTGTGCTGCCTCTTGCTCTGCTTGCCACTGTTTACCGACTGCCGCTGCCATCAGCTTCTCCTGATTGGCATCGCGGGTGTTGAATTCTGCGCTGATGCGCCCTTCGTGCATCACCATGATGCGATCACTCATGCCGAGCACTTCCGGCATTTCGGAGGAGACCAGGATGATGCTCATCCCCTCCTTCTTGAACTGGTTGATGAGCTGATAGATCTCCTTCTTGGCGCCGACATCGACGCCGCGGGTCGGCTCGTCCAGGATCAGCACCTTGGGCCTTGTCAGCAGTCCCTTGGCGATGGCGACCTTCTGCTGGTTGCCGCCGGAGAGGAGCTTGATCAGCTGATCCTGACTCGGGGTCTTGATGTTGAACAGGCGCACATAGTCGCCCACCGCCTGGCGCTCGGCTTGGCCGTCAATCTTGCCGTGGCTGATGAACTCGCCAAGGGCACACAAGCTCATGTTTTCGCGCACCGACAGCTCCAGCACCAGGCCGTCGCCCTTGCGATCCTCGGAGATGTAGGCGATGCCGGCGGCCAGGCCATCGGCCGGGCTCTTGGGGACCAGTGCATGGCCATCCACGGTAATGTCACCGGCGCTGATGGGGCTGGCACCGTAGATGAGCTTCATCAGCTCGGTACGCCCGGACCCCATCAGGCCGCTGAAGCCCAGAATCTCACCCTGACGCAGGGAGAAGCTCACTCCGCGCACGCCGGGACCGGCCAGATCCTTGACCTGCAGGCTGACCGGACCGAGCTCGCGGGCTAGGCGCGGGTACTGCTCTTCCAGCCGGCGACCCACCATCATCTCGATGATCCTGTCTTCGTCGAGCTCGCTCACCGCCTGCTCGCCGATCCACTTGCCATCGCGCAGCACGGTGACCCGATCACAGATTTCGAAGATCTCCTTCAAGCGATGGGAGATGTAGACGATGCCGCAGCCCTGCTCACGCAGCTCGCGGATAACCACGAACAGCTGCTCGGTCTCGGTGTCGGTGAGAGCATCGGTGGGCTCGTCCATGATGATGACGCTGGCATCGAACGACAGCGCCTTGGCGATCTCCACCATCTGCTGTTCACCGATGGAGAGATCCCCGAGCCGGGTATCCGGGCCGTGTTTGACGCCAAGCCGTGCCAGCAGGGTGCTGGCCCGTTCGCGCAACTGCTTGTGGTCGATGCTGCCAAAACGGGTACGGGGCTCGCGGCCGAGGAAGATGTTGGCGGAGATCGACAATTCCGGCAGCAGGTTCAGCTCCTGGTGGATGATGCTGATACCCTGATCCTGAGAGTCGCGCGGCCCCTTGAAGTGAACCGGCTGGCCGCGATAGCTGATGCTGCCCGCATCGGCCTGGTAGATGCCGGTCAGCACCTTCATCAGGGTCGACTTGCCGGCGCCGTTTTCGCCGAGCAGGGCCATCACCTGACCCGGATAGACCTTGAGGCCCGCCTCATCGAGGGCACGCACCCCGGGGAAGGTCTTGACGATCCCGGAAAGAGCCAGAATGGGCGAGGGGAGCATATTGGCGTTGCTCATAGCTGCTTCCTTGGGAATTTAAAACGCCACGCCGGCGCAGAGAATGAGGTTGGCGTAGGGGGTCACCTCGCCGCTGCGCACGATGGCCTTGCTCTGGTGGGAGCGAGCCTTGAATGCTTCGTGCAGGCAGTACTCGATGGTGATGGGCTTGCCTTGGGCGGCGGCGTGCGCCGCCAGCTGATCCACCAGCGCCTGATGGGCGGCGGGGCTGATCTGCTTGATCTCGCTTGCCATGATCACCTTCTCCACCACCAGGTCGGTGAGCAGGGCGGTCAGCACGGTTTCAAGGCTCGGCGTCCCCGCCATCAGCGCCAGATCGATGCGCTCCGGGCCGGCCGGAATGGGCAGGCCCGCATCGCAGACGGTGATCTCGTCGGTGTGACCCATCCGTGCCACCAGGGCACTCAGGGGAGCATTGAGCAGTACGCCTCGTTTCATACAGCACCTCGGCAGGCTATGCCCGCGTATCTGATGTTAGCTAGGCAACCGGTTACGCAACCGGTTGCGTCATGAGGTGGAAGATAGGCGCTCAGGCGGTTTTGATCCACCAAGAGATGGCAGAAATGTGAAAACGATCTCAATGGCGAGGGGAAAGCGGGGAAAAACAGGTGCCAGAAGAGCACTGGCACCCGTAACGAGAGGACTAGAGGGCGAGCCCTTGCTGCACGCCGGGGCGTGCCAGCATGCGCCGATAGTGATCCGCTACCTTGGGAAATTCGCTGATGGCCACCCCGTCGCCCTCGAGCCAGCTCGCCACCACGAACAGGTAGATGTCGGCCAGGCTGAACTGCTCCCCCAGCACCCAGGGGCCGGCCAGATAATGGCGTTCAATCTCGGCAAAGCCCTCGCGCATGTTGTGCGGCACCTTGGCCTGCATGGCGGCGATGGCCTGCTCGTCATCGGCCCAGCGACTGCCGCGCCGGCCGTGGGCATGGGCGACGTGCACGGTGGCGGCGAGAAAGCCGTGCACCTCCTGCATACGGGCCAGCAGGAAGGGGTCGTCCAGCGGCGCCAGCCCGGCATCGGGAAAACGCTGCGCCACATAGAGCAGCAAGGCCGGCGTCTCGGTGAGCACGCCGCGCTCGGTGACAAGAGCCGGCACTCGGCCTTTGGGGTTGATGGCAAGATAGGCAGGGGAGTGCTGCTCGCCGGCCGCCAGATCCAGTTGCTTGATCCGGTGAGGGGCACCGGCTTCGGTGAGGGCGATGCGCACGGCCATGGCGCAGGTACCGGGCGCAAGATAGAGGGTCAAATCAGACATGAACATCTCCTTGTGAAGCGTGTGCCCCCTGTGATCCCGGGTAGGGTGAGGCGCGCAAAAAAATCCGCACTGTCGCTTGGCATCCTACGCCCCTGGTTGGCGTCGGCCAAGGAGGGGATCCTGGCCTGGACTATGGGGGCTGATGAAATCAAAGGCTTTTTGAGCGCAGCCGCGCGGGAAAAACGGCTACGCATGCCGGGGCAAATCGCTATAATGTGCTCCCTGAATAGCAGTTTTTCGGATGTTGGATAGTCAATTGAGTAACAAAATGCGGATAGGTGGTTCCCTCGAACAGTCCCTGAGCCAGGGATATCGTCTCGACCTCAAGGGGGTATTGCAGGAGAGCTGGCAACAGACGCGGCGCACCGGATTCGGCCTGCTGCTGGCCATCGTCGGGGTGACGGCCATCTGGATGCTGTTGAGCAACACCCTGCTCGCCCCCTACGTCAGTCAGGAAGGGGGGATGGACGTGGCCCTGGTGCTGAGCCTGCTCATCACCATCATCATGTCGCCCATGACCTCCTCCCTCGACATGCTGGGGTTGCAGCAGTCGGTGGGGGTCCGTGCCCGGCCAAGCCAGGTATTCGACTTCTTTCGCCACTTCCTGCGCCTTGGCAGCCTGAGCCTGCTCGGCAGCCTCATCACCAGCCTGTTCGGTCCACTGTTCGAACTGCTGGGTCTGCCGGTGATGCTGGCCTTCATTCCGTCGGCCCTGATCGGCATGGGGCTGGTGTTTACCGTGCCGCTGGTGCTGGAGCGCGGCCTGTCGCCGGTGCAGGCGATCCTGGTCTCCCTGCGTCTGTTTGCCCGCGGCTGGCCCAGCATAGTGCTGCTGCACGGGGTCATGATGGCGCTGTTCTTCCTGGCGCTGATCCCCATGGGGCTGGGACTTATCTGGGTGGCACCGCTCTATTTCAACTGCAAGGGGATCCTCTATCGGGATCTGTGCGGGGTGGCGGTCGAAGTGACCGAGGTGAGCCAGGGCCCCGATCATTTCAACGCCTGACGGTATCCAGGGCGTCAGACAACAGCAACAGATAGCGGCGCGTGCAGATGCGTGATGCAAAAGGATGGCATATGAACAATCGATACGGGATGGCGGCCGCGCTGCTGATGGCGCCCATGCTGGCAGTGGCGCAGCCCTCCCTTGAGCTGCAGTACGGCACCTTTTACAGCCAGATGAAGACCTTCGCCAAAGGGGAGTTTGGTCACTCCAGGCTGGGTTTTTATCTGACCGATCAACAAAATGGCCGGCGCTGCCTGCTCACCTCGGCCCGGGTCTCGACCCTGGATCGGGACGTGGCGGCCGAGGTGACCGTTGACAGCGAATTGCGGCTGCCCTATGACGATGACTTGAATCTCGACAAGGCGACCGTAGTGGTAGGGCTCACCGAGCCCCATGAGGCCTGCGATCTGTCGGTACAGGTGATGGCGGATGTGCCGCCGCCGGCAGACAGTCGGTGGGAGCTCAAGGTGAGTGAGCTGACGGGGCGCCAGCACGACATGCAGAGCCTGCTGGAGAAGCTGGCCGGCATGGTCGGCAAATATTTCCTGCCCGAGATGACGGGGGTGAGGGTCAGTCTGGTGCAGCCAAGCGGTACCGCCTACCTCATCGACGGTGCTCGCCAGCTGCCGCTGCCCTGGCAGGAGGGACAACTGCTGCTGAGCAACGCCCAGCTGGCGGAGTTTGCCGAGGGCAAGCTGCAGCTGCAGGGGGAGATCCTGCGGCTGACGCCCTGGCTGCACAAGGGCTAGCCCATCTTGAGCCGCCACTGAGGGTGGTCGGCATAAAAATAAAAAAGGAGCGCCAGGCGCTCCTTTTTCATGGTTGAGGTGGGCTTAGCGCACCTCAATCACGTCCAGCATGTCCATTTCGTCGATGTCCAGCAGCGGCGCCTTGGGCAGCTCGGGCGGATCAAACGCCTTGTCGCCGCCGTCGATGATGCCGGAGTCGCGGTTGATGCTCTTGAAGTCAAACAGCTTGTGATCGAGCAGGTGGCTCGGGATCACGTCCTGAATGGCGGTGAACATGGTCTCGAGACGACCCGGGAAGCGGCGATCCCACTCCTGCATCATCTGCTTGATCGCCTGGCGCTGCAGGTTCTCCTGGGAGCCGCACAGGTTGCACGGGATGATGGGGAATGCCTTGACCTCGGCATAGCGCACCAGGTCCTTCTCCTTGCAGTAGGCGAGCGGGCGGATCACCACATTCTTGCCATCGTCGCTCACCAGCTTGGGCGGCATGGACTTGAGCTTGCCGCCGTAGAACATGTTGAGGAACAGGGTCTCGAGGATGTCATCGCGGTGGTGGCCAAGGGCAATCTTGGTGCAGCCCAGCTCCTGGGCGGTGCGGTAGAGAATGCCGCGGCGCAGGCGGGAGCAGAGTGCGCAGGTGGTCTTGCCCTCCGGCACCTTCTCCTTGACGATGGCGTAGGTATCCTCTTCGACGATCTTGAAATCGATGCCGAGGGTGGTCAGGTATTCGGGCAGCACGTGCTCGGGGAAGCCGGGCTGCTTCTGATCCAGGTTGACAGCCACCAGATCGAAGTGGATGGGGGCGCTGGCCTTCAGGCTCATCAGAATGTCGAGCATGGCGAAGCTGTCCTTGCCGCCGGACAGGCACACCATGACCTTGTCACCCTCTTCAATCATATTGAAGTCGGCGATGGCCTGACCTACGTTGCGCCGCAGGCGCTTCTGCAGTTTGTTGAAACTGTATTTTTCTTTGGCGTTAAGCTCTTCTAGCATGACCTGAAACCCGGGACAAAAATAAGCGGCTTATTATAGCCATGTCCCGGGGGAGGGCAAGAAAGGCTTATGCGGGACGGCGGCTATCGACCGGGCAGCTGTAATCGGCGGGCTTTAGGATCAGCATGTCGCAGGCGAGGCGATCCACCACGTGCTCGGCGGTGTTGCCGAGCAGGGCGGCGGAGAGCCCGGTGCGACCGACGCACCCCATGATCATCAGGGTGGCCTGCAGCTCGCCGGCGAGATCGGGCAGCACCTCTTCGGGCAGGCCTTCTGCCACCCGGGTCCAGAGATGGCCGATGCCGTATTTGTCGGCGTGGCTCAGCAGCAGGCTCTCATGGTGTTTGCGAATGGCGTCGTTGTAGGCGTTGGGGTCAAACTCCGGCAGCTCGATGGCCACATTGACCGGGGTGCCCGGGTAGGTGTTGACCAGATACAGGTTGGAGCCGAGCAGCTCGGCGATGGCGATCCCCTCTTCGGTGATCCGCTCGTTGAGCAGCTTCTGATCCTGATCGTCGCTGGAGCAATTGATGGCGGCGATGATGTTGCCGCCCCGCTGCCAATGTCCCTCTTTCACCAGTAGCACGGGGCAGGGGCACTTGCGCAGCAGATGCCAGTCGGTGGGGGTGAAGATGAAGGTTTGCAGGAAGGAGTGGTGGTGGGTGGCCTTGACCACCAGATCGTGGCGCTGCTCCAGCACTTCCTGAATGATGCATTCGAAGGGACGGTTGTGCCAGACCACCTTGATCTCGCAATCCAGCCCTCGGGCGCGGTAGGGTTTGAGAATGTCGTCGAGCCATTCGCGGCGCTGGGCAATCACCCCGTGGCGCATCTCTTCCCGCTCATCCACCGACAGCATGGCGGTCATTTCATACGAGAAGTCGTAAATGGTGAGCAACAGGGTCAGTTGGGCGCCTTCATCCAGCTCGGCTACCTTGACCGCACGTTCGAGGGCGATTTGCCGCTCTTCTTCCGGGTTGATGACCACCAGAATTTTTCGGTACTTGACCATGTTCTCCTCCTCCTTGGCAAAAATACCAATGATGGCAGACCTTTAGCCATTACAGCTTAGCTCAGGAGGAGAAGGGGGGACGTGTGCCGGATCAAATTTCGGGGTAAACCGATCCGGCACCAGAGAGAGGAAGCTTAACCGCAGGGGGGACGGGTTGCACCGGCCATGACGCCGAGGGCGACGTGATCCAGTACGGTAATGTATTTGCCCTTGACGCTGATGAGACCGGACTTCTGGAAGCGGCCTAGCAGACGGCTGATGGTCTCGACGGTGAGGCCGAGGTAGTTGCCGATGTCGCCACGGGTCATGGAGAGGCGGAACTCCTTGGCGGAGAAGCCACGCTCGGAGAAGCGTACTGACAGGTTGTGCAGGAAGGCAGCGAGGCGCTCTTCGGCATTCTTCTTGGAGAGCAGCAGGATCATCTCCTGGTCGCCCATGATCTCGTTGCTCATCAGCCGCATGATCTGCTGGCGCAGCTTCGGCATCTTGCCGGAGAGATCGTCGAGCACGTCGAACGGGATCTCGCACACCATGGCGGTTTCCAGCGCCTGGGCGAAGGAGGGGTGCGCCTGCTTGTGGATGGCGTCAAACCCAACCAGATCGCCAGCTAGGTGGAAGGCAGTGATCTGCTCGTCACCCTGCTCGGTGATGGTGTATGACTTGATGGTCCCGGAACGGATGGCGTAGAGCGATTTAAGCTCATCGCCGGCCTTGAACAACTCTTCACCCTTCTGGATCGGCTTTTTGCGCTCGATGATGCTGTCCAGCTGATCAAGCTCGTTGTCGTTCAGAGTGAAGGGAATGCAGAGCTGGCTGATGCTGCAATCCTGGCAATGAATTGCACAGCCACCGCTCTGAATACGTCTGCCAGGTTTCTTTTCCGGGATCATAGGCTCATACGAATAATTGATTTATATCAAACAAGTTTACCATCAACTCATCCGTTTTGGATAGGGTTTCAAAAGGACGCAATCCCGATCCAGAGGGTATGCAGCCCGTATGCCATGAGCAGCAGGGCGCCACCAAGGCGCAAACTGCGCAGGGTCAGCCAGTAGCGCAGCCGATCCGCCAGCCCCCCCAGCGCAAACAGGGTCGGCAGGGTGCCGAGGCCGAAAAAGAGCATGACCAGCGCTCCACCGCCGGCGGATCCCGCTGCTGCGCTCCAGGTCAGCATGGAGTAGACCAGCCCGCAGGGGAGCCAGCCCCACACCATGCCAAACGGCAGTGCCTGCCAGGCGGAGGTGAAGGGGATGAACTTGCCCGCCAGTGGCTTGAGGCGGGGCCACAGCTTGGCGCCAATGCGCTCGAGCAGCAACACTCCCTGCCACCAGCCGGCGAGATAGAGCCCGAGAGCAATCATCAAAAAGGCCGCCACCAGCCGCAGGCCGGCGATGGCATGCTTGCCCGCGCCGAGTTCACTGGTGGTGGCCAGCAGCCCCCCGACCAGGGCGCCGGCAATCACATAGCTCAAGATCCGGCCGAGGTTGTAGTTGAGCAGGTAACCGAGCCGACCCCAGAAGTGCTGCTTCTCGGCAGGAATGGCCATGGAGAGGGCGGCGGAGACACCGCCGCACATGCCGATGCAGTGGCCGGCGCCAGCCAGTCCCACCAGCAGGGCGCCCAGCAGATCAAGGGTGGCCGTCATCTTTGTGCTCATGCTCGACGTGTTTGGGGGCGGGTTGCTCTTCATCGAACAGGATATTGGAACCCTGGCGGTCGAGATCTTCAAACTGCTCGGAGCGAATGGCCCAGAAGAAGACGGCGCCGGCGATGATGACGAAGAGGATGGCGATGGGGATGAGGACGAAGATGATGTTCATGCAGCAAGCCTTGCAATGAAAGGGGTCATGGTACACCACGTTGGTGGCCGCAGACCCGTCGATTTGAGGGTGAAGGGAGCCTGACCGAAGCCCGCCCCCTTCACCCTGTCTGTCCCTGTGGCCACGGCTCAGCGGTTGAGCCGCATGGAGTTGGTGACCACGATGAGGGAGCTCAGCGACATGCCCGCCGCCGCCACGTAGGGGGGCAGCCAGCCGCTCGCCGCCAGCGGCAGCACCAGCAGGTTGTAACCGATGGACCAGGCGAAGTTTTCCTTGATGATCTTGCGGGTGCGCAGCGCCAGGGCGCGGGCATCCAGCAGGCGGGAGAGATCGTCGGCCAGCAAGATGGCATCGGCGCTATTCTTGGCCAGATCGGTGCCGCCGGCCATGGCGAAGGAGGCGTGGGCACCGGCCAGCACCGGGGCGTCGTTGATGCCATCACCCACCATGATGTTGATGTCGCCGCGGGCCTCGTGCTCCTTGAGGTAGGCCAGCTTGCCATCCGGCGTGACACCCTTGACCAGCTCGTCTACCCCCAGCTCACGGGCCACCTCGTCGGCCTGGGCCGAGCTGTCGCCGGTGAGGATGGTGGTCTTGAGGCCGGCCGCCTTGAAGGCCTGGATCAATGCCTTCGCATCGGGGCGCAGGGTGTCGGTCAGCAGGAAACGGGCGAGCGCCCGATCCTCGTCGGCCAGATAGATGACCAGCCCGTCCGCTTGCGCTGCGTGGGTATCGTTGATGCCGAGCCAGCGAGCACTGCCGAGGCGATAGTGACGACCGTCGATCACCCCTTCGATACCGTGTCCGATGACGGGGGTCACCTTGCTGGCCGCCAGCAGCACTGCGTCCTCTGCGGCGTTGCTGCGAAAGGCGCGGGCGATGGGGTGTTCGGAATAGGTCTCCAGGGCGCGGGCGATGGCAAGGCAGCGCGCCGCATTGAGGTTACCCAGGGCCTCCGTGCTGGTCAGGCTGATGTTGCCGGTGGTCAGGGTGCCGGTCTTGTCCATCACGATGCGGTTGGCCCGGGTCAGCACGTCCAGCACGTGGCCGCGGCGCAGCAGAATGCCGGCACGGGTCAGGCGAGCGGTGGCCGAGGTGAGCGCGGTGGGGGTGGCCAGCGACAGGGCGCAGGGGCAGTTCGCGACCAGCACCGCCAGGGTGACCCAGAAGGCCTGCTCCGGCTGATGGAAGTGCCAGAAGGTCCAGACGCCTGCGGCGATGAACAGCAGCACCAGAATGAAGTGGCGAGAGAGCACGTCTGCCATCTGGGCGATGGCCGGTTTGTCGTCCAGCGCGTGATCCTGCAGCCGCATGATCTGGGCCAGGCGCGACTCTTCAATGCGATGGCTGACCCGGATCTCGAGGGGGGCGTCGGTGTTGATGGTGCCGGCGTAGACGGCATCCCCCGCCTGTTTGAGCAGTGGCAACTGTTCGCCGGTCAGCATGGATTCGTTGAGGCTGGCCTGCCCAAGCAGTATGGTGCCATCCGCCGGCAGGGTGGCCCCCGCCAGTACCCGCACCCGGTCACCCACCTGCAGCGTCTTGGCGGCCACCTCGTGTTCGCCATCCTCATCGAGCCGGGTGGCCATGATGGGCACCAGCCGCGCCAGGTTGGAGCTCGACTCGGAGGCCTTGCGTCTGGCCCGCAGCTCGAGGAAGCGCCCCAGCAGCAGGAAGAAGACGAACATGGTGATGGAGTCGTAATAGACCTCACCGGTATTGAACACGGTGGCCCACATGGAGGCGACGAAGGCACCGATCAGTGCCAGCGACACCGACACGTCCATGGAGAGGTGTCCCTGCCTGAGGCTGCGCCAGGCGCCCACGTAGAAGGGCTGGGCCGAGTAGATCATGATGGGGGTGGAGAGCAGCAGACTTATCCACTTGAAGTAGACCATGAACTCCTCTTCGACACTGATGAAGAGGTCCATGTAGAGCGCCACCGCGCACATCATCACCTGCATGGAGCCGAGCCCCGCCAGTGCCAGCCGGAACATGTAGCTGCGCACCTCTTTGGCGTAGAGCGCTTCCTGCTGGTGAGTCTGGAAGGGGTAGGCGCGATAGCCGATCTTGGCAAAGCCCTTGAGGATATCGCTCAAAGAGAGCCGGTCCGGATCCCACTTGATGCGGGCCCGGTGGGTGGTGGTGTTGACGTTGATGTAGTGCAGCCCGGCCAGATTGCCCAGATGGCGTTCGATGAGCCAGGCACAGGCGGCGCAGGTCAAGCCTTCCACCGTCAGCTGGATCTCGCGCACCTTGTGGCTGCCGGTGGCGCTGTCGGTGACAAAATCCTGCTGCACTTCGGCCAGATCGTAGTGGGTGAGGGCGGCGAGCTCTGCGGGTACCAGCTCGCCCTTGGTGCCGGGAGCGGTGCGGTGCTCGTAGTAGCTGGCCAGGCCGCACTCCAGAATGGTTTCCGCCACCGCCTGACAACCGGGGCAGCACATGGGCTGGACTATGCCTTTTATCTCGAGGGCATAGCGGCTGCCGGCGGGCACCGGCTCACCACAGTGAAAGCAGCCGCTCATGACAGCTGGCCGCAGGCTACCCGGCCTGTCGGCAGAAACAGTGAAGCGCCGGTTGCTGCCGGCGTGTCATGGTGAACAGGACGGCTCATGACTCAGCGTCCTTTGGGATCGAGTTCGACGGGGGCCTTGGTGGGGAGCTGGACAGTCTCTTGCAGCCGCCATTCGTGGTTGAAGGCATCCACCCGCACGTGCCACTTGCCGGTGAGCGGCTTGTCGAGCAGCAGGCGATAGACGCCGTTGCCGTCGGCGGTCACCATGTGCTCGCTGTCCATGCCGGCGAGGGTGGGGTGAAACAGGGAGAGGTAGAGCGCCTGGCCAGCCGGGATATCGCCCGACAGCGGCTTGAGGGTCAGTTCGTTGCCGTTGACCTCCAGCGCGATGTGGATGTTGAGGGCTTCGGAGCGATCAAACTTGCTGAGATCCTGATTAATCTCTTTGCCTTGCTTGTAATAGTCTTCGGCCACCAGGTTGACGCCATCCTTGCTGGCGATGATCGCCGTGCTGATGCTGCCGATCACGGCTGCGGTCGGGAGGGCGATGATGAACCAGGGCCAGAATTGGCGATACCAGGGTTGGGACATAGTGCTACTACCGTGAAACCAGTGATTAACGAAACAGAGGAATTTCAGTCAACACAAGATAACAAAAAGCCCCGAAGAGTCGAGGCTTTTTGCTGAGTAATCACGTGTTTATCACATGTTACTGCTTATTTTGCTGGTCGTTGTGGGACAAGCTGTAAACGTAGGAGGCGAGCAGGTGCACCTTGTCTTCACCCAGAATATCCTTCCAGGCCGGCATCACGCCGTGACGACCGTGGGTGATGGTTTGCTCGACCACCTGACGGGAACCGCCATAGAGCCAGGTGTTGTTGGTGAGATCCGGCGCCCCGAAGGCGATGCCGCCCTTGGCGTCCGGACCGTGACAGGCGGCGCAGATGGTGAAGCGCGCTTCACCCTTCTTGGCTTCCACCATGTCCACCTTACGACCGGAGAGGCTCAGCACGTAGGAGGCCACTTCCTTGACCCCATCCTTGCCGAGGATCTCGCCCCAGGCTGCCATCACGCCCTGACGACCGCCCATGATGGTGGTCTTGATCTGGTCGGGCGCGCCGCCCCATTGCCATTCGCTGTCGGTCAGGTTCGGGAAACCGCGACCACCGCGGGCATCGGAGCCGTGGCACTGGGAGCAGTTCTGCAGGAACAGACGCTGACCCACCTTGCGGGCTTCCGGATCGGCGGCGATCTCTTCGATGGCACGATAGGTCTTGCCATCGGCCTGATAGGCCAGCTCGCGGAACTTGGCGCCGTAGATCTCGTCGGCCTTGATGAGCTCGCGATCGTATTCCACCGCGCGCCCTTCAGCCTTGGCGGAAGCCGCCGCAGCCTTGGACTCGGCCAGCGAGCGTACGTCCTGGTTGGAGCTCTGCCAGCCCAGTACGCCCTTGAAGTTGCCAAGGCCCGGGAAGGCGACCAGATAGACCAGACCGGTGACGATGAAGAAGAGGAACATGTAGGTCCACCACTTCGGCAGCGGGTTGTTGATCTCTTCGATGCCGTCGAAGGCGTGTCCCATGGACTTGCCCTCTTCCACCCCCATCTTGTCGCGCAGGCACCAGACCAGCAGCAAGAAGCAGCCGAGGATGGTCCCCAGACTGATGACGGTGACAAAAATGCTAAACAAAGTGCTCATTATTGTTTCGCTCCTGCGTTCTTGTTATCAGCACTGGGTTGCTCGTCGTCGGCAAAAACCAGATTGGCAGCCTCGTCGAAGGAGGTCTTGCGGCGCTTGCTGTAGGCCCAGACGATGATGCCGATCATGATGGCCATCAACAGCAGGGTATACAGGCCGCGAAATGTGCCGTAATCCATATCCTGACTCCTTTATTTCAGGGCATGACCCAGTGATTGCAGATAGGCTACCAGCGCATCCAGCTCGGTCTTGCCCTTCACGGCCTCGCCGGCCCCCTGAATGTCGGCATCCGTGTAGGGTACGCCGAAGTGATCGCGGAACAGGGCCAGCTTCTTGCCAGTCAGTTCACCGGTCAGCACGTTGGTATCGAGCCAGGGGAAGGCGGGCATGTTGGACTCGGGCACCACGTCGCGCGGGTTGATCAGGTGGGCACGGTGCCAGTCGTCGGAATAACGACCGCCGACCCGGGCCAGATCCGGACCGGTACGCTTGGAGCCCCACAGGAAGGGGTGCTCCCACACGCTTTCGCCGGCGACCGAGTAGTGGCCGTAACGCTCGGTTTCGGCGCGGAACGGACGGATCATCTGGCTGTGGCAGACGGTGCAGCCTTCGCGGATGAAGATGTCGCGCCCTTCCATCTGCAGAGCGGTATAGGGCTTGAGGCCCTCGACCGGCTCAGTGGTCTGCTTCTGGAAGAACAGCGGGGTGATTTCGACCAAGCCCCCCAGGCTGATGGCAAATATGATGCCGACCACCAGCATGGGAACGCTCTTTTCAAAGATCTCGTGACGGTTATTGTTGCTCATGCTTTGACCTCTTCAATCATGCTGGCTGTGCGACAGGTTCCAGGGAACCTTTGGGCGCAGTGATGGTGCGATAGGCGTTGTAGGCCATCAGCAACATGCCGGTGACAAAGAAGCAGCCACCCAGGAAGCGCACGAAGTAGAAGGGATAAGAGGCCTGCAGCGCTTCTACGAAGCTGTAGGTCAGGGTGCCGTCGTCGTTGACCGCACGCCACATCAGACCCTGCATCACCCCGGAAATCCACATGGCGACGATGTAGAGCACGGTGCCCACGGTAGCCAGCCAGAAGTGGACGTTGATGAGCTTGATGCTGTACATGCGGCCCTGGCCGAACAGGTTCGGGATCAGGTGGTACACGGCACCGATGGAGACCATGGCAACCCAGCCCAGTGCACCGGAGTGGACGTGACCGATGGTCCAGTCGGTGTAGTGGGAGAGGGCGTTGACGGTCTTGATCGCCATCATCGGGCCTTCGAAGGTGGACATGCCGTAGAACGACAGGGACACGATCAGGAAGCGCAGGATGGGGTCGTAACGCAGTTTGTGCCAGGCACCGGAGAGGGTCATGATGCCGTTGATCATGCCGCCCCAGGAGGGTACGAACAGGATCAGGGACATCACCATGCCCAGCGACTGGGCCCAGTCAGGCAGCGCGGTATAGTGCAGGTGGTGCGGACCGGCCCAGATGTAGAGGGAGATCAGCGCCCAGAAGTGAACGATGGAGAGACGGTAGGAGTAGACCGGACGACCCGCCTGCTTGGGCACGAAGTAATACATCATGCCGAGGAAGCCGGCGGTCAGCAGGAAGCCTACCGCGTTGTGGCCATACCACCACTGCACCATGGCATCCATGGCACCGGAGTACATGGAGTAGGACTTCATGCCGGAAAGCGGCACTTCCATGTTGTTGACGATGTGCAGCACGGCCACCGTGATGATGAAGGCACCGAAGAACCAGTTCGCCACATAGATGTGGGAGGTGGTGCGCTTGACCAGGGTGCCGAAGAAGACCACGGCATAGGCGACCCAGACGATGGTGATGGCGATATCAATCGGCCATTCCAGCTCTGCGTACTCCTTGGAGGTGGTGTATCCCAGCGGCAGCGAAATGGCGGCCGAGAGGATGATCGCCTGCCAGCCCCAGAACACGAAGGAGGCAAGCTTGCCGCCGAACAGTCGGGTTTGACAGGTGCGTTGCACCACATAGAAGGAGGTCGCCATCAGGGCGCTACAGCCAAACGCGAAGATGACCGCGTTGGTGTGCAGAGGGCGAAGGCGACTGTAAGTCAGCCAGGGAGTATCAAAGTTGAGGGCAGGCCAGATCAACTGGGCTGCGATCAGTACGCCAACCGACATGCCGACAATTCCCCAGACAATCGTCATGATGGTGAACTGGCGAACAACGGTGTAGTTGTACTCAGGATGGTTAGTTGTATGGCTCATCGTTGTATTCCGCTTCCGATGCTGCTGTTGTTTGATTTTGTGTCCAGTGACGTGGACCGACTTCATTGGCTACTGCCTTTTCTCTTGTTAACAACTGTTAATAAAAGGAAAAGCAAAAAGTAGCTAAATGAAAATTCAATGGGAATGATACTGAACTGACAGGTAAAATAACAGTATAAACAGTGATATATTTGGCTCCGTTGGGTCTCGCCTGTTCAATTATTTACCTTGCGCGAGATCACGAAAATGTCATTTTTCAGACATCTTACAAGGCTGTTTTTTCATGAAAGAGAGACTCACTTCACGCAAAATTGTCCATTTGGCGATCGTCCTGGCCATTTTGCTCGGATTGGTTGCCTATCGAACCTGGTTCGGCAACGCGCAGACGGCAGTGGCGGGATCAGAAAAAGATCAGATTTGTGATCTGTCCCACACCAGCTGCGACACACGGCTGGGCGACAAGCCGTTGACCGTGCGTGTTGCCTCGCTGCCGGTGCAGGCCGAACGTGACTTTGTGATACAGCTTCAGGGCGGCGATCCGGCAGTGACGCCGGTGAAGGCGTGGCTGGAGGGGCGGGACATGTTCATGGGGACCATTCCGGTCAACTTTGAGGCCACCGAGCAGGGCTGGCAGGGGACTACCCTGGTGGGCTCCTGCACCTCGCCGATGATGGTCTGGCTGCTCAATATTGAGTGGAGCAATGGCCAGCGCCAGCAACTGGCGCTCTCCGTCGCCCGCTAAATGCCTCGCCTGATTGAAGAAAGGATGGGGGGTGAGGTGAAAATTGATTTGAATTTTTCAGGCGGGGCGTTACCTTGCACTGATTATCAGGGAGTGAAGTTCATTTAATCATGATTGAAAAACAAGCATTTTATCGCACCCTCAACCAGCAGGCACAGGCCTTGCTGGAAGGGGAGCCGGATCTCATCGCCAACCTGGCCAACTTGTCTGCGCTGCTCAACCAGGAGCTGGCCGACATCAACTGGGTCGGCTTTTACCTGTTGCAGGGCGAGACCCTGGTGCTCGGCCCGTTCCAGGGCAAGCCGGCCTGCGTGCGCATTCCGGTCGGGCGCGGGGTGTGTGGTACGGCGGTGGCCGAGGGCAAGACCCAGCTCATCGACGACGTGCACCAGTTTGAAGGTCACATCGCCTGCGACGGTGCCAGCAATGCCGAAATCGTGATCCCGCTGCGGCGTGGTGGCGAGATCATTGGCGTACTGGATATCGATAGTCCAATCTTTAACCGCTTTGATGCGCAAGACCAGATTGGACTGGAAGAAACGGTGCAAATTTTGGAAAGCATGCTCTAAGTCATTGCTTGATGGTTCGCAAAAGGCCCCAAGCTCTCTATAATGGGGCCTTTGTTGTGCTCGGGTGTGCCCGCGCGTTTATATGAAAGCCAAGGTTATACATGGAAAACACTGAGAAGCTGAAGAACAGTAAAGAGATCGTTGCCTACCTGGTCGAGAAATTCCCGGCCTGCTTCATTGCTGAAGGAGAGGCCAAGCCGCTCAAGATTGGCATCTTCCAGGATTTGGCCGAGCGTCTTGCTGACGACGCCAGAGTCTCCAAGACCATGCTGCGTTCTGCTCTGCGTCAATACACCTCCAGCTGGCGTTACCTGCATGGCCTCAAGGCTGGCCAGGCCCGTGTCGATCTGGACGGCAATCCGGGCGAGCTGCTCACCGAAGAGCACATCGAGCACGCCAAGCAAGCCCTCAAAGAGAGCAAAGAGCGTGTCTTTGCCAGCCGTCGTACCAACACCAAGGAAGAGAAGGCCAAGCAGCCACGTCGTCCTGCCCCGCGCAAGGCCGATGCTGCCGCCAAATCCGACAAGCCGAAAGCCGCTCCCAAGGTTGCTCCCGCTGCTGTCGAAGCACCGCTGGTCAAAGTGGATGCCGCTACCCTGAAAGTGGATCAGGGCGTCCGGGTTGTGCTGGGCAAGTCTCCGGTGCCGGCCACCATCAAGGAAGTGACCAAGGATGACGTTCAGGTTCAATTGCAGACCGGCATGATGCTGCGGGTCAAATTCGAGCACCTGGTTCTCTAAGGAGACAAATGTTGAAGCATGGCGTAATTCGTTTTTCCCTCGTTGCCTGTAGCCTGGCGCTTGCCGGGCTTGCACAGGCCATCGAGCCGGTGCTCAAGGAAAGTGATTTGCCTGTGTTGGCTCAGGAGAGCCAACATGCTACGGCTAGCAAGCGAATTGCCAATCTGTTTACCCGCTCGCATTACAAGCAGTTCAAGCTGGACGATGCCTTTTCCTCCGTGATCTTTGACAAGTATCTGGAGAATCTGGACTACAGCCGCAACCTGTTTCTGGCCTCTGATATCAGCCGCTTTGAAAAGTACCGTACCGGTTTTGACACCGACCTCGAGAGAGGACGGCTGGCCCCGGCTTACGAGATGTTCAATCTGAGTCAGCAGCGGCGTTATGAGCGGTTCGAATACGCCCTCAAACTGCTCGATACTCCTTTCGATTTTACCCAGCCCGACAACTACATCTTTGATCGGGAAGGGGCGGCCTGGCCGAAAGACGAAGCCGAACTCAACGAGTTGTGGCGCCAGCGGGTCAAGTTCGATGCCCTGAGCCTCAAGCTCAGCGGCAAGGAGTGGCCCGAGATCAAGGAACTGCTTGGCAAGCGTTACAACAACGCCATCAAGCGGATGTCCCAGACCGAGAGCGAGGACGTGTTCCAGCTCTTCATGAACTCCTTCGCCCGCGCCATCGAACCGCACACCAGCTATCTGTCTCCGCGCAGCGCCGATCGTTTCAACACCGAGATGAACCTCTCGCTGGAGGGGATTGGTGCCGTGCTGCAGGCCGAGGATGACTTTACCGTCATTCGCTCCCTGGTGCCCGGTGGTCCGGCTGCCAAGTCCAACCACCTCAAGCCTGATGACAAGATCGTCGGGGTAGGGCAGGACGACGGCAAGATTGTCGATGTGATCGGCTGGCGTCTCGATGACGTGGTCGAACTCATCAAAGGACCAAAAGGCAGCAAGGTGAAGCTGGAGATCCAGCGTGGCAAAGGCGCCGCCGCCAAGACCGAGCAGATCGAGCTGGTGCGCGACAAGGTGCGTCTGGAAGACCGAGCTGCCAAGTCCAAGGTGATCACAGCCGAAGGCAAGAAGATTGGGGTGCTAGAGATCCCGAGTTTCTACGTCAACCTGCACGATGACGTGATCAAGGAGCTCTCCAGCCTCAACAAGCAGAAGATCGATGGCCTCATCGTCGATCTGCGTGGCAACGGCGGTGGTGCACTGACCGAAGCCTCTGCCCTGAGCGGCCTGTTCTTCGCCAGCGGTCCCGTGGTGCAGATCCGGGATCACATGGGCCGCATCACCGTCAACGGTGATGACGACGGCAACGTCTACTACGGCGGCCCCATGTCGGTGATGATCGACCGCTACAGCGCCTCGGCCTCCGAGATCTTTGCCGCCGCCATGCAGGATTACGGCCGCGCCCTGATCCTCGGCGAGAATTCGTTCGGCAAGGGGACGGTGCAGCAGCATCGCAGCCTCGCCAAGGTGTACGACTTCTACGAGCAGCCGCTCGGTCACGTGCAGTACACCATCGCCAAGTTCTACCGGATCAACGGTGGCAGCACCCAGAACAAGGGCGTCGCTCCGGACATCAGCTTCCCGACTGCGGTAGCGCCGGAAGAGACGGGCGAGAGCCGCGAGTTCAACGCCTTGCCGTGGGACAAGATTGCATCGGCCAAGTATGACAAGCTCGGCAACTTCGCCAGTTTGCTGCCCAAGCTGCAGTCTGCCCACGAGGCACGGATCAACAAGGATCCGGAGTTTACCTACGTGATGCAGGACATTGCCGACTACAAGGAGGAGAAAGACAAGAAGTCGGTCTCCCTCAACGAGGCGGAGCGTCTGGCGGATCAGGCCAAGCAGGACGAGAAGGCTCTCAAACGCACCAACGAGCGCCTTGCCCGTCTCGGCAAGCCGGCGGTGAAGAGTCTGGATGAACTACCTGCCGATTTCGAGGCCCCCGACGAGTATCTGGTCGAGGCAGCCAACATCACGGCGGACTTGGCCAAGCTCAGCAAACGCAGCTGATCATCGGCGAGTCAATTAATCAACAAGGGCGACTGAGGTCGCCCTTTCTTTTGCCTGAATGCAAACTATTTGACCCTGCCAACCGGTTGTGACAGCCTCTGACACGTCAATTACAAGCGTGGAAGCAAACAATAATGACCGATCACTCCCAGGCCATGACGGCCAAATATCGCCAGGATTACCGGGCTCCGCTCTACTGGATCGACAGCATCGATCTCGACTTTCAACTGCAGGAGCCGCTGACCCAGGTGACCGCCATCTCCCGTCTGCGGCGCAATGGCGAGCACAATGAACCGCTGGTGCTGGATGGGGAGGGGCTCTCCCTGCACAGCGTCAGCGTGGATGGGGTGCCCTTCACCCAGTACGAGCAGGGCGAGAGCAGCCTGACCCTGTTCAACCTGCCGGCCGAGTGCGTGCTGACCATCGTGACCCTGCTGGATCCGGCTGCCAACACCGCGCTGGAAGGGCTCTACAAGTCCGGCGACGCCTACTGCACCCAGTGCGAGGCGGAAGGGTTCCGGCGCATCACCTATTATCTGGACCGGCCCGACATTCTGGCCCGTTACAGCACCCGCATCACCGCCGACAAATCCCAGTTCCCTTTCCTGCTCTCCAACGGCAACAAGGTCGACAGCGGCGATCTGGGTGACGGCCGCCACTTTGTGCAGTGGCAGGATCCCTTCCCCAAACCGAGCTACCTGTTTGCCCTGGTGGCCGGTGACTTCGACGTGGAGCGCAGCCACTACACCACCAAGAGCGGCCGCAAGGTGGCCCTCGAGATCTTCGTCGACAAGGGCAACCTGGACCGCGCCGGTTTCGCCATGGAGAGCCTCATCAACTCCATGCGCTGGGACGAGCAGCGCTTCGGCCTCGAGTACGACCTCGACATCTATATGATCGTGGCGGTGGACTTCTTCAACATGGGCGCCATGGAGAACAAGGGGCTCAACATCTTCAACTCCAAGTTCGTGCTGGCCAACCCGGCTACCGCCACCGACAGCGACTACCACGGCATCGAGCGGGTGATCGGCCACGAATACTTCCACAACTGGACCGGCAACCGGGTCACCTGCCGCGACTGGTTCCAGCTCAGCCTGAAAGAGGGGCTGACCGTGTTCCGGGATCAGGAGTTCTCCTCCGATCTGGGCTCACGCGGGGTCAATCGCATCAACAACGTGCGCACCGTGCGCGGCCCGCAGTTTGCTGAAGATGCCGGCCCCATGGCCCACCCCATCCGCCCGGATGTGGTGATCGAGATGAACAACTTCTACACCCTGACCGTCTACGAGAAGGGTTCGGAAGTGATCCGCATGCTGCACACTCTGCTGGGTGAGGCTGCCTTCCAGGCGGGCATGCGCCTCTATTTCGAGCGCTTTGACGGTCAGGCCGTCACCTGTGATGACTTCGTGCAGGCGATGGAAGATGCCTCCGGGGTGGATCTCGGCCGCTTCCGCCGCTGGTACAGCCAGTCCGGCACTCCCGAGCTCACCGTGACCGACGAGTACGATGCCGACAGCGGCGTGTATCGCCTGCACGTGAGCCAGCACACCCCGCCGACCCAGGATCAGCCGCAAAAACTGCCGCTGCATATTCCGCTCGACATTGAACTCTATGATGAGCAAGGGGCCGTCATCCCGCTGCAGTATCAGGGCAAGGCCATTGGCAACGTACTCGACGTGCTGGAAGCGGAGCAGACCTTTGTGTTCGATCGGGTGGCGGTCAAGCCGGTACCCTCCCTGCTGCGGGACTTCTCGGCACCGGTCAAGCTGCATTTTGATTACAGCGACGAGGCGCTGGCCTTCCTGATGCGCCATGCCCGCAACGAGTTTGCCCGCTGGGATGCGGCGCAGATGCTGATCAACAAGGCGGTCATCGAAGGCGTGGCCCGGGTGCAGCACGGGCAGGGGGTAGAACTCTCCCAGACTCTGCTGGCGGCCTTTGTCGCCATTTTGGATGACGGCGAGCTGGACCCGGCCCTCAAGGCGGAGATCCTGGCGCTGCCGGGTGAGGCGACCCTGGCCGAGCTGTTCGAGGTGGCTGACATCGATGCCATCCATCAGGTTCGCAACGAGATCTACACCTCGCTGGCTCACGCCTTCGGTGCCCGTCTGACAAGCAGCTACGAGGCGCTGCGTCTGCCGGCGTATCAGGTGGTGCATGCCGACATGGCCAAGCGGGCGCTCAAGGGCGTGGTGCTGGGCTATCTGGCGGCGCTCGACGCCGGCAGTGCCGATCTGCTGGTACGCCAGCAATATGCCACCGCCGACAACATGACCGATACCCTGGCGGCGCTGCAGGTGGCCAACAGCCATCTGCTGCCGTGCCGCTCCGAGCTGCTGGCCGATTTCGAAGGCAAGTGGGCCAAGGATGGTCTGGTGCTGGACAACTGGCTGCGACTGGTGGGCTCCAAGCCGGCGGAAGACGTGTTGGAAGAGGTGAAGCAGGCGATGGCGCATCCTACTTTCAGCATCCGCAACCCGAACCGGCTGCGAGCGCTGGTGGCCAGTTTTGCCATGAACAACCAGGTGCAGTTCCATGCGCGCGATGGTCGCGGCTACCGCTTCCTGACCGATCTCTTGATCGAGCTCAACGAGGTCAACCCACAGGTAGCCTCCCGCCTCATCACCCCGCTCATTCAGTTCAAGCGGCTAGATGAGGGGCGCAAGGCGCTGATCCGCACCGAGCTGACCCGTCTGGCCAACCTCGAGGGGCTGGCGCGGGATCTGTTCGAGAAGGTGAGCAAGGCACTGCAGCAGTAAACCCGACGGGGTGGGGGAGCCATCTCCCACCCTTTCAACACCCGGGCCGTTTATCAGACCAGAGGAGTCACCGTGAAGCAGTTTACCTTTCGCCTGTCCCTGAGCCACGACGAGGTCATGCTGATGTATCAGGGCCATGCCAAACGGCTGGTGGTACGCAGCGAGCAGGGGCTGACCCTGGAGCTGGGCATTGAGAAAATCCGGCCTTTCGTCGCCATCAGCGGGGTACATGGCTATTTTCGCCTCAAAACCCAGGATGATTATCGCTTTATCAGCCTCGAACGCATAAATTAACAAAACTTGAACATATTTCCGCGCAATTCACTGCTTTCAGTCACTATCTATCCGGTAAATCCGTAACCATCCAGTGGGATTTTCTGTTTTTTGCCAGAACGGCAAAATTTTTCACAGCTTAAGGCGTGATCTGACCCTTGTTTTTAACAACTCATTATCACCTTTGCTCGCCTTCCTTGATCCAAGACATTACACTTCGCAGCAACTCTGTACCGGTGGGCATCCAGGGTGGATGTCTCTGTGTCGGTGGTTAATGTCGTCCGATAAGGAATATAGAAATGGCATTGAAAGACGCCCCTACCTCAGTTCTGCTCGAAAACGTTCTCAGCCTGATCCATCAGAAGTTGCCCAAGAAGAGTGCCTCCCTGGTCGAGTGCTTCGTCGCCAAGTTCTACGGCAACATGGCGAGCACCGATCTGCACGATCGCAATGACAGCGATCTCTATGGCGCCGCGCTCAGCCTGTGGAATGCGCTCAACCAGCGCACCAGCACAGAGCCCTATATCCGGGTCTACAATCCCGAGCTGACCCGCCATGGCTGGCAGTCTCCCCATACCATCGTCGAGATCATTCTGCAGGACTCCCCCTTCCTGGTGGACTCCATCCGCATGGCGCTCAAGCGCCGGGGCATCACGGCGCACATGATGCTGCACCAGCCGCTGCACCTCATTCGCGGCAACGAAGGCAAGATCAGCGCCATTCTGGATCTCGACAACAGCGCCGAACAGACCTCGGTCGAGACCGCCTTCCTCATCGAAATCGATCACCTCACCAGCGAGGAGCAGATGGAAGGGCTGACCGCCGAGCTCAACTCGGTGGCCGGTGAAGTGGCGCTGGCAGTCGGTGACTGGCAGCCGATGCTGGCGCGCCTGAACGAGATCATCGACGAGCTGCCCAAACGCAAGAACCCGGTCAGTCAGGCCGAAGTGGACTCCTGCGTTGCCTTCCTCAAGTGGGTAGCCGCCCATAACTTCACTCTGATGGGCTACCGCCGCTACGACGTCAAGGCGGTGGAGGGGGATCACGAGATCCTGCCCCAGGCCGACTCCAGCCTGGGTCTGATGAAAAACTCCATCAAGGAAGTGGGTCAGCGCCTTGGCAACATGCCGGCCAGTGCCCGTCACGCGGCGCTGAGCTCCGACCTGCTGATCCTCACCAAGTCCAACAGCAAGTCGCGGGTGCATCGCCCGGCGTATGTGGACTATATCGGCATCAAGCGCTTCGACGAGCACGGCAAGGTAGTGGGAGAGGATCGCTTCATCGGCCTGTATGCCTCCTCCATCTACAACACCAGCGCGACCCAGATCCCGCTCATCAGTCACCGTCTCGAGCACATCATGGCCGCCTCCGGTCACGAGAAGGGCTCCCACGCCTACAAGGCGCTGCTGAACGTACTGGAAACCTACCCGCGCGACGAGCTGATCCAGGCCCGTGAAGAGGAGCTGCTGGCCACCGGTCTTGGCGTGCTGGAGATGCAGGAACGCGACATGCTGCGCCTGTTCGTACGCCGCGATGTGTACGGCCGCTTCTTCTCCTGCATGGTCTATGTCACCAAGGAGCGCTACAACACGGCGCTGCGGGTCAAGACCCAGCAGATCCTGCAGAAGTATTTTGGCAGCAGCGAAGAGGTGGAGTTCAACGTCTACTTCACCGAGGGCGTGCTGGCACGGACCCACTACATAGTGCGGGTCAACAACAACAACGTGGATGTGGATGTGAACGAAGTACAGAACAACCTGATTGAAGCGGCCCGCAGCTGGGACGACCGCCTCGACTCCGTGCTGCTCTCTCACTACGGTGAAGCCCGCGGCAACGAACTGCGCCGCCGTTTCAGCACCGCCTTCCCCCGCGCCTACAAGGAAGACGTGCTGCCGGGTTCTGCCGTGGCCGACATCATGGAGCTGGACAATCTGAGCGAAGCCAATCCGCTCGGCATGCTGTTCTACCGCGCCCAGGAGGAGGAGAACGATCGCCGGGTCCGCCTCAAACTGTTCCACCGCACCGAACCCATCCACCTCTCCGATGTGCTGCCCATGCTGGAAAACATGGGGCTGCGCGTCATCGGCGAAACCCCGTATCAGGTGCGCACCCCGGCGGGCGACATCTTCTGGATCCTCGATTTCTCCATGCTGCTGCATGGCGAGCAGCCGTTCGATCTGGAGCAGAGCCAGCAGCGCTTCCAGCAGGCCTTCGCGGCCATCTGGAACAAGCAGCTGGAAGATGATGGCTTCAACCGTCTGGTGCTGGGGGCCGGCCTCACCGGTCGTCAGGTCTCGGTGCTGCGCGCCTATGCCAAATATATGCGTCAGACCGGCGTCTCCTTCAGTCAGTCCTATATCGAAGAGACCCTGACCCGCTACCCGGATATCGCCCAGCTGCTGTTCACCCTGTTCGAACAGCGCCTGGACCCGGCCGGCAAGCAGGACGCCAAGGTGTCATCGCAAGATGCCAAGGCATCCGCCAAGCTGCACGAGCAGCTCGCCGCCAAGCTGGATCAGGTCGCCAACCTGGACGACGATCGCATCATCCGCCGCTATGTGGAGATGATCGACGCCACCCTGCGCACCAACTACTACCAGCTGGACAAGGCGGGCAACATCAAGCCCTACATCTCCTTCAAGCTGGCCCCCTCCAGTATCACCGACATGCCGCTGCCGCTGCCCAAGTTCGAGATCTTCGTCTACTCGCCGCGGGTGGAAGGGGTACATCTGCGCTGGGGCAAGGTGGCCCGTGGCGGTCTGCGCTGGTCCGATCGCAAGGAGGACTTCCGTACCGAAGTGCTGGGTCTGGTAAAAGCCCAGCAGGTGAAGAACACCGTCATCGTACCGGTCGGCGCCAAAGGCGGCTTCTACTGCAAACAGATGCCGGCAGGCGCCCCCCGTGCCGCCATCCAGGAAGAAGGCAAGGCCTGCTATCGCCTGTTCATCCGCGGCCTGCTCGATGTGACCGACAACATCATCGGCGGCGAGGTGATCCCGCCGAAATCCGTGGTGCGTCACGACGAAGATGACTACTACCTGGTGGTGGCCGCCGACAAGGGCACTGCGACCTTCTCCGACATCGCCAACGAGATAAGCCTGGAATATGGCCACTGGCTGGGCGATGCGTTCGCCTCCGGCGGCTCGGTCGGCTATGACCACAAGAAGATGGGCATCACCGCCCGTGGCGCCTGGGAATCGGTCAAGCGGCATTTTCGCGAGATCGGCGTCAACTGCCAGACTACCGACTTCACCTGCGTCGGCATCGGCGACATGGCGGGGGACGTGTTCGGCAACGGCATGCTGCTCTCCGAGCACACCCAGCTGGTGGGCGCCTTCAACCACATGCACATCTTCATCGACCCGACCCCCAATGCGGCCAAGAGCTTCGTCGAGCGCAAGCGGCTGTTCGAACTGCCCGGCTCCAGCTGGGATGACTACAACCGTGAGCTGATATCACAAGGGGGCGGCATCTTCCTGCGCTCGGCCAAGTCCATCAAGCTGAGCACCGAGATCCAGACCCTGCTCGGTACCGACAAGGCCAGCATGGCGCCGAACGAGCTGATCAAGGCGCTGCTCTGCCTGAACGTCGATCTGCTGTGGAACGGCGGCATCGGCACCTATGTGAAAAGTTCCCGCGAGAGTGACGCCGAAGTGGGCGATCGCAGCAACGACGTGCTGCGGGTCAATGGCCGCGATCTGCGGGCTCGCATCGTGGGTGAGGGCGGCAACCTCGGCTTTACCCAGCTCGGCCGGGTGGAGTACGCCAGCCAGGGCGGACGCATCAACACCGACTTCACCGACAATGTGGGCGGGGTGGACTGCTCCGACAACGAGGTGAACATCAAGATCCTGCTCAACCAGCTGGTGGCGGCCGGTGACCTGACCCTCAAGCAGCGCAACCAGATGCTCTATGAGATGACCGACGATGTGGCGCAGATCGTCATCACCAACGCCTATCGCCAGTCCCAGTCCATCTCGGTGACCAGTTTCCGTGGTGCCGAGCAGCTCAAGGAGCAACAGCGTTTCATTCAGGGGCTGGAGCGGGAAGGCAAGCTGGACCGTGCCCTGGAGTTCCTGCCCTCCGACGAGGAGCTCTCCGAGCGGATGGCGGCGGGGCAGGGGCTGACCCGACCCGAACTGGCGGTGCTGGTGGCCTACGGCAAGATGGTACTCAAAGAGCAGCTCAACTGCCCGGAAGTGACCGACGAGCCCTTCCTCGCCAACATGCTGGTGACCAGCTTCCCGGCCAAGCTGCAGCAGCAGTTCGGGGCGGCACTGGCCCAGCATCCGCTGCGCGGCGAGATCATCGCGACCCGGGTGGCCAACATGCTGGTCAACGACATGGGGCTCAACTTCGCCAGCCGGATGAAGGACGAGACCGGTGCCTCGGTGGCGGAAGTGGCCTGCTGCTTTGCCATGGCCCGCGAGGTATTTGGCCTCAACCTGCTGTGGCGCGACATCGAAGGGTGCGACAACCGGGTGGGGGCAGAGACCCAGCTCGAGCTGATGTTCTACAGCCGTCGCATCGTGCGCCGCGCCACCCGCTGGTTCCTGCGTGCCCGCAATCGCAGCTGGAGCATCAGCGAGAACATCGCCTTCTTCCGCCCGGCCTTCGAGACGCTGGGGCAACACCTCTATGAGGTGATGGACGAGAGCGAAGTGGCCGAACACCAGCAAGCGGTCGCGGCGTTGGTGGCCAAGCAAGTGCCACAAGCCATCGCCCGTCAGGTAGCCCATATGAGCAGCCTCTTCTCCAGCCTGGATCTGGCGCAGATCGCCGCGGAGCACAAGACCGACATCCTGCGTGCCGCCAATGTCTACTATCGCCTCGGCGCCAAGCTGGATCTGCACTGGTTCCTCGACCAGATCAACCATCAACCGGTGGGCAACCACTGGCAGGCGATGGCGCGGGCCTCCTTCCGCGAAGATCTGGACTGGCAGCAGCGCAGCCTCACTTCGGTAGTGCTGGAAGGGTGCAAAGACCAGGGAGAATGCGCTACCATACTGGCCGACTGGATTTCGGAGCATGAGCAACTCTTGTCCCGTTGGACCCACATGTTGGCCGACTTCAAGACCACCAGTACCCATGAGTTCGCCAAGTTCTCGGTGGCCTTGCGGGAGTTGAACCTGCTCCAGTTGAATTGCCGAGCACTGTGATTGCCAGTTAAGGCATAACAGCGGTATCACACCCAAAGCCCCGGCCAGTTGCCGGGGCTTTTTTTAAGGAGCAAACATGCTGTACCCTCTCGCCAGGCATTTCCTGTTCAAGCTCAACCCGGAACAGGCGCACGATCTCTCCATCAAATATCTGCCCCGCCTTCTCGGTACGCCGCTTGATTGTTTCTTCCGCCACTCCTTGCCCAAACGCCCCGTCACTGTCATGGGGCTTTCTTTTGCCAATCCGGTGGGTCTGGCGGCCGGTCTGGACAAGGATGGCGAGTGTATCGATGCCTTCGGGGCCATGGGATTCGGCTTTATCGAGGTCGGTACCGTCACTCCCAGACCCCAGAGCGGCAATGACAAGCCACGTCTGTTCCGGGTTATTCCGGCAGAGGGGATCATCAACCGGATGGGCTTCAACAACAAAGGGGTCGACCATCTGGTTGCCCAGGTCAAGAAGGCCAAATATCAGGGGGTGATCGGTATCAATATCGGCAAGAACAAGGACACCCCCATCGAGCAGGGCAAGGATGATTACCTGATCTGCATGGACAAGGTGTATGACCATGCCGGTTATATTGCCGTCAATATCTCTTCCCCCAATACGCCGGGGTTGCGTTCACTGCAATATGGCGATGCGCTGGATGAACTGTTGGCCGCCCTCAAGGTTCGTCAGCAGGAGCTGGCCACGCAATATAAGAAATACGTGCCACTGACCGTTAAAATTGCGCCGGATTTGACTCCGGATGAAATTAATCAGGTGGCCGCATCCTTGATAAAAAATGGCATTGATGGGGTGATTGCCACCAATACCACCCTTGAGCGCGACATGATTTATGACATGCCCCATGCCGCTGAAGCGGGCGGCCTCAGCGGTCGTCCTTTGCAGCACAAGAGCACCGAAGTGATCCGCCAGCTGGCCAAGGCACTGGATGGCGCGCTGCCCATTATTGGCGTTGGTGGCATCGACAGTGCCATGGCGGCCCGCGAGAAGTTGGCTGCGGGTGCCAGTTTGGTCCAGATTTACAGCGGCTTTATTTATAAGGGCCCGGATCTGGTCAAAGAGATTGTGACCCATATATAAGAAATAAATCGGTGCCCTTTATTTAAAGTTGCTGAAATTCTCGACATGGAATAAAGTCGAGTAACGACTTTCAGTAAGGGCACCTGCATGTGTATCCAACCCAATGACAATTGGCAGTGGCATTATGATGCTCATGATGATCGTCTGATGCTGGATTTATCTGATCGCATGATCTTCGCCACCGAATATAAAGGGCGACAGCTTGTCCCATGTTCCTTCACCACCCAGCCTTTTTGCGTGGATGATGCAGCGCTCTATTATCAGTTGATGGACAGGGTTGCCGAACTGGAGTGGAGCGTACCACATCAGGTTCAGCTGGTACTCAATGCCATCGCCGTCAGCCGCTTTTACAAACCCCTGATGCCACAAAGCTGGTTCTTTGGGGAAACCCACCCCGCCATTATTCCCGAAACCGGTGCACTGGTGTGCATGGGCACTCCTCACGGCAAAGGGGAGTTTCTGGTGATCGAAGCCGGTGAACAGGCCAGCGTCTGTTTAAACCTGACTGACGATCTGATATTGACCACCAGCAAGACACTGCCCCGTTTTGGCGTCATCAAGGTGATGAACAATCGCATGAGCCCAAGGCCGGTGGCACAGGCGCAATATCGCCAGGTGAGTTGAATCTCGGGTTATTTTATAGCAAGCCTTTATCCTCTCATTCGGTTCATCCTGATGAACACCTACTTGTATCCATTCTGTTCCTATCATTAGTCTTGATTATTTCAGGCGACTGCTTTTGTGCAAAAAATGCCCTCCGATCAATTTGATAAGAGGGCGGCAAACACACACTACAGGAGGAATAAGCGGTTGTATCAACCACACGGGGTTATTCTAAATCCTGTAGTTTCTCTTGAAACCTGATAGATGTGACAGTCGGACAATAGCGATATGAACAGAGAGAGGAGGAAAAAAATAGCCCTCCCGTTTACGGACGATAACGGGAGAGCCAAACACGGGGTTTGCAGAAAGGACTTGCTCTGTCGTGGGAATAATAACGAGTTGAGTCTTGTTTGACGCCTGTCAGATATGGCAGCGGGATAGCTCACCTATTCCTGACCATGGCCATGTCATATATGGTTGCAGCCTCAGCAAGGTAATGCCGTGCCAATGAGAGATGCCGGAGTACACCTGGTTATTGTTTGAACTTTCCGAGCGGTTGGTACATTTTTTATTCGTCAGATCCTTCCTGCGCGCATGCCTCGCCAGAGCGGCCAAAAGGTCGGAGGCGGCGCATGTCAGATGGCTTCTGTTTATGTCGTCACTGGCAAGCTTTTGCTGCTCCGGATCGCGGCTTAAGGTATAATGCGGCACTATTTTTATGGGTTCCCCGTGAGCGTGATGAAAGAATTTTTTGCAACCTGCCCCAAAGGGCTGGAAAACCTGTTGGCCGTCGAGCTGACCAACCTGGGCGCAGAGCAGGTCCGTGAGACCGTGGCTGGCGTGCATTTCAAAGGCGAACTGGCCATTGGCTACAAGGCCTGTCTGTGGAGCCGTTTCGCCTCCCGCATCGTGCTGGTGCTGTCCGAATTCCAGATGAATGACGACCTGGATCTCTATCTGGGTGCTCACACCATTCCCTGGGAAGAGCACTTCTCCGGTACTTCCACCATTGCGGTGGATTTTACCGGTACCAATCCGGCCATTCGCAATACCCAGTACGGTGCCCTGAAGATCAAGGATGCCATCGTCGATCGCTTTACCAAGCGCGGTCACGTGCGTCCTGACGTGGACAAGAAGTCGCCGGATATTCGCATCATGGCGCACCTGGGCAAGGGCAAGGCCAATATCACGCTGGACTTGTCAGGCCCCGCGCTGCACCAGCGTTTCTACCGTCAGGGCACCGGTGAGGCGCCGCTCAAAGAGAACCTGGCCGCCGCCATGATTGCCCGTAGCGGCTGGGCCGGCGAGCCCATGATGGACCCCATGTGTGGTTCCGGTACGCTGCTGGTGGAAGCCGCCTTCATCGCCGCCGACATGGCACCGGCTCTGCGCCGCGAGCGTTTCGGGTTCGATCGCTGGCTGCAGCACGATAGCGAGCTGTGGCAGAGCTTGCTGATGGAGGCGCAAGTACGGGCCAAGCGCGGCATGCAGCGGTGTGAAGTGAAGCTGTTTGGTTGCGATGCCGACAGCCGCGTGCTGCTCAAAGCGCGCGACAACGCCAAAGCCGCCGGCGTGGCCCACCTCATCACCTTCAAACAGGCTGATGTCACCGCGCTGGAAAACCCGCTGCCGATGCCGGCAGTGGAAGGGGAGGCCCGTCAGGTCGGCATGCTGATCTCCAACCCGCCCTATGGCGAGCGTCTTGGCGAGTTCCCGGCACTGCTGGAAGTGCATCAGGCGCTCGGCGATGCCCTGCGTCGCAGCTTCCAGGGCTGGAAAGTCTCCATTCTTTCCGCATCCCCCGAGCTTTTGAGCTGTCTGCGTCTGCGCGCCGACAAGCAATACCGCCTGTTCAACGGCGCCCTCGAGTGTCAGCTGCGCAACTACCAGATTGCACAGGACTCCGTTGCTTCCCAGAAAGAGGTGGCGCAGGACTTTGCCAACCGCCTGCGCAAGAATCTGAAAACCCTGGAGAAGTGGGCACAGAAAGAGAACCTCGACTGCTATCGCCTTTACGATGCCGATCTGCCGGAATACAACGCCGCCATCGACCGTTATCAGGACTATCTGGTGGTGCAGGAGTACGCGGCGCCCAAGGACATTCCCGCCCAGAAGACCCGTCAGCGTCTGCTCGACATGGTGCAGGCCGCCATCAAGGTGACCGGCATGGACGGCGAGAAGGTGATCCTGAAAGTGCGCGAGCGTCAGGAAGGCAAACAGCAGTACCAGAAGCTCTCCGAAGAGCAGCACCGGATGGAGGTGCAGGAGTACGGCGCCCGTCTGTGGGTCAACCTCTATGACTATCTCGACACCGGGCTGTTCCTCGACCACCGTCAGACCCGTCGCATGCTGGGTCAGATGGCCAAGGGCAAGCGCTTCCTGAACCTGTTTGCCTACACCGGCAGTGCCACCGTGCACGCGGGGCTCGGCGGTGCCAGCGAGACCACCACGGTGGACATGTCGCGCACCTACCTCAACTGGGCACAAGACAACATGCGCCTCAACTCGCTGGTGGGCCGAGAGCACAAGTTCGTGCAGGCCGACTGCCTGAAGTGGCTCTCCGAGGCGGACGAGCAGTACGACCTCATCTTCATCGATCCGCCCACCTTCTCCAACTCCAAGCGGATGGATGAGAGCTTCGACGTGCAGCGCGATCACCTGCTGCTGATGCAGCACCTGAAGCGGCTGCTGGCCGCGGGTGGCACCCTGGTGTTCTCCAACAACAAGCGCCACTTCAAGATGGATCTGGCCGGCCTCGAGGCGATCGGCCTCAAGGCCCAGAACATCACCGGCAAGACCCGGCCCAAGGATTTCGAGCGCAACCAGCATATCCACAACTGCTGGATCATCACCCATGCGGAGGCTGAGGCCTGATGCTGACCCTGTTTCACACCGACGGCTGCCACCTGTGCGAACAGGCGTGGGCGCTGGTGGAGCAGGCCGCTCTTGCGGCTGACACTCGCCAGTGCGACATCATGGACGATGCGCAGTGGCTGGCAACCTATCGGGTCCGCATTCCGGTACTGCGCGATGAGGCGGGGCGTGAACTGGGTTGGCCCTTCACCCTGGCTGAGCTGCAAGCGTGGCTTGCCAGGCAGGGGTGAGCGGGCGATTTGACGATGAAACGGGGGGAGATCCAGTCTGCCACCCGTTTTTTCATTAGCAATAAGGAACAAGAATGGCTCTTTTGACATTGCACGGCGCGTCGTTGTCGTTCAGTGATTTTCCGCTGCTCGATCAGGCCGAGCTCACCATCGAGCGGGGCGAGCGCCTCTGTCTGGTGGGGCGCAACGGAGCGGGCAAGTCCACCCTGATGAAGGTCATCGCCGGCGAACTGCCGCTCGATGACGGTCGTCTGGTGCTGCAACAAGATTTGAAAGTGACCCGTCTCGAGCAGGATCCCCCCGCGTCGAGCGAGCTCACCGTGTTTGACTACGCCGCCGAAGGGCTGGCCGGGGTAGGGGAGCTGCTCAAGCAGTATCACCATATCTCCATGGAACTGGCACATGATGCCTCCGATGCCAACATTCGCAAGATGAGCCAGCTGCAGGAGCAGCTCGACTACCAGAACGGTTGGCAGTTCGAGACCCGCATCAACCAGGTGCTGACCCTGCTGGGTCTGGATCCCGACGTGACCCTCGACAGCCTCTCCGGCGGCTGGCTGCGCAAGGTGGCACTGGCCCGCGCGCTGGCCTGCGATCCGGATCTGTTGCTGCTGGACGAGCCGACCAACCACCTGGACATCGATGCCATCAACTGGCTGGAAGAGTTCCTCAAGGATTTTCGCGGCGCCATCGTCTTCATCTCCCACGACCGGGAGTTCATCCACAAGCTGGCGACCCGGATCATCGATCTGGACCGCGGCGTGATCACCTCCTGGCCCGGCAACTACGACGAGTATCTGCAGGGGAAAGAGGAGTGGTTGCGGGTCGAAGAGCTTAAGAACGCCGAATTTGATCGCAAGCTGGCCCAGGAAGAGGTGTGGGTTCGCCAGGGGATCAAGGCCCGTCGCACCCGCAATGAGGGGCGAGTGCGCGCCCTCAAGGCGATGCGGATGGAGCGGACCCAGCGCCGTGAACTGCAGGGCAAGGCCAAGCTGCAGCTGGATGAGGCAAGCCGCTCCGGCAAGCTGGTATTTGAAAGTGAAGGACTGGGGCTGGACTTTGGTGATCGCACCCTGTTCCAGGGGCTGGATCTGCAGGTGCTGCGCGGCGACAAGATTGCGCTGGTCGGCCCCAACGGCTGCGGCAAGTCGACGCTCATCAAGCTGCTGCTCGGTCAGTTGAGCCCAAGTCGTGGCACGGTCAAAGGGGGCACCAATCTGGAAGTGGCCTACTTCGATCAGTACCGCGAGCAGCTCGATCCAGAGAAGACGGTGGTGGACAACGTCGGGGAGGGCAAGCAGGAAGTGATGGTGCGCGGCCGCTCCCGCCACATTCTCGGTTACCTGCAGGACTTCCTGTTTGAACCAAAACGGGCACGCACCCCGGTGAAAGCCTTGTCAGGGGGCGAAAAAAACCGTTTACTGTTGGCCAAATTGTTCTTGAAGCCCAGTAATTTACTGATCCTCGATGAACCAACCAACGACCTGGATGTCGAAACGCTGGAATTGCTGGAAGAGCTGCTGGCGGACTACCCCGGCACCCTGTTGCTGGTGAGCCACGATCGTCGTTTCATCGACAATACCGTGGCTGGTTGCTGGTTGTTTGAAGGGGACGGGCAGATCAGCGATTATGTGGGCGGTTACGCCGACATGATGGCCACCCGTGCTCAACAACAGGCACAGCAGTCTGCGCAGCAAGTCGCCAAACAGGCGCAGAGCAAAACGCCAGAGCCTGTCGTGGCGCCGGCGCCTGCTGCCACAAAAGCCAAAAAGCTCTCTTACAAGTTGCAGCTGGAGCTGGATAATCTACCGGCTCGACTGGAACAGCTGGAGGCAGAGCTGGATGCCCTGCAGACCGAGATCAACCACCCCGGTTTCTTCTCCCTGCCGAGCGACCAGACTCAAGCCAAACTGGATGCCCTGAATGCAGCAGAGGCTGCATTGGAACAAGCCTTCTCCCGTTGGGAGGAGTTGGAAGCGTTGAAACATCAGGACTAAGGAAGTAGATGAAAAAGCAATTATCCATGCTGGCCATTCTGGTCAGCGCCAGCCTGCATGCCCAGGCGGCACAAAGTCCCTTTTTCACCATTGTCGATGCGTCCGACAAGGGTTACGCCAGCGGGATCAGCGGCGACGGCAACGGGCTCATCGGGATCAATACCAAGAACAACATGGCCGAGCACTTCTCGACCGTACGCTTCGCCGACTTCCTGGTCGATCGTTTCCGTTTCGAGCAGGGCTGCATGCTCTCCAACTCGGTCTGCAACTCCTTCTGGAACGACAACAGCAACTTCGCCTATCAGTGGCGTCGTGACTTCCTCGATGGGGTCGATCAGCGCAACAACGTAGGTTACGTACAGCTGGGCGAGACCGACGGTCTGGTGACCGCGCTGGGCGACGTACCCGGCACCCGAGCGGGCTACAAGATGAGTGGCAAGCTGCGCACAGCTTTCGCCGTGGTCGAGGAGGGCAACCCCGTCGAGCTGAAAGACGGCGCCGGCACTCACAGCCTGAGCGTACCGACCAGTATCAAGAAACTGGACAACGGCCAGTATCTGGTGACCGGTACCGCCGCCACCGGCAAGGATATCGTCGTTAATTCCGAAACCTACAACTGGTGCTTTGCCGGCAACGACGGCCAGTACGGCGACTACCGCTACTGCCCGGGCCTCAACACCCAGGCCAGCTTCTGGCTGGTCAACAGTACCGGCACCTTCAACAAGCTGCTGCAGGCCAACGAGTATGCCCGCGCCCGCAACGAAGTGGTGCAGACCGCCTCCGCGCTCGGGGTGGGTAAATTCAACGGCAATCTGTACGGGGTAGGGTACTCCTCCACCGGCGAGATCGGCACCAACTACCTGGACGGTCGCAACCTGGCCGCTTACTGGACACTGGATCTGGATGGCAGCAAGGTAGGCACTACCCAGATCATCCCGCTGGCCGAAGGCGAGCCCGGCAAGGATGACGCCAAGCTGCAACACAGCTGGGCCGTTGGGGTCAACGACAACGGTTATGTGATCGGCAACCAGCTCTATCGCATCAACAAGGGCCAGAACCGCCCGGTCGAGATGTTCGTGTTCAACCTGAACACGCCGACCACCAACGCCGTGGTCTCCTTGCAGGACAAGCCGCTCAGCGGCTCCGGCTCGGAAGCTGCTGCCATCAACAACCACAACATGGTGGTTGGCTGGCGTGATTCCCGCCATCAGACCCAGCCCGTGGTCAACGGTACCAACCGCATGCAGGAAGGTTTCCTGCTGAACGCAGCGACCGGCAACAACTGGTATCTGAACGATCTCATCTGTGGTCTGGATGATGCAGGAGCCAAGCAGTGTACCCAGAACGGTTACTACTACCACATCGCTTATGCCAGCGGCATCAGCAGCAACGGTACCGTCGCGGCCACGGCTTATCGCTACAACAGCGAGAGCGATCTGAACAACCGCACCAATGCTACCGTGGTCAGCGTCAAGCTGGCGCCGGTGGTAACCGACTACAAGAACAACGATCCGGCCGGTTATGTGGTCGCCAACGCACCGGTCAACAACCAGACCGGTCAGGATGGTGGCAGCGGTGGTGGCAGCCTGTTCTGGTTGACTCTGCTGGCCCTGCCATTCGCCTGGCTGCGCCGCTTCCAGCGCTAAAAAGTTGTGTCACTAAAAATTAATGCGGTTCAGTGTCTTGTGTCACAATGACCGGATAGCATGAAATTTTTTGTTTGACCCTGCCGACCCCCTGGGGTAAAGATGAAAGCGACCGATGAACAATTGGTCGCTTTTTTTGTTCCACGGAAGAGGGTCGTAGATGATGAAGAGACAAAAACGGGACCGTCTGGAAAGAGCTCGTGCTCGTGGTTATCAGGCTGGCGTGGTCGGCAAACAGAAAGAAGCGTGTCCGTATCAATGCCTGGATGCCCGTGGGCATTGGCTTGGTGGTTGGCGTGATGCCATGGAAGGGCGGGGCTCAGGCCTCTTCATGAAGTAGCCGGTACTTCATCACTCATTGCAAAAGGAAAGGGGCCATGATGGCCCCTTTACGTTGTTCAGTTCGACCTGCTGGTCGGCACTTAGAATGCGGTGGTGTCCTTGAACAGACCCACTTTCAGATCGGTAGCGCTGTAGATCGGGCGACCATCCACTTCCACCACGCCATCGGCGATCCCCATCACCAGCTTGCGGTTGATGACGCGCTTGAAGGTGATCTTGTAGGTCACTTTCTTGGCGGTCGGCAGGATCTGGCCGGTGAATTTCACCTCGCCAACCCCCAGTGCACGACCCTTGCCAGGGCCGCCTTTCCAGCCCAGGAAGAAACCGACCAGTTGCCACATGGCATCCAGACCGAGACAGCCAGGCATGACCGGATCACCCGGGAAGTGGCAATCGAAGAACCAGAGATCCGGCGTGATATCGAGCTCTGCCAGGATTTCGCCCTTGCCATGCTCACCACCGTTGTCATTGATCTTGACGATGCGATCCATCATCAACATGTTGGGGGCGGGCAGCTGACTGTTACCCTCACCAAACAGTTCGCCACGGCTGCAGGCGAGCAGCTCTTCACGGGTAAACGAGTCTTTGCCTTGTTCACACAGGGAAAGGCGGGCATCAATGGTGGTATTGTCTACGGTCACGCTGTTTATCCTTCAAATGGGTCAAAGCCGGGCCAATTTAGCGTACAGTTGTTCGCTAAACAACTCCGATCACTTCTTTTCTCACCGTCCGAACACTCGACCAAGCAGGCGGCGCAGCACGCCACCCTTGATGACGTCGGTGCCATTGAGCTCATCCAGCCGCTGCTGGATCCGGCCGAACAGGGTATCAGGCATATCCGGCTCACCAGCAACACAACCGGTCAGCAGCTCGATGGCCTCTTCCACATGATCCACCGGATGGATATGGAATTGGCCGGCTTCGACGGCTGCAATCACCTCATCGGACAGGTTGAGTTGCTGGGCATTGGTGCCGGGTAGCAGGATCCCTTGTTTGCCGGTGAGACCGTGGATCTTGCACACCCGGAAGAAGCCTTCGATCTTCTCGTTGACGCCGCCGACGGCCTGCACATTGCCGAACTGATCGACCGCGCCGGTCACCGCAAAGTGCTGGTAGATGGGCTGGCGGGCGAGGGCAGAGAGCAGGGCACACAGACCGGTCAACGAGGCGCTGTCACCATCGATCTCGTGATAGGACTGCTCGAACACCAGGTTGGCCGACAGCGGGGAAGGGTTCTCGGCACCGAACTTGTTGGAGAGATAACCGTGGATGATCATCATCGCCTTGGCGTGGATATGACCCGCCAGCTCCGCTTTGCGCTCGATGTCCGCCACATCGCCATCACCCAGATGCACGGTGGCGGTGAGGCGCACCGGCTCGCCGAAATCATAGGGATGCCCTGAGACCTGGATGACGGAGAGGCCGTTGATCTGGCCCACTTCCTCACCGTCGGTCTGCAGCAAGATCTGGCCGTCGATGACGCCCTGGTCTGACTGTTCAACCAGATAGTTGAGGCGGTAATCCTGCTCTTCCAGCGCACCGCGAATGTGCTCGTCGGTGACGACGTCCGCTTCCAGCTCGCGTGCCAGGCTGTCGGCCATCCGCATGATGGCAGAGAGTTGTACTTCGGAGAGCGACAGCCACTCCTGGTGGTCGCACAGCCGGCTGGCGTGACGGCAAAGGGCGGCGAGGGCGGCCGGGGTGAAGTCCAGCAGCTCCCAGCGCGCGCGCAGCCAGGCCAGATATTGAAGATAATCGGGCAGATCCTCTTCGATGTTCACCTCGGAGACCAGATCGGCGCGCAGGAAGATGCGCTCGGACATGTCGCGGTCCAACATCTGGAACTCGGCCACATCCAGCCGATCGCCGACCAGGATCAGCTTGAGCTTGATGGGGGTGGCTTCCGGGGTGAAGAAGGGGGTCAGGGTTTTACCTTCCTGATAGGCGTTCCAGTCCAGCTCACCTTTTTGCATCGCATTCTTGAGCTTGAACCAGAGATGGGGCTGATCCAGCAGCTCATCCAGCTGCAAAATCAGATAGCCACCGTTGGCCTGACGCAGCAGACCCGGTTCCAGCAGGTGCTGGTTGGCATAAACCGAACCTTGCTCGGTCTGATAGTTGATGGAGCCAAACAGGGTATCCCAGTTCAAATCACGCCCATAGATGACCGGCGCTTCCTGCTCTTCATGGTGGATCAGCAGGTTGATGAGTACCGGATGTTGAAACTCGAGCCCCTGTGCCACGTGCGCCGCCAGATCGGAGAGGAAGTCATCGATCTTGGGATCGTTGTTCTGCTTGCGCATGATGCGGGTGACCAGACGCTCGGCATCCAGATGATGGCTCATCAGCTTGAGCAATTCGCCGACCATTTCACAGAACTCGAAGCCGGTGCCGGGTTGCAGGCGCAACCAGATGGGCTTGAATGGATTGTTCAGATTCTCGGTGTAGCAGAGATCGAACAGGTCGCCATCCTTGCCGTTGGAGGCGGCGATCAGCGTCTGGCAAACGCCTTCATAATCCACCCCGGGAAAACCGTTGAGCAACATGACCGGGCAGTCTCCATCAAAACTGGCGAGACGCTTGATGCCGGAAATGGCTCTGGGTTGCAAGGCGGCAAAGGGAATGGGTTCGAGTTCGCTGAGGGCAGGAAACTGTTCAATCGAAAAAACAGGTTTTAATTGTTCTGATGTTAATTCAGCCACTTAAGACATCCGGTCGGAGATAGGATCAATTGTTGCCATTATACACAGTTCAATAGGTGGTGACAGGAAACAAGATATTTAATTTAACATAATATACATTATGCGCGGTCATGCTTAGGGGTAAGACAAAGGGGCCGGAGGCCCCTTAGATAGGCAGATGCCATCATTCCGCATCTATCCGGCAAGGTGCGATTGCCTTGCATAGAGATCTGCCAACTCTCTTTTGATGCTATCCACGTAGATTTGGGACACCGAAGCATTTGAAGAACCCTTGTACTTACCACGGTTCCGAGCGTTCATTTCAGTCTGGGCCGCAGTCAACTGCTGCTCTTTGAGAGCGATAATCTCGCTCAAACTCTCATTTGAAGTCATACAATGCATCCTGGCTGTATCTGATTGCCTACATACCGACACCAAGAGGAACATGCATGTCGCTAGAAGACTGGGTAAAGATCGTTGGGTACGTAGCCTTTGGCGTACTCATCGTGGTGAGGGTCTGGCGTTGGCATCTAGAAAGAAAAGTCAAAGCAGAAAAGCAAAAACTCGCCATAAAGGCATCTCAAGAGAACGTCTAAGTAGAGAGCCCCCACGAAGAGCATCAAGGGGCCATAGCCCCTTGTTTTTAATGCCGATAACTGGATTTATCGGCATCATTCTGTTTCAAGAGCACCCTCGATCAGATTCGCGTAGTTGCTCAAATATTCGAGCTGTGTCCCAAGATCGCCGCCTGCTGCGACACTCGTTTTTATCAATTCAAGGGCACACGCTACAGCCATAACTCGGCGAGTCTGTGATTGCGCACCAGCGTAACCAGTTACATGAGTTGTAGTTAATCGTCTCGCAAGGCCTAGGCTTTCAACAAAAACCGCACCGGATTCAGATTCAGACACAATCTTATCAGACATACATTTCTCACTTTTCGTTTGAGCACCATGCTCCATACGGATATTGGGGCTGTTGCTTGCAAACCAAGCCCTTACTGACAAAAAACTACCTTGTAAGAGATAACCCCCCTGCCCCTTTGCTGTATCGACTATGTGAGGATTGAATTCCCCCCGTATTACTTGTTCGGGGGGTAAAAGATTGCTTACCGGGTCGGATGGGATCAACTTCAGCTGGCTCGTAGTTCATCGTGTGTGGCGCTACGAGCAGGGCGAAAAGTTACTGAACCACCGTCGCCGATTAATGGAGTATCGGCATCAATGCAGGGTGAAAAGTTACGAAGTTGGTTCGAGGCAGGAATCAACTTAAGGACCCTAGAAATCAACTTATGGAACCTAATGGAGGTTATCGCCATTCGCCAGCCCGTCGCCCGCAAGCGGCCGCCGCCCTGTCGCTGGCGCTGGCGCCTACGGCGCCCGGGTTGTGTGTCGTCAGCGCTGAGCAAGCTGGATCCCCTGCTCTAGCGCATCCACCCATAACGAGCGGTCAGTGATGAGCCAGAGATCTGGTCCGTTCGGACCACCCATAACGACGATATGCCCCCCCTCCTCTCTCCAGTGCTGCACATCAGCCCAGGTCAGCGAGACCTCACAGCGTCCGTCGGCATCCTCCTGGCAGAGCAGTAGATCGGTTTTCCCGGCATATCGTTGCCAACCGTGGTAGGCCAGCACCGGCAGCGAGGGCGTTGCGGGTGCCGCAGGGGTCAGGGTTGGCGCAGCGCCGGAGGGTTCCTGGTAGAGCGGCAATTCGGTCCCCTGCCCCGCATCCACCTGGACGACCGGCGTCGGTTTGTCCTGTTCATTTTTGGCTGCCATCCCAGAGAACGAGGCAACCATCAGTGCCACGCCACCGACCATAGCCCCCAACGGAAGGACCGCTTTTTTGATGACTGGCCACCACGACTGGGGTTTGTGCGTGTTCTCAACTGTGGATTTGTACAGTGAAAAAATCTGTTTATTGAATTTTCGCTTTTCTGGGATCGGCTTGAGCTTCGGTTGGCATGCCGCCTCGCAGTACGACCACTCATACCAGACTGAATGCTCCTGTGCCCGGGGGCGATACGCATGCAGATGCCGTCCCACCAGGGCCCGGATGTCCTGGTCAATCAGCCCTGGGTGTTGGGTCAACAGGATGAAATCGACCCCCCTATGTCTGTGGGTGTTAAGAGCAGCCACCGATTCTGGACGTTTCGACCCTGAGGGCCGTGATGGCCAGAAATCCTGGCATTCGTCCACGACGATCAGGCTGCCCTCGGGCAGGTCCATCCAGCGCAGAGGATCGAACTCAGACACGGCGCCGATTTCTGGTGCGAGGTCGTTGACGTTCGAGAAAATCAGTCTGGACCGGGTTTTCGGATCGTCATCGTTGCGCAGCTCTGCGAGGAGCTCCACACAGCGCAGGGTTTTTCCGGCGCCTGGCGTGCCGGTGATGAGGGTGATCAATCTGTTATCTCCGACATTTAGGTAACGGTAACCCGTTATTTGGGCAGGAACCGGGTTGCTGCGGACAGGGCGAGCGCCGCCGCCTGACCGGCAAACCAGGCAGAAATGGGCACGTCCGCGTGCATGTACCCCATCAGCCCCAGCAGGTCGACGGGAATGGCGCCGAACAGGCCCTGGATTCGGTTCATGGCCAACGTGAGCAGTTCGGAGAACCCGATCATGCTGACGATCCCCACACCCAGCGCCAGCAGGGCGCGGGCGAGGATTGACCCGATAACCGTCGACGTCAGCGCAGCCCACATCAGCCACCCCCTGTGCGCACGCGCAGCACGATGGACAGAAAAATCAGGATCGCCGTGAGGTCGGATGCCGGCACCACGTAGGCGCCGATGAGCGGACAAAAATCACGCTCGTACTGGGAGAAGTCGACCGTCCATTCGGGGATCCGGTCGATCGGGGTGATCGGCCCGGGCAGACTGCAGCTGCGTGGCAGCCAGCCCCAGCTGTCGGGGGTGAACCATGTCCGAACATCAATCACGCTGCGATCGACATCATTCATGCCCGCATCAGACGGGAGTTCGGTCTCGCCCTCCCCCGGCTGAGTGGTCTCTGGATCCTGTTCGAGATCCGCCACATTGAGGGGTTCCCAGAGCTCGGCAGGGAGCGCGTCGTTGATGGCCAGCGGGCCGATCACCTCGGGGGTCATCAGCCCCTGGGTGAGCTCCTCGGGGGTCAGCTGGGTGGATACGACGGGCATCTCCAGCTGTTTTTCAGGCTGCGGGCGGATGATCTCTCGCATCCCCCGCACCGACAGTTGTGGCTGACTGGCCTCGATCATCCAGACATCGCGCTGCTGGTCCGAACCGACACCGTACTGGTTTAGCCAGGTCGGGTCAGGGTTCCACGGGTACGCGGGCGGCAGGCGCAGGACCAGTCGGGTCGGTGCACTACTCCACTGGTAACAGGGCAAATAGGCATACGAGTTGTGTTTTACCCCGCCGACGTCCGCGACAGAGACGAGATTGCTCTCGCACAGCTGCCAGGCGGGCATCGTGCTGGGCCGAATGGCCACACCGTTTTCGACCTGGACCTCGGGCCAGAGCTGGGTCAGGGATCCCCTCATCGCCTCGGCGAGCAGCAGGGCAATCGACGCGCTGGCGACCAGCCGCCCGCCCAAAATTCGCGTGGCCAGTGCACCGCCCTGGGCAGCGACTGGTCGTAGGGCCACGGCGCTGCGGCGCACGTTCCCGAGGGAGTCGGTCCAGCGCACCAGGGCGGAGGCCCTGCCGTCGACGACCCGGTTGAGCGTCTCGATCGTGCCGGTCCGTCCATCGACGAACGGCACGGTCAGGGCTGCAGAGGCCGGAGCTGTCAGCGTCAGGCCGACCAGAACGGCGACCAGCTTCAGGCGAAAATGATCCATAGTGCCCCCGCGAATGCGAAAAAAACCAGCAAACCCATGAAAAATCCCTCTCAATTTTGGTAACGGTTACCAATAAAAAAGGCCCCTTTCGGGGCCTTGTGTCGATTAGCGGCCCAGCGCCGATTTAACGACGTGGAGCAGTTTCACTGCGGCGGTCAGGCCGAGGATGACCGCCCCGACACCCACGACGGCGCCGGTTCCACCGGACATGGCAGAGGTAGCGGCAGAGACGAGCTGTGCACCGATATCGGCTGTTTGTTCCATTTTTGACTCCTGTATTTTTTATTTCAGCGTTTTAGCGACGACCCGGACAACCCAGGCCGTTCCCCAGAGGGCGGCCACGGAGGCCGCCAGTTCTACACCCTGCTCGGGCGTCAGCGAGAGCAGGATCTCCAGCGCGCTCACGCGGAGCTCGCTGTTTTGAGACGATAATCCGCCAGCATCAGCCCTGCTGGCGATGAGATGACCGGCAGTGCAACCAGGGTGCCGACGAGCCGCTGCAGGTGCTGCTCCTGAGCTGAACCTGCAAACCGTTCAGGGCAGAGCACCACGTACAGATCGGCCTCTGCCTCCAGGATCAGAAGCACGGATGGGTCAGCATCGGGGGTGCTGCGCTCGATACGGTCGACGTGCGTCAGGACCGCGTGTAACACCAGACCGAGGTCGTTTGGGACAATTGCGGCCATTAGACCCCCAAAATTTGTCGTTTCGTGTCCAGCATGAGGGCATGCCCTGCCCCACGTTTGCCGGTGTACGCCTGCACCCACACCGGCAGGCTCAGGGTCTGGCCGCGCAGCCCGTCGAGCTGACGCGGCACGCCACTGTCCACAGCGGCCTGAGACAAACGAACCTCGACCAGCTCGCTGGTCTCCCCGCCGTAGGCGTCGACCGTGATCACCCTGAATCCGGCTGTGTGGCGGACTATCTGCTGATCGCCGTTGCGGAACGAGTCCTGTTTTACCCCGGCGACCTCACCGACCAGATACAGGCCTGATGCGCCGACAGTGGGTTGGGTTTTGTCATTCATCTGATGAGTCCTTTTTGGTAACTGTTACTGAAATTAGTGTCATAAAATCCCTTACACCAGACGCAACTGCGGGTGGCGGGGTATGGCGGGAACGCGGAGATCGGCCACATCTGACTGGACGACGATCCGATCCCAGTCGACCTCGGGTGGGAACAGCCCTGCGTGGGAGCCCAGACCGTGACCGGCCGATCGGTCGAGGAATGCAAAAATTTCGGCATCGGTATCGGGGCGATTATCGACCGGACCGCAGAGGCCATCGTCGGAGCCGATGCAGTCGACCAGACCGTCGCCCACGGCGCGGCGGTGACGGTGCGGCACAGCCATGAAATCCTGATCGTCCAGCCAGCGGTCCAGATTGGCTGGTTTAAACCACGCTGGCGCGGAGCTGACTGCCTGCACCTCGAGCACCGACCGGAGAGAGACGACGACACCGGCCGCGAGGCGGCTCTCAGCGGTCCCGTCACAGGACTGGAGGGCTGCCAGCGAGATCCCAGCGTCGACGAGCTCGCCGATCGTCCTGTACCAGGTGGCCTGAGATGCAGGGGGGGATTTTTTGGAGGCTGCCCAGCCGCGATCGATGATCGATCTCAGATGCGTGAGGGCGCGGCGCGTGCCCATGCTGCGGGCACGGCCAACGGCATTCTCCTCGTAATAGGCGGTGATTTTCTGCTCGAGCTCAGTCTCGTTTGCGAGCGACATAGACGCGTCTCCCCAGAGTGCGGTTAGGACTGGGCGCCAAACATGTGCCCAGAGGCTGTGTACAAAATTTGTTCCGGCATCAGCGAGCTGGCGCTCGCAGCGCATGAGATCGACGGCGGTGCCGTCCCAGTCGGTGATACCCAGGCGTTCGAGCTGACCGACCAGCCCGCGGCGCATCGTGCGGGCCTCGAGGCGCAGCAGTTTTTCGCAGTAGGCCCGATACTCGGGGTCGGATAGGGCCTCGACCCGAGCTGCCAGAGCGGCGTTACTGGGGTCGCGGCGGAGTTCCTGAGTCAGGCGGCGGAGCTCCTCGCGGGCCTCGCCGCCCTTGTCGTAGGCTGCCCCGCGCTGATGCTCACTGCGCGGGTTGACGTACACGGTGTCGCCGGATTTAGCGAGGATCTTCTGCTCACGCTCGGCGTAGGTGCCCGTAGAACCGGCGGCGTGGACGTGCCCGATCTGCACGTGACCGATGCGTTTCAGCAGGGCGCTGACGTCGGCCACGGTGGCGCAGTGCACACCGGAGGTCGAGTCGACCCGCATGACCTGACACCCAGCCACATCGACCAGCGCAGCCAGGTCAGGGCAGCCACGGACAAACGCGGACATCGCGACCGGGAGGGCCTGACCGAGCGTGCGGATGTCGCTGAAACCGTTGCGACCGTAACTGATTTTGGTCGGATTGATTTTGGCGGATATGTAGGGGTCTAACCCCAAACGCGAATTGCCACGAGGATAAATTTTGATTGCCATCGAGCCGAGATGGGACTCGATGGATTCGAATGGGGTTTTCAGGTCGTCAGTGATCACTGACCCGTCTGGCTGGAACGTGACCTCTGCACACAGGCGCAGGCCAGGCACCAACGAGGCCAGTCTTTTCAGATCGACGTCAAAAGTTTTTTCGGTGGAGAGGCTGACGATGCCATCGGATTCAACCGCATCGGAGGAGCCCACACAGCAGCGTGGGTCGAACAGGAACCAGAATCGGAGCTCGACGAAATCGTTGAACGTCACGAACGACGCAAGAGCCGTTTCGATGGCAGTACTGAGAGGGGTTTTCTGTGATACCGGGTCCATGCGCCTATCCGAGAGCAATGCAGTGAAAAAAAATCCGGCCTCGGCGCCAAGGCCGGACCAACAACAGTTTTTTTCATTACCCCTGAAGGGGTGCATTGCCCGAAGGCGTCCTATCCCGAAGGATTTGATTGAGACACGAATGTGTCTCGAACTGACCGCCCCGCATAAAAATACGGGACTCGATCATCCTGCCACAGGGTCAGACGGGACACAACCGATTTTTACAGGTCAAAACAGACCCTAAAACAGGCTCAAAAAAGAGCTTCAAACGACATCGAATTTATCACGGTGAGAATTGGGTGGGAGATTATAGTGCTCCCACCCGACCCTCCCCCAGACCCAACACGACACACAACAACAAAAAAACCGCCCCCTACGGGGTCGCGCTCTCTGCCGCTGGGCAGGCCGACCGGCGCGGGAGGGCGAACGGATGCCCTACTTGCGGTCAGCTACTCGGTGACGGGGCGGAGCTGGGTATGGGTCGCAGCCAGGATCGAATCCAGCAGGCCGGGCAGCAGCTCAGGTTGAATGGGAACCTCATAACCACCGACCAGCCCCCGAATATGCAACTCCAGCGCCTCGACCGCCTCGCGGCCGAATGTGACCGATACGGTGCGGACCCGCTGCCGTTCGCGGTATCGGGCCTGTTTTTGGGCTGGGGTCAGCGCCGTTCCCGTGCTGGGGCGGCCACGGCGACGGGGAGTTGGAAGGAGGTCGTTGGTTTGGGTGTCGTTGGGATCGCGCATCTGATATCCATTCTGGTAACGGTGACCAAAACAGAATAGCACCATTTATGGTAACTGTTACCAAAAATCGCGCTCTAGGCCTCTTCTCTATTTTTCTCTCACAGGAACGTGAGGAAGAGATGATAGAGGTGACGCCTAGTGGTGGGTGGTGAGAGTGCACAGACCACCGCGCATAATGCGATTTATATTAAAAATCCTCCGCCAGGCAAACAGACGCCTGGCTACGGACCCCCCTGCCCCTGCGGGATTATCGCAGGGGGGCGAGTTTTCAACATAAATACTGAACATTATGCGCGGTTAGGTCATGCCCGTGACTAGGGGTCAGAAACACCGCAGCCGCAAGGGCTACAGCCGTGCCTGCTCCTTTGGTGTACTTCGCCAGGATGTCGTACCAGGCCTTTTTCAGCTCTGGATCTGTCTCTCTGACGGCAGCCAGACTTAACAGGACTTCCTGCACGTCCAGGCCGATTTCTTGGGCCAGTCTTTTTGCAGTGGCATCAGTGAGTTGCACCTTGCCAGTGGTCAAGCTGGAGATGTGCGACTTGGTAAAACCTAGCTCTGCGGCGACTTGCTGGTACTGGCTAAAGTTTTTGGCTCTCATGTAGGCCTGAATCAGTGCTTTAGAGTCCATTTGACTGTCTCCTGACTTTTTCGACTGGGCATATAACACACCTATTAGGGCTAAAAGTCACCCGTTGTTAGTTAGATTTAGTTCTGATTCAATCCAGTCAGTTCATAATAAATCTGACCGACCTATGACCCACTGTAGCCCACAAAACCAGGATCTGCCGGCGCTCAACGAGCGCAAGGTCTACTGGCAAGCAGAGCCTACCGGCGATGTTTCCGCCTGTGTGGCCGGTCAGGTCGAGATGTTCCGCGACCTGCACGAGATGCGGATCTACCTGTCCATGACGTACCCCGACACCGCCTTTGAGCTGGTCGAGGTGACCGAGGACACATGGCAAGGCTTCTATGACCAGGGAGTGTTTTTCGATGACTGGTCATAGCTCCGTGATGCCGATAAATAGCGTTATCGGCGACAACCTGGATATGAGCGTCGAGTCGTTGGTTATCGAGTTCGCTGTGCTCCTGGTTCTTTGCCTGCTGGTTGCGCTGCTTTACTTGTCGGTTACCTACGGGGACAAGCAGATATGAAGACCCTGATCGACTATCTCTCCTTTACCTGGGCCCCGACCGAGCTGCGCCAGATGACTGAGCTCGCCAAGCAAGGTGCCCTCTTGAAGGCTATCCCCCGCTTCGAGACCCAGAACAAGGCGATTCAGGCCGCCTTTGCCGCCCAGCCGGTTGAGGGCTTGCGTTACCTGTGGAAGCGCCCTGTCGGGTTCGCTCCCCTCACCCGCTTTGACAAGGTGACTGAGCGCCTCTATGACAAGGCCGAGCGCCTGCAGCAGGCCGCCGCGTCCCCTGCCCCTGCACGGACGTTTGACAAGGCCACTGAGCGGTTGAGCCTCAAGGGGCTGCCCAAGTCCCCTGCCCCGGTGCTGACGCCTTCCATGACCGACATGATGGAACGTGCCCTGCACTCTGGGTACCGGTCCCGCGCCGACATGCGCCAGGAGCTCAAAGCCGTCTGCGCTGACCTGCTCAAGTTCTCCCAGTTCGAGGTGGTCGAGGGTGCCAAGTATTGGGAAGCCTATAACGACCTTATCGACAGCTACGGCGTCCAGTTCCTGGATGCCCTCTGCTGCAACGAGATCGAGCTGTGGCTGGAAGAACTCAATACCCGCATCGGTGTCCCCATTCCCGAGCCGCGTTTCACCATGCGCCCTCGCCGCTCCGGTCTGCACGGTTACGCCAACTCGGCTGACCTGCTGTGTGACGGGATGCCCTGCGGGCTGATTGGTTGGGGTGCGGCTAACCATGGCTGCATGGTGAGTTTTTCCGGTGTGGGTTGTGCGGCCCTCGATTTCCAGGCTTTGCACTCTGTTATCTCTCACGTGCCTGGTCTGCGTATCACGCGGGTGGATCTCGCCCTGGATGACTACAGCGGGAAACACATCACTTACCAGGGCGCGATAGCCGGCGCCGAAGCCGGCGAGTTTCACCCACAGCGTGGCCGTGCGCCTTCCTGGATGAAGATTGAATCGGGCGAGTTCGTGATCACCGAGGTGGCCAAGGGCATCGCCAAGCGTTTCGGCATGGTGCCGAGCAAGGGTTGCTCCTTCTACGTGGGCAGCCGTATTAACGGCAAGTGCGCGCGGATATATGAAAAGGGCAAACAGATGCAATCGGCCGAGTTCCCGAATTGGGTACGCGCCGAAGGCGAATTACACAATAAAGACAGAGTCATTCCGCTGGATGTCCTGGTAAACCCTGACCCTTATTTCGCGGGGATGTATCCGCAATTTGCCAAATGGCTGGATACGGTTTGCCAAGAAGAAATAACACCGGTGCGTGTGACCACCTTTAAGAATAAATTCAAAACGTCCAGGGACAACGCCGTATTTAATATGTCCAGGATGGCCGGTCGCCTTGTCAATTGGTTAGCAAACATCGAGGGGCTATCCCCTGAGAAGATTGTTAACCAATTAACAGCGCACCTGGAAGAAACCGATATTCCTGCGCGGTTAAGAATGCCAGTTCCTCCTGACCTGGACGAGCTGCCATTATTTTCGACCTAACAATGGTTCTTCAAAGGATAAATAATATGTCTCTGCTGACTGGTATTTTGGTTACCCGCGTTACTCACGGCTATGGTGTGTCCCGTAAATCTGGCTCGCCGGTTCCCTATGACTTTGCCCAGGTGGAATACCTGGCACCGGCTAATAACGTGAACAAGCCGGAATGCAATATCACCTCCTGGGGCTATGAAGTGCGCCAATTAGCCCTGCGCAACGATGCGGCCACTATTAAAGAGCTGGCCGACTGCCCGAAATTGGTGGCGGTGGATCTTGTCCTGGAAGCGGATCCCCAGAATCCAACCCGCAACGTGGTTGTCGGCTTCCAGCCCACCAAAAAGCAACCGGTATAACCACCGCGCCGCGAGGAGGAGGAGCGAGAGCGCGCAGCGAGCGACGACGAGGGCGCGATAATGCTTTGTCTAGATATTACCTCTGAAGGATATGCCCGCTTAGCTGAGGGGGATTCTTGTAATTACGTGCTCCTGACTATCCAGGAACACGCCAAATTAACGGATATATCGAGCTGGTTTGAATTTGATGTATCCACTGTGTCGATGGCCTTTGGCTTTGGATTATTAATCTGGGTCACTGGCCTCAAACTGGGCGCAATTGCCCGTGTCATCGTAAGTGCAAAAAGAGGATAAACGAGTATGAAAAACTATTTCCGTAATGGCTGTATCGCTGCTGTGTGCTCCCTGTCTACCGGTGCGGCCTTCGCCGAAGGTGGTACAGCCGCTGCTGATGCCGCTGCCAAGGCCCTGGACGCCACCCAGTCGGACGTGACCGCAACCTCTCCCAAGGTGATGCTGGTTGTGGCCACCTGTGTGGGTGTGGGCATCCTGATCAGCCTGATGCGCAAAGCCTAAGCATGTCTTTGCTCATCGGAACGCTGTGGTTCCTGTTCTTTGTTGAAGGCTACAGATCATCGTTTTCGATATGACACAAAGGCGGCTCCGGTCGCCTTTTTTATTGGGGGTACTGTGCGCATCGCTTGGCTTTTATTGTTGTTTCCACTGGGGGTTTCGGCGAGCTGTCCTGTCGGGATCCGCCTGTCCAACCTGCCGATCTCTACTGTGCTGCCGTATTGCGTGAAATGGGAAACATCCTCTTTGGGTGGCTGCTTTGTCGCGTGTCCTGGTATCTGTATTCAATCCCCTTCTGCCGGCACCATGGGGCCGATTGAGAGTACCGGCCAGGAGTGTTCTATGGGCGGTGGATCCGATGGGGATGGCGGCTCTGATGGCGATCCCAATGGTGATGGCAACAATGGAAATAACGGCAACAATGGCGATGTGGTTCCCAATTTGCCGCCCAACGGGATTCGTGTCGGTGGTGACAAACAGGAAATGACCACCGATGCCTTGCGCCATGTGAATGAGACGTTGATAACGGGTTTTACTAGCTTGATGTCGAGCTCTGCGGGGGCTAATCGGAATGCACAAAATATTAATGTCAAAATGGATGATGTTCTTCGTTATATGAAGGCCACCAATAATGGTCAGGTTGGCATGGAGAACAGTATTCGGGAGCAGACAGCGTTAGAGCATAAGTTTTACGATGAATTTCTTGGGCTTAAAAATGCCATTGTAAATCCGCAAGATGGACCTGGACAGAGCACTGGCGAATATCGAGCATTGAAAGAATTACAGAATAACTTCTTCGGACCTGACTTTGACAAAAATTATGGTGGCTACCATATGTACGGGGTTATGCGGTCAATGCTATATGACATCGAGTCGATGAAAGGCCGCGTGCACGAATCAGCCAGCGACATGCACAACCTTTATTCCTACACCATGCAGGATATGCGAAACAATAGCATTGAAATGAACCGCAATATTAAGGCTATTGCTGAGGCCCTGCAAAATGGCGGCACAAATGGTGGCGATGGTTCCAGCGGTACTGGAAATGGCAATGAAGGCCCTGGGATTGATTACGCGCAAATGCCAGGCTCTGCGCAAAATCCATTGCATGTGGCAGGGTCTGAATATACATCCCAGCTCTGTAAAGATGGTGCGCACTGTTTCTTTGACCTGGAAACCATTAATAAGCAGTTCCAGGAACGCAAGGATCAACTGAAGAACACCCATGAAGGTATTAAAGATGACATGGTCGATATGTTCCAATATAGCCTGAGCGGGTCGGCGGCGGTGCCCAAGTGTTTTGATATGTTCTCGATGTTTGGCCGCTCTTATTCCGTCTGCCCAGAGGTGGAAGGATATTGGGAAATGATAGCGGCCATCATGATGTTCATCTTCTATTTTCTGGCGCTGATGATTGTGGCTAAGAGGTGATATATGGAATGGATGAGTGATTTCTTTAATGGATTTTTCAACGATATATATCAACTGGCAGTGCAGTTTGCCGCCTGGATAGCGGTTAAATTGGCGATTCAGTGGGTCGAGTTCAAGATATTTCTACTCACTTTTTCCTGGGACGTTGCCAAGCAGATACTGATTAACCTGCAATTTAGCGACCTAATCTCCGCCTCCTTCAATAACCTGCCCTCTCAAATGAGGGGGATCTTGCTCTATTTGCACGTTGATAAAGGGCTGTCGATATTGACGCAAGCCTTTGTGACCCGTTTCTTGCTGAATATGCTGGGGTGGTAAACCATGTCTATCAAAATCCATCATGGCGCCCCTGGTTCCTATAAGTCGTCAGGGGCCATTCATACCGATGTGATACCGGCCATCAAGGCAGGTCGCCATATCGTCACCAATGTTCGCGGCTTTACTGCGGAACGGTGCAAAGAGGTATTAGGCAAGGAAGTGCCTGACGAGTTCCAGGTAACCTATATCGAGACAGAATCCCAAGAAGGACGCGATCACCTCGCCCGCTTTTATCATTGGGCTCCCAAAGGGGTTTTCTTCCTGGTCGATGAGGTGCAACGGATATTTCCGCCTTCCTGGCGGCAGAGTGATTTAGACCGGCTGAATTATCCAGGTGGGCCGGATGTGGCCAAAGCCGATGGACGGCCAGAGACGATTGACGTGGCCTTTGATATGCACCGTCACCATAACTGGGACTTTGTATTTACAACCCCGAACATCAAAAAGGTGCACCAGGTAATCAGGGCTGCTGCCGAAACGGCCATTCGCCATACCAATATGGCGATATTGGGGATTGGTGGTCGATATAAGACGGTGCTTCACCTCTCTGATAACTCCGGTACGTCCATGAATGACGTATTGCAAGCCAAGCCATTTAATAAGGTGCCAAAGTATGTTTTCAAGCTTTATGACTCGACTACAACCGGTAAGGTCTCGGATACAATCGCGGGTAGCTCGATATTACGAGACCCTAAAATTCTGTTTATTCTGGCGATTTGGGGACTCTGCGTATTCTTTGGTTTCATCAAGCCTGAATATATTGATGCTCCTGCTAAGGCCGCTGAAACCGCTTCTGCCGCTGTTCCGGCTGCTGGGGCTGTGGGTGCTTCGCCCGCTGCTGATGTACGTCCTGGTGGCTCTCCTGCTGCGTCTGCTGCTGGCGTCCTTGCTATAGGGCCGTTTGCCGGCCATCAGCTCATTATCAGCTGTCACGTCCTGATCAAGGATCACCTGGGCGAGTATCGGGTCGAGTATTGCTTCTCGCTGCGCAAGGGGGACGAGGTGCAGCCGCTCGATAGGGACGATTGGCCAGACGAGCTCGCCAGGGTGGATCCCATGAGTGCATGCCATGCGGTGGTGAAGTATCAGGGGCAGCCTGTGGACGTGTACTGTGACCCCGAGGGGGACGCCCTGCGCCGGAAATACAATGCCACCCTCTTTGCGGGTGGCAACAACAAACAAGTCCATTCTGATGACCGGTCATGACTCCCCTCTCCTGCCGGTGGCCGCCTTTCTCCAGGTCGGCCACTGAACCCCAGGGGCGTGAGCCCCTATAAGGCGACACTCTGAGGCCCATTGTCGTGAAGGTGGTAGGCTCGCCGAAACTTCTTTGGAATGCTCTTGTGAGGCGGTGACCCCCCCTTCCCTGCTAAACCGGCTTTTGAGGCTGTCTTGTACCGAGGTAAGTGAACGCGACAGCGCTTGAAATGACTTCAGAGATCTCGCGGATTCATATAGCTATCCATACATGTTTCTTTTCAATAGAATATGCACCATTATTCTCTAATTGAATGAGGTTGCCGTGTTATCAATCCAAGACTCATTTTATGGTATTTGTGGACTTTTGGCCGCATTAGCTCTAACCCATCCCAGATTTTACGTAAAATACTCAACGTATCTTATTGCTGCCGCTGCTTTTAATTTGGTTCTAATTCTTGCCATTACATTAATTATTATTATGGCTGGAGATAACATTTCAGGATATAGGGATGAATTTTATAGCTTTGCTAAAATATTTGCCGATTTTGTCTTAAAAACAAATCGTCTAGAAGTTTTATCATATATGATTATGCTACTCGTTGTTTGGGGTAATCTGTATTTGCTATCAAAAATGATAAATGCTTTTTCTGAAAAAACTGAATCAGAATAATATTTCAATAATTAATTGTGAGGGATATCACATGGCTGAACGTGAAGTTGTCAATGCGATTAAGGAGCTTTCAACCAATCAAGTTAATCTGAGCAATGCTTTTCAAAAAATGGCTGAGAGAGCAGCTAATGAGGAAGCACTTAGGCAAATCGAAGTTACTAAAGAGATTTATGCAGCGGCCTCATCGGCTTCATCTAATTATACAAATCTAATTATAGTTGCGGGGTTTGCCGGTTTCTTATCTTTGCTTAACTCTTTAAGTGCCAAAATGAGTGCTTTGAATTTGTATATATGTGGTTTTTTTATCACACTTTCCCTGTTGTCTTTTATATCTTTTGAAGTATATAAAATGATATCTGGGTCGCTTAATTTAAATAGAGTTATTATGTTGATGGGTAATTCTAAGCTAACACCTGTTCAGGCATTAGATAAGATAAAAAGAGAGACTGATAACTTTAATGTTGTAAATAGGCGGCTTTGGATTTTTTTCTTGCTGTCTACTATTGTGACAGGAGGTATAGCAACAATTTTTCTTCTTTACTCTCTTGTTATTCATATTCTGGTTGTTATGCCATTGCCGCAGTAAGGCTTATGTGTTGCCTCCCCCCCCGTGTAGTAATACGGGGGGAATTCTACCTCTGCCGTCTACACCTTCTGCCTTTTGACCGCTCTTGATGGTTGAGGCTTTCGGCTTAGGCCCACTCGGGGGAACGGTTGAACCAACCTTCAGCTTGCTAGCTTGTCAGTAATCCAAGCATGCGCTTCATCCATTCTAAGGAAGTCTTTGACAACGTGATGCTTCAGTGAAGGGATTCGGCTTAATGATATCGAATACAGGGTTGGAGAGGATATGACATGCCCTTGAGCTACCAGCTTGGTATGTCTTAGCCATTGGTGAAAGCCTTCTGCTATCTCAAGGGCTTCGCCAGTGCCACCTGTGTAGCCTCTGGCATCTATCAACAGTCCAAAAGGTTCATTTTTGATGGGCTCAATCATGGATTTCATTCCATTAACCCATGCTTTCATGCCCTCTTTGTTGAAGGTCCCGCTCATTTCGCACGAGATCAGGTGATGGGTTATTGGTTTTATTGCGAACTCACCATGTTCGAATCTCAGTGGCATATGACCTCCGATGGCAAGAAGATGTATCTTGATTCTCGCTCTACACGGAGTGGTTTGCAAATAGGTCTGATTGGGTATTTTTTGCCATAAAAAAGGGGGAGTGCTCCCCCATGTGATTAACCTATCCCGAGCTTTTTCCTCCAGTAGAAAGCAGCTATCTGCTGTTCGGATCTCTCCACCTGGATGATGGCAAGTGCCTCTATCCTGCGTCTGTCGAACCTCACTCCGGTGGGTGACACAAGGCAATCATTCATCATTCTCCAGCCTTCCCAGTGCTTCCAGATAGTGGGTAACTCCCTACCCGATGCCATCCGCATAAGCCGTTTATAGACAGGAGGGATCTCTGTACCCTTATCCCAATATGTGACCTGTCTCACAGAAACGAAACATAGATTTGCCGTCTCCTCTTTCGATAAACCGCATTCAAACCAACGAAAAATGAAGTTTTTGGTCAACTCTCGTTCCATCCAAGTAAATACCTGATAAACCAGCAAAATTGCGTGGGTTGGCTTATCGGCAGGTTTCAGATGGGCATTTAACTAAACACGGCATTATGCGCGGTATTGGGTTGTGGAAGAATCCGAATGATGTTGGTTCAAAAGCTCTGGTCATCACAGCCGTGCTCCTGAACTTGTCTCTTCGTTATCTCTCATTTTAAATGCCTAGTCGTGCAACCGGTCCAGCGGTTTGTGATTGGCACTTTCGTGGCGCTCGCTGTTGCCGGTGTGTAGGTATTTGGAGGTGGTGTCGATGCTGTCGTGGCCGGCATCGGCTTGCACGTGTGATAACGGCCGTTCGTTGAGATTGATGTCGTGGGTGATGCCGGTATGACGAATGGAGTGCGGTGTCAGGTTGCGCATCTCGGCGCCGTCCTGCACAAACCCATCTTTTTCTGCCAGATCGGCAGCGGTCTGGATGATGCTCATCACCAGGTCACGCAGCTGGCGGATCCCGAGGTTGGCGTTGAGCTCACCTTGTTCCCGGCCATGCGCCGCAGCCTTGTGGCGCACAAACAGCGGAGTCTGCTCATCGGGTGCTGGTAATGGTGAGAGACCGAGAAACGTCCGATAGCGTTTGAGGGCCTCGAGCAAGGCATGGGACACCGCCACGGTGCGGCGCTTACCACCCTTGCTGCGGGGAATGAAATAGCCCCAGACACCGGTTTTACCATCGCGGCGGAACTGCCCCATGACGGGGGTAAACCCTGGTCTTGCCGCCACTTCCGAGATCCGCAGGTAACAGGCGTACATCAGGCTTATCAGGAAACGGCTGCGCTCGTGCTGCTCGGGTGATTCGGCCGCCAGCAGGTCGGCTGCCTGCATCACATAGGACCACTGCAGCTCGCTGAAGGCCTGGCCATGGTCGTCCGGCTCCTGCTGCATTGAGCGCTTCACTCGTTGCAGTAACAGCGCCGGGTTGCGGTCCATGTACTCCTCCTGGATCAAGAACTGGAAGAAGGCAGAAAGAATGGCGAGCTTGGTCTTCATGGCCTGTTCGCTGAGGCGGTACGGCAGCTCGCGCCCCAGCTCCCGCTTGCCAAGGAAGGGTCGCCATTGGGGATTGGGCAATCGTTCTCCCCACTCCTTGTCGAGCACGAACTGGGCAACGTTGCGATAGGCAATCAGGCCCGCCGGCGGCGCCTGACAGTAATCGAGATAGCGCATCATGATGCGCCGGGTCAGATCCTTGGGGCTGATGCGCATTTCGCCGAAGCACCAGTGCAAAAACGTGGTCAGCTCGCTGCGATAGGTTTTGTAGTTGTTCTCGCTGTTGCGCTGCTCCAGCAGCCAGTCGACGGCGAGCTCGTAGACCAGCCCGGCATCGGGCACATCGTTGAGGCTGAGATTGGCAAGATATTGATTGACCTGGGGGTTGCCCGCCTCCAGGTAGGCCAGACCATCGAACAGCGGCATGGCGGGTGGAAGTAACATAGTGGTCATGATGATGCTTGTGAATGAGAGACTCGGCTCGGGGCCTGTGTGATGGTGATGCCGATAAATGGGGTTATCGGCATCACGTGGGACTGGAACGTCGATGCTGTACAGCGAACAGCACCGCTATCAACAGCTGATGCTGCATGGTGTATTTATTCAATGGATATGCACATTGGTTGGAAAATTCTCAGGGTAAACATCCATATAAATGCTTTAAAATTCTCATCAATGCATAAATTGAGGCTGTTTTCATCCTGTGACGGGCAGCCTCCCCCGTGTCGTCCTCACGCTACACGCTTGAGGGATTTGTCTTTTGGCTTGCCCGCCTCGCTCTGCTCTTCCTGCGGCTCCGACTTGCCGCTCCCCTGCCCCTTGGCCCCGCGCAGCACGTTTTGCAGCAGATCGCGCTGCTCGGCCAGGTAGAAGGCCAGGCTCTCTTGCTGATCCGGTTCAAGGCGAACGGGCGCGCCCGCCAGCAAATGCATCAACTCATCGGCAGTGTCCAGCAGCTTGTCATAGGCATCGGCCTCTTTCTTGCTGGCAAAGGTCATCTTCTCCACTCCCCCACGTACCACAACATATTTGATCTCAACGGCCATCGCGGCGTCCTCCTTCTGATAGTGAACACAAGTATATGTATGGATATACAGTATTGCAAATAACCCCATGCAGAAGTTTTTGATTGGCGCGCCGACGGGTGATTGCGCGCCTGCCATCACATTGATGAAAGGGTCATTTGACTTCCATGCCAAACTGGTCGGATGATTGAGTCATGACGATCACAAAGCAACTACTGATCCTGCTGCTGGTTGAGGTGACGCTCCTTGGAGGCATCGCCCATCTGGTCATTGGCCTCTCGCTACCGCTCTCCATCCTGTTCGTGGTGGTGGCCCTGTTGGGGCTGCGCACCCTGGTGGTGCTGCTGACCTGGGGCTTTTCCCGCTTCTACCCGGTGCCTGCCATCGGTTGGCGAGCATGGTTGCCCATGGTGGGACGAGAGATAGCCGCCTACCTGCTGACCTTCACCTGGTTGCTGCCGTTCGAGCGCTGGCTGATGGCGCCAGACAAGCTGACGCCCTCCCCCCTGCCCCTGCTGCTGATCCACGGCTATGGCTGCAGTCGCGGCATCTGGCGGGTGCAACGGGCGCGGCTGGAAGCTGCCGGCTACACGGTAGCGACCGTCACCCTGACCCCTCCCTTCGGCCATCTCGACGACATGGTGCCGCTCTTGGCCAATCGCATCGACGAGGTACTGGCCGCCACCGGTGCGTCGCAGCTGGTGCTGATCGGCCACAGCATGGGTGGCCTGGTATGCCGCGACTATCTGGCGGTGGCGGGCGGTGACAAGGTGGCGCAGCTCATCACCCTGGCCACCCCCCATCAGGGCAGCCAGCTGGCTACCCTGGGACTGGGCGACAATGCCCGCGAGATGGAGCCCGGCTCCGGCTGGTTGCAGCGCTTTGCCGCCGTGCCGCTCAGCGTGCCCGGAGTCTCGGTGCGCACCAGCCACGACAACTTCGTGCTGCCTCAGTCCCGCCAGCGACTGGATGGCATGGAGGATGTGGAGCTCGCCGCCCTTGGTCACCTCTCCTTGCTCTACTCCCGCCGCACCACGGCCTTGTTGTTGACCCTGCTCTCCCGCCCGCAGCCGCAAATGAAAAGGGCCTGATTGTTCAGGCCCTTTCCGTTTTTGGTACCTCAGTTCGTTGTCATCACCGTTAGAAGTGGATCCCCTTGATCAGGGTGGAAACCGCCATCTGATCCGCCGAGGCCTTGGACTCGTTGCCCTCCTTGGGGTCGGAGAAGGTGCGGAAGCTGGTGTTCATGATCACCTGGGCCACTCGCGGCGCCAGGGCATGGATCACCTGGCCGAACACCCCGAGGCGGGTAGCCAGTCGCACGTGCTTGTTGATTATGGTGTCGCACACCAGATCGGCGGCCTCTTCCGGCGTCATCATGGGCACCTGCTCATACACCTTGGTGGGTGCCACCATGGGGGTTTTCACCAGCGGCATGTTGATGATGGAGAAGTTGACTCCCTTGTCGGCAAACTCGGAGGCGGCGGTGCGCACCCAGGCATCGAGCGCCGATTTCGAGGCGACGTAGGCGGAGAAGCGCGGCGCATTGGTCAGTACCCCGATGGAGGAGATGTTGATGATGTGGCCCTTCTTCTTCTCGATCATGGTGGGCAGCAGCCCCATGATCACCTTGAGGGTGCCGAAGTAGTTGAGCTGCATGGTGCGCTCCAGATCGTGGAAGCGATCGAAGGAGTCCTCGATGGCGCGGCGGATGGAGCGACCGGCATTGTTGATGAGGATGTCCACCCCGCCATGCTCGGCTACGATCTGGCGGGTGATCGCCTCCCCTTGGGCGAGATCGGCCAGATCCCCCTGATAGACCTGCAGGGTCAGTCCCAGCTCGGCAAACTCGGCCTGGGTCTCGGCAATCTTGTGCTCGTCCCGGGCGATGGTCAGTACCTTGGCCCCCGCCTCGGCCAGCTTTCTTGCCGTGGCCTTGCCGATGCCGGAGGTGGCACCGGTGATCAGCACCACCTTGCCCTCGACCCGGCCGCGCAGGGTACGATCGATGAACAGCTCGGGGTCGAGGTGACGCTCCCAGTAATCCCACAGTCGCCAGGCATAGCTGTGCAGCGGCGGCACTTCGATGCCGGTCCCCTTCAGTACTCGCTGGGTTTCGCGGTTGTCGAAGCGGGTGGGATAGTTGATGAGCCGGAAGATGTCCTTGGGCAGCCCCAGATCGGCAATGGCGGCATCGCGAATGCGCCGCACCGGCGTCAGCGCCATCAGCATGGTCATCAGATGGCGGGGAATGAAGCTGAACAGGGCCGCATTGATGCGAATGGCCGGCTCAGGGGCATGGGCGGCGCGGGAGAAGGTGCTCAGCATGTCGCCGACCCGCATGGGGTGGGAATCGGTCAGGTGGAACGCCTTGTTGTCCTCCCCTTCCAGGTGGGCGATGTGATCGATGGCATCCACCACGAAGTTGACCGGCACCAGGTTGATGCGTCCCCCTTCGACCCCGATGGCGGGCATCCAGGGCGGCAGCATGCGGCGCAGCTTCTGGATGGTCTTGAAGAAGTAGTAGGGGCCGTCCACCTTGTCCATCTCGCCGGTGTTGGCATCACCGACCACGATACCGGGTCGATAGATGCGCCAGGGCAGCGTGCTCTCCTTGCGCACTATTCCTTCGGCTTCGTGCTTGGTCTGGAAATAGGGCATGTCGAGGTGTTCGGCCTCATCGAACATGTCTTCCCGGAACAGGCCGTCGAACAGACCGGCCACCGCGATGGAGCTGCAGTGATGGAAGCAGCGGGCCTGGAGCCGCTCGGCCAGTTGCAGGGCCTGACGGGTGCCTTCGGCATTGACCTGCTGTTGAATGCCCGCCTTGGCGTTGAGATCGTAGATGGCGGCGAGATGCAGGAAGTGATCGATCTTGCCGATGAGGGGCTCCAGCTCGGCACTGCCCACTCCGAGCAGCGGGTGGGTCATGTCGCCGACCACGGGGATGGCGCGATCCGCCTCAACCCCCCAGTAGGCCAGCAGATCGGGTACCCGATCGAGATGGGCGGCACGCATCAAGAAATGCACCCGGCTATTCGGGCGCTGCAGCACTTTTTTAATCAGCCGGCGACCGATAAAGCCGCTGCCCCCCGTGATGAAATAGTCCATGGTATTTATATCCCTTACTGATTGGGCTGTTAGTTGCTGTTAGATATATCACGCTTTAACGCAAAATATTCATTCGAATATCATTCTTCGTGACCCAGACCAAAATTACCAGGGTTGCTTGTTCCGTTATTAGGTAGAACCCTCTATTTTTTCTCCATAGACTGAGGATGAAAGCCAAGTAATGCCACAACGAATATATCAAGGTTGTTGTCATTACCATCATCTATATCACGAGCAAGGAGATTGTCATGGCCAAAAAATTGAAAGCACTGGCAAGTTCGGTGACCGACAACCAACTCACCTCCACCATCAAGGAGTCCACCCAGCAGATCTGGTTGGCGGGTCTGGGTGCCTATGCCAAAGCCCAGGAAGAAGGCGGTAAAATCTTCGAAGCCCTGGTGCAGGAAGGGGAAGCCCTGCAAACCCGTACCCGCCAGAGCGCAGACGAGAAGATCGCTGCCATGACCGACAAGACTGCCGGTACCTGGGGGCGTCTGGAGCAGGTGTTCGAGGATCGCGTGGCCCGCGCCGTCGCCAGCCTCGGCATCCCGACCCGCAAGGACATCGACAAGCTCTCCAAGCGCATGGCCGAGCTGACCGAGGTGGTACAGCAGCTGATCGATGCCCAGGACATGGATGAGGTTGCTCCGGCTGACGAGGCCAAGCCTGCCGCCGCCGCTGCCAAAAAGCCGGTTGCAGCCAAAAAGCCGCCGGTCAAGAAAGCTGCCGCCCCCATCGCCAAGGTGAAGGAAGAGGTGAAAGCACTGGCAACGGAAGTGGAGAGCGTGGCCAAAGAGGTCAAGGAGAAGAGTGAAACCACGCTCTTCTGATCCACTGACCGGCTTGTTCTGATTGCGTAATGATCCACCGGCCCATGCCCTCTGCTGGGCCGGTTTTGCATGAGAAGGGAGGCAAATCATGAGCACGATTGCGGTTGCCCTCGCCGGCGGGGGACCTCTGGGGGGGATCTACGAGATCGGAGCCTGCGCCGCCCTGGCCGACAGCATCAAGGGGCTGCGTTTCGAGCAGGCCGATATCTATGTGGGGGTGAGCTCGGGTGCGGTGATCGCCTCGGCGCTGGCCAACGGCATCTCGCCGGACAAGCTGGTGCGGATCCTGTTAAGCGACGACACCGGCGAGTTCTTCGACCCCTCCACCCTGCTGCGTCCTGCCTTCGGGGAGTATTTTGACCGGCTCACCTCGCTGCCGCCGCTGGTGCTGACCTGTCTGGCCGATTACCTCTCCTCTCCCTGGAACAAGAGCCTGCTCGGCTCGTTGCAGGGGTTGTCCCGAGCGATCCCGACCGGCATGTTCGATAGCCGCGGGGTGGATCGGATCCTCACCCAGTTTTTCTCCCGCCCCGGTCGCAGCAACGATTTTCGTGAGCTTGCCAGCCGGCTGTTCGTCATCGCCACCGAGCTCGATACCGGCCGCGCGGTGGCCTTCGGCAGCCCGGGGCTGGACCAGGTGCCCATCTCCGCCGCAGTACAGGCCTCGGCCGCCCTGCCCGGCTTGTTCCCGCCCTCGCTCATCGATGGCCGCTACTACGTGGACGGGGCGCTGATCAAGACGCTGCACGCCTCGGTGGCGCTCCAGGAGGGGGCCGACCTGGTGTTTTGCATCAATCCGCTGGTGCCCTTCGATGCGGGACTGGCCAGCGAACATCCCGCCAAGCTGGTGGACCGCGGTCTGCCGGTGGTGCTGGCCCAGACGTTTCGCGCCATCATCCACTCGCGCATGCACGTGGGGATGGATCGCTACAAGCACCAGTATCCCGACGCGGATGCCCTGCTGTTCGAACCCTCTTCGGCGGACGGCGAGATGTTCTTTACCAATGTGTTCAGTTACCGGGATCGGCGCCATCTGTGCGAGCACGCCTTCCAGCATACCCGCCAGGATCTCTGGCGGCGACGGGCCGAGCTTGGCCCCATCCTCGCCAGACATGGGCTGGAACTGGATCTTAGCGCGCTGGCCGATGAACAGCGTTCCCTGCTGACCCCGGGCACCGGCTCGGTGGCGGCGCTGGATGCCTCTTTGACCCAGCTGCAGCACTGGCTGACCCGCCGCTATGGCGGCAAGGGTCGCCGGCAATCGAAGGAGTAGCATGGACTGCAAACCCAAGCGGCGCACGCGGGATCGCATCCTGGCCACCGCCCTCGCCCAGTTCAACCTGCTGGGCGAGCCGACCGTCACCACCTCCGCCATCGCGGCCGAGCTGGAAATGAGTCAGGGCAACCTCTATTACCACTTTCACAACAAGGAGGAGATCGTCAACGCCCTGTTCGGCGAGTTCGAACAGGAGATGGCCCACCTGCTCGATACCATTACCCCGCCGTTGAACGAGGCGGAGGACATCTGGTTCTTCTTGCACCTGATGTTCGAACTCATCTGGAAGTACCGTTTTTTCTACTACGACATCAGTACCCTGATGAGCGGCAACCACAAGGTGGAGCTGCGCTTCTCGGCCCTGCTGCGGCGCAAGGAGCAGACCGCCGCCGCCATCTGTCACAGCCTCTGGCGCAGCGGCCTGCTGCAAGGCGACGAGACGCAGGTGACGGCGCTGGCCGCCAACATCGCGCTGGTCGGGACCTTCTGGATCTCCTACCAGCGGGCGCTGCATCCGCGGGCCGATGCCGACATCGCGCTCGGGGTGTTTCAGGTGATGCAGCTGGTGGCCCCCCGGCTGCGAGCCGATGCCCGTGCCGATCTGGATGCCATCGCCACCCATTATCAGCCCGCCACCACGGCGAGCTGACAGCATCGTGTATTTGATTGTGTTTTTAACAGGGAGAATCATATGACCACTTCACAGCCCAAATTGTCCGATTTCACCCCCTTCCCCTGGCCGGACGCGGCCTATGACTATACCGGGGAGCGCCTTGCGCAGCATTGGGAGCGGCTGCACCAGGGGGATGCCGAGCCCTGGCCCGAAGATGAACAAGTGCAGGAAGCCTGGCGCGCCTATCACGCCGGTGATTTCGCCCGCGCCGTCAGCCTGGGGCTGGGCGCCGGCGAGGATGGCCTCAACGTGGCGAACAAGGCGCTGGTGATCCACGCCAGCTACCTGCTGGATGACAAGTATGCCAAGCGCGAAGCGTTCGAGCTGGCCGCCAGCAACGCCGAGAAGCTGCAAAAGCGCCAGCCGGGCAACGTCAACGCCTGGTACTTCCACGCTCTGGCGCTGGGTCGCTACAGCCAGGTGATCTCGGTCTCCAAGGCGCTCTCCATCGGCATCGGTGACAAGATCAAGAGCAGCCTGGAGCAGGCGCTGAGCCTTGAACCTGATCACGCGGAAGCCCATATCGCCTTCGGTGCCTGGCATGCGGAGATCATCGACAAGCTGGGCGCCATGATCGGCGGCATCACTTACGGCGCCAAGAAGGATGAGTCCGAGCGTCACTTCAAGGCGGCGCTGGCCATCATCCCCCACTCCGCCATCGCCCGCATGGAGTACGCCAACGCCATGGTGATGATGCACGGCAAGAGCAAGATGGCGGCCGCCGAGGCGCTCTACGGCGAGGCCGCCGCGTGCGAGCCGCTGGATGCCATGGAGCGGCTCGACGTGGAAGCCGCCCGTGAGGAGCTGGCGGACGAGTAAGACAGCCATTGCTGCAATGAAAGAGGCCAACCCCCTGGGTTGGCCTCTTTTCTTTTTCACTTTTTTTCTTGCAGGCTTCCTTTCTTGCCGGCTCCTTGCCTTGCAGGAGTGGCGCGGTCAGCCGTGCAACAGCTGATCCAGCATGTCGGGATCGTAGAGCAGGTCCGGCTCCATCAACACCAGCAGCAGCAACTGCTCAAACTCCACGGCGAAGCGTTCGACGATGAGATCCGGGTCCGGTACCCGCTTCTTGTCGGTGATGAGGCCGAGCTGCACCTTGTTGTCATAGGAGAGAATGGAGACGCCGACCGCGATGTCGCCGGCCTGGGGTACCCAGAACAGCGGCTGACGCAGGCGGGCGCCGGCCAGATAGAGGGTCTGCTGCGGGCCCGGCACGTTGGTGATGACCGCGCTGGCCTTGGCCGAGAGAATGTCGATGGCCTGCTGCTGCACCGCCTTGGGCGCCATGCCCATCACTTCCAGCAAGTTGAGCACCACCGCCGGCTGCAGGGAGGACTTGAGCGCCTGCATCCGATCTCGCACCACATAGAGCCGCTGCAGCGGATGTTCGATGTTGAGGGGCAGATCCAGTGCCACCAGCCCGAAGCGATTGCCCAGCGCCCCCTTGTCATCCGGGGCACGCATGTTGACCGGCACCAGCGCCCGGATGTCGATGTCGGTCTGGTCGCCCTGCTCCAGCAGGTAGTGGCGAAACGCGCCGGCGGTGGCGGCGATCAGCAGATCGTTGACCGAGCAGCCGAGCACTTGCCCCACCGCCTTCACGTCCGGCAGCGGGATCTGTTCTGACCAGGCTACTCGCTTGGTGCTGCCGGTCTCCCCCTTGAGCCGGGTATTGGCATCGTCGGAGAGGGTGGCGATGGTGTAAAGCTCGGCGGTCACGTCCCGGCTGGTCTTGAGGTAGTCCATCGCCTTGGTGGGATGGGTCAGTACCTCGACGTACTTGGACCAGAGGGTGCCGGTCAGCTTGAGGCTTGCCCGCAACAGGCGACTGCCCTGCTGATCGTGCTCCTCGTCGCCGTCGTCGTTGGCCACCGGCTCGGGTTGCGGCCTGGGGGGCGCCACCGGGCTCTCGTCCATCATGGTCAGCATGGCCCGCACCAAGGAGAAGCCGTCCCCCATGGCGTGGTGAAAACGCACCACCAGCGCCTGGCCGCCCAGAGAAGTATCCACCAGGTGCATCTCCCACAGCGGGCGCTGGTGGTTGAGCGGAGTGGAGGCAAAATCGGCCACCAGCCGCTCCAGCTCGACCTTGCCGGCCTTGCCTGGCAGGATCACCCGTTTGAGGTGCAGGTCGAGGTCGAAGTCAGGATCGGTGCGCCAGTAGTATTCGCCCCCTTCCAGACAGGCCTTCTGTCCGAAGCGCGGCTGTACCCGAACTGTGTGCAGCAGGCTCTCCCGCAAGATGGCTTCATCCAGCTGACCGTCGAACATCAGCACGCCGACGATCTGCATCAAGTTGTTGGGCCGGTCCATCCGCAGCCAGGCGGTATCGACACAGGAGATGAGTTCACACACAGACATGTATTATCCCTATCGTTTCGCGTTATTTGTCTCCTGCCGTTTCATGAATTGGCGTGATCAGGAGTGAATGAACAAATAGCACTTATATGTTGGTGAAACTGCACGGCGATTAATTCAAGATGATGTTTCATGACAAAAATGGAGGCAATTTTCATGCCTCTTAAAATAAATCAAACAAAGAGTGAATGGCCCTTTTAATAATAAATATCAGGCCGGGTAACGATAGTGGAATCGGTTATTTCATGATTGTTTCTTGCGCTGGATCAGTATTTATTGGCCTCATCAGCGCCGGGTTGGGCAAGGCAGGCGCTGATCGACGTATTCGAGGATCTCCTGCTCCAGCACGCTGCGTACCGGCAACAACATGAGGCCGAGGCGCACCTCCAGCGACAGGGTATCGTCGGTGAGGAACAAAGAGCCGTTGACCCCGGCGCCACGAAACAGCAAGCGGGTCTCCTCCTCGTCTTCCCACTCGCAGTCGAGTTCGTACTCTTCGCTCATGTCCTGGGCAATGGCTTCGGCGGCCAGTCTGGCGCCGGCGAGGCCGAGCGGGTGTTGGCGGCTGACCTGGATGGTCGACAGGCTGCTGCCGGCAAGGGGATCGTATAGAAACATGCTAACTCTCTGAGCGATGACAACATTTATTGATATTAAACACATGAATCAAACAAGTGAAAGCCATTTGCAACATTTTTGGGACTCACTTAACAAAGCCCATTGAGCAAAAGCTCCATCGATTCCGCCTGGGCTGCCACCGCGTTACACTGGGCCGGCAACACGTGACGAGCCTCGGCAAGGTGCCGCCTGTCGTCATGTCTATCCGTGACAGGCCATTGGAAACAGGTCAAGAGAGCCGCAGATGACCCAACAGCAACAACCATTCGATGACCCGCAACCGGATGAAGAGAGTACTCTGGCGCGACTCTATCGCCAGCTCAACCGGGTAGCCGCGCTGCGCGAGCAGATGCGCACCCATCCGCAGGATCAGCAAGACAGGGACGCATTGCGCCAATGGCAGGCCGATCGGCTGGGGCGCACCCACCGCGACCTGCTGGAGAGCAAGCGCTACGGGCCGGCCGCGCAGTTCTTCCTGACCGACCTCTACGGGCCGGGAGATTGTGCCCGCCGGGATGCGGACGTGATGCGGGTGATGCCGACCGCCGAGCGACTGTTGCCGGAATCCGGTCTCAAGGTGCTGGCGCAGGCCATTGAACTCGATGCCCTCTCCGAGGAGCTCGACTACCTGATGGTGGTGGCGCTGCGTCGCGGCGGCAGCATGGCGCGGCTGAACGCCAAGGCCTATGCCCTCGCCTATCAGGAGGTCGGGGAAGAAGCGCGTCGCCGTCATCAGTTGCAACTGGTCAACGAACTGGGGATGACCCTGGACCGGCTGGCCAGAAAGCCGCTGCTCGGGGCGACCTTGAAGCTGATCTCGGGGCCGGCTCATCTGGCGGGACTGGGCGAGCTGTTTACCTTTGTCGAACGGGGTTACCGGGTGTGTCACCACATGGGGCGGGCCAACGAGTTTCTCGAGACCATCGCCAGCCGCGAGACGGCCATCATGCAGGCGCTGCTGGCGGGCGACGACACAGTGCTGGATTGACCCTGGGAGCCAAGCGGGCAGACATGACAAAGCGGGCCGAGTGGCCCGCTTTTTGTTTATCGCAGTGTGTCGATAGGCGAGCGGTCAGATCACCAGCAGATCCATAAAGGTGTGCACCGGGGTGGCGGCCAGTTGCTTGCCATCCTGGCAGAGGGCCAGGATGGCCTCGGACCGTTTGGCCGGGAAGCGGGTGGCCAGGTTGTGGCGGAACTTCTCTACCAGCAGCGGGATCCCCTCTTCGCGGCGGCGACGGTGACCGACCGGGTACTCCACCTCCACCTTGGCGGTGTGGGACCCGTCCTTGAAGAAGACCTGGATGGCGTTGGCAATGGAGCGCTTGTCCGCTTCCAGATACTCGCGGCTGTAGCGCTTGTCCTCCTGCACCACCATCTTGCCGCGCAGCCCATCGATGCGGGGATCGGCAGCCACGGCGTCCTCGTAATCCTCGGCGATGAGACGCCCGAAGATGAGCGGCACCGCCACCATGTATTGGAGGCAGTGATCCCGGTCGGCTGGGTTGTTGAGGGCGCCGACCTTGCTGATGATGCGAATGGCCGACTCATGGGTGGTGAGCTCGATACGGTCAATCTCATCGAGGCGTCCCTTCACCTGCTCGTGCAGCTTCATGGCGCACTCCACCGCCGTCTGGGCGTGGAACTCGGCGGGATAGGAGATCTTGAACAGCACGTTTTCCATCACATAGCTGCCGTACCCCTGATGCAGGGCGAACTGGTTGCCCTTGAACAGCACGTCGTAGAAGCCCCACTTGGGGGCGCTCAGCACGCCGGGATAACCCATCTCGCCGCTCATGGTGATAAGGGCGAGGCGCACCGCCCGGGAGGTGGCATCACCCGCCGCCCAGCTCTTGCGGGACCCCGCGTTGGGCGCATGACGGTAGGTGCGCAGGCTCTGGCCATCGACCCAGGCCTGGGAGACCGCATCGATCACCTGATCGCGGCTGCCGCCCAGCATGTGGGTCACCACGGCGGTACTGGCAACCTTCACCAGCACCACGTGATCGAGACCGACCCGGTTGAAGGAGTTTTCGAGCGCCAGCACCCCCTGGATCTCGTGGGCCTTGACCATGGCCGTCAGCACATCGCTCATGGTGAGCGGTGCCTTGCCTTCGGCCACCCGGGTCCGGGAGAGCCAGTCGGCGGTGGCGAGGATGCCACCCAGGTTGTCGGAGGGGTGCCCCCACTCGGCGGCCAGCCAGGTGTCGTTGTAATCAAGCCAGCGGATGATGGCGCCGATATCCCAGGCCGCCTTGACCGGGTCGAGGCAGAGCTGGGTGCCGGGTACCCGGGCCCCGAAGGGCACGACGGTGCCCGGCACGATGGGACCGAGGTGTTTGGTGCACTCGGGAAAACGCAGGGCCAAGAGGCCACAGCCCAGGGTATCCATCAGGCAGTAACGGGCGGTGTCGAGGGCGGCCTGGCTGGTGATGGGGTGATTGCAGACGTAATCGGCAATATCGACCAGCACCTGATCGGGGTCTGGTCTGTGGTTGACGTCGACGTTGGCGGACATCGTGACTTCCTTATCGTTGTTGTGAATGAAACAGGGTGATGAAACGGCGCCCTGCCCGCTCGTCTGCGCGCATCGACCCCGGTGCTGCCGGGGTCGGGTAAGGCAAGGGAGTGACAGGGCTGCCCATGTTTATCGCTGCTGCAGCGAGACGAAATGACGGGGCGCCGGGCCGACATAGTCGGCGCTCGGGCGGATGATCCGGTTGTGTTCGCGCTGTTCCATCACGTGGGCGCACCAGCCGGTGACCCGCGAGCAGACGAAGATGGGGGTGAACAGCTTGGTCGGGATCCCCATGTAGTGATAGGCGCTGGCGTGGAAGAAGTCGGCGTTGGGGAAGAGCTCTTTTTCTTCCCACATCACCTTCTCCGCCTCGCAGGAGACGCGATAGAGCCGGTCATCGCCCACTGCCTCGGCCAGCTTGGCAGACCAGTTCTTGATGATGACGTTGCGCGGATCCGAGGTGCGATAGACGGCGTGGCCAAAGCCCATGATCTTCTCCTTGGCCGCCAGCTTGGCCAGCAGCTCGCGCCGAGCCTGGGCCTCATCCTGCCAGGGTTCGATCATCGCCATGGCGGCCTCGTTGGCGCCACCGTGCAGCGGGCCGCGCAGGGTGCCGATGGCCGCGGTGACGCAGGAGAACATGTCAGAGAGCGTCGAGGCGCAGACCCGCGCCGCAAAGGTGGAGGCGTTGAACTCATGCTCGGCGTAGAGAATGAGGGAGACATGCATCACCCGGCGCTCCAGCTCGCTCGGCGCCTTCTGGTGCAGCAGCGCCAGGAAGTGGCCGCCGATGCACTCCTCATCGGTGTCGAGGGGAATGCGTACTCCGTCGTGGCTGAATTTGTACCAGTAGAGGAGAATGCCCGGGAAGGCGGCCAGCAGCCGATCCGCCACTTCATGCTCGTGCTCGAAGCCATCTTCCGGCTCCAGATCGCCGAGCATAGAGCAGCCGGTGCGCAGCACATCCATGGGATGGGCGTCGGCGGGAATGCGCTCGAGCACCTCCAGCAGGGCGGCAGGCAGGGTGCGCAGACTGCGCAGCGTCCGCTTGTAATCCTCGAGCTGCTGCTCGTCCGGCAGCTCGCCCTTGAGCAGCAGGTAGGCGACCTCTTCGAACTGAGCGCCATCGGCCAGCTCCTGGATGTCATAGCCGCGATAGGTGAGCCCGGTGCCGCTCTTGCCCACGGTGCAGATGCTGGTCTCCCCCGCGCTCTGGCCACGCAGGCCGGCGCCACCCAACGGTTTTTGCTGTCCCATTGCCTTTCCTCCTAGTCCCTGGATGTAAACAGACGGTCCAGCGTCTGCTCGTAGTGGTGATAACCGAGGAAGTCGTAGAGCGACTCCCGGGTCTGCATGGTGTCGACGACGGCCCGCTGATGGCCATCCTGGCGAAGGTGCTGATAGACGTTGAGGGCCGCCTGATTGGCCGCCCGGCTGGCACTCAAGGGATAGAGCACCATGTCGACGCCGTGGGCGGCGAGCGCCTCCTTGTCGAACAGCTCGGTTTTCCCGAATTCGGTCATGTTGGCGAGAATGGGGACCCCGGCCGCCTGCTTGAACAGGTCATACTGACCGAGCTCGGTCACCGCCTCGGCGAAGATCATGTCGGCCCCGGCGGCCACGTAGGCGGCGGCGCGCTCCAGCGCCGGGCCAATCCCCTCCACCGCCAGCGCATCGGTGCGGGCCATGATGACGAACTCGCCATTCTCGCGGGCATCCACCGCCGCCTTGATGCGATCGCACATCTCCTCCTGCGAGACCACCGCCTTGTTGGGCCGGTGGCCACAGCGCTTCTGGGCCACCTGATCTTCCATGTGCACGGCGGCCACCCCGGCCCGCTCGAAGGCGCGCACGGTGCGGGCGATGTTGAATGCCCCGCCCCAGCCGGTGTCGATGTCGACCAGCAATGGCACACGGGTGGCTGCAGTGATGCGCTCGGCATCGATCAGTACGTCATTGAGGGAGGTCATGCCGAGATCCGGCAGGCCATAGGAGGCGTTGGCAACGCCGGCGCCTGACAGATAAATGGCCTGAAAGCCGCTGCGCTCCGCCATCAGTGCCATGTAGGCATTGATGGTGCCGACGATCTGCAGGGGGCGTTCGTTGGCGAGGGCGGTGCGAAAACGCAGGCCTGCCGAGGGGGTAAGGCTGGACATCATGACTCCTTTCACTTGTCTGGTGAGACTATCTAATATCACGTTTACGTTAACGTCAATCATACTTTCGTGGCATGCCCCCGCCAGGCAAGACAGGACGCGGCTTTTAGGGTAAATTTCACCAATTCCTTCAACAGGTTGAAACGTAATGTCGGATCTCAATCCCGTGATCGTCTGCCCGGCTTGCGACTTGCTGATCGAACGCAAGTTATTGCCGCTGAGGCGCCACGCCCACTGCCCCCGCTGTCACCAGCATCTGTACGGGCGCTATGCATTTCGCCCCTCCCAATTGATGGCGCTGACCATCACCGGCTTTCTGTTGCTCCCGTCCGCCTTCTTCGAACCGCTGATCTACCTGCGCCTGGCCGGCGTCAACTCGGACGCCAACCTGCTCAAGGGCATCATGGTGCTGCTGCTCGAACACGAGATCTGGGTGGCGGGGCTGGTGTTCTGGTGCGCCGTACTGGCGCCAGTGGGCTTGCTGCTCGGGATCTTTGCGCTGGCCTCGGGCCTTGCCAAACGCTGGCAAATACTGGCGCCGACCCTGAAGGCGGTGGAGGTGTTTCGTCACTGGGCCATGCTGGAGGTCTACATCGTCAGCCTGCTGGTCGCCCTGTTCAAGTTGATCGACATCGCCGACGTGCGCCTCGGCGGCGGTCTGTTGAACCTGGGGATCCTGATGCTGCTCAACCTGACGCTGCTGATCCTGTTTGACCCGGCCCCCTACTGGGAGCGAGTACCGCTGGAGGAGCCGGACCATGTTCCAGACCAGCGCCCGTGAACTGGGGCTCTGCCGCTGCCACACCTGCGGCCTGCTGGTGCGCTATCAGGCGGGCAGCGTCTGCCCTCGCTGCCACAGCCGGCTGCAGGTGCGCATTCCCCACTCCCTGGCCTGGTCCTGGGGGTTGCTGGCGCTGGCCAGCTTCATGCTGCTGCCCGCCAACCTGCTGCCCATCACCCATTTCTACAACAAGGGATTGTTGCAGTCCGATACCATCTTCAGCGGTATCATGATGCTCTATCGCAGCAAGATGTCGGGCATCGCCACCATCGTCCTCACCGCCAGCATCATAGTGCCGGTGGGCAAGATCCTGGGGCTAGGCTGGATCTGCTGGCAACTGCAGCGAACCAAGCCGGTGCGCCGCAAACGCCAGCTCATCATGTATCGCATCATCGATTTCATCGGCCGCTGGTCCATGTTGGACTTGTTCGTCATCTCGCTGATGGTGGCCCTGGTGGATCGCGGGGTGCTGCTCAACGTACGGGCCGGCCCCGGCGCCACCGCCTTTGCCGGCGTGGTGGTGCTGACCATGATGTCGGCTCGCATGCTGGATACGCGTCTGCTGTGGGACAAGGCGGCCCGCTAGGGTCGGCCATCACATATGCCTGAAACTGTTTGTCTTTATCTGAACTGCTGTTTATCTCAGCCAATTAAGGAGTCGGTATGATCGGGGCTGAACCCGTCATTGAGAAGCGTCGCTGGTTGTCACCCGTCTGGTTGCTGCCCTTTATCGCCCTGTTGCTGGCGGGGGGCTTCATCTACCAGCAGTTTGCCAGCAGTGGCCAGCTGATCCGCATCAACTTCGCCCAGGGCAACGGTATCCTGCCGGGCAAGACCCAGGTACGTTATCAGGGGGTCGCCATCGGGGTGGTGCAGGAGCTGGAGCTGGCCGAGGATGGCCGCAAGATAGCCGTGCTGGCCAAGATTGACAGCCGGGCCCGCCCGCTCATCCGCAAAGGCTCGGATTTCTGGCTGGTGAGCCCCAAGGCGTCGCTCACCGAGATCTCTGGCCTCGATACCCTGGTCTCCGGCAACTACATCAACCTGCAGCCCGGGCGGGACAACAACCCGCTGCAGGAGGAGTTCGATGCGCTGGACGGCCCTCCCCCCGGTTATCAGGCCCAGGGACGAATGCTGCACCTGACCGCCGATTCGCTCGGCTCGGTCGGCATCGGCGCCAAGCTCTATTTTCGCGGCATCGAGGTGGGCAGCGTCATCAACACCCGCCTTGGCGAAGAGAACCAGAACGTGATCCTGGATCTGGTGATCGAGCCGCGTTTTGAGCACCTCATCAAGGCCGACACCCGCTTCTGGAACATCAGCGGCATCAAGGGCTCCTTCAGCCTGGCCGGGGTCAATGTGGAGGCCGGCAGTCTTACCTCCATCCTGAGCGGCGGCATCGCCTTCGACTCTCCCAAGGACTCTCCGGAGCCGGAGAAAGGCCAGGTGTTTACCCTCTACAAAGGCTTGGCCGAGGCGGCCCGCGGCGAGCGAATTGACATCCAGGCGGGGGATCTGCCCATCAAGGAGGGGATGCCGATCCTGTTCGAAGGCATCGAAATTGGCCGCATCGACCCCATTCGTCTGACCGACAAGGGCCGGGTGGTGACCGCGCTGATCAACCCGGAGCAGGCGTTTCGGATCACCGGCAACAGCCGTCTGGTGTGGGAGAGCGTCTCCCTCGGTGCCGGTGGCATCAAGCATGCGGATCGCCTGCTGGCGGGCCCGGCCATTCGCCTCGACTATGTGGCGGGCGAGCGGGTCAAGGCCATGACCCTGAGCAGCAAAGAACAACCGGGCGGCATCAAGCTGGTGCTGCAGGCCGACGATCTGGCCGGCCTCAACGAAGGGGCGCCGCTCTGGTACAAGGGCCTGCAGGTGGGCCAGATCAACCAGCTCACCCTGGATGGCGGCGGCAACGCCAGCGTGGCCTTGGTCGTGCAGAGCCAGTATCAGCATCTGCTCAACCGGGCCCGTTTCTATCGGGCGGCGCCGCTGCAGATCGATGCCGACCTGAGCGGCATCAAGGTGGAAACCAGCCCGGCCAGCGCCTGGATTGGCGGCGGCATCAAGCTGGTGCAGGCCCCCGCCGGCGAGCGGGTCAACCGGCTCTATCCCAGCCAGGAGCTGGCCCTGCTCGGTACCCGGGATGCCAAGCCCCGTCGCTGGGTGTTGAAGGCGGAGCAGGCTGACGGCATCGGCATCGGCTCCCCCGTGCTCTATCTGGGGCTCGAGGCTGGCAAGGTCAACGCGCTGCGCGCCGCCAAGGAGGGGGTGGAGATCGAGCTTGAGATCGCCGCTGTCTATGCCCCCCTGCTGGAGCAGCAGCCGCAATTCTGGAAAAAGCCGGCGCTGGATACCCGGGTGCGGGTGGATGGCGTGCAGGTCAAGGTGGGGAACCTCGCCACCCTGCTGCGCGGCGCCATCGAATTCGATCGGCTCGGTACGGGTCGCAGCAGTCACCAGCTGTTTGACAGCAAGGAGCAGGCCAAGGCCAAGGTACGGACCCTCTCCCTGGTGGCCGACAGCAACCCGGGACTCGGGGTAGGCAGCCCGATCCGCTACCGCGGGGTCGACATCGGCAAGATTGAACAGATTGAGCTGGAGCCGACCCTGGGCCAGGTGATCTTCAAGGCCGAGCTGGATGGCCAGTATGCCGCGCGCTTCCTGCAGTCTGGTGCCCGCTTTACCCTGGTCCAGGCCAAGCTGGGGCTGGGCGGCGTGGCCCACCTCGATACCCTGATCAAGGGCGCCTTTGTGGAGGCGCAGCCCGGTCAGGGTGCAGGCAAGGAGCGCTTCCCCCTCAGCCAAAGCGGTCCGGCCGGTCTGGCGCTCACCCTCAAGAGCGCGTCGGTCAACGGCTTGAGCGTCGGCAGCCCGTTGCTGTTTCGCAAGATGGTGGTGGGCAGCGTGACCAAGGTGGCGCTGGCCCGCGATGGCAGCGAGGTGCTGATCGACGTCAACGTGGAGCAGGAGTACGCCCATCTGGTGCGGGCCAACTCCCGCTTCTGGAACGTCTCCGGGGTCAAGGCGGATATCGGCCTGACCGGTGGCACCATCGAGGTGGAGACGGTGCAGAGCCTGCTCGCCGGCGGCATCGCCTTCAACACCCCAGAGAAAGAGATGGGGCCGACCGTCAAGGCCGGCCACAGCTACCCGCTGCATGCCAAGGCGGAAAAAGAGTGGCAGGAGTGGAGCCCCCGCATCCAGCCCTGATCTCTCCCCTCACCCACGTTCACCCAAGCCCGGCACTGTGCCGGGCTTGTTTTTACCGGCCGCGCTTTCAGAATATTCCTACCCTTGTGATAAGATGTTGCCCCTCTTTTTCGGTCAACGAGACTGCACCGTGCACGACAACACCTATCTTCCCGATCACTTCTTGCGTCATATCGCGGCCATCATGCCGGCGCACCTCTCCATGGATGAGTTCGTGGCCAGTTGTCGACGACCGCTGCGGCGCAGCATCCGGGTCAACACCCTGAAGATCTCGGTGGCGGCGTTTGTGGCGCGGATGCAGCCGCTCGGTTGGCAGCTCGATCCCGTGCCCTGGTGCGACACCGGCTTCTGGCTGAGTCGCGAAGACGAGAGCGTGCCTCTTGGCAACACCGCCGAGCATTTGAGCGGCCTCTTCTACATTCAGGAGGCGAGCTCCATGCTGCCGGTCACCGCCCTGTTTGCCTGCGAGCAGACCCGGTGCGATGGCATGCTGCTGGACGCAGCGGCGGCCCCCGGCTCCAAGACCACCCAGATCGCGGCCTTGATGAACAACCAGGGCATGCTGGTTGCCAACGAGTACTCCAGCAGCCGGCTCAAGGTGCTCAGCGCCAATCTGCAGCGCTGCGGCGTGACCAACGTGGGCATGACCCATTTTGATGCCAAGGTCTTCGGCCAGTGGTTGCCGGAAACCTTCGATGCCATCCTGCTCGACGCCCCCTGCTCCGGTGAGGGGACGGTGCGCAAGGACGAAGACGCCTTGCGCAACTGGAGCCTCGAGAGCATCGACGAGATTGCGGCGGTGCAACAAGGCTTGCTGGAGAGTGCCTTTCATGCCCTCAAACCGGGCGGCGTGCTGGTCTACTCCACCTGTACCTTGAGCCTGCGGGAGAACCAGGCCGTCTGTCAGTCACTGCGGGACAAGTTCGGCGATGCGTTCAGCTTTGACTCGCTGGCCGATCTCTTCCCCGCTGCAGAGCAGGCCTGCACGCCGGAAGGATACCTGCACGTTTGGCCCCAAATCTTCGACAGTGAAGGCTTTTTCGTTGCCAGATTGCGCAAGCACCACTCCGTACCCAACACCATGTTCAAACCGGGCAAGCTCGGCAAATTTCCCTTCTCGCCGCTGCCGGCCAAAGAGTCAGAGCCCATGCTGCGCGAGATTGAAGCCGCCTTCGGGGTCGTGCCGCAGGGAAATCTGTTTGGCCGCAGCGAGGAGATCTGGCTCTTCCCCCAGCTGTTCGAACAGGTACAGGGCAAGCTGCGCTTCGATCGCATCGGGCTGAAATTGGCGGAGACCTTCAAGAAGGGTTATCGACTGACCCATGAGTGGGCGCTGGCCTATGGCGACGGTGCGAGCAAGGGATTCGTGGAGCTCGGCATAGCTGATGCACGGGAGTTCATGATGGGGCGGGATGTGTGGCCGGAGCAAGCCGCCGGCACTGGCGAGGTGATCGTCCGCTATCAGGGGCACACCCTGGGCATGGGGAAATGGGTGGGCAGCCGGGTCAAAAATGCCCTGCCCCGCGAGCTGGTGCGCGACAACAATCTGTTTGTGTAACGAGTGTTCTCGGAGCAGTAAAACCCACACTCCGGTTGAACTTTTACGTGGATCTTGAAAAGCCTTGAGCCTTGTCTAAGCTTAAGGCTATCCGAACACCAGTTAGCGCACGGCTCTGCAAGGAGCCAATTCCCCTATGCCAGGTACAAGGAATTCGTACCTGGCTTTTTTTATGCTCGCAGTTCGCATGTAGCAATTAGGCACCATGCCGCCGGTGCGTTTACTCGAGCACCTCTGCCGGCTCTGGTACTTCGACATGCGGCGCGGCTTGTTCCTGTTGCAGCTCATGTTGATAGAGCAGATCGATGGCCTGCTCGATGAGAGAAGCCTGGCTGTCTTCGAGCTGCAACCCCAGCATGGCCAACCGTTCGGCGTGGCGATTGCTGATCCAGCATTGCAATCGGCTGTGAGTTTCCTGCTTGCGTTTCACGTGCTGGCGCTGCCGCTCGGCGTTGTCTTGCGCACTGCTCACTTTCATTTCCTGGCTCATATCACCTTGCAACTTTGATTTTTATCGCCTGTTATCTCTCATCGATTCTTCACCATCCGCTGACGAACGTGAGGAGCCTGACTCTCCCCCTCTTGATGGGGTGAGCTCAGTGCGCTGCAAATATATCATTGGATCAACAAGATATCATTTAACATAAAAATATTAGTGACGCGGTTATATTACAGCAAGCCATCCAGGGCGTGATCCGAGAACTTGTGGGCATCGTCGAAATACTCCTGCAAGGTGCGGATGTCCTTGTGGCGGGTGACCTCGATGATCTTGTTCATCGGTTTGCCGGCAGTGACCGCCGAGGTGATGAAGCCGCGGCGCAGACTGTGGCCACTGACCTGGAGATCGTCGATGGCCTGACCGGTGCGCCGCTTGATCATCAGGTTGATACCCTGTGGACCGAGCGGCTCCTGCATGAGCTGACCCCAGCGATTCATCCGGCGAAACAGGGCGCCTTCGCTGATCCTGCTCTGTTTGAGCCAGCGCGCCAGTGCCGACACCGGACAATATTGTTTGCCGGGCACCAGGGCGATCTCTGTTTCATGGAGCTGATGTTTGCTGGGTTTGAGCCGAAGACGGATTCCCTGCCCCACAAAGTCGAGATCATCCACTTCAATTCTTGCGGCCTCCGAGCGTCGCAAGGCGCCGCTGAACATCAGCAACAACAGGGTGTAATCCCGCAGCCCTGCCAGATTGCCGGTGTCGATCTCATCGAGCACACAGGCCAGTGGTTTCAGGGTCAGCGCCCCCGTTTTGCGTTTGCGGTTGTCACCGAGCCGCACTATGCCCCGCATCATCTCCTTTATCTCTGCATGCTCGGTCGGCATGGGGTGGATCCCCTTCTGCTTGAAGGCATAACGAATGCCGGCGAGCCGTCTTACCAGGGTGGCCGGTTTACGGGGTTCACCGTTACACAGCTCCCCCCTCCCTTCTTCCTTGTCCAGCCAGACCCAGTCCGCCAGGATGCCGTCAGCCTGATCTGCCAGGAAGTTCATGATGTGATGATGGGTGGTCTGCAACGGATCGAGCCCATGCAGCTGACACCAGAATACGAAGATGCGGGTATCGGCCTGATAGGCATTGAGGGTGGAATCGGCTTTGGCGCTGCGCAGGAAGCGTCTGGCCCGGCTGTTCAGTTGAGGATCGAAGACACTCTGCAAAGCCTGTTGAGTTTGGGCCTGGATGTGTGGGTAGTTCACTTAACTCTATGATTTAATGCGGAGTTTCGTTGGATCTTACAGGATCTTGCAGATCTATCAAGTATCGATAATGAATATTATCGATACTTATGAAGAATGCTTTTAACCTATTTCTGCCCCCTCATTTATTCCTCAATTCCCTCTCATCCTTGCTCCGTTTTATCACGGTTGGGGATTTGATCTCATCAGCATCCACCACACCAAGTGAGAGATAACGATCTGCCATGATCGTTTTGGGATGGGTCATGATAAGTGTTGATTGTCATAGTAAAACGCCCCGCTATGCGGGGCGTTGTTTGTTATCGCTTTGCCAACTTGAACAACTCGAAGAAGTTGTGACTGGTTACTTGGGCCAATTCGGCCAGCGGCATTTGCCGCAGATCCGCGATGAACTGGGCCACGTCGCGCACGAAGGCCGGTTCGTTCTCCCTGCCCCGGTGCGGAACCGGCGCCAGATAAGGTGAGTCGGTTTCAACCAGCAACCGCTCCAGCGGCAGCGCCTTGACCACCGCCTGCAGAGCAGCCGCATTCTTGAAAGTGGCGATGCCGGAGATGGAGATATAAAAACCCATCGCCATGGCCGCCTCCGCCATCTCGAGCGACTCGGTGAAGCAGTGCAACACCCCGCCGACCTGCTCGGCCCCCTCTTCGCGCATGATCTGCAGGGTATCCTGCTGAGCATCGCGGGTGTGGATGATGAGGGGTTTGTTCAGGGCGCGGGCCACCCGGATATGCTCGCGGAAGGAGGCCTGCTGTACTTCCTTGTTCTCCGGCGAATAGAAATAGTCAAGCCCGGTCTCGCCGATGGCCACCACCCTTTCATCTGCCGCCTGGGTTAGCAACAAGGCGGCATCGACGCCAGGTTCCTGATTGAGAGGGTGCACGCCACAGGAGGCAAACACTTGAGGATAAGGGGCGATCGCTTCCAGCATGGTCGGGAACTGCGCCTGGGTGACGCTCACGCACAGAAAATATCCCACGTCCTGCTCGGCGGCCTTGGCCAGCACATCGGCCATATTGGTCTGCTTGCTGCCATAGCTCAGGCGATCGAGATGACAATGGGAATCAACGAGTAACATATAAAACCTTTGTAGCTAGATCTATAACCAGCGAGTCAGCCAGTTCATCAGATGGATGGTGGGATTGGAGAGTTGCCCCGGCTGGCAGGCCATCTTCAGCTCGACCAGCTGTTGCTCCGCCTCCAGCAGCTTCTCGCTGGAATGAAGCTCGGCCAGTTGCTGACTCAGCGCCGTCAGATCCGGCATCGCCAGCTGATGATGGCCGCAACCGGCCTGCGTCTTGAGGGCATCGCACAAGAACAGCTGCAGCCAGTGCAGCCTGACCTGGGTATCGGTCGCCAGCAGACCGCACACGTGGTTGGCCCGGGTCGGCGTCTGTGCCAGTGCAAGAAAACTCTCCAGCAGATCCCGGCGGGCACTGTCTTGCTGCTCTTCGATATAGCGCAGCACCCGCAGCGGCGCCCCCTGGCAGATCCGTACCTGGGCCAGCGTGGCCTGATGACCCTGCTCGGCCAGCCAGCGCACCGTCTCACCCTCGGCAGGCAACTGGCAGACATGTTTGTGACAGCGACTGAGAATGGTCGGCAGCAGGCGGGAAACCTGGGAGGCGATCAGCAGCAGCAAGCTGTCGCCGGCCGGCTCTTCAAGGGTTTTGAGCAGGGCGTTGGCGGCCGACTCCGTCATGCGCTCCGCATCCGGGATGATCACCACCTTGCCGCGAGCAAGCTGGGCCGAATTCTGCAGCCGTGAACAGATCTCGCGAATGGCCTCGACCCCGATGGTCTTGCTCTCCGTCGTCAGGGTGCCGAGATCCGGATGATGGCCCTTCTCAAACAGCTGGCAGGAGTGACATTGACCGCAGGGCTCACCCCGATCGGGCCGATGGCAGAGGTGCAAGCGCGCCAATTGTTCCGCAAGCTGCTCCTTGCCAAGACCGGGGTCGCCGAGCAGCAGCCAGGCGTGACCGAGTCGACCGGCCGCGGCGGTCTGGCTCAAGGCATGCCAGTCCGGGATCAACCAGGGATACATGAGGGCTCATCTTTCAGATAGTGGGCCAATGCAGTCTCGATGGCCGCCTTGACCTGCTCCGGCGCTTGGCCGGCATCGATCACCTTGATTGACTCATCGGCGGCAGCCAATTCCAGATAGCGCTGGCGGGTACGTTCGAAGAAGCTGAGTTGCTCGAGCTCGATCCGGTCCAGCTCACCGCGGTGGCGGGCCCGCTGCAGGCCGATGGCGGGATCGATGTCGAGATAGAGCGTCAGATCCGGTTTGAAGTCGCCGAGCACGGCCCGTTTGATGGCGCCGATGAGATTGGCATCGATGCCGCGGCCACCGCCCTGATAGGCCTGGGACGAAAGATCGTGGCGATCGCCCACCACCCAGATGCCGTCGGCCAGGGCCGGCTTGATGCGGGTTTCGACCAGCTGGACCCGGGAGGCGTACATCAGCAACAGTTCGGCTTCGATGGTGAGGCGCTCGTCGTGCACCTCCTTGACGATGGCTCGCATCCGCTCGGCCAGCGGGGTACCGCCCGGTTCACGGGTACACTCGATCCGCGCCACGCCGTGGCCATGCAGATAGTCGGTCACATAACGTACCGCGGAGCTCTTCCCTGCTCCTTCCAGTCCTTCAATCACGATAAATTTAGACATTAGGGTTTCTTCAATATGTATTCGCGGACCGCCCGATTGTGTTCATCGAGGGTCTTGGAGAAGTAGTGGGCACCGCCCCCTTTGGCGACAAAATAGAGGTAGTCAGTTGATTTGGGGTTGAGCGCCGCCTCGATGGAAGCCTTGCCCGGCATGGCGATGGGCGTGGGCGGCAAGCCGTCGATCACATAGGTATTGTAGGGGTTCACGTCGGTCAGGTCGCTGCGACGGATGTTGCCATCATACCTGTCCTTCACCCCGTAGATGACGGTGGGATCGGTCTGCAGCTTCATGCCAAGGCGCAGGCGATTGACGAACACCGAGGCAATCTGGGCCCGTTCTTCCGGCTGACCGGTCTCTTTCTCGATGATCGAGGCCATGATCAGCGCCTCGTAAGGGGTCTTGTAAGGCAGATTGGCCTGGCGCTTGTCCCAGCTCTGCTGCAGGAAGGCCCGCATGTCCTGATAGGCGCGGCGCAGGATGGAAATATCGCTGGCATGGGTGGTATAGGCGTAGGTTTCCGGCAGGAACCACCCCTCCAGCTTGCCATTGTCGATACCAAGCTCCTGGGCCAGATCCGCTTCACTCTGCTCCACCGTCAAGCGCTCCAAATAAGGGGCGCTGGCCAGCTGCTTCAGCCAATCCTCGAAACGGGATCCTTCGACGAAGGTCAGGCTGAAGTGAAACTCCTTGCCGGAGGCGAACAGGGAGAGGGTCTCCTTGAGGGGAGCCCCTTCCTTGATTTCATAGGTGCCGGATTTGATGGCAACCAGCTCGGGGTGACCGCGCAGCCAGAGCCGCACCGCCCAGGGGCTGGTTTCCCCCTCCCCCAGTTCGGCGATCAGGCGCGCCGCATGGGCCCCCTTCTCGACGGTGAAGAGGCGGGTCGGCCCCTTGTTGGTGAGCGTCTCCACCTGCTGCCATTTGTAATGTACATAGCCCCCGGCCACGGCAACTGTCAGCGCCGCGCCCGCGAGCAGGGTGTAAAGCCGATTAAACTTCAATGACCAAACGCTCCTGTAAGCGGCGGATCAATACCGGACTGGCATATTGGGTCTCCCCGATGCCGGTCACCGGCACTATGCCCATCAGGGTATTGGTCAACCATACCTCTTCGGCCTGCCACAGTGACTCCAGCGGAGCCTCCACGACACGCAGTTCAATGCTCATCTGTTTTAGCATCGCCATCACCTGGCGCCGCATGATGCCATCTATGCCGCAGTGGGCAAGATCCGGCGTAAACACCGTTCTGCCACGGCGCCAAAACAGATTGGCACTGACCCCTTCTACCAGAAATCCCCGGCTGTTCAAGACTATACCTTCGACTCCCGAACGCGCCGCAAGTTCGCTTTTCAGCAGCACCTGCTCCAGCCGGTTGAGGGTCTTGAGGCCCGCCAGCATGGGGGCGTCGCCCAGTCGTTGCTGGCACACCAGCAGTGGAATACCGGTTTGCTGCCACGCCGGGTAGTGGGCCGGGTAAGCGGCCAGCGACAGGATCCGGGTCGGCGCATGGCAGGCAGTGCCATCATACCCCCGGCCACCACTGCCTCGGGTCAGCATCACCTTGATCACCGCCAGCGTCTGGTCGCGAGCCATCCCGGCGACCTCGTCACCAAGCTGTTGCCAGTCCAGCTCGGCAAGGCCGAGTCTGGCGCTCGCTTGCTGCAGCCGTGCCAGGTGAGCCGGCCACCAGACGGGGCGACCATCCTTGACCAGCAAGGTGGTGAAATGGCCATCGCCATAAGCCAGGCCACGATCCATGGCGGAAACGCTGTCTGTCGGTATTCCATTGATCAGCAAAAGGATCCCTCCGATAAAAAAGGCCCGATACTGTCGTATCGGGCCCATACTATCCGCCCAGGGCGAATTATACGCGTTTGAAGATCAGTGAGCCATTGGTGCCACCAAAACCGAAGGAATTGGAGAGGGCATATTCGAAGTTGCCAGCCTTGGCAACATGAGGCACCAGGTCCAGATCGCACTCATCATCCGGGTTGTCCAGGTTGATGGTGGGCGGCGCCATCTGGTCGCGCAGCGCCAGTACCGTGATGATCGCCTCGATGGCGCCGGCGGCACCCAGCAGGTGACCGGTCATCGACTTGGTGGAGCTGATCATCAGAGATTTGGCATGCTCGCCAAACACCGCTTTCATGCCGCGCAGTTCGGCCACGTCACCCAGGGGGGTGGAAGTGCCGTGGGCGTTGATGTAGCCCACCTGCTCGGGGGCGATACCGGCATCCTTGATGGCATTTTGCATGGCGCGGGCGCCACCGTTGCCGTCAGCGGGAGGCGCCGTCATGTGGTAGGCATCGCCACTCATGCCAAAACCGACCAGCTCGGCGTAGATCTTGGCGCCGCGGGCCTTGGCGTGTTCGTACTCTTCCAGCACCAGCACCCCGGCACCATCACCCAGCACAAAACCGTCGCGATCTTTATCCCACGGACGGCTGGCCTTGGTGGGCTCGTCGTTGCGGTTGGAGAGCGCCTTGGCCGCCGCAAAACCGCCCATCCCCATCGGGGTAGAGGCTTTCTCGGCACCGCCGGCCACCATCACGTCCGCATCACCGTAGGCGATCATCCGGCCGGCCATGCCGATGGCATGGGTACCTGTGGTGCAGGCGGTGGTCACGGCGATGTTCGGCCCTTGCAGACCCTTCATGATGGAGAGATGACCGGACACCATATTGATGATGGTGGACGGCACGAAGAAGGGGCTCAGCTTGCGGGGGCCGCCGTTGACCAGGCTGCTGTGGTTCTGTTCAATCAGACCCAGGCCGCCGATACCGGAACCGATCGCCACACCGACGCGCTCGGCATTTGCCTCGTTGATGACGAGACCGGCATCATCCAGCGCCTGTATGCCTGCGGCGATACCGTACTGGATGAAGAGGTCCATCTTGCGAGCTTCTTTGCGGTTGATACCGTACTGCTCGGGATCGAAATCCTTGACCTGGCCTGCGAAACGGGTCGCAAACTCGCTGGCATCAAAGTGTTCGATGGGAGAAATGCCGCTCTGCCCGTTGAGCAGGGCTTGCCAGCTGGATTCGGCAGTGTTGCCTACCGGGGAAAGCATCCCCAAGCCGGTCACCACGACTCTGCGTTTTGACACTGAGGTAGTCTCCGAGAGGTGTTTTGAAAAGGGGTAAACATAAAAGAAGCGGCCCTTGGGCCGCTTCTTTCAGAACAGGAACTTATTCCTGATTAGCGGTGATGTAGTCGATAGCCGCTTGAACAGTGGTGATCTTCTCGGCTTCTTCATCAGGAATTTCGGTATCGAATTCTTCTTCCAGCGCCATTACCAGTTCAACGGTATCCAAAGAGTCAGCGCCCAGGTCGTCGACGAAGGAGGCAGCGTTCTTAACGTCTTCTTCTTTAACACCCAGTTGTTCGATGATGATTTTCTTTACGCGTTCTTCGATGTTGCTCATGACCTGAATTTTCCTTTAAAAATACGCTATTGCGTCTGGTTGGGGTAGTTTATTCAATTGACGTGAGTTTGCAAGTGGCTTGCCGCTGGTCAAACCACGAAATTCGCCAAACTTCGGCGTACTATCGCAAATTTGAACAGATCTCACGACAAATTGATTACACCATGTACATCCCGCCATTAACATGCAGGGTTTCGCCAGTGATGTAGGCGGCATCATCCGATGCCAAGAATACCACAGCAGCGGCAATTTCTTTCGGGTCGCCCAGACGAGCGGCAGGCACCTGGCTCATGATGCCGGCACGCTGCTCTTCATTGAGCGCCTTGGTCATATCGGTCTCGATGAAACCGGGGGCAACCGCGTTCACGGTAATGCCGCGGGAGGCCACTTCACGAGCCAGCGACTTGGTAAAACCAACCAGCCCCGCCTTGGCGGCCGCATAGTTGACCTGACCGGCGTTGCCCATGGTGCCCACCACGGAGCCGATGCTGATGATGCGGCCATTGCGCTTCTTCATCATGGCACGCAGCACCGGTTTGCTCAGTCGATACAGGGAAGTGAGGTTGGTGTCGATGATCTCGTTCCACTCATCATCCTTCATCCGCATTAGCAGGTTGTCACGGGTGATGCCGGCGTTGTTGATCAGGATGTCGATGTCGCCAAAACGCGCCTTGATGGCGGCGAAGACGGCTTCGATGGATTCCTGGCTGGTCACGTTCAGTGCCATGCCGCAACCCTGTTCACCCAGATAGGCGCTGATCGCCTCGGCGCCGCTCTCGCTGGTCGCCGTGCCGACTACCTTGGCGCCACGGGCCGCAAAAGTTTCGGCAATTGCACGGCCGATGCCACGACTGGCACCGGTCACCAACACAACCTTATCGGTAAAGCTCATTACTTGCTCCTGTTTACTTGATCTGGGCCAGCGCCTGCTCGAAAGAGGCTGCATCGTTGGCATGAATACCTTCCACGCGCTTGTCGATGCGCTTGGCGAGCCCGGTCAATACCTTGCCCGGTCCCATCTCGATCTCGAGGGTAACCCCCTCATTGGCCATCCGCTCGACAGTCTCGGTCCAACGAACCGGGCTGTACAGCTGACGCACCAGAGCCTGTTTGATGGCGGCCGGATCCTGTTCACAGGATACGTCGACATTATTGATGACAGCGATGGCAGGAACCTTGATCTCGATCCCGTCCAGCGCAGCTGCCAATTTTTCTGCGGCAGGTTTCATCAGGGCGCAGTGAGAAGGCACGGAGACCGGCAGCGGCAGTGCACGCTTGGCGCCGGACTCTTTCATCAGCACGTTGGCACGCTCGACGGCCTCTTTGTGACCGGCGATGACCACCTGGCCCGGAGAGTTGAAGTTGACCGGGGAGACCACTTGTCCTTGCGCCGCTTTTTCGCAGTTGGCGGCGATGGCGTCATTGTCCAGCCCGATGATGGCGGCCATGGCACCGGTGCCTTCCGGTACGGCTTCCTGCATGGCCAGACCACGCAGCTCGACCAGTTTGACCGCATCGGTAAAGGCCAGTGCACCGCTGCACACCAGGGCGGAGTACTCACCCAGGCTGTGGCCAGCCATCACGGCGGGGGTTGCCCCACCCTGCTGTTGCCACAGACGCCACAGCGCGACAGAAGCTGTCAGCAAAGCAGGCTGGGTACGCCAGGTCTTGTTCAGATCGTCGGCCGGGCCATCCATCACCAGGGCAAACAGGTCATAACCCAGCACCTGGCTCGCCTCGGCGAAGGTCTCCTTGATCACGGCATGTTGTTCGGCCAGCTCGGCCAGCATGCCGACGGTTTGGGAGCCCTGTCCCGGGAAGGCAATGGCAAATTGGGTCATCATTGATTCCTTTAGATAAGACAAAAATGAGAGCGGCAGGATGAGCCAGATTGCTCATCCCGACCACGATCAGAGGCGAACCAGCGCCGAGCCCCAGGCAAAACCACCGCCGAAGGCTTCCAGCAATACCAGCTGGCCCGGTTTGATCCGGCCGTCACGCACCCCTTCATCGAAGGCGATGGGCACGGAGGCGGCAGAGGTGTTGCCGTGCTTGTCGAGGGTCAGCACCACCTTGTCCAGCCCCATGCCAAGCTTCTTGGCGGTGGCGCTGATGATGCGGAAGTTGGCCTGATGAGGCACCAGCCAGTCCAGCTCGCTCGGTGCGATGCCGGCGGCGGCCAGGGTCTCGGTGACGATCTCGCTCAAACGGGTGACCGCCACCTTGAACACATCGTTGCCCTTCATGTACATGTAGGCTTCAAGTTCGGCCCCCGGCATACCGCGGCGCGGCTGCGGCAGCTTGAGCAGATCGCCGTAACGGCCATCCGCATGCAGATGGGTGGAGAGAATGCCCGGCGTGTCGCTGGCGCCGATCACCACGGCCCCTGCCCCGTCACCAAAGAGGATGATGGTGCCGCGATCTTCCGGATCGCACATGCGCGACAGCACATCGGCCCCGACCACCAGTACGTGGCGGGCAGCGCCGGATTTGACGAACTGATCGGCGATGGAGAGCGCGTAGGTGAAGCCGGCGCAGGCGGCGGCCACGTCAAAAGCCGGGATCCCTTGCACCCCGAGCAGGCCCTGCAATTCACAGGCGGCGGCCGGGAAGGCGTTCTCGGCACTGGTGGTGGCCAGCACTATCATGTCGAGATCGGCGGCGGTCAGGCCCGCCGCGTCCAGGGCGCGCAGAGCGGCCTGGTGAGACAGGGTGGCGACGGTTTCATCGGCACCGGCAATGCGACGTTCACGGATCCCGGTACGCTCCACAATCCACTCGTCGCTGGTTTCCACCATCTGTTCGAGATCGGCATTGGTACGTACCGAGTTCGGCAGATAACTGCCAGTACCCAAAATTTTGCTATGCATAGAGTTCTTATAGATCCCTGTCGGAAAAGACAGATTCAAGGCGATCTGCTATTTGCAATGGAAGTTGATGCTTGGCCTCTTGCGCGGCCAGCAGGATCGCGTTACACAGGGCGCGCCGTTCGGCCCGCCCGTGGCTTTTTACCACAATGCCGCGCAATCCTAACAGACTTGCACCGTTATACTGGTCGGGGTTCAGGTAAGAAAAACGTCGTTTGAACATAAATCCGGCGATACGGCCAAGAAAACTGCGTTTCTTGCGGGGATATCCGGCCAGTTGGGCCATCATCCGCACCACCCCCTCCGCCGTCTTGAGGGCGACATTGCCGACAAAACCGTCGCAGACGATAACGTCGCACTCGCCGCTAAAAATTCGATCCCCTTCGACAAAGCCAACGAAGTTGAGTGCCTGGCACTGGCGCAGCAGTTCGGCACTGTGGCGCACCAGATCGTTGCCCTTGATCTCCTCCTCCCCCACGTTGAGCAGGGCTACCCTGGGAGTGGCAACCCCCTCCACCTTTTCAGCCACCACTGACCCCATCACGGCAAACTGCAGCAGGGTGTCGGCATCGCAGCTGACGTTGGCACCGAGATCCAGCATCACGGTGCGTTTGCCGGACAGGGTGGGCAGCGCCTTGATGAGGGCGGGTCGGTCGACGCCGGGCAGGGATTTGAGCACGCATTTGGCCATGGCCATCAGTGCACCTGTGTTGCCGGCGCTGACGCAGGCATCGGCCTCGCCGCTCTTGACCAGATTGAGTACGACTCGCATGGAGGAGTCTTTCAGGGTACGCAGTGCCACGATCGGTTTGTCGCCCATCCCAACGACCTGGGAGGCATGTACAAAACGGACGCGAGGGTGATTGAGCAAGCCATGTTGCTGCAGGAGGGGGGTGGTCTGGTGCTGGTCACCGACCAGGATCAATTTCAGCTGGGGTAAAAGAGACAGTGCCTGCACGGCGGCAGGCACTGTTTCCGAGGGGCCAATATCTCCCCCCATGATGTCTAGCGCGACAGTTTGCGTAGACAAAGGCAATCCTTAAGCGATTACCTTTTTACCGCGGTAGAAACCATCGGCAGTCACGTGGTGACGACGATGAATTTCGCCACTGGTCTGATCAACAGTCAGGGCAGCGGTGGTCAGCGCATCGTGGGAACGACGCATGCCACGCTTGGCACGGGTTTTACGGTTCTGTTGTACGGCCATTGTAGGCTAACTCCTAAATTCACTTACGTTTAAGCTCTTCAAGAACTGCAAAGGGATTCGGCCGCTCATCAGCAGGTTCGATTTCACCCCAGGTCATCTCCATGTTACCGCGCGGGCAAGCATCCATGGGATGCATGGCCACCTGCGGCAACGAGAGGATGAGTTCATCCTCCAGGATTTGATGAAGATCCATCTCGCCGTTTTCGTCCAACTCAATGGGCTCATAAGCTTCCGGCAGTTCTTCCTCGTTTGTTCTCTCGAACAGCGGAGTGTAGATAAATTCAGCTTCACAGAGATGCTCGAATGTTTCTCCACAACGCTGGCAAACCAGGTCAACCTTGGCATGGGCAGTGCCTTTCATAACGGTCAACTTCTGGACATCTTTGCCAAAGTGCAGCGATACATCGATATCACTCTGCAAGCCTGCGGTTGATTCCTCCAGCCTGGGCATCTGCGACTTTTCCACTATCCCGACATAATCGAGCAGCTTCGAGGCACTACGGACTGGATCAACCTTTACGGGCAACTTCACCTTTTGCATAGGGCGCGAATATTATAGGTCCAACAACTGATAGTCAAAGGAAAAAGTCCTTACCGCCGATGATTTTAACCTCACAACCCCCGCACATGGCGGAACTTGCGCTCACCGGTGGCTGATTATGCCATAAACCAACGAATCCGACACCGGATCCTGGCCGCATTTGCGCTGACGGTGGGGATCCGGCGCACTCCTTGACAGCAGAATTTCACAGCGCAGGTGACTCAACCACTCCCCTGCCCCCTCGGGGTTCATGGATGGTTGCCGCACAGCCCGACTTGGCGCCCCTGCCGCATATGGGGACAAGCGCAAGGTTCGGGCGGGATGGCCTCCATCAGACGGCGGATGGCCCGAAAACTGTCCAGCGCCGCCTGGGCGGCGATGGGGTTGATGAGCCAGCCAGGCAGATTGTCACCCGGGTTGGTATAAGTTTCGAGGCGTATCAGGGTGGTGCCGTTGAGTTGCGGCACCGCCTCCCAGCGTCCTTCACTGGTGCGGATCCGCACCCGACCGGGGTAAGGCGGCAGAGCATCAGGGGCGGCCCATACCGTCAGTACCAGACCGCAATTTGGCTGGCGTTGCAGGCGAGAGTGGGTGATAAGCTCCCGCTCCTGCACCGGCCAGGGCGCAGAGAGCCGGGTATAGACCAGATCTTCATCGGGCGCCGGCTTGGCCAGCACCCTTACCTCCAGGCTCTGAGGCAGCCACTCCTGATGGCGGGCGGTATCACGCAGTACGGCCAGCAGCGCCGAGGGCGGAGCGGCCACGTTCATCTCCAGGCGCAAAGCCAGAAAAGCGCCGGGAGGATGAGCCCGGCTCCAGAGCAATATGCCCGCCTCCCCCGCCTGCAGGTGCCAGCCCTGTGCCCAGGCCGGCACGCAGAGCAACCATAACAGCCATATCCCGACTCTCATCATCCATGACCCCGCCTTGCCCATTCCTATGCTTATAGCCGTTTTTCTGGCCCTGCGAGGTAGAGGCCAGGGTTAACCCGCGCCAGCGGTCCCGATATGCTGGTGGTAAAGCCGTTTGATCTCGTCGCGCAGCCACAGCACCTTGGTGTTGTGGTTGTTGCGCTTGTGCCAGAGCAGGATGAAGGCGATGTCGAGTTGCCGATAGAGGGCTTCATCCAGCGGCAGCGGCAAGGAGATCAGATTGTCGTGGTGCTGGCGGGCATAGCTGGCGCAATAGGAGGGCACCACCGCGATCAGTTCGTGGTCTGACTGGGCTGCGATGTGCAGCGCCTGCTCGAAGCTGGAGACCCGGATCGGCACCTGCCGGCTAAGCCCCTCATCATCCAGCAGGCTGTCGAGCGCCCAGGCATCGCTCGCCTCCCACACCACGCTGACATGGGGATAGGCGAGGAAGTTGTCGAGATTCCAGGTGCGGGCCAGCAGCGGATGATCCCTGCGCAAAAACACCATGGGCCTGTCTTCGAACAACACCTCGTGATCGATGTAATAGGGCAGCCGGTTGACCCTGGCCAGCGAGCTGGGGTGGGTTTCCCTCGCACAGAAGCCGAGATCGGCATCGCCATTGATGATGTCGTTGAGGGAGTGATGGTCCCAGTTCATGATCCGGATGGTCGATTTGCGATAGGTTTCATAAATCACCATGGGCAGATCATTGAGAAAGCTGATGTAAAAGGGCGACTCCAGCACCAGCCTGAACGCGGCCCCCTCCGGAATGGCATTGCCGCAGAGGGAGGCGATGTTGCCCGATAGCTGGAACCACTCCTTGAGCTCTTCCTCCAGGGTGAGCGACAGATTGGTGGGCTCCAACCCCCGCAGAGTGCGAAGGAACAGCGGGTCGTCGAACCAGTCGCGCAGCCGCGCCAGCGCCTTGCTGACGGTGGGCGCCGTGACATTGAGTTTCTTGGCAGCCTTGGTGACACTGCGCTCTTGCAGCAACAGCCGAAATACCACCAACAAATTGAGATCGAGGTCGATCAAGGGACGCATGCTCAGGGATTCTCCATGACCGGGGCACCATAGGCGAGGCTGTCGAAGACCGGCCCCAGGGCGCGAAAGAGCAGATAGAGTAACACGGCGCCGAGCAGGGCACAGGCAAGCAGCGTGCTGGGGGCAAAGCCAAGCCACCCCATCAGCCAGATATAGCCGGCGCTCACGGTTATCTGGGCAAGACAGAGGGTGGCGCTGGCGAGCGCTATCTGATGACGGCAACTGGCCAGCGCCTCGCCCATGGCGATGCCGAAGCTCGCGGAAAAACCGATGCAGGTGAAGGCAAAGCCTGCCAGCAGCAGCCAAAGGCCCCAGGAGCTCTCAAGATGAGAGGCCAGGATCAGCAGCAGCGCCAACCCCAACCCACCGTGGGCCAGTGCGAGCAGGCTGTGCTTGTGGAGTCGACGCAGCAACAAGGGGGCGAAGAAGGAGGTGATCATGCTGATCATCGCCATGATCATCATGATGCGGGCATACTCTGCGGTTGCCAGCCCCCTCTGGGTCATCAGGATCATGGGTGAAGTGCTGACATAGGTCAGAATGCAGGTCATGCCGGCACTGCTCAACGCGCACATCCAGAGGAACTGCGGCACTCGCAAGAAGGCAAAGCGGGCTGCTGACGCACTCGAGGATGACTCAGGGTGCCGCGGCAGGCTTTCTTTCAACCCCAGCAGGTTGAGCAGCAGCACCACGCCGCCAAGCAGCGCCATGGCCTGAAAGATGGCAGGCCATGGGAAGCCGGTCAGGATGAGATAGCCCAGCAGCGGCGCCAGCACGGGGATCACGCAGATGACCCCATTGATGGCCGACAGCACGGCCGCCAGCCGAGCCGGTGGCAACACGTCTCGCAGCACGGTAAAGGTCATGATGTAGAGGGCGCCGGCCCCTGCCCCCTGGCCGACCCGCGCCAGCAGAAACTGCGCGGTGTCGGCGGCGCTGCCGGCCAGCAGCGACGCCAGCATAAACAAGCCGGCCCCACTCAGGATCACCGGCCTGCGGCCGTGACGATCCGCCAGCAGGCCGGCCAGCGGGACGGTCGCGGCCATGCCGAGCAGATAGAGGGAAAACGCGGTGTGCAGCTGAGCCTCGCTGGCCTGAAGGCTGGCACCTATGTTGGGCAACGCCACCAGATATAGATCGATCCCTACCGGGTAGAGCGTGATCATCAAAAAACAGCAGAGCATGTAACGGCCCATGGTGACTCCTCAGCGTCCTCAGCGAATGGGTAGCATCGACGGGGCACTATAACGTCAGGCCGGATGAATAAGCCGATAGCTGTGTTTTCCAATCTCGACATGCTGGAGAGAATGGCGGCGATATTTGCCCTCGCCGCACGGGGGCGATACCATCGACGCCTGCCCGTTTCTGAACCTGGATACCTGATTGCCATGTCGCGCCCCCTGATCCTCGCCTCCACCTCCCGTTACCGCAAAGCCCTGCTGGAAAAGCTGGGCCTCCCCTTTGAGTGCGCCGCGCCAAATGTCGATGAATCCGTGCTGCCCGGGGAGGATGCACAGACGCTGGTGGCTCGCCTTGCCCATGCCAAGGCCCGTGCCATCGCCGATCAGCATGATCAGGGGATGATCATCGGTTCGGATCAGGTGTGCGTCTGTGATGGTCGGATCCTGGGCAAGCCGGGAACGGTCGAGCGAGCGGTGGCCCAGCTGATGGCGGCTCAGGGGCGCAGCGTCACCTTTTATACCGGCCTGTGCGTGCTGGACGCCGCGTCTGGCCGCGCCGAACAGCTGATAGAACCCTTCACCGTTCATTTTCGCCAGCTCGATGAGGCGGCCATCCGCCGCTATGTAGAAGCTGAACAGCCCCTCGACTGTGCGGGCAGTTTCAAGTGTGAAGGCATGGGGATCGTGCTGTTCAAGGCCCTGGAAGGGCGCGATCCCAATGCACTGATCGGCCTGCCGTTGATCGGCCTGATCGAGCTGCTGGCCCGCCACGGTATCGCCCTGCCCTGATGGGCACGATATGCCAACCACGAAAAACGGGAGCCAAGGCTCCCGTTTTTCGTTTATTCATCGGTTATATCGCAAGGCTAACTCAGCAATCGCTGAAGCTCCGCCATGGTATCAACCACCGCCAGTGGATGGTGGGCCAGCAAGCGTGCACGGTCGTGCACGCCCCAGCTCACCCCGATCCGCGGCATGGCCAGCGCCTCGGCCATCGCCATGTCGTGGATGGAATCACCGATCATCACCGCCTGGTGCGGGGTAATGCCCAGCTCATCCAGAATTTGCGTCAGCATCAGGGGATCAGGCTTGGAGTTGGCCTCGTCCGCCCCGCGCGTGGCGGCAAAGAGCGGCCGCAACCCTGTTTCATCCAGTACCCGGTCCAATCCACGCCGTGACTTGCCGGTAGCGACCGCCAGGGCCACCCCTTGTGCATGCCAATGCAGCAACAGTTCCCTCGCCCCGGCGAACAACGGGCTGGGTGTGCTGTCATGGACGTAATGGTGGCGATAACGGGCGATCAGGGCATTGGCCCGCTCACCCCCCTGCTCCAGGGAAAACAGCCGGGGGATACCGACCTCCAGACTGAGACCGATGATCTGGTGCGTCTCGACGGCGGTGGGCACGGGCTCACCGCAATCGCGAGCCGCGTGCGCCACACAGGCAACAATCCGGCCCACCGAGTCCATCAGGGTACCGTCCCAGTCGAAGATGGCGAGCCGGATGGTCTGCATCAGCGAGCTAACTTGTTCAGGAAGTCGTCGAGTTCGGGGGCCAGCGGGGCTTCCACCTGCATCTCGCGGCCATCGGCCGGATGGATGAAGCTCAGCTTCCAGGCATGCAAAAACAGTCGTTTCAGCCCCTGGCTGCGCATTTTATCGTCAAATGCGGCTTCTCCATACTTGTCATCACAGGCGATGGGGTGACCCGCATGCTGGGTATGCACCCGGATCTGATGGGTACGACCGGTGATCGGGCTGCACTCCACCAGGGTGGCCTCGGCAAACTGACGGGCAATCCGAAAACGCGTCTCGGAAGGCTTGCCATCGCTGCTGACCCGCACTACCCGCTCGCCGGATTGCAGGTCATTTTTGCGCAGCGGCGCATTGACCACCTTGACGTGAGGCTGCCACTGGCCACGCACCAGCGCCAGGTACTGTTTGCGCATGGTCTTGACCCGCAGCTGCTCATGCAGGCTGCGCAGGGCGCTGCGCTTCTTGGCAACCAGCAGTACGCCGGAGGTGTCGCGATCGAGCCGATGCACCAGTTCGAGGAAACGGGCTTCCGGGCGCAGGGCGCGCAGCCCTTCAATCACGCCAAAGCTCAGGCCGCTGCCGCCGTGTACCGCCATGCCGGACGGCTTGTTCAGCACTATCATGGCGTCATCTTCAAACAGGATCTGGCTCTCCAGACGCTGGATGCTGCTGAGATTGGCCGAGGGCAGTTCGTTCTTTTCGGCAACCCGCACGGGGGGGACCCGTACCTCGTCACCAGTGCAGAGTTTGTATTCCGGTTTGATGCGCTTTTTGTTGACGCGCACTTCCCCTTTGCGAAGGATGCGATAGATCAGGCTCTTGGGGACGCCCTTTAGCTGAGTCTTGAGAAAATTGTCGATGCGCTGCCCTTCATGCTCAGCTTCGATGGTGAGCAGCTGCACTTGTTGATGTATCTGTGTCATGGCGCGGATTTTAACACTGCCGGCGGCCCTTGGCTGCATGCTTTGTTGAAAAATGGCGCCTTGCTATAAAAGTGGTTTAAATGGGATAATAAACAAGGTTTTGTCATTGTGTTCAAGCCTTGTACTAAGTGGCCAAAATTTATGCCACCCAATCCCGAAACACCGTGTATACAAGAACATGACGGTTCCCGGGTGCGAGGTACAGCGCATGGAGAACGCAAACAGAACCGCTAATTTGTCTCCACACCGGTATCCTTTTCATGCCTTCTCGAGAAGGCTGGACCAGAGTGCCCTTAGTTTGCGCCTCATGCATACCCCAACCGGGAGGTTGCCCCAGTATGCTGAAGACCCGAGGCCGGCGCCGGCAGGATCCTGTGGAGGAAATCAAAATGACAAAATAACGAGAACTCAATGAAAAGAATGCTAATCAACGCGACTCAGGAAGAAGAGTTGCGCGTAGCGCTGGTTGACGGACAACAGCTCTACGATCTGGATATTGAAAGTCCGGGACACGAGCAGAAAAAAGCGAACATTTACAAGGGCAAAATCACCCGCGTAGAACCCAGTCTTGAAGCTGCTTTTGTCGACTATGGCGCCGAGCGCCACGGTTTCCTGCCGTTAAAGGAAATCGCCCGCAATTATTTCCCCTCCGGTTACTCCTATCAGGGTCGTCCCAACATCAAAGAAGTGGTCCGCGAAGGCCAGGAAGTGATCGTCCAGATCGACAAGGAAGAGCGTGGCACCAAGGGTGCAGCCCTCACCACCTTTATCAGTCTGGCCGGCAGCTACCTGGTACTGATGCCGAACAATCCTCGCGCCGGTGGTATCTCCCGCCGTATCGAAGGTGATGAACGGACTGAACTGAAAGAAGCCCTGAGCGGCCTGACCGTGCCGGACGGCATGGGCCTCATCGTGCGTACCGCCGGTGTGGGCAAATCCCCGGAAGAGCTGGAATGGGATCTGAACGTTCTGCTCAACCACTGGGATTCCATCCACAAGGCGTCACAGAGCCGCTCTGCACCGGTGCTGATCCATCAGGAAAGCAACGTCATCGTGCGTGCCATCCGTGACTACCTGCGTCGCGATGTCGGCGAGATCCTGATCGACAACCCGGTCATCTTCGAGCGTGCCAAGGCGCATATCGAGCTGGTTCGTCCCGATTTCCTCAATCGCGTGAAGCTGTACAAGGGTGAAGTTGCCCTGTTCAACCACTTCCAGATCGAGAGCCAGATCGAGTCGGCCTTCCAGCGTGAAGTGCGTCTGCCCTCCGGCGGCAGCATCGTCATCGATCCGACCGAAGCACTGACCTCCATCGATATCAACTCCTCCCGCGCCACCAAGGGCGGCGATATCGAAGAGACGGCGCTGCAAACCAACCTGGAAGCGGCCGACGAAATTGCCCGTCAATTGCGTCTGCGCGACCTGGGTGGCCTGATCGTCATCGACTTCATTGACATGACCCCGGTTCGTCATCAGCGCGAAGTGGAAAACCGTCTGCGTGAAGCGGTGCATCAGGACCGTGCCCGCATCCAGCTGGGCCGGATCTCCCGTTTCGGTCTGCTGGAGATGTCTCGCCAGCGTCTGCGTCCCTCCCTCAACGAGTCCAGCAGCCATATCTGCCCTCGTTGCCAGGGCCAGGGTGTGATCCGTGACAACGAATCACTGGCGCTGTCCATCCTGCGTCTCATCGAAGAAGAGGCCATGAAGGACAACACCGAGCAGGTTCACGGTCAGGTACCGGTCGATGTTGCCGCCTATCTGCTCAACGAGAAGCGTGCTTCCATCGCCAGCCTGGAACAGCGTAATGATGTACGTGTCTACATCATTCCGAACCAGCATCTGGAAACCCCGCACTACGAAGTGACCCGCATCCGTCAGAACGAGATCCCGGAAGCGGCCAGCTACGAGCTGAAAACCGAGATTGCCAAGCCGGTCTACCAGCCGAAGCAGGCTCAGGTGATCGAGCGCGAACAACCGCTGCTGCAAGGTTTTGTCCAGGCGCCCCAGCCGGCCCCCGCCGCGCCGGCCCCGGTTGTGGCTCCCGCTGCACCGACCGCCCCCGAAGCCGGTCTGTTTGGCAAACTGTTCAAGGCCATCTCCGGCTTGTTCGGTTCCGACAGCGCCTCTGCCGACGTGAAGGCTCCTGCCGACAAACCGGCAGCCCAGCGCGAAGCACGCAAGGATGAGGGTCATCGTCATCAGCGCGATGAAACCCGCAGCCGCGGTCAGCGTGGTCGTCGTGATGACAATCGTGGTAACCGCAGCCCTGCCGATACCGCAGAGAAGCGGGAAGCGGGTGCCAATCGTGAAGGTGGTGAAAGCCGCAACCGTCGTCCCCGCAAAGAGCGTGAGCCGCGCCAGGAGCGTGAAGCCCGTGGCGAAGTGCGTGAACAGCGCATGGAACGTGAACCTCGCGAGGCTCGTGAGCCGCGTCAGGAACGCGAACCCCGCGCCCCGCGCCCTGCTCGTGAACCCCGTGCTCCGCGTGAACCTCGCGCCGAAGTGGTCGTTGACGCGGTAGAAACCGTCGATACCACCATGGTCAACGACGAGCCACGTCTGGAAAAAGAGCAGAAAGTGGCTGAGCGCCGCGAACGCCGTCAACTGCGCAAGCAGATCCGGGTCGATGCCCCGGCCAGCGACGTTGCCGCCCTGCCCGCCGATGCTCCGGTTGTTGCCGAAGAGGCCTCCGACGCAGTAGAGCAGCACGATGAGCAGGCCGAAGGCCAGCGTCGTTCCCGTCGTACGCCGCGCAATCAGCGTATCGAAGGCCAACGTCGCAAGCGCATCAATGAAGATGCCCGCAGCCAGCGTGAAGATGAAGAACAGTCTGCCGAAGGCGCTACCCCTACCCTGGCTGCAGCTGCCCAGGCAGATGCCGCCCAGGTGAAAGTGGAAGAGCCGGCAGTCCCTGTCATCACCATCCCCAGTGCTGAAGCGGTTGCCGCCGCCCTGCAGGCCTCTGCTGCGCTGACCGAGCATGTCGTGCCTGAAGCCGTTGTGGCAGAGGCTCACGAGCAGGCTGAAGTCGTGGCCGCAGAGCCAGTGGTAACCGAAGCGGTAGTTGCTGAAGAAGCCCAGGTAGCGGTAGCAAACGAGCCAGTGGTTGCAGAAGTTGCTGCCCCGGTCATTGCGGAAGTCGTTTCTGTCGAGGCACCGGCTGTCGAGACTGCCGTGGTTGAAGCGGCACCTGCTGCACCGGCAGTTGAAGAAGCCGCTCCGGCAGTGGTTGTAGCCGAGGTTGCCCCTCTGGTGGTTGAACAGCCTGCTGCGGTCGCTGAGCCTGTCATCGCTGACGAGGCTCCGGTAGCCGCTGCCGTAGCAGCCCCTGTGGCCAAGCAAGTCAAACGCAGTGGTGGCCTGCTGGCCGGTGCCCGCAAGGCCTCTGCGCCGATGGCAACACCGGCAGCTGCCCCTGCCCTGCCGGTACGCGAGCCGGTTGATCATGCGCCGCTGGTGCGCAGCGAAGTGGCAAGCTCAGGTCGCCATGGCGGCAGTACCGCTGCCGTCAACGTTGCAACCAGCCCGGCCGGTCGTCCTTGATGACTCGCTAGTCTGACAAAAAGAGCCACACATTGTGTGGCTCTTTTTTAGGTGCGGCATGGCGTCAGCTCGTCTCGGTTACCCGTCCTTTTACTACTCCGCTACCTACTAGCACTGAGAGCCACAAACTTCTCCCATCATATTGAATAACCACAGCCATTGACTCGCTGCGGTTCAATCCACACTCCTTGTTTTGTCTTCCTGCTGCTGAGACTGTATAGTTCCTGGCTTTGGCAGAGTGGATAAGATAAGAGCCAGCACAGATACAAATATCACGCTGTGTAGACATCCTTCACAACACCGGTGCGCATGAACGCCAAGCCTGCCACCCATCTCGAAGTCGGTTTGAAGTGCGTATGCCTCTATCAACCGGCATCGATTGGTCATTCGACCTTCCATCCTCTCGGCAATCCAGACGTGCTGCCGACCAATGCAGGCAAAGACCCCTCTCCCATAGCTGTCAACACAGCTAATCCCATCTGCTAATTTAGGCCATCATGTGCCATGAGATGACAGACATAGACCCTTAGCCGAGCAGCTCCATGACTCTCGCTGCACTCTATGCAGAGGCAGAACTGCAAAAGACGCCCACTCTGCCAACCCTCCTATCTTGAATGCCTGTTGATGGGTGGGGATGAGCTTAGTGGGTGAGAGAAGTAATTGATTGAATGGAATAATTAGTTTGATGGCATATCAAGGATGGTCAGGCTGGAAACCCGGCGGGTAGGAGCCTAATATCACACGCTCGTTTTTAAGGCCATGAAAAAAGGGCCACAAGGGCCCTTTCTCAACACGCTTTTGGTATCTGTATCAGCTGAACAGATGATGGCTGATCAGGAACAGACCACCAGAGAGCAGCATGGTCAGCGGCAGGGTCAGCACCCAGGCCATCAAGATGGTCTTGATGGTCTGGCTCTGCAGGCCCGACTTGTTGGCCACCATGGTCCCCGCTACGGCAGAGGAGAGGATATGAGTGGTCGATACCGGCATCCCGGTCAGACTGGCCACGCCGATGGAGGCGGCAGCGGTGATCTGGGCGGCGATCCCCTGGCTGTAGGTCATGCCGGAGGAGCCAATCTTCTCGCCTACTGTGTAGACGATACGACGCCAGCCCACCATGGTGCCACAACCCAGCGCCAGCGCGATGGAGACGATGACCCAGGTCGGTGCATATTCGGCAGTGGCCGTCAGATCCTTGCGCCATTTGGCAAGGTCGGTCAGCTCTTTGGCCGGCAGCGGCAGCTTGGACACCTTGCGAGCGGTATCGTCGATGCACAGCAGCAGACGGCGCACTTCACGGCGGTCGGTCAGATCCATCTCTTCATAGGTCCGCACCTGAGCAAGACGATTGTCCAGCGTGGCCATGGCCTGCAGGGCACCATCGGCAGCACAGTGGGTCATCAACTCTTCCTGGGCCTGGGCAGGCACACTGAAGTTCACTACCTTGGAAACCTGCTCATGGTTGCGCTGATAGATCTCCATGATGCGCTGATTGGCATCCTGGGTGCGATCCAGGTCATAGGAGCGGCTGTTCATGTCCAGAGCGAAATAGGCAGGAGCCATGCAGATCAGCACCAGCATCACCAGACCGATACCCTTCTGGCCATCGTTGGAACCGTGCACAAAGCTCACGCCCATGGCAGACGCCACCAGAGTGAGACGCGCCCAGAACGGCGGATGCTTCTTGCCATCCACCAGCAGACGCTCTTCCGGGGTCTTGTGGATCTTGCTGCCCTGCCAGACGCGTTTCATGGCGAACAGCAGCAGCGCGGCGATGATGAAACCGACGGTGGGAGAGATGATTAGGGAAAGCATGATGTCGATGGCTTTCGCGACGTTGATGCCTTCCTGCAGCGGTTGATGGCTGATCCAGGCATAGGCGCCGCCTACCCCCAGAATGGAGCCGATCAGCGTGTGTGAGCTGGACGCCGGGATCCCGAAGAACCAGGTACCCAGATTCCACACGATGGCGGAAAACAGCAGGGAGAACACCATGATCAGACCCTGAGTGGAGTCCATCCCCAGCAGCAGATCGATGGGCAGCAGGTGGACAATGGCATAAGCCACCCCCAGACCACCCATCATGACCCCGGCAAAGTTGAACAGACCGGAGGCCACTACTGCCATGTGTGCCGGCATCGCCTTGGTATAGATAACCGTTGCTACCGCGTTGGCGGTATCGTGAAAGCCGTTGATGAATTCATAGGCCAACACAAAAAAAACGGCCAATACCAAACCGATTGACCACCACAAACCCAAACCACTAAACATTTCAAACATAAAAAACGAACCTGTTTATGAGTTGCGGCGGATTATGCCAGAAGGCTGGTAACGCCATACCCGTTGTTGAAATATTTCAGTAAGAAAAAAAAAGAGCATTCCGTCTGCAAATAGCTTAGAGCCAGTCAGCATGCGGCTTGTCACAGATTAATTAAACAGACCTTGCCTGACAAAAACAGTCTCCAAACGGGAACAATTCATCATCGGTATGCCGCAGAGATCACTCTCACCGACTTAGGCTCCGTCAATTTTCGACCGACCGTATCGCCCTGTTTGTACAAATGACAGGCAAGATCACTCCCTCGCCCAGCCCTCTTCGCCACATCAATCTGCCGAAGCAAATGGAGAAGGGCGCCAGCGGCGCCCTCTTTTAACACATTGCCGACGGCTCGACTGTCGATCCGATCTCAGTCCTGATTGATGCGACTGGCAACCGCCCCCTGCTGGCTCTTGTACTTGGCGTTTTCCCGTTTGTTATAGGGACGCGCCGCCACACCGGAGAGCATCTCGAAGTTCAGCGCACCGATCTTCATCTTGGGGCGCAGCGCCAGCGGCAGCTTACCGCCGTTGTAGAACTCCAGCACGATGCGACCGGACCAGCCCGGATCGATGCGGTGCGCGGTCACGTGCACCATCAACCCGAGGCGGGCCAAGGACGAGCGGCCATCTAGCCAGCCCACAATGTCGGCCGGCAGGGTGACCGATTCGTAGGTCACCGCCAGGGCCAGCTGGCCCGGGTGAAGATAGAAGGCTTCGCCATCCGGCACGTGGATCTCATCGCTCATCACCCGATCGATGGCGTCGGCCATTTCGCTGCTGGGGCCGCTCAGATCGATATAGGGGGCGGTATGATCGCGAAACACCCGAAACTCGTTGCCCAGCAGCACGTCGACGCTGACGCCGCTGATCCGTTCAATACCGGGTCTGGGCTCAATGACGATCTTGCCTTCATCCAGATGACGTTCGATATCGGTATCACAAAGACGCATTGGGCGACTCTCCTGACAAATTGTTCATTTAAAAAAGCCGGGCATCACCCGGCTTGAATATCTCAACCAATCAACATGTGGCGAATACGCGCCTTGAGCATGTCGATGGCGATGCGGTTCTTGCCGCCACGGGGAACGATCACATCCGCGTACTGCTTGGAAGGCTCGATAAACTGCAGGAACATGGGGCGTACCGTCTTCTGGTACTGCTTGAGCACCGAGTCCATGGTCCGGCCACGCTCCTGCACATCACGCACCAGACGGCGCAGCAGGCAGATGTCGAGCGGCGTGTCCATGAAGATGGAGGCATCCATCAGATCCCGCAAGCGGCTATCGGTGAGCAGCAGGATCCCTTCCAGAATGATCACCCGGCGCGGTGCGAACGGGGTCACTTCGCTCATGCGGGTATGTTCGGTATAGGAGTATTGGGGAATATTGACCGCATCACCTTGCACCAGCTGGCTCAGGTGCTGGACCAGCAGGTCGTGATCCAGCGCGTTGGGGTGGTCATAGTTGGTTTTGACCCGCTCTTCCATGGTCAGGTGGGTCTGATCGCGGTAGTAGCAATCTTCGGTGATCACGCCAATCTGACCGGCTCCCAGCTCGGCCACCAGCTCTTCATAGATGGTTTGGGCTATAAGACTCTTGCCGGAAGCGGATGCACCAGCAATACCGATGATCACACACGAATGTTGAGTATCAGACATTGAAAATACCTAAAGAGAAGAGCAGTGGGGATGGTTTAAACCGATCCATTATATAAAAAAGGGTGAGCCATGCCCACCCTCAAATCCACCCCAGGCGGTCGACCGCCGATTATTCATCCAGCGCCATGGCATAGAGGGGGGTCGCAATCGGTTTACCGCTGAAATAGAGTTCAGCCCCCACCCGGCGGGCCAGCTTCAGATAGGCCTCTGCCAGCTCCCCTTCCGGTGCGCCGAACACGGTCGGGCGACCGTCGTCCATGTGCTGACGGATGTCGATGTGCAGCGGCAGCTGGCCGAGCAGGGCCACCTTGTACTGCTCCGCCATCTTCTGGCCGCCGCCGGTGCCGAACAGCGGCTCCTGATGACCGCAGGCGCCGCAGACGTGATAGCTCATGTTCTCGACGATGCCGAGCACCGGCACCTGGACCTTGTTGAACATGGCGATGCCCTTGCGCGCATCCGCCAGCGCCACGTCCTGCGGCGTGGTGACGATCACCGCCGCCGTGGTCGGCACCTGCTGGGCCAGGGTCAGCTGGATGTCGCCGGTACCCGGCGGCATGTCCACCACCAGATAGTCCACTTCGCCCCAGCGGGTCTCGTGGAGGATCTGGGCCAGCGCCTTGCTCGCCATGGGGCCACGCCAGATGGTGGCATCCTGCTCGGCCACCAGATAGCCGATGCTGTTGCTCTTGAGGCCGCAGGCCATCACCGGCTCCATCAGCTTGCCGTCATGGCTGACGGGGCGCTCCTTCAAGGTCCCGGTCATGGTCGGAATGGAGGGGCCGTAGATGTCCGCATCCAGAATGGCGACCCGCGCCCCCTCTTTTTGCAGCGCCAGCGCCAGGTTGACCGCGGTAGTGGACTTGCCCACCCCGCCCTTGCCGGAGGCAACCACGATGATGTTGCGAATGCCCTGCACCGCCGCCAGCCCTTGCGCTCGCGGCAAACTGGCGACCTCGATTTCGCCTACCCAGTCGATACGGGTGGCGCCGGTGGCGCTGCGCAGGCGGGCGTCAAACTCCTGCTTGATCTGCTCAAACAGGGAGTGGCCTGCAAAGGGCAGCACCAGCTTGATGGTCAGCGTCGAGCCCTGTTTGTCGATGCTGCGCACGAAGCCGGCAGCCACCAGATCCTTGCCCCAGCCAGTTGGCTTAAATTCGGCGAGGATCTGTTTTACTGAATCAATCACCATTAACTCCTCATTATCTTGTCTTTATCTTGAGGTGAACGGTTACCGCACACAAATCAGTGGCTTGCCTGCTGGTCGACCAGCGTGCGCCGGCAGGGCGGACGAGCCACAACCCTAGGCAGGCTACCCCCAATTCGGGTAACATGCACGGCACTCTATCATCCCAACAAGCACATCAAGAACGACTATATGGCAACTGATCCTCGTACAATGCTGGTAACCTGCGCCCTTCCCTATGCCAATGGCTCCATCCATCTTGGCCACATGCTGGAACACATCCAGGCCGATATCTGGGTTCGTTATCAGCGAATGCGCGGTCACCAGGTGCACTTTGTCTGTGCCGACGATGCCCACGGCACCCCGATCATGCTCAAGGCCCAACAGCTGGGGATCACCCCGGAAGAGATGATCGCGGCCGTCTCCAAGGAGCACCAGGCCGACTTCGCCGGCTTCAACATCAGTTTTGACAACTATCACTCCACTCACAGCGACGAGAACCGCGAGCTGGCGGAGCTGATCTACGGCCGTCTGCAGGCTGGCGGCAAGATCAAGAGCCGCACCATCTCCCAGCTGTTCGACCCTGAAAAGTCCATGTTCCTGCCGGACCGCTTCGTCAAGGGTACCTGCCCCAAGTGCAAGTCCCCTGAGCAGTATGGTGACAACTGTGACAGCTGCGGCGCGACCTACAGCCCGACCGAGCTGATCGATCCGAAATCCGCCGTCTCCGGCGCCACCCCGGTGATGAAGGACTCCGAGCACTTCTTCTTCGACCTGCCGCAGTTTGAAAAATGGCTGGCAGAGTGGGTGCGCGGCTCTGGCGCCATCCAAGAAGAGATGGCCAACAAGATGCAGGAGTGGTTCGAGAGCGGCCTGCAGCAGTGGGACATCACCCGTGACGCCCCCTACTTCGGGTTCGAAATTCCCGGCGCCCCGGGCAAGTACTTCTACGTCTGGCTGGATGCCCCCATCGGCTACATGGCGTCGTTCAAGAACCTGTGCAACAAGCGCGGCGACATCGATTTCGACAGCTACTGGAAAGCGGACTCCGAGGCCGAGCTCTATCACTTCATCGGCAAGGACATCGCCTACTTCCACTGCCTGTTCTGGCCGTCCATGCTGGAAGGCGCCGGTTTCCGCAAGCCGACCAAGGTCAACGTACACGGCTACGTGACCGTCAACGGCGCCAAGATGTCCAAGTCCAAGGGCACCTTCATCAAGGCTTCCACCTATCTCAACCATCTGGATCCAGAGTGCCTGCGTTACTACTACGCCGCCAAGCTCAACAGCCGCATCGACGATCTGGACTTGAACCTCGATGACTTCGTCGCCCGCGTCAACGCCGACGTGGTCAACAAGCTGGTCAACCTGGCGTCGCGCAACGCCGGTTTCATCGCCAAGCGTTTCGACGGCAAGCTGGCGGCGACCTGCGCCGAGCCTGAGCTCTACGCCGAGTTCGCCAACGCCCGCACTGCCATCGCCGAGGCCTACGAGAGCCGCGAGTTCAGCCGCGCCATCCGCGAGATCATGGCGCTGGCCGACAAGGCCAACCGCTACGTGGATGACAACGCTCCCTGGGTCATCGCCAAGCAGGAAGGCGCTGACGCCGAGCTGCAGGCGGTCTGCTCCGTCGGCATCAACCTGTTCCGCGTGCTGATGGCCTACCTCAAGCCGGTAATGCCGCTGCTGGCCGAGCGTGCCGAAGCCTTCCTGGGGGAAACCCTCAGCTGGGATGGCATCGAAATGCCGCTGGTTGATCACACCGTTGCCCCGTTCAAGGCGCTGTTCTCCCGCATCGAACCGGCCAAAATCGAAGCCATGATCGACGCGTCCAAGGAAGATCTGGCCAAAGAGCAGGCACCGAAAGCGAGCGGCCCGCTGGTAGACGATCCCATCAGCGAGACCATCAGCTACGACGACTTCGCCAAGATTGACCTGCGCGTAGCGCTGATCAAGAAGGCCGAAGCCGTACCGGAAGCGGACAAACTGCTCAAGCTGCAGCTGGATATCGGCGGTGAGACCCGTCAGGTGTTTGCCGGTATCAAGTCCGCCTACAATCCGGAAGATCTGGAAGGCAAGCTGACCGTGATGGTGGCCAACCTGGCCCCGCGCAAGATGCGTTTCGGCATGTCCGAAGGCATGGTGCTGGCGGCAGGCCCGGGCGGCAAGGATCTCTGGATCCTGGAGCCGCAGGACGGCGCCCAGCCCGGCATGCGCGTCAAGTAAGCGAAGCCCGGTCATCAAGCAATCAAGGGAGGCCTGCGGCCTCCCTTTTATTTTTCCCTCTTCGCCCCCTTCCCTCTTTCCTCTCCCCACTGAACGCCCTGGATGGTGCGCACTTCACCCCTTCGGTGCTTGTTGCGTTTGGGTAATTTGCCTAGACTGGCGATTCACTTCGGGCCCATGGCCCCCTTCATCAGGCAAGGAGCAAGCATGATCACCTTATATGGCACCCCCGTCAGTCGGGCCCTGCGCGTATCCTGGTTACTGGAAGAGCTGGACGTGGCGTGGCAGTTCCAGTTTCTCGACTTCGCCAAGGGCGAGAACCGCAGCGACTGGTTTTTGACCCTCAACCCGAGCGGCAAGATGCCGGTGCTCAAGGACGGGGAGTTTGTGCTGACCGAATCTGCCGCCATCATGCAGTACCTGGCCGAGGTGTATGGCCCGAACTGGCTGCCAGCCAGAGGGACCCAGACCTCGGCGCTGCACGCCCAGTGGGTCAGTTTCATCACCTGCGAGCTGGAGCAGCCGCTGTGGACCATCGGCAAGCACCGCTTCGCCCTGCCCGAGGCCCAGCGTCTGCCGGCCATCTTCCCCACCGCCAAGTGGGAGTTCGACAAGGCGGCGGCCATCGCCGAATCCTGGGTACCCGAGCAGGGTTACCTGCTGGGGGAACAGATCACCATCGCCGATCTGCTGCTGGCCCATACCCTGATGTGGGCCACCCGCTTCGAGCAGACCATTCCCCCCAAGCTGGCGGCCTATCGGGATCGTCTGGCCAAACGCCCCGCCCTGCAGGCGGTGCTGGCCAAGACCCAGGCCATCGCCGATGCCGCCCAGGCCGGCTGACCCAAGAGCGCCATCGACGCAAACGGGAGCCTGTGTGGCTCCCGTTTTTCATGGCGGTTCGGCGTCATTGGCGTGGCAAGGCGCTCAATTGGTATGAAAGCCGCTCCCCTTGGGTGGCGGCGCCACTTCATACTCCATCCGGGTCACCTCGGCGGTGCGCGGCCCGCGCTCCAGCCAACCCAGCATCATTTGCACGCTCTGCTCCGGCCCGCAGATGAGGATCTCCACCGAGCCATCTTCCAGGTTGTAGGCATGGCCCCGCAGCCCCAGTTGCAGCGCCCGCTCCCGGGTGAAGTAACGAAACCCCACCCCCTGAACCAGGCCCCACACTCGCACGACAAACGATTGCTCTCCCATTTCTCACACCTTCCCCTTAAGAAATTTCCCCCCAAGGCGATAATGAGCGCGACACTCTCATCCCCTTGCAGGACGCAATACCATTATGAAAGAAGTAAAGTTTCGGTGGGTTGACCGTTATCTCATTCACCTCACGATCAGCGAAAAATTTCTCATCACCTTCTGGTGCCCGCTGCTGTTCATCGCCTTTCTCAGCTGGTATCTGCTGGCCGACGGTCACCAGCAACAGATACAGCTGCGCCTGGATCAGCTCAAGCAGCGGGTCGAACTGAGTGCCCAGCTCTCAAGCCAGCATGCCGGTCTCACCCTGCCGGCCGAGCTCACGCTGAGCCCGACCGGCAGCACAGGGCTAACCCGGCAGGGCGACATCTATCGATACGGCGCCAGCGCCGGTCAGGCCGGGATCGTCACCGGCACCCTGGATGCCTCCCGCTACTCCATGTGGGATGGTCAGGGCACCACGCTCACCATCATCGCCGTGCTGGCTGCCCTGCTGGCGCTGGTCACCCACTACCTGATGACCTTTGTCTCCGGTGCGCTCTACTCCACCAACAAGGCGTTGCAGACCGTGGCGGATGGCGACCTCACCTTCCGCCTCAACTTCTTCCCGGTGCGCGACGAGTTCTCCATTCTGGCGGGCAGCATCGACAGGTTCACCGACCGCCAGCACAAGATAGTGCAACTGGTGGAAGAGTCCGCCGAGGCGCTGACCCTGGCCGCCGACGAGTTTCGCGATCACGCCAGCGAGGGTGAGAGCATGGCCCGCTCCCAGCGCCAGCACATGGACTCCCTGGCCGCCGCCATGGAGCAGATGTCTGCCGCCATCCGTGAAGTGGCCCGCAACGCCAACGACACCCTGCAGCAGACCCGTCAGTCAAGTGAAGAGGCGGCCAACGGCGCCGCCCGGGTATCGCGCACCATCACCGCCATCCGCACCCTGGCCGACGAGATCGGCAACGCCTCCGGCGCGGTGGAACGGCTGACCCACAACGCCAATCGCATCAACGAAGTGGTCAACGTCATCAACGCCATCTCCCAGCAGACCAACCTGCTGGCCCTCAATGCCGCCATCGAGGCGGCCCGCGCCGGCGAGCAGGGCCGCGGCTTCGCGGTGGTGGCCGACGAGGTACGCACCCTCGCCAGCCGCACCCAGCAGGCCACGGTGGAGATCCAGCAGATGATCGAAGAGCTGCAGGCCGGCACCGGCGCGCTGAACGACATCATGGAGAAAACCGTAGGTCGCGCCGCCAGCAGCCAGGCCTTGATCAGCGAAGTGGGGCTCGACATCGACAAACTCAGCAACCACAGCGATGCGGTGCTGGAGATGAGCACCCAGATCGCCACCTCCAGCGAGCAGCAGAGCTCGGTGGCCGAGGAGATCACCCGCAATCTGGATCAGGTGCGCCACGAAGCGGGCCAGGTGGAAGAGTCCGCCAGCGCCTCGGTGGCCGGCACCGCCGGCCTCAAGGCCACCGCCACCGAGCTGGCACAGGCATTGAAGGGGCTAAAAATCTGATTAGCAAGCTCCCAAAGCCTGACGCTATCTGCCAAGGTTGTTTGAGTTTTGCCAGCGGGCCACATAGAATGTGGCCCCTTTTCTTTTGACCATCTGGCAACCCCCATGAGCGCTTCCATCTATCTCGTCAAAGGCCGCGAAAAATCCCTGCTGCGTCGCCACCCCTGGATCTTCTCCAAAGGGATCGAGCGGGTACAGGGCAACCCCATCGATGGCGATACCGTCGAGATCTACACCCAGGATGGCAAGTGGCTCGCCCGCGGTGCCTGGTCCGGCAGCTCCCAGATCCGTGCCCGGGTCTGGACCTTCGACAAAGATGAAACCGTCGATCTCGACTTCTTCATCCGTCGCCTCAAATACGCCCAGGAGTCCCGCGATGGGCTCATCAAGCGTCAAGGCCTCACCGGCTATCGCCTCTGTGCCGCCGAATCCGACGGCCTGCCGGGTCTGACCATCGACCGTTATGCCGACTTTCTGGTGTGCCAAATTCTCTCCGCCGGCGCCGAGTTCCAGCGCGAGCTGATAACGCAAGCGCTGCGCACTCTCTACCCCGAGTGCAGCATCTATGAGCGCTCCGACGTGGCGGTACGCAAGAAGGAAGGGCTGAAGGAACGTACCGGTGTCATCTATGGCGAGACCCCGACCGATCCCGTGATCATCGAGGAGAACGGTGGCGTCAAGATCCTGGTGGACATCCGCAACGGTCACAAGACCGGCTTCTATCTGGATCAGCGGGACAACCGCCAGGCTGCCGCCAAGTACACCGAAGGCAAGCGGGTGCTCAACTGCTTCTGCTACACCGGTGGTTTTGGCGTCTACGCCCTCAAGGGCGGCGCCAAGGAAGTGATCAACGTCGATCTCTCCCAGAATGCACTGGATATCGCCCGCCAGAACGCCGAGCTGAACGGGCTGGATACCAGCAACACCCAGTTCGTTCGTCACGACGTGTTCAAGCTGCTGCGTGAATACCGCGAAAAGGGCGAGAAGTTCGATGTCATCGTGCTGGATCCGCCCAAGTTTGCCGAGAGCAAGGCCCAGCTGATGGGCGCCTGTCGCGGCTACAAAGACATCAACATGCTGGCGTTCCAGCTGCTGGCACCGGGTGGCGTGCTCTTGACCTACTCCTGCTCCGGCCTGATGGAGCAGAGCCTGTTCCAGAAGATCGTCGCCGATGCGGCGCTCGATGCCGGTCGCGACGCCCAGATCCTGGAGCTGCTCTCCCAGGCATCCGATCACCCCATCGGTACCGCCTATCCGGAAGGCTTCTACCTCAAGGGGCTGGTGGTGCGCGCCCGCTAAGCCGAGCAGACCAGCGCTGCCCCCTGTCCCCGGTTCCAGATCCGGGCCAGGACGTCCGGCAAATCATCAAAAAGCCCGCGATCAAAGCGGGCTTTTTTCATGCGGCCGCCAAAGAGATAACCGCCCCCCGACTTTGCCACCAGCAGCGATGGGTGCTCCTGTCTCTCCTCTTCAACTGACGACAGCCATCCTCAATCTGGAATTGCCCCATCGTTAGCCCGCTTCTCATCTCTCTTTCACCCAGACATGGCATACACAGCCCACCGGCAGGGACTGTTCGGCATTTTCTTTATGCAAAAACATGAAATATTACGCATCAACATTAAAAATTCCTCGGGGAAATATCGGCCATAAACGCATACTCACTCACCTGAATGAATATCACTGTTTTTTCCCTGCGGTTGATCACGCCATGCCCCTGTCCACCTCGCACATTGCTCGGGGCGGCAATAATTCCGCCCGCAACAAATCATCCCGCTCAATCACGCGCCGGCGCGCCCAGCGGGAAGTAGTGCCGAAATGGCCTGGCCTCCTCCACTACCCGCACGATGGAGGGATGGCTAAGCAACCGGGCGCGATAGGCACGCAGACGGCCATATCCAGCGGGGATCTCGTGGGCCCAGTCGGCGTAGAAGAGCGAGGGGGCGGCGGCGCAATCGGCCAGCGTGAAGTCTGCACCGGCAATCCAGTAGCGTCCTTCGAGCCGCTGATCGAGCCAGGGGTAGATCTGATCGAGCAGCTCGCGGGCCTCCGCTACGCCATAACGGTCGCGATCCGCGATCGGGCGCAGCGCATCCAGCACCACTTTTTGCATCGGCGTCATCACATAGTTATCGAAGACGCGATCCAGCATATGCACCTCCAGACCCGCATCGCCAGGCGGGATCAGGCAGACGGGGCCCCGGTGGTGCGCCTGCAGATGGGCGACTATGGTGCTGCTCTCGAGAATGCAGCGACCGTCATCGAGCAACACGGGGAAGCGCTTGAGTGGCCAGAGGGCGGCAAGTTCGGCGTTGGCCGCCGGCTCTTCGAGATTCCGGTACTCGAACGGGGTGGCATTCTCGTAGAGGGCGATCAACACCTTCTGGCTGTAGGATGAGAAAGGATGGGCATAGAGTTTCATCGGGACAATCCTTGCACGCTGATGGATGACTTCCCTAGTCTAGATCCCCTCTCACCTTCGCTGCAGCGCGGATCCCTTGCTGGTTTTTGGATGATAAATGCGCATTCATGACGAAAATCACACCCGTATGGCTCTCTTTTAGGTAGGGTGATCCCGCCTGTGGCCGCCAAGCCTGGGCAGCCGACTCATCAGGGTTGATGAGCGGCACCACAACAAAAATCGATGTCAGGCCAAGCTGAACATCATCAAGGATCCCGTCATGAATCAATCATTGCCGCTGTTGACGCCGCTACGGGGCATCGCTGCCCTGATGGTGGTGCTGTTCCACGCCCGCTTGCTGCTCTTTCCCCAGTGGATGGAGTCGATCGCCGGCCACACCCAACTCATCGAGAACGGCTACCTCTGGGTCGATCTGTTCTTTATTTTGAGCGGGTTGGTGCTGGCCCATGTCTACGGGGAAGGCTTCGCCCGCTCGCCCCGCACCATCGGTTATGGCCGCTTCCTCTGGCTGCGGCTGACCCGGGTTTATCCCCTCTACCTGGTGACCCTGCTGCTGCTGCTGGGCTGGGAGCTCTACAAGGCCCACCATGGGATTGGCTTCTACGCCGGCCCCCTGTTCAAGATGTGGGAGTGGGAGGGAATGCCTCCTTTTGGCTCCCCCTTTACCCCGGCCGAGGCGTTGCCAAGCAGCCTGTTGCTGCTGCAGGTGGTGACCGATCACGGATTGACCTGGAACTTCGCCGCCTGGTCGCTCAGCGTGGAGTGGATCAGCTATCTGCTGTTTCCGCTGCTCATTCCGCTCGCCGTCACCCGCAGCCGCTGGAGCAACCTCGCCCCCTTGCTGGCCCTGACGGTGCTGGCCTTTATCGTGCACAGCCAGGGTACCCTGGATGTCACCAGCGGGGCGCTGGCCATCGGGCGCGGGGTGAGTGAATTCGTGCTCGGCCTCTGGCTGCTGCCGAAGGTCAAGGCCGCCCAGCAGTGGCCCATGATGCAGCGGGATCTGCCGCTGCTGCTCGCCTTTCTGCTCCCCTTCGCTCTGATGCAGTTCACCATGACGCCGCAGCTGACCCTGCTGCTGATCAGCGCCTACGTGTTGCTGATCTGGGTTGCCGCCTGCCAGGGCGATCGCCAGAGCCCGCTGCTGCGCCTGCTGGACAACCGCTTCACCAACTGGCTGGGGGATCTCTCCTACTCCATCTACCTGCTGCACGCGCTGGTGCTGCTCACCGGCTGCGAGCTCATCCACTATCTGGCGCCGGGGATCACCGCGTGGTGGTATGGCCAGACCAACCCGCTGCTGGGGGTAGTGGCCACCTTGCTGATGCTGGCGGTGCTGATCGGGCTCTCGGCGCTGAGCTACACCCTGCTGGAGCGGCCGCTGCAACGGCGCCTGCGCCGCTGGGGCAAGGCTCGCCAGCCGGTAATGGAGCAAGCCGGCTAAGTTCCCCACCAAAGATGGCCCCGAAGTGAGACAGGCTCGGCCTCATCGGGGCAACACAGGGGGATATGCCTCACGGCCAGCGCATGGCGAAGGCTGTCCCCTCTCTCATTTTTCCCGCCAATCCCCTGCGCTTTGTGTGAATTCCAGTTCGAACCAGAGAGGGCATTTGTGGCATAATGGCCCGTCCTGTGGCCCTTGGCGGGGCTGCGCCGGCGCATCTGTCGCCTCTCCTCCCCCGTCCTGCCAGACTGCCTTGCACGGCTGCCTGACATCGCTGCGCTCAAAGCCAGCCAAGGCCACCCGAATTTCGCGCGCATACGCGCACATTTGACGGCTCCACAGAGCCGCTGCACTTATTTGTACACGCAAGTTTGCACACACAAGGGGAAAGTATGTCTTCCATTCGTCTGACCCAATACAGCCACGGCGCTGGCTGCGGCTGCAAAATCTCTCCCAAGGTCCTCGACACCATTCTCAAGAGCCAGATCCCGGGCTTTGACGACCCGACGCTGGTGGTCGGCAACAGCAGCAAGGATGACGCGGCCGTGGTCGATATCGGCAACGGTCAGGGTATCGTCTCCACCACCGACTTCTTCATGCCCATCGTCGATGATCCCTTCACCTTCGGCCGCATCGCCGCCACCAACGCCATCAGCGACATCTACGCCATGGGTGGCAAACCCATCGTCGCCATCGCCATCCTCGGCTGGCCCATCAACACCCTGGCGCCGGAAGTGGCCCAGCAGGTGATCGACGGCGGCCGTCAGGTGTGCCACGAAGCGGGTATTTCTCTGGCCGGCGGCCACAGCATCGATGCCCCCGAGCCCATCTTCGGCCTCGCGGTGACCGGTATCGTGCCGCTCAATGCCATCAAGCAGAACGACACCGCCAAGGTGGGCGACACCCTCTATCTGACCAAGCCGCTTGGCATCGGCATCCTCACCACCGCCCAGAAGAAGGGCAAGCTCAAACCCGAGCACGAGCAGCTGGCCCCCAACGCCATGTGCACCCTCAACAAGATTGGCCAGCGCTTTGCCGAGCTGCCCGGTGTGCATGCCATGACCGACGTGACCGGCTTTGGTCTGGCCGGCCATCTGCTGGAAATGTGCGAAGGGTCCGGCGTCAGTGCCCGTCTGGACTTCAAGGCGCTGCCGCTGCTGGACGAGGTAGATTACTACCTGAGTGAGGGCTGCGTACCGGGCGGTACCCTGCGCAACTTCGACTCCTATGGCGACAAGCTGGACGCCATGGATGATCGCACCCGCAACATCCTGTGCGACCCGCAGACCAGCGGCGGCCTGCTGGTAGCCGTCGGTAAAGAAAGTGAAGCCGAGCTCCTTGCCATTGCCGCACAGGCAGGGCTGACCCTCTCCCCCATCGGCCAGCTGCAGGCCCGCACCGGCAACCAGTTCATCGAGGTTGTCCAATGAGTGCACTGCCACTGGCCACGGATTACGCCCGGATTTTTCTGGATGACGTTCCGCTCATCGACCTGCGCGCCCCCATCGAGTTCAAGGAGGGGGCCTTCCCCTGCTCAACCAATCTGCCATTGATGACGGATGATGAACGGGCCCAGGTCGGTACCTGCTTCAAGCAGCAGGGGCAGGCGGCCGCCATTGCACTGGGCCATCAACTGGTCGGTGGCACGGTGCGGGCCGAACGCCTCGAGGGCTGGCTGGCCCAGTTGCGCCAGCAACCGGATGCCGTGCTCTACTGCTTTCGCGGCGGCCTGCGCTCACAAACGGTGCAGCAGTGGCTGCATGAAGCTGGGGTCACCCGCCCGCGGATCGCCGGCGGCTACAAGGATCTGCGCCGCTTCCTCATCGACACCCTCGATGGGGCGGCCGCAGAGTGCCAGTGGACCGTGCTGACCGGCATGACCGGCTCCGGCAAGACCCACATGCTGGCCGAGGTGGCCCAGGCACTGGATCTGGAAGGCCATGCCCATCACAGGGGGTCGTCGTTTGGCCAGCTGCCCGGCGGCCAGCCCAGCAACATCAACTTTGAAAACAACCTGGCCATCGAGCTGCTCAAGCGTCGCCAGCAGGGCGAGCAGGCTTTCGTGGTGGAAGACGAGAGCCGTCTCATCGGCCGCTGCTGCCTGCCCAATCCACTGTTCGATGCCATGAGCCAGGCGCCGCTGGTGGTGGTCGAGGTGCCGCAAGAAGAGCGCGCCGAACAGATCCGCCAGGACTATGTGCACGATCTCTGGCTGCGCTATCAGGCGATGTTTGGCGCCGAAGCAGGCTGGCCGCTGTTTGCCGCCTACCTGACCGATGCACTGGCCAGACTCAAGCGCCGGCTTGGCGATCAGGCCCATCGCGAGCTGGACGCCCTGATGCAGAACGCGCTCGCCGAGCAAGCCAGCAGCGGTGATACCTCGCTGCACCTGGCCTGGATCACCCTGTTGCTGACCCGCTATTACGATCCCATGTATCTTTACCAGCTTGGCAACAAGCGCGAACGCATCATCTTCCAGGGTGACAAGCAGGCTTGCCTCGACTTCTTTGCCGAGCAGCGCGCCTGAATCAGCGGCCCATCAAGAGGACCCCATATGTTGAAATTCGAGGTGATCCCGGTCACCCAGTTTGCCCAGAACTGCTCCCTTATCTGGTGTGACGAGACCCATCAGGCCGCCCTCATCGATCCGGGCGGCGAAGCGGACAAGCTGCTGACCGCCATCGCCAAACGCGGGCTGACCCTGACCCATATCCTGCTGACTCACGGTCATCTGGATCACGTGGGTGCCGCTGCCGAGCTGCGGGAGAAAACCGGGGTGGCCATCACCGGCCCCCACAAAGAGGATGCGTTCTGGCTCGACATGCTGCCCCAGCAGAGCCAGATGTTCGGCTTCGCCCATACCCCCGCGTTCACGCCGGATCACTGGCTTGAGCAAGGTGACAAGGTAAAGGTGGGTCAATGCGAGCTGGAGGTGTACTTCTGTCCTGGTCACACCCCGGGCCATGTGGTGCTGCTCTCTCAAACCGAGCGGCTTGCCTGGGTGGGCGACGTGCTGTTTGCCGGCAGCATAGGTCGGACCGACTTTCCCCGTGGCGATCACGGGACGCTCATCAAGTCGATCACCGAGATCCTGCTGCCCCTTGGCGATGACATCGTCTTCATCCCCGGCCACGGTCCCAGCTCGACATTCGGCCGCGAGCAGGCAAGCAATCCCTACCTGACACAACCTATCTGGTGATCCCCCGCTCCTCGCGGGTGTCCCACTGGGCCTTGAGGCGCAAGATCTCCGGCATGATCTCGAGAAAACAGGCGAGCAGCCGGGGATCGAAGTGCTGGCCGGCACCGTCACGCATCGTTGCCAGCACCTGCTCCAACGGCCAGGGTTCCTTGTAAGGGCGACGCACGCTCAGGGCGTCAAACACATCGGCGATGGCCACGATCCGCGACGCCTCGGGGATCCCTTCGCCGGTTTCTCCTGCAGGGTAACCCGAGCCGTCCCACTTCTCGTGGTGATGCAGGGCAATCTCCGCCGCCATGCGGAAGATGAGCCCGTCTGAGCGCTTCAAGATTTCGTACCCGATGCGCGGATGGGTGCGCATGATGGCCCACTCCTCTTCGGTGAGAGGACCGGGCTTCTTGAGAATGTGATCGGGGATCCCAATTTTGCCCATGTCGTGCATGGGGGCCGCCAGCTCCAGTAACTCGGACTGATCCGCACTCCAGCCCGCCGCGTCGGCCAGGGCTCGGGCATAGGCGGCCATGCGCCAGATATGTACCCCGGTGTCGGTGTCGTTGTAGTGACCCGCCTCGCTCAGCATCACGATGGCGGTGCGGTAGCTGCGCTCGAGCTGATCGAGCCGTACCAGCGAGAGGTGAGTGCGCACCCGGGCGCGCACCGTGCTTGGGCAAACCGGCTTGTAAATGTAATCCACCCCGCCCGCCTCGAACCCCTGGCTCTCGCTGTCCGGGTTGTCGCTCGCCGTGATGAACAGCACCGGGATCCCGGCATGGGCCGGATCGGCTTTAAGCCTACGGCACACCTCGTAGCCGTCCATGTCAGGCATGCGCACGTCAAGCAGGATCAGGGCCGGTTCGTGGCGCGCCACGGCGGCCAGCCCCTCCTCGCCGCCCTTGGCAAAAAAGAGGCTGTACTCCTCCTTGAGGATTTGCCGCAACAGACCGAGGTTGCTCGGCTCGTCGTCGATGATCAACACTCGCGGTCGATTCATGATCCAGGTGTCTCCCGATTGTCCAGATACCCCTCCAGCTTGCAGGTCGCGAGCTGGATATCGAACAGCTCCAGGGCCGCACTGATCTCGCTCACCAGCTCAGCAGGCAAGTAACTCTTGGCCTGGCCCAGCGCCGGTTCAATCAGTTCCAGATCCTCGCTCATCAGGGCCTCACGCAGGGCGTGCAGGCACACCTCCTGCGCCTCACCCTGCGCCAACGGGGAGCTGACGGCCCCCGGCTCGCGTCCGGCATAGAGGTCGATGGCCTGCTGCGCCCGTTCCAGCGCCTCCAAGAAGGGGGCCATCAACTGGCTGGTGTCCCCTCCCTGCTCGATGGCCTCATTCAGTTCTGCACTGATGCGCGCCACATCGGTGAGCGACAGACTGCCCGCCACCCCCTTGAGCTTGTGTGTCAGGCTCGCGGCCGCATCAGTCTCGTGCTGGGCGATGTAGTCCGGCAGCACGGTACCGACCGTCATGTAGTCATCGCGAAATCGCCGCAGGTATTTGAGATAGACAGAGGCCTCGCCCCAGTTGCGAAGCCCGGTATCGATGTCAATGCCGGCCACCGGCTCCACGGCAGGTGGCACGTCGTTGATCGTGAGCGGCACCACGCTGTCGGGCAGGTAACGCAGCAGGGTCGCGATGAGCTGCTCCACGTCCAGCGGCTTGGCGATGAAATCGTTCATGCCGCAGGCCAGCGCTGCCTCGCGTTGATCCTTGAACACCCCGGCGGTGAGTGCCAGCACGGGCGTCTCCTTGTGTCCCGGCAGCTGGCGCAGGCGACGGGTCGCCTCGTAGCCATCCATCACCGGCATCTGCACGTCCATGAGCACCAGATCGATACGTTGCGCCGGGTCGGCAAGACAGGTCAGGGCCCGCTCCCCGTCGATGGCGGTGATCACCTCGGCCCCCTCCCGCTGCAGCAAGCGGGTTGCCACCTCCAGGTTGATGTCGCTGTCATCGACCAGCAGTATGTGAACGCCAGGCAGGCGCAGACGGCGCTGGCCACTCTCCAGCAGATCCACATGCTCGCGCTTCTCATGGATGAGGCGTGCCACCGCGTTGTAGAGGCTGGAGCCGGTGAACGGCTTGTGCAGCACCAGATCCACCTGCTCCGAGCCGGGGCGGCGCATCAGCTCTTCCTGGGAATAGGCCGTTGCCATGATGATGATGGGCGAGCGATCCTGCTGCTCGAAGGCTTGGCGAATGGCCACGCAGGTCTCGAGACCGTCCATGCCCGGCATGATCCAGTCGAGCAGGATCACATCGAAACGCTCCCCCTGACGCAGCAGATGGTGCAAGGCCTGCTCGCCCGACTCCACCACCCGTGACTGCCAACCGAGGGAGCCCACCGTCATCGACAGGGTGTCGCGGGTTACCTGATTGTCGTCGGCGATAAGCAGCGAGACGTGCTGCAACCGCTCGTGGAAGGCCTCTGGCCGCTCTACCTGTTCCAGCCGGACACGAAACCAGAACTCGCTCCCCTTGCCCAGTTCGCTGGTGACGCCGATGTCGCCCCCCATCAGGTTCACCAGACGGCGACTGATGGTCAGGCCGAGCCCGGTTCCCCCAAAACGGCGGCTGGTAGAGGAGTCGGCCTGGGAGAAGGCATTGAAGATGTTGGCCTGCTGCTCGGGCGGAATGCCGATCCCGGTATCGCGCACCCGAAACAGCAAGGTGGCCATGCCGTCTTGCTCGGCTTCCAGCTCGACCTTGACTTCCACCTCCCCGCGCTCGGTGAACTTGATGGCGTTGCCGGTCAGGTTGAGCAATACCTGCTCGAGGCGCAGGGCGTCCCCAACCAGGTGAGCGGCCTGCTCAGGGGCGCTGCTCACCACCAGCTCGAGGTGCTTGTTGCCAACGCAGGTGGACATGATGGCCGCCACATGATCGAGCACCTCTTCCAGGCTGAATGGCACCTGCTCGAGCTCGAGCCGGCCCGATTCAATCTTGGAGAAATCGAGGATGTCGTTGATGATCCCAAGCAGAGCCTGCCCGGCCTGATGGATCTTGCGCACCAGGGCGCGCTGGCCATCGTCGAGTCCCCCCTGCTCGAGCAGGTAGGCCAGCCCCATGATGGCGTTCATGGGGGTGCGGATCTCGTGGCTCATGTTGGCGATGAAATCCCCTTTGACCCGCGCCAATCTGGCCGCCTCCTGCTGCGCCAGCTGCTCCCGATGCCGGCTGAGCACCAGCGAGGCCACTGCGGCGCCGAACAGCAACAGCAAGATGGCGCAAGTGGCCGAGATGATCCCCCAGATATGAGTGCGAATGGCCAGCAGCTCGCTGCGTGGCACCATGGAGGCAGCCTTCCAGGCCAGCTGATCGTGATTCAGTGCCGGGTACAGCGTGGTCCAGCTCCACAGACCGTCGGCGAGCTCAACCTGGCCGCTCGAAGCCCCCAAGAATGCCTGCCAGGCCTGGGGAGAATACTGCTTCAAGGTGAGGTCCGGACGCTCGAGCATGAAGCCCCACTCTTGTGCCGGATCCGGGCTGCGCAGCCAATAGCCATCCTGATTGAGCAGCATGGTGTGATCGGCGGCCCTGCCACTGCTGTTGGCAAATACCTTGAGCATACGGCCGGCCTGCACGTTGATGAGCAGCAAGCCCAGATCGCGATCCCCCAGGCGCAGGCGTTTGGCAATACGGATCATGGAATTGAAGGGGCGATCGATCACTCCCTGCTCGACGTTGAGATCGAGCGGCGAGACGTAGATCCGCTCCCAGGGCAGCGCCATGGCATCGCGGAAATAGTAACGATCCTTTTTGTTTTGCAGCTGGTCATCGGGCACACGCTGCAGATGCTGGCCCTGACGATTGAAGCGCACCAACTCCATGCCATCCGGCGCCAGCCAGCGTACCTGGGCATAGTCAGGATTGCGGTTCATCAGCACGGTAAACTGGGCGGCAATGTTGTCACGCTCGTTGCGACCCGCCGCCTCGAGCAGGATGGGCTCTTCAGACATGCTGCGCACATGGCGCAGCGGTACCGCCAGTTCGTCATCGAGACGACCGCTGGCAAGCGACAGGAAGGTGCTCTCGTCGCTACGTACACGGTAGAGCTCGCGCTCGATCAGTGCGTCACCCAGCAGATACCCACCCACTAAAACCAGTACCAGAATGGGTGTGAACAGCAGGAAATATCCCCGTATGATTCCCTTCATCACGGTCAACATTACCCCGTATTTGGACTTGTTCGAATACTTTATAGATGCCAGAGCATCACAGTTGGTGTGCTGCTGTCAATCATGCCTACAAGTAAAGACTAACAGTACTATTTGAGTATTTTATTTTTATCGGGGAAAAATGCTGTAAAAACAAAGAGGCCACCCGTTTGGGTGGCCTCTTTACTGGAACGTTCGCTGTCGATTAAACGCGAACGAAGTCCAGGTGAACCAGCTTGTAACGTACCGGGTGACGCTGGATAGCCTTCACTTTCACGTTAACTTCTTCGCCGTTGATAACCAGAGTCAGTACAGACTCGTAGAATTCCGGCTTTTCTTGGGCCAGGATGAATTTCTTGTGGTCAACGGTGATGGACTGGGCTTCTTTACCTGCACCGTAAACGATGGCAGGAACTTGGTCAGCATGACGCAGGCGGCGGCTCGCACCTTTCCCCAGGTCAGAACGGACTTCAGCTTGGAATACGAAAGACATAATGTTTATCTCATATAGATGAATGTATGGTGTTGACTGCGACCGGTCAGCACCTCGCAAAACGAGGGCGCATACTATCACGGGCCCCGAACAGTGACAAGAGACCTTAACGCCCCTGCTCCAACCGGGCAAAGCGCAGCTGGCGCTGAGCCGGGCTAAGGGCATCGAAGCGGGCCAGGGTCTGCGGCGCCGGACAATACAGGGTGTCTCCGGCCTTGACCCGAATGCCGTTGCCCATCAGCGCCCGATTGTCATCGACGATGGCCAGCAGATAGCTGTAGGTATCCCCTGCCGCCCCCGTCACGGTACCGCTCTGGGCCAGCATGGCGGCGATGCGCCAGAGCGTCTCCCCCGCCGCAACCTGATGACATACCCGTTTGCCACCCGCCGCTGGCGCCGCCAGCGTGAGGGTACTGCCGGTCGGCTCGCTCGCCAGTGAAACCAGCGCGGGATCCTGCCCCTCACCTGCTTGAGCAAGCAGTGTCGCAGGCGCTTGCCAGTCCGCTGCTCGCAGATTCAGAACGGCCAGCAGGGGCTCGGCATCCTCTGTACTATTGCTACGGGGCTGACCTGGTCGCTGCGGCGCGGCAAACTCGGCCATGAAGGGTACGCCAAGGGTGGCCACCTCTTGCTGCGCATGGTGCTGGTAAGGGGGAACCGCAACGGGTGCCAGCCCGTAGGCCGCCTCGTCAATGCGCCTTAACCTGGCCAGATAGGCCTTGGAGAGCTCGGCCTCCCCTTCGAACAGATCGAACGGTGGCACCAGCCTGGCCGGAAACAGCACCTGCCAACGCCCCTTCTTCTTCTTGAGTTCCAGGGTGGGAAATTGATTGCCCCGCCAGGCCACGAACATGGCGGGCGGGGTGCGTTGCAGCGGGTAGTATTCCGGGTTCAGTTGCACCCAGGTTTGCTCAGCAATGGGTTGATAGCCACTGATGTTGACCATCGCCATCCCTAACCAGATTCCAAGCATCCTTGCTCCTCCGTCAGCGTCCAACCGGCCGGCAACACGGCTCCGGCCCCTCTCCTTTACAGCAGATTAGCACTGAGCGATAGCGTTCAGCACCCGTTTATCGGAGACCGGATAGGGGGTCCCCAGATTCTGGGCAAAAAACGACACCCGCAGCTCCTCGATCATCCAGCGGATATTGGCCACCTCGGTGGGAATAAGCTGGGATTTGGGGATCTTGGCCAGCAGCGCCTTGTACTCCGACTCAACACTGTGCACCTTGAGCATGTAGACCCGATCCCGGTTGGGATCGATGGCCAGCTTCTCCAGACGTCGTTCGATGGCCCGCAGGTAACGCAGCAAGTCAGGCAGCCGCTGCCAGCCGGTCTCGGTGACAAAGCCTTTGTGGATAAGGTTGCCGAGCTGCTGCTGGATATCGGACATGGCAAAGGCGGTATCGAGCTGCATCTTGCCCTTGAGCCGCTTCTTGATCTCATGGGACAGCGTCAGCACGGCTTCCACCTGCTTGGCCACCTCCACCACCGCATCGTTGAGCTCGGCGCGAACATACTCCTTGAGCGCCTCGAAACCGGCCTCATCCCAGGCCAACCCGCCATGCTGCTCGATCAGCTTGTCACATCCGCAGGCGATGCAGTCGTCAATCAGTTCCGCCACCTTGCCAAACGGGTTGAAATAGAGCCCCAGCTTGGCTTTATTGGGCAGCTTCTCCTGCAGGTATTTGATGGGGGATGGCACGTTGAGCAGCACCAGCCGGCGCTGACCGGCCCACATCAGCTGCTGCTGCACCACCGGGCTCTCCACCAGCTGGATGGCGACCGAATCCTTCTCGTCTACCAACGCCGGATAGGCCTTCACCTCGAATCCGCCGCGCTTCTGGCTGTACTCTTGCGGGAGCTCGCCAAAGCTCCACAGAGTGAGACCGGACTGCTCGATATCATCGTCCGCCACTTGTGACAGGGTCTCCTGCACCTTGCCACGCAGCGACTCTTTCAAGGCCTCCAGATCTTTTCCTTCCGCCACCTTCTTGTGTTTGTCGTCCACCACCCGGAAGGTGAGTTTCAGGTGATCGGGCACCGCAGCCCAGTCCCAGGATTCACGGGGCACGGTCACGCCAGTCATGCGGCGCAGCTGGCGCTCCATCTCGTCCAGCAGCGGCCCCTGCTCGGGGTTGATGCTGGCGAGCAGCGCATCGGCATAGTTGGGCGCCGGCACAAAGTTCTTGCGCATCGGCTTTGGCATCGACTTGATGAGGGCCACCAACAGCTCGTGACGCAGCCCCGGGATCAGCCACTCGAACCCCTTCACCTCCACCTGGTTCAGGAGCGGCAGCGGAATATGCAGCGTCACGCCATCCGCCGCCTCCCCCGGCTCGAACTGATAGGTCAGCTTGAGCTTGAGGCGCCCCTGCTGCCAGAAGTTGGGGTAGTCGAGATCGCTGATGTGGGCCGCATCCCCCTTCATCAGCATCTCTTTTTCGAAGTTGAGCAGCTCGGCGTCCTGCTTTTGCGCCTCTTTCCACCACTTGTCGAAGTGGCGGCTTGATATCACATCCTCCGGCAAGCGGGCATCGTAGAAGCGGAATAGATCCTCGTCATCCACCAGGATGTCGCGCCGACGAGACTTGTGCTCCAGCGCCTCCACCTCGGCCAGGAGCTTGCGGTTATCGCTTAAGAAGCGGTGGCGAGTCTCGAAATCCCCCTCCACCAGGGCGCGGCGGATAAACAGCTCGCGGCACAGCGTCGGATCGATGCGGCTGAAGTTGATGGTGCGCTCATTGACCAGAGTCAGGCCATAAAGCGTCACCTTCTCCTTGGCCATCACGGCGCCGTTTTTCTTCGACCAGTGGGGGTCGCTGTGGTGCAGCTTGATGAGGTGGCCCGCCAGCGGCTCCACCCACTCGGGTTCAATCTTGGCGTTGATGCGGGCGTAGAGGCGCGAGGTTTCCACCAATTCTGCGGCCATCACCCACTTGGGCGGCTTCTTGAACAGACCCGAGGCCGGGAACAGGTGGAAGCGGCCGTTGCGGGCGCCGAGGAATTCAGGTTTTTCCAGATCCTTGTTGCCGATGTGGCTCAAGAGGCCGGTCAACAGGGCGCAGTGCACCGTCTTGAAATCTGCCGGTTCATGGTTGGCTTTAAAACCAAGCTCCTTGACCGTCTGGCGCAGCTGGAAATGGATGTCCTGCCATTCGCGCACCCGCAGGTAGGAGAGAAACTCCTTCTGGCACATGCGGCGGAACGGATTGCTGCCAAGGGCATCTTGCTGCTCTTTCAGATAGTTCCAGAGGTTAACGAAAGCGAGGAAGTCGGAATCCTTGTCCTCAAAGCGTCTGTGCTGCTCATCGGCGGCCTGCTTCTTCTCCATGGGCCGCTCGCGGGGATCCTGAATGCTGAGGGCAGCGGTGATCACCATCACCTCGCTCAGGCAGCCGGTCTGCGCCGCGCTGATCACCATCTTCGCCAGACGCGGATCAAGGGGGATGCGCGAGAGCTGGCGACCGGTCTCGGTCAGCTGCAGTTTCGCTTCACGATCGCCGGTGGCGGGCAGCTCGCGCACCGCCTCCAGCTCTTTGAGCAGGGTCAGGCCGTCCTTGATATGGCGTGACTCGGGTGGCTCGACGAACGGGAACGCCTCCATGTTGCCAAGGCCGAGCGCCAGCATCTGCAGAATGACGGATGCCAGGTTGGTGCGCAGGATCTCGGGGTCGGTGAAGGCCGGGCGGCCGTTGAAATCCTCCTCCGAGTAGAGGCGGATACAGATACCGTCCGCCACCCGGCCGCAGCGACCCTTACGCTGGTTGGCACTGGCCTGGGAGACCGGCTCGATGGGCAGGCGCTGCACCTTGGTGCGCCAGGAGTAGCGGCTGATGCGGGCGGTGCCCGGATCGATGACGTAACGAATGCCCGGCACTGTCAGCGAGGTCTCAGCCACGTTGGTGGCCAGCACGATGCGCCGCCCGGCGTGTTGCTGGAACACCTTGTTCTGCTCGGCGTTGGAGAGGCGGGCGTAGAGCGGCAGCACCTCGGTGTCGCGCAGGTTGAGCTTGCGCAGGGCATCGGCGGTATCGCGGATCTCCCGCTCGCCGTTCATGAAGATGAGGATGTCCCCTAGCCCTTCGCGGGCCAGCTCTTCCACCGCATCGAAGATCCCCTGCAGCTCGTCGCGCTCTTCCAGCCCTTCACTCTTGTCACTGCTTTTTTTATCAACAAATAGCGGGCGGTAGCGCACCTCCACCGGGTAGGTGCGACCGGAAACCTCGATCACCGGCGCCTTGTTGAAATGGCGGGAGAAACGTTGTGGGTCGATAGTAGCCGAGGTGATGATCACCTTGAGATCGGGGCGCTTTGGCAGCAGCTGCTTGAGGTAGCCCAGAATGAAGTCGATGTTGAGGCTGCGCTCGTGGGCCTCATCGATGATGATGGTGTCGTACTGGGTCAGCATCCGGTCGTTCTGGATCTCCGCCAGCAGGATACCGTCGGTCATCAGCTTGATGTGGGTCTGCTCGCTCACCTGATCGGTAAAGCGCACCTTGTAGCCCACGTAGTGGCCGAGTTCGGACTCCATCTCTTCGGCAATACGGGCCGCCACGGTACGGGCCGCCAGACGACGTGGCTGGGTGTGGCCGATGAAGCCCTTCACCCCGCGCCCGAGCGCCAGACAGATCTTGGGGATCTGGGTGGTTTTGCCCGAGCCGGTTTCGCCGGCGATGATCACCACTTGATGCTCTTCAATGGCTTTGGCGATCTCCACCTGCTTCTGGCTGACCGGCAAGTTGTCCGGATAGGTGACCTTGGGCACACCCGCCAAACGGGATTGGTAGCGCGCCTGTGCCGCATCCAGATCGGCGGCGATGGTCTCGAGTACGGCAGCCTGTTTGCCCTCGGGCAGCTTCTTGGCCCCGTGCAAACGGCTGGAGAGACGGCGGGCGTCGAGATTCATGCAGGCAGGGAGACGGCGGCGCAGCGCCTCGATAGAGAGAGACAAGGTACGAATTCCTTAAAAGAGTGCCCGGCAATAGGGCCATATCGATAGCTGGGAGAGATCCTAAAGAGCGAGGCCAGAGGGTGCAAGCCTTAAAGCGGCCGCGAGGGCGATGAAAGAGGCGTTATCCGGGTAGGCGGCACTCCCCATCACCATAAGAAAGAGCAGGCCAGATGCCTGCTCTTTGGATGACAACAGTGCCCCATCAGCCGGGCTCAGGCCCGCGCCTTGCGCACGAAGCAGGCTCCCAGCTGGGCGTGGATGGCCTGCATCACGTCATGGCGGCTGATGACCCCGAGCAGATGCCCCTCCTCCACCACCGGGTAGATCTTGGGTTTTTGCCCCATCATCATCTCGGCCAGCTCCAGAATGCTGGTATCGGGGCCAACGGCCAGCACCTCCTTGCGCATCACGTCCCGTACCTGGGCCACCTGTTCGCAGTGGTAAGCCTCTTTCAACATGACGGCGATGCAGTCCTGCTCGGAGACCCAGCCAATCAGATGACCCCGCCCATCCACCACGGGGCCACCAAGCTGACGACTGTTGAGAAATTTTTCCACCGCCGCCTGCACCATCATCTCCGCGCTGAAGGTGATGGGCCGAGTCTGCATGTAATCCTTTGCCTTGAGTGATTCCATCGTGCATTCCCCCAACCGGCCTCCCGGCCGGGAGGCGCGAGCCGGGCACTATGTCCGGCTCACTCCAAGCATAGCTTGCATGGATCAGGAGATGGATTGCAGCAACAGCAAGAGCTCGTTCTGGCTGTGGCAATCGGTCTTCTTGAAGACCCCTTTCAGGGTCGAGCGCACGGTTTCCACCTTGACGCCGCGCAGCTCGGCGATATCGTTGCTGCTGTAGCCCTTGCTCATCAGCACCAGCAACTCTTTCTCGCCGATGGTGAGCGGATAGAGGCTGGCCAGTGCTTCAATGTCGGGATTGAAGGAGTGTTCGGGATCCCGCAGCACCACTTCCACATACCGCTCGAAGCGGTTGAGACCGCTCATCAGGGTGCACTGGATCAGCAACGGCCGCAGATTGGGCTGACGGGGAATGGACATATAAGCGCTGGCACCAGGCAACAGATAGGCAAAGCCATTCAATATCTCTTTGAACTGGCGTTGCTGCTCCTTATTTTGCAGCGAGAAAATACCATTGCCTGCCCGCAGCTCCACGTTCTCGTCGGCAATACGATTGAAGGCCACATTGGAATAATGAATATGCCCTTTGTCATCCACGATGGCGCTGGGTTTATTGTGGTTTTTTACCAGCTGTTGCAGCTGATAGTTCTGGGTTTCCAGGGCCAGCAGGTTCCAATAATGTTGGCTCCAGGCCGCGAGGCCAGAATAAACTTCGCCAAGGGAAGAAATTTCCTGGGCGCTGAAATCATCCTGGGTGGCCGCCCGGTAGGTACACAGGCTGCTAAGCCCCCGCCCCTTCACCCGGCAGACACCACCGGCCGCGAACTGGGCGCCGAAGCTGGCCAGCAGACCCGCCGAGTTGGACAGCGTGTTGGCGCTGACGATCCCCTGGCAGCCCTTGTCCAGATAGTGATTGAACCACACATCCTGGCGATGGTGCTGGACGTAGAACTGCTGCTGGGCCTCGGTCAAGCCGCTCGCGAAGAGCTTGATGCCGTCGCTCTTGTCATCATCGCGCAACAAGAACAGCGACGAGCTGCCCGACACGTCGGAGCGGAACTGATCCACCACCAACTTAATGTCAGAATCATTAATACCGCACTCATATAACTGGCTTATATAGGGCGATACCCTTTCTTTTACTAATGCCTTCACACCCGAACTCCTAATTCTTATTTTTATTGAAGTGGCATCTTACTCTGCAATGAGAAACGCGAAAAGTAGTCAAATGAACAAAGGTTTTATAACTGATCCATAAATAGTAATGATGAAACGACATAAGCGTCTTCGAAAGCGAAAATCTTAAATCCAAGTTAATGTTTTATATGATTTTTGTCGTTGATGTTGGGTTTGTCTGCAACAAGGCAACAGGCTAGTACAACGGTCGATTGCGCGCAAAAGCACTCCTCTTGCACCATTTGTCGCGACAAGTTGCATTGCAACGACAAAATCATCCCGCCAGCCGGGCCGTTGCCCCAGTTATTCTGGGCCTGCCGCCGGCGCAACGCACTCCGCCATTCGCGCGCATCGGCTGCAACTTGTCCAAAGATCTGCGGGCAACCAGCAAGGTGCTTTCGGCAACTCGAAGTGCTTCATCTCGACTTTCGTCGCCGGCATTCTCCTCATCGTCTTGGTCAACGTGGATCAGCTGGTGGTGATCTGGCTGCAACATGAGCACACCCAAAAGACGCTACCACCTCACTTGCTGTTGACGTTTCCAGTCAAGCGAAGCTCCCAACGCAATGCATCTGCTCTGCCTAGCTTCGCCATTGCCTCGATACCAGGTGCATCTTCCATCAGGAAGCCGCGCATATCGAGACCCAGACAACTGATATGAAAAATAAAAAAATAGAAGTGGCCAGCGGTGTCAATATATAGCCGGTATGTTCATCCATGGCTCGCCAAGCACATTGCTGACTACAGATAAAAAGAATAAGTGAAGCAATCAATGCATTTATGTTGCAAGTGGCAAAGCAAGACAAAATGTCTCACCACGATTAAGGCGAACGTCTTAAGTAATATTTGGTAACAACTTGTTCATTAGCATTCGTCAGAATATGTGATACTAGATTGAACATCGATATTTTAGTGTGGTGAGCCTTTATCAATATGGATATTACCATGACCCATTTTCTGACCATGGATGTCAGTCTGTTCGCTATCAAAGTGCAGCCTTGCCTGCCGAGAGGACCTCATGCAGTCCACTAGCACAGCCCCGAATACGCATCTGTACGGATTATTGCTGATGGTGCTGGCCATCACCCTGATGGGCCAGTTTGGACACCAATTGTGGACCCCCGACGAGCCTCGCGAGGCGGCCATCGCCTGGGAGATGTTCACCAGCCGTGAACTGGCCATCCCGACGCTGGGCGGCAGCAGCTTCATCGAAAAACCGCCCCTCTATTACATCCTCACCATTCCCTTTCTTGCCCTGCTCCACGACAACCTCGGCGTCACGGTAGCGCTGCGTCTGGTGGGGGCTCTGTGGGCCATGGCAACCCTGCTGTTCACCGGCCTGCTGGCCAGACGGGTACTGGGCTCCCGCACTGCCGCCCTCTGGTCGGTGATCGCTCTGGGTACCATGGAGGGCTTCATCATGAACAGCCACTGGATCCGGGTCGATACCAGCCTCGCCTTTTTCGTCGCCTTCACCATGTGGGCATTTGCCGAATGGTATCTGGCGGATCGCCAGCACATGCTCTGGTGTGCGGGGCTTGGGCTCTCCCTCTGCTTTCTGGTCAAGGGCCCCATCGGCCCCATTACCCTCTTCTTCGGCTGGCTGGCGCTGTTTTTGCCGGCACTCAAACGCCATCTTGCACACCAGGAGGGAGGCCGTTTCGTGATACAGCACCTCGGTATGACCCTCCTGTTTGTCGCCCCCATCGCCGGCTGGCTGCTGGCCCTGTGGCAGCATCCTGAGGGGGAGTCGCTCTGGCAGCAGTGGTTCTGGCAAAATCAGGTGGGCAGGTTGACGGGCAGCTCGGCCGAGCTCGGTCACATCAAGCCCGGTGAATACCTCTTTTATCTTGGCGGGCTGGCCGAATACACCCTGCCCTGGCTGCCCCTGGTGCTGCTCTGGTGCTGGCAGACCCTCAGGCAGAGGCAGTGGAGCGCCTCCCGCCTGTTTCTGCTGAGCTGGGCGCTGGGTGCCCTGCTGCTGCTCAGCATCGCCTCCACCAAGCGGACTCTTTACCTCTTTCCACTGATGCCGGTCTTTGCCCTGATGATCGGGCAACTGAGCGTCTGCTGGCCTCGCTGGCTCAATGGTTATGGCCGTGGCTGGACCTTGTTCATGTTCCTGTTTGCACTGGCGCTGCTGATGGCCCCCTTTTATCTGCCGCTGTTGCCGCTGGAAATACCCGACAAGGTGCTCAGGATCATCAGTACGCTGGGTTGGCGGCATGTATTTGCGGCCATATTACTTATCTTTGCAGTAGAACAGTTGTGGCGCTGGCGCGAAATACACGGTGCAACCTTGCTGGCCAGCGCAGCCGGCATTATGTTTATGCTGACGTTTATTCTGGCCTACCCCGCCATTGATGCTGCCAAGAATATGAAAGATGACACCCAACACTTCTTGTTTAAAATACCGATAGAACAACGCACCAATATTGCCGGCTGGCAATTTGGTGAAACCGAACGCGGATTATTTTCGGTATATGGCAACTGGCAAATAACCAATGTCGACAAGGCCCGCCTCAATGCTATTTTGACCTGCCAGGACCCTGTCTATACCAGCCTGCTCATCAATCAGGATGACCCGCAGTTTCAACTGGCCGAGTTGCTGGCAGAGCAGCCTTACCGACTACTGGCGACAGGCCACCCCAGGGTAGACAAGGATGCCCGAGCCATCTATTGGGTGAAGGGCCGCTGTCTGCCTTGATGGTCCCCCCTGCATTGGCTGGGGTAGCACTTCACAGTAGCGCGCCAGCAGACGACCAAACAAGACAGGCTATCGCCTTGCAAACCGGATAAAAAAACGCAGCGGATACATTTCTGTATCCGCTGCGTTGTCTGGTCACGTCGTCATGCGCAAGACACGCGGTACGGCGCACTTACCAGGCCGAGCTTAGAACGGCATCTTGAAGCCGGGGGGCAGTTGCATGCCGCCAGTAAGTTCGCCCATCTTGCTCTTGTTCTGCTCTTCCACGCGACGCACGGCATCGTTGACGGCAGCGGCCACCAGATCTTCCAGCATCTCTTTGTCATCTTCCATCAGGCTCGGGTCGATCTCGATGCGGCGCACGCTGTGGCTGCCGGCCATGGTGACCTTGACCATGCCAGCGCCGGCTTCACCGACCACTTCCATCTGGGCAAGCTGCTCTTGCATCTTCTGCATGCGCTCTTGCATCTGTTGGGCCTGTTTCATCAGGTTCCCCATTCCACCTTTACCAAACATATGTCGTCTCTCGTCTTGAAATCCGGCATCCAGCGCCGGGCCGTGGGTTTACCCGTCCTAAGTGGGGACAGCCAAACCATTTTTCAACCGGGCACTAGGCCCGGCATGGTGTTTGTCAGCGACTCAGCGGCTCTATGCTGTCGTGGTGAAGCACGGCGCCGAATCGCTGCTGCAAAAATTGCACGTTGGGATCCTGCTCCAGATCCCGGGTGACCTGCTCACGCACCCCGAGATAGAGGCGATGTTCTATCTCCAGCGGCGTCTCCTGCTCAGGCACATTGCCCAGCGTGACCTCCACCTGCACCGGTTGCCCCAGCTCGGGGCCGATGATCTCCGCCAGATCGGCGCGCGCCCTGTCGCTGATCAGATGGCGCTGCTCCGGTTTGAGGGTCAACAGAACCTTGTCCCCCTGCTGGCTCATGACCGAGTTGATGGCCAGCTGACGCAGCCGGCCACCGACACCGGTGCGGGCAATCAGCTCGGCCCAGGGGTCGCCACAGCTGTTCAGCAGGGAAGACGGGATCAATCTGGCCGCCACTTCTCCCGCTTGCGGCTGGTTGTCACCCTCCAGCTCGTCCCAGTCGATGGTCTCCATCACCGAGGCCGCAGGCGCCGGCTCGCTGGCAACGACCTCGCGAGGGGCCGGCACGGGAGCCGCAACAGGCACAGCGCTAACCTGCCGAGGAGCACTACCCTCCAGATCCCAGGGCGGCAGATCGTCTGACTGAGGACGTGCCACGGCCGCGGGAACAGGCGCCGGCGACAAAGCCTCGGCAGCCCGCTCCGGCAGAGGGGCGCTGGCAAACGCACCGCTGAAACCTTGGCTCAAATACTCTTCGTAGTCGCTGCCGCTCTCTTCATAGGCATCGAGCGGCGGCAACTCGTCATACCCCGTCTGCGGAGCTGGCCGGGCAGACGTCTGCCCTTGCCCATCAACCCGCGCCGGTTGCGGCTCGAAAGCCGGGGCTGGCGTGGCGGCGGCTGGCTGTATCGCAGTTGCCGATCTGGCAGCTGCCACCGGTTTGGCGGGCGCTGTGCGCACAGAGGTGGTCGCCACAGACGGTTCGCTGCGCAGACGACTGCGCAGCAGATTGCGCTTGCCAAGCAGGCTTTGCATGCTGGAGACCGTCGAGGGGACGGCCTCTGCGTCGGCCACCACCTCGGCCTGCGGGATTGATTCGGCCTCGGGCTCCGCCATGACAGGCACTGAAGGGGGAACCACAGACGGCTCTGCCGGCATGTTGCCGGACGCAGCCAGCAACGTCGCCGCCTCGTAACCCATCTGCTCAGCCTCGCGCAGCAACTCATCCTGCTCGGCAAACAGCGGATCCAGATCGGCGCCGTTATCCTGTCTATCCGGCGCTCGCTCGACAGCAGCTGGCTCAGCCATTGCCACAGGGGCCATTGTCGCTGCAGGCGCGGCGGCTGCAACCGCTGACGGCGCCGATGAAGCCTGTGGCGCTGCACTGACAGCCGGGGCCGGCTCAGCCCCCTGGGGCTTTCCCGGCACCGCTGCGCCACTCCTCGCCTCTGTCGCCAACCCTCCCATGGCGGGGGGCAGCGCCGTCAGGCTGGCGGGGTGCAGTACTTCACGCCGGGGCGAGAAGGCCAGCATCCGCAGGCAGGTCATCTCCAGCGCGGTACGGCCATCGGGTGCCCAAGGCAAGTCTTTACGGCCGCCCAGCACGATTTGATAGCAGAGCTGCACCTCTTCCGGGCTCATGGCCTGGGCCAGCTGCAGCAGGGCATCGGCGTCCGCCCCCTGCTCCTGCACGGTGGCCGGCAGCAGCTGCGCCATGGCGATGCGATGGAGCAGCCCTTCCAGCTCGGCGTGCAGCTGATCAAAATCGGGGCCCAGGGTGGCAATCTCGGTGATCTTGGCCATGGTGGCCGGCGCATCCTGGCGCAGCACGGCCTCCAACAGCTGGTGCAGATGGCGATGATCGAGCGTGCCCAGCATGGCCAGCACGCTATCGAGGCGCACGCTGCCATTGCCGTGGGCCAGCGCCTGATCGGTCAGGCTCAGGGCGTCACGCATGCTGCCGTCGGCCGCCTTGGCCAGCGCCAGCAGGGCGCGCGGTTCAAAGGGTTGTCCCTCCTGATCCAGCACCCATTCGAGCTGCTTGGCGATCTGGGTCTGATCCAGACTCTTCAGATGAAACTGCAGGCAGCGCGAGAGGATGGTGATCGGCAGCTTCTGCGGATCCGTGGTGGCCAGCAGGAACTTCACATAGGGGGGCGGCTCTTCCAGAGTTTTCAACAGGGCGTTGAAGCTGTGGCGCGACAACATGTGCACTTCATCGATGAGGTAGACCTTGAAGCGGCCACGGGCTGGCCGGTACTGCACGTTGTCGAGCAGTTCGCGGGTATCTTCCACCTTGGTGCGCGACGCCGCATCGATCTCCAGCAGATCGACGAAGTTGCCCTGATCGATCTCGCGGCAGGTGTCACACACCCCGCACGGGTGGCTGCTGATCCCCTGCTCGCAGTTGAGACTCTTGGCCAGGATGCGGGCGATGGTGGTCTTGCCGACCCCGCGGGTGCCGCTCAGCAGATAGGCGTGATGCAGCCGTCCCTGATCCAGGGCGTTGGTCAAGGCGGTCAGCACATGATGCTGGCCTACCACTTGTTCAAACGTATGGGGGCGCCATTTACGCGCCAGAACCTGATAGCTCATAGATCTCGATGCAGGGATGACAAGGCATTGAGGCTGGATGCTAACACAAATGCGGGGCGGGCTGTATCGGCTATCGGCCAGGGCGGGAGGGATCGCTTGAATTTCAAACCGATGCCCGTACGGGCACCGGTCTGGACGCAGGCAAGGCTGACGAGACCTGCCAGCTTGGTGAGACTGGGGCTTATTCGCCCGGCAGTTCGACCAGAGAAACCACCTTGACGCCGGCGGCAGTCAGGCGGGCATCACCACCGAGGGACGGCAGGGAGATGATGAAGGCGGCATCAACCACTTCACCGCCAGCGCGGCGAATGAGCTTGACGGTGGCATCGACGGTGCCGCCGGTGGCCAGCAGATCGTCCACGACCAGCACCTTGTCACCGGGCACGATGGCGTCGGTGTGCAGTTGCAGGGTGTCGGTGCCGTATTCGAGGGCATAGGACTCTTCGATGACGGCGCGGGGCAGCTTGCCCGGCTTGCGAACCGGCACGAAGCCCAGACCCATGGCGTAGGCTACCGGCGCGCCGAAGATGAAGCCGCGGGCTTCGGTACCGACAATCTTGGTGATCCCTTGATCACGATAGTGATTGGCCAGCAGATCGATGGTGGCCTTGAAGGCATCGGCATTCTCGATCAGGCTGGTGATGTCGCGAAACAGGATGCCCGGCTTCGGATAGTCGGGAATGGTCTTGATGCTCGCTTCGATAAATTTCAGGGTTTCCGGATTCATGGTTTGACCGTTTGTTTTTCGACGCAGATGGTCGTTTCTCTCAGCTTCCCGCCAGCGGGAAATAAAAAGGCCCGTCACGCAAAAATGACAGGCCGACTCCATAGCATTATTGCCGCAATAGCTTAGGGACTTCACTTCTCCATTGCAACTGGCTCCAGCACCGGCAGACGCATTAACCAGGTGAGCAGGATCACCATTATGGCAATGAGCAGCAGCCTGACCCACAGCAGGGGGACCACCGCCAACGACACCGAGAAGGAGAGCAGAATGAAGAGGATGGCGCGCCGCCGCGCATGGCGGCGAATGCCGCGATACTGCTGCCAGTCGGCAATGGGCGGCCCGAACCAAGGGTGCGCCAGCAGCCAGCGATGAAAACGAGGGGACGAGCGGGCAAACAGGGCCGCCGCCAGCAGCATGAAGGGCGTGGTCGGCAACAGGGGCAGCACGATGCCGATGATGCCGGTCACAAATGCCAGCCAGCCCAACCCCATCAAACACCAACGTTTCATCGCAGCCCCTCTTACCATGCCCTTGCGTCATCCTAACAGGATCCGCCCCCATGTTGACAACGATTCCCATTATCACGGCAACTGATACCCCGGATTACAGGGCCTACGCACCAGTCATGGCCTGAACCTGCCCATTCCCGTGGCGTGACGGCTGACAACCTGCCCCGTTACCACTACAATCTGCGCTCTTTTTTCTCTGTTTGCCCTTCGGAACCGGTTATGCGCGTTATTTTGGCCCCCATGCAGGGGGTGCTGGATCACTTGATGCGGGAGGTGCTCACCTCCGTCAACGATTACGACCTCTGCGTCAGCGAATTCATCAGGGTGGTCGATCAGCTGCTGCCGGCCAAGGTGTTCCATCGCCTCTGCCCCGAGCTCAAACAGGACGGCAAGACCCGAGCCGGCACCCCGGTGCGGGTACAACTGCTGGGCCAGCACCCCGAATGGCTGGCCGAAAACGCGCTGCGGGCCATCGAACTCGGCTCCCCTGGCGTCGATCTCAACTTCGGCTGCCCTGCCCCCACGGTCAACAAGAGCAAGGGGGGCGCCGTGCTGCTCAAAGAGCCCGAGACCATCTATCGCATCGTCAAGGCGGTGCGCGACGCTGTGCCTGCCCATCTGCCGGTGAGCGCCAAGATCCGCCTCGGCTACGATGACAAGGAGCTCTATCTGGAGAACGCCCATGCCGTTCATCAAGGCGGCGCCAACGAGCTGGCCGTGCATGCCCGCACCAAGCGCGAAGGGTACAAGGCGCCGGCCCACTGGGAGTATGTGGACGCCATTCGCCGTGCCCTGCCCATTCCCGTCACCGCCAACGGCGAGATCTGGGATCATGCGGATGCCCTCGCCTGCGCCCAAGTCTCCGGCTGCGATACCCTGATGGTGGGCCGCGGCGCCATCTCCCTGCCCAATCTGGCCAACGTGATGAAGACCGGCTGTGCCCACATGAGCTGGGCCGAGGTGCTGCAGCTGATGGTGAGCTACACCGAGCAGGACTTGGCGAGCGAGAAGGCGGACTACTACCCGAGCCGGATCAAGCAGTGGTTCAGCTATCTCAAGCGGGAGTATCCCGAGGCGGATCGGCTGTTTGGGGAAATCCGGGTACTCAAGGAGACCCATCCCATCCGGGATGCCTTGCTGCAGGCGTCGAAAACTGTGATCTAACCGTCCTTTACTTGACGCATATCATCTTGATAATCCTGTCGCTTCCCTATACTGCCCCAGATTCGTAATTCGTCTGTTGGGGGCTAGTGTGTGTGAAATGACGCAAGCTCAGTTGGCCGTGTGGCGTGATCGCCTGCTGACTGACTGGGCGCAAGTAAGAGAAGAGCTGATCGGTCAGCTCAAAGCCTGTCGGCGTGACGAGTGGGCAGAAAAGGTGGATCACTGCGAGCGGGATCAACTGGTTGATCTGACCAGCCGCCTCGACTTGCCCAAGGTGGAGCAGAGCGTGGCTCGCCTCAAACGCATCGATGCCGCCCTCTGTCAGATGGATCTGGGCCTCTATGGCCTCTGTTCCGACTGCGAAGAGCCGCTGGCCATCGAACAGCTGGAACAGGACCCGACCCTGCAACGCTGCCCGCGCTGCGAAGCCCGCTATCGCAAGGGATTCCACGCCCACGAACTCTGAGGGATGCACCTCCGTGCATCCTCTCCTGCGGGCTGGTCAGCCCGACATTCCTATTCAATAATCAACAACAACCACGCTGAACAGGGACATCTCCGTGTACAGAGTCTTGTTGTTATGGTGTTTGTGCTGCTCCGCCTGGGCGCAAGAGTCGCTGCTGGTAGGCTGGTCAAGCTGGCACCCGTTCAGCTTTCGCGACGAACAGCAGCAACTGCAGGGGCTGGATATCGACCTGCTGGAAGCCATCTTCAACCGGGCCGGGTTTCACGCCAACTACAGCGAGATGCCCTGGGCCCGCGTGCTGCGCGAGCTGGAGTTCGGCACCATTCAACTGACCATGTCCGCCAACCAGACCGCCGAGCGCGACCTGTATGCCCGCTTTACCCTGCCCTATCGCAATGAAGAGACAGTGCTGCTCATCCGCCGTCAGGACAAGGGGCGCTGGCAGGAGATAACCCAGCTCTCCGACTTGCTCTCCCGGCCGGACTTCACCATCGGCCTGCTGCGTGACTTTGATTACGGCACCGATTTTCGCACCTTCATGCAGTCACCCCAGATGCAGCAGCGACTGCTGGTAAGGCTCAAAATGGAACCGCTGATCAAACTGCTGCTGGCCGGCCGGATCCAGGGGGTTGTCATGGACCCCATGGGGTTGCAGCAGCTCAATCTGGCCGGGCTCCCTCTGGATCAACTGACCACCCTGCTCGACATCCAGCAGACCCCGGTCCACCTGATGTTGAGTCGTCGCACCACCACGCAACAACAGCTGCAACGGCTTGATGAGGCGATCCGGACCCTGTTGCAAAGCCCTGAGTACGGGCAGATCCTGGCTCGCTACCGCTATCCGCTGCAGTAACGCCGGCAAAAAAAGGGGCCCCGAGGGCCCTTTTTTATATTGTCATTACTGTGCCAGCAAATGGCCAACCAGTTCATGGCGCCAGCCTTGCAGCAGCATCGGCTTGTCGGCCCGGGCGCGCTCTTCGTCGCTCATGCGCCAGCTCCAGGTGAAGTACTGGTGAATGATCTTCTTGCTGGCAACCAGCTCGGGCGGAATGTTGCTGGCCTTGGCCTTATCTTCCACCATCCCCTTGATGCGTTTGAGTTCAGCCTTGTACTGGGGGTAGTCCACCAGCCGGCGAATGGGCTCGGGCCAGCTGTCAGGATCGCTCTGCTGGGCCGCGGCCACGATATCCAGCATCCGTTTGCCGTGGATCTTGATCTCGATGGGGGCCAGCCCTAGCTCGTTCAGATCGCGCAGGGAGGTGGGTCTGCGCTCCGCCACCTTGAACAGGTGCAGCTCTTTGACCACGAAGTTGAGGGCCAGATCACGGCGCACTGCCTCTTGCTGACGCCAGGCGGCCAGCTCACGCAAGATCGCCAGCTCACGACGCCCCAGTTGCCAGGCATTGACGATGTCGAGATAGGCCTGGCGGGGATCGCTGGTCTGGGTCTTGCGGGCGGAGTGGTTCTGGCACTCCTGCTCGAACCAGGCGAACTTGCCGCTCTCATGCAGCTTGGCCATCACCTTCTCGTAGAGTGGCAGCAGATAAAACACGTCGGCCGCTGCGTACTCGAGCTGACGGGGAGTCAGCGGGCGCGCCAGCCAGTCGGTGCGGGCCTGATCCTTTTCCAGCTCCACCGCGAGAAACTCGTTGACCAGGGCACCAAAACCGACCGATACCCCGTAACCCAGGAAGGCGGCAGCCAGCTGGGTGTCGTGCATCTGGTTGGGCAGATGGCCCGCCTGATGCTGGATAAGTTCCAGATCTTCACCGGAGGCGTGCAAGATCGCGATCTGCCCTGCCCGGCCGAGCCGTTGCCAGAGGGAAGAGAGATCCAGCGTCAGCGGATCCAGCAGTGCCAGATGCTCACCGTCATAGATCTGGAACAGGCCCAGCTGGGGATAGTAGGTGCGGGTGCGAACGAATTCAGTATCGATGGCCAGGGGAACGTCGGCCAGGGAGGCGAGATACTGATCCAGTTCGGCTTGCTGTGAAATGAGTTGATAGTGCATCTGTGCCTGCGCGTTGATCAGGGCCAAAAGAAAAAACCGTGGGCTGACCCACGGTTTTGCATAACGACGGCATGCTGCTTGGCAGCGCCACGCCGGTTACTGCTTGGCAATCTCCTCGTCGCGCAGCACGCGGCGCAGGATCTTGCCCACATTGGTCTTGGGAAGTTCGTCACGAAATTCTACCAGTTTCGGCACCTTATAGGCAGTCAGATGTTTGCGGCAGTGAGCAATTATCTCGTCTTCCTGCAGCTTTGCATCTTTCTTGACCACGAAGATCTTCACCAGCTCGCCGGAGACCTTGTGTGGCACGCCGACGGCGGCCACTTCCAGCACTTTCGGGTGCAGCGCCACCACGTCTTCAATTTCGTTCGGATAGACGTTGAAGCCGGAGACCAGGATCATGTCCTTCTTGCGATCGACAATCTTGAAAAAGCCCTGCTCGTCGCACACCGCGATGTCGCCGGTACAGAGCCAGCCATCCTGCATCACCTCGGCGGTGGCTTCCGGCCGCTGCCAGTAACCGCTCATCACCTGCGGGCCGCGCACCTGCATCTCGCCGGGTTTGCCAAGCTCGTGGATCACCTGGCCTGCATCATCCACCAGCCGAATGTCGGTAGAGCAGACCGGCAGGCCGATGGAACCGTTGTAGTCGAGCAGATCATAGGGGCAGACGCTCACCAGCGGCGAACACTCGGTCAGGCCGTAGCCTTCCAGTAGCGGCGTATCGGTCAGCCCTTTCCACTGCTCGGCCACCGCCCGCTGTACCGCCATGCCACCACCGATGGTCAGCTTCAGGCGGGAGAAGTCCATCGACTGGAACTCGCCATTGTTGACCAGCGCATTGAACAGGGTGTTGACCCCGGTGATGCAGGTAAATGGGTACTTTCTGATCTCTTTGACAAAGCCCGGGATGTCGCGCGGGTTGCTGATGAGCAGGTTGTAACCGCCGATGCGCATGAACAGCAGGCAGTTCACGGTCAATGCAAACACGTGATAGAGCGGCAGCGCGGTGACCACGAACTCCTTGCCCCGTTCCAGCATGGGGCCGTATACCCCGAGGCACTGCTCGACGTTGGCGATGAGATTGCGGTGAGTCAGCATGGCCCCCTTGGAGAGGCCGGTGGTACCGCCGGTGTACTGCAGGAAGGCCAGATCGTCGTTGTTGATCTCGGGTTTGATGTACTGCAGATAGCGGCCTTTTGCCAGCGCCTGGCGCATGGTGCTGGCGTGGGGCAGATTGTATTTGGGTACCAGCTTCTTGACGTATTTCACCACGAAGTTGACCAGAGTGCCCTTGGCCAGACCCAGGTTGTCGCCCATGCGGGTCAGGATCACGTGCTTGACCGGGGTGTCGTAGACCACTTTTTCCAGGGTATGGGCAAAGTTGGAAACGATGACGATGGCCTTGGCACCGGAGTCCTTGAGCTGATGCTCCAGCTCGCGCGGGGTGTAGAGCGGGTTGACGTTGACCACTATCATGCCGGCACGCAGGATGCCGAACACCGCGATGGGGTACTGCAGCAGGTTGGGCATCATCACGGCGACCCTGTCACCCTGACTGAGCTTGAGCTCGTTTTGCAGGTAGGCGGCAAAGGCGCGGGACTGCTCTTCGAGGCGACGGTAGGTAATGGTCTGCCCCATGTTGACGAAGGCAGGCTGGTCGGCGAATTCGTTCACCGACTCTTCAAACATTTCGACCAGGGAGCTGTATTGGTCTGGATTGATCTCGGCGGGCACCCCTTCTGGATAACGCTTCAGCCAGACTTTTTCCACGAACTTCTCCTGCATAACTAGCACCTGTGCGCTCACTGTGTTGCCTCCGTCCCTGTTCACATCCATTTCAAGCAGTTGTTTTAAGCTCATACTCTAATGCCGCCCATATTTACATAGGGCAACATCAATTAACAGCAAATTAACAACGGAAAAATGTGAGGGAGAAGACAAACCTGGAATTATTGAAAGCCGTCGATTCTACCGAATTTCACAAAATTTTTCGATACAAACCGCGGTCTCTGCCGAATTTTCCATATGAAAATGGTGGTTTCCCGCCAAAACGACCCGCTCTATCTGGGCAAACGCGGCATGACGCTGTTGCCAGTGTGCCTGCAGGCTGGCAAAACCCTCTGCGCCGGCGATAAACAGCACAGGGCAGCGGATGGCCCGGATCAGCGCCAGGGCCTGCCCTTCGCTCATGCGCATGGGGGAGAGATCCCGCAAACGGGGATCGCTGCGCCAGTGCCAGCGCCCTGCCCGCGCTTCCAGCTGCCGCTCGCAGATGAGGCGTGCCGAACCCGGGTCAATGTCGGCTACCTTGCAGCGCGCCGCCACCGCTTCATCGATGGACGCAAAGCCCTGGGAGGCTCGCTCGCGGGTACGACTGCGATTCAGGATGGCGCGGCGCAGCTGCTCCGGCACTGCCTCGTCGGGTTGGCTGAGAGGCCCGAGCCCCTCCAGCAGGATGAGTCGCTCCACCTGCCCGGGGAAGACCCCGGCATAGGCGGAGGCGATCAAGGCCCCGAGGGAGTGACCAAGCAGCGTGAATGCCGTCCAGCCCGCCGCCTGAGCGATCTGGTAGAGATCGTCCAGCCAGTCGACGAAAACATAGGGCGTGCTCTTGTGATCCGAGTGACCGTGCCCCGGCAGATCGATACAGACCAGCTGAAAGTGGGTTAGATAGGGGGCTAGGGGCACAAAGCTCGCACTGTTGTCGAGCCAGCCATGCAGCGCAACCAGCAAGGGTTTGCTCGTTTGCTCACCCGGCACTGGCTGACTCTCAAGCAAGGCCACCCGGCGGCCATCGGCCAGGGTCAGGAAGCGCTCCTGCAGCACGGTCTTCACTCCCGGTCCTAGCGGCGCAGCGGCCGTCTCGGCCAGTAGGGATCATAGAAGGGGTCGTAGAAGTAGGGATCCACATAGCGAACCTCCACCTCCTTGACCGGCGGCCACAGCTTGCTGCCCGTCACCTTGAGCACCGAGAAGCGGTATTTGTGCTCGCCTATCTGGCTGTCGAGCGGCTTGTCGATGGTGCCGAGCACCGTCAGGCTGCGCCCCTTGGCATAGAGGGTCGGGTCGACAAAGCCCTGCATGATGGCCAGAAAACGGCCGGGGCTCTGTTCGGTCTGCTCCGGCACCCCGTTGGACTTGAGCGGCAGATAGACCACCTCGATGACACTCTGATCCGCCTTGTTGTGTACCGCCGAGATGACCCCGCTCCAGCGGGCCGGTTTGCCCTCCAGGCCGGCAAGGGCCGGCTGGTAGGCCACCAGCTGGTTGGCGGGCTCATAGGCCAGCTCTTTCGGGACCGAGCTGCAGGCACCGAGCAAGAGCCCTGCGGCCCCGATCACCATTGCACGCTTCAACATGTCACGCTCCTCTGGCCGGATGAAACCGGCTGTCAACCACCCGCAATGGGGCATGTTCCCACTGACGTGAGCGACATGCCTGCCACTCTCGCCCTTATTCGCGACCCGGCAGCTTCTTCCAGGTCACCTTGTCACGCAAATAGACCGGGGTCGCCTGCTCCACCGCCACCGCCTCGCCCGCCAGCCAGGCGCTGCGCGCCAGCGGCAGCATGTCCAGCGCCGCCGGGAAGCGCACCTGACTCACCGCCAGCTCATCGGCAAGGCCACTCAAAATTTCGCCATAGGTTTCAAAACCGGTACCGACGCAGGTCACTCGACCCGCCAGCTTGCCACGGACGTCAACCAGTGCCGCCGGGTCGCTCACCACCTCGTCGCCCACCAGCTGCATGCGGCCGTCGATCAGCTCATAACGACCGAAATAGACCTCGTTCATCCGCGCATCGATGGCAGTCAGCACCTGTTCGGCGCCATCCAGACGATGGGCACCTTGCGCCATGGCGGCCAGGGTGGAGATGCCGATCAGCGGCACGCCGGCCCCAAAGGCCAGGCCCTGCGCCACACCGATGCCGATGCGCACCCCGGTAAAGGAGCCGGGACCACGACCAAAGGCGATGGCATCGAGCTCATCCAAGGTTATCCCGGCGTCGTCCAACACAGCCTGAACCATGGGCAGGATCTTGCGGGTGTGATCCCGCGGCGCCTCCTCCCAGCGGGAGAACACCTGCTCCCCCACCAGCAAGGCGGCGGAGCAGGCTTCGGTGGCGGTATCAACGGCCAGGATCTTCAACTCGTTCATGCTTTCCAATCTCTATAAAATCAGTCAATTACATAATCTGCAAGCAGACAGTGCCAGCAGTTTTTCAAAATGTTGCAAGGCTTGCCCGGCCACGCCAGGGCAAACGCGATCACCGCCCGGAAAGCGCCTGCTGCTCGAAGAAATTCCCCAGCATCGCCAGCTCTCGGGTCCGTGGAATGGCGGGCAGACTCTTGATGAAGGTGGCGCCGTAGGGCTTGTTGACCATGCGGGGATCACAGATAACCAGTACTCCGTGATCACCGCGATCACGGATGAGCCGCCCCACCCCCTGTTTCAAGGCGATCACCGCCTTCGGCAGCTGGATATCGGCGAAGGGATCGCCGCCCCTGAGCTTGCAGTCATCCACTCGCGCTTTAAGCTGTGGATCATCGGGGCTGGCAAACGGCAGCTTGTCGATGATAACACAGGAGAGCGCCGCCCCCCGCACGTCGATCCCCTCCCAGAAGCTGCTGGTCGCCACCAGCACGGCGCGGCCATTCTCAACGAACGCCTTGAGCAGCCGCTGCTTGTTGTCCTCTCCCTGCAGCAGGACGGTGCGCCCAATCTCCCGGCGCAGCACCTCGGCCACCTGGCGCATCACCTGATGGCTGGTACAGAGAAAGAAACAGCCCCCCGGCGTCTTGTTGATGAGCGGGATCATCAAATTGGCCAGCTGCTCGCCGCGGCCGAAGGCATTGGGCTCGGGCAGAAAGCGCGGCACGCACAACCGTGCCTGCTCGCCATAGTCGAACGGGCTGTCGAGAATAAGCTCGGCGCTCCCGACCAGTCCCAGCTCGGCTTTGAAGTGATCAAAGCGCATGTCCACCGTCAGGGTGGCCGAGGTAAACACCCAGGCGACCTCGGGGCGCAGCACCTCGGCGCCAAAGCGCTCAGCCACCGACAGCGGGGTCAGGTTGAGGGTAAAGTGCAGCCGCGAGCAGTCGTACCAGTAGGATAAACCGGTCTGGTTGATGGCCAATACCTCTCCCAAGCGGGTGCGCAGCTCACTGATCCGCTCGAAACAGTGATCCAGCTGCTCGCCGCGCCCGAGCGCCAGTTTCAGCACTTCATAACAGAGTCCGAGGGCATCGTTGAGGCGGGCCAGTGCCTGGCCCCAGAGCGGTTGGCGCAGCATGTCACGGGTATTGCCGCGCCCACCATCCACGCCGAAAGCGAGCCGCAGATCCTGACTGGCGATGGCGAGCCGGTCGGCCGCCTTGCCGAGCTGGGCCATGTCGTGAGCTTCGGCCCGATAGGCGAGCTGGATATCTTGCGCCAGATCCAGGATGGTGCGGCTGCCCACCGATTTGCCGAAGTAGTTGGTGGCAATCTCGGGCAACTGGTGCGCTTCGTCAAACACGTAAACCTGCGCTTCGGGCACCAGCTCGCCAAATCCGGTGTCTTTGACCGCCATGTCGGCGAAGAAGAGGTGGTGGTTGATCACCACCACCTGGGCATCCATGGCACGGCGGCGAGCCACCACCAGATGGCAGTCGTCGTAATAGGGGCAGTCGCGACCGAGGCAGTTTTCATTGGTGCTGGTGACGTGCGCGAGGATCTCGGCGTTCTCCTGCAGCCCCGGAATATCCCCCACGTCGCCGTTGTCGGTGGCGGTGGACCAGGACTTCACCTTGACCAGGTCATTGAGTACTTCCGGTTTTTGCAGGTGGGATTCGCTGAGCAGCCGGTTCATCCGCTCGATGCACAAATAGTTGCTGCGCCCCTTGAGCAGGGCCACCGGCGGGGTATAGGAGAGCGCCCCCGTGATGGTAGGAAGATCCCGGTAGAAAAGCTGCTCCTGCAGGTTCTTGGAGCCGGTGCTGATCACCACCCGTTTGCCGGATTCCAGCGCCGGCACTAGGTAGGCGTAGGTCTTGCCGGTACCGGTGCCCGCCTCCACCAGCAAGCGACCATGCTCCTTGATGGCACGCGCCACCGCCTCGGCCATCTCCAGTTGCGGGGCACGGGCTTTGAAGCCGTCGATATGGCTGGCCAGAGGGCCGTCTGGCTTGAACAGGGTCTGGATGGTCAAAAGGGCGTCCCGCAGCAAAAGGGGGCATTATGCCAAAAGTGTGGCAAAAGCGGGACTGATTCTGCGCCTACGCCTAGACGAAGAGATCGATCTGGTGATCGGGATCCGGCTTGTGATCATCCTCTTCAGGTGCTGGCTGATCACGTTTGGCCGATGGATAGGGCTGCTGGCGCTGCTGGGAGTCACCGTTGTCAGTGCTGGTCTTGCGCAGCTGATGCTTCTGGCTGATCTGGGTCACTTCCCGCTTGATGTCGTCACTGCTGGGGGCAGCCGGTGCCCGGGGCAGAATGGGGAATAACAGGTCCTGACTGGGCATGATGTCGCCTCCTCTGGCTCACCTTGTCTAGTTATCGACCAGAAAACCGTTTTCTCAACTTTAATCGACCAAATCACATTTTCAGGTTGCTTTTTCCGTCAAGGCAGGTAGTTTAAATCGGGCGTCAACTACGACATCTTATTTGTAAAGGATTAATTACATGCAGTTCACCAGCCTGAAGACTCATCACCACCATCATCCCGAATAGTCTTTCAGGAGGTTGACTGCTGGAAGACACTTAACTGGTGACTTCCAAAAGGACCGCAAGATTCATAAGCCCTCGGAAGCACTGACTTCCGAGGGCTTTTTCGTTTTTGACTAGAAGGAAATCGAGCAATGGAAACACAACGTCTGCGCATCGCCATGCAAAAATCCGGTCGTCTGAGCCAGGACTCCCAGGCCCTGTTCAAGAGCTGCGGCCTCAAGATCAACCTGCGCGAACAGCGCCTCATCGCCCATGTCGAGAACATGCCCATCGACATCCTGCGGGTACGCGATGACGACATCCCGGGACTGGTGATGGAAGGGGTGGTCGACCTTGGCATCATCGGCGAGAACGTGCTGGAAGAGGTGCAGCTCATTCGCGCCTCCCAGGGCCAGCCCTTTGCGGTCAAAACTCTCAAGCAGCTCGACTTCGGCGGCTGCCGCCTCTCCCTGGCGGTGCCGGACGACGTCACCTACACCGGGCCACAGAGCCTCGCCGGCAAGCGCATCGCCACCTCCTACCCGGGGCTGCTCAAGCGTTTCTTCGATGAAAAGGGGCTCGGCTTCAAGAGCGTGATGCTGGGCGGCTCGGTGGAAGTGGCGCCGCGCGCGGGCCTGGCCGATGCCATCTGTGATCTGGTCTCCACTGGCGCGACTCTTGAGGCCAACGGCCTCAAAGAGGTGGAAGTGATCTACCGCTCCAAGGCGGTACTGGTGCAGGCGCCCAACCCCTTGTCCGATGCCAAACAGAAGATCATCGACACCCTGCTGCCCCGCATTCAGGGGATGCAGCAGGCGCGCGAGAGCAAATACATCATGCTGCACGCGCCCAAGGACAAGCTCGATGCCATCACCGATCTGCTGCCGGGCGCCGAGCGTCCCACCATCATGCAGCTGGCGGGTGAGACCAACCAGGTGGCGCTGCACGTCGTCTCCAGCGAGACCCTGTTCTGGGAAACCATGGAACAGCTCAAGGCCCTCGGCGCCAGCTCCATTCTGGTGCTGCCCATCGAAAAAATGATGGAATAAGGAAGGGACATCATGCAGACCCTGATCTGGAAGACCCTCTCCCCCGCCCAGCAGGCCGACGTGCTGACCCGGCCGGCCCTGAGTGACGAAGCCGACATCGGCGCCGTGGTACGGGAGATCATCGCTGCGGTGCGCAGCCGGGGCGACAAGGCCCTGCGCGAGCTGAGCCAGCGCTTCGAGCGCGCCCCCCGTCAGCAACTGCAAGTGAGCGACGCCGAAATCGAGGCCGCCTGCGCCCGGCTGGGTGACGACATCAAGGGCGCCATCGAGGCGGCCATCGCCAACATTCGTACCTTCCACGCCGCCCAGGTGCAACCCGTGGTGCGAGTGGAGACCCAGCCCGGGGTGGTGTGCGAGCTGCGCACCCAGCCCATCAGCCGGGTCGGCCTCTACGTACCGGGGGGCAGCGCGCCGCTCCCCTCCACCGTGATGATGCTGGCCATTCCGGCCCGCCTGGCTGGTTGCCGTGAAGTGGTGCTCTGCACCCCGTCCCCGGCCAGCGACGAGATCCTGTTCGCCGCCCGCGCCTGCGGGGTCGAGAAGGTGTTCGCCATCGGCGGCGCCCAGGCCATCGCCGCCATGGCCTACGGCACACAGAGCATCCCCAAGGTGGACAAGATCTTCGGCCCGGGCAACGCCTATGTGACCGAAGCCAAGGGGCAGGTTTCACGCGACTGGCGCGGCGCCGCCATCGACATGCCCGCCGGCCCCTCCGAGGTGCTGGTGATCGCGGACGACAGCGCCAACCCGGCCTTCGTGGCGGCGGATCTGCTCTCCCAGGCCGAGCACGGCCCCGACAGTCAGGTGGTGCTGGTGACCACCTCGCCGCTGCTGGCCGACGCCATCAACGGCGAGATCAAACGCCAGCTGGCCAAGCTGACTCGCCGCGATATCGCCGCACAGGCGCTCGGCAGCAGTCTGGTGATCCTCTGTGACGAGCTGGCAGAAGCCTGCGCCATCTCCAACGCCTACGCGCCGGAGCACCTGATCGTGCAGACCCGCGCCCCCCGTGATCTACTGGCTCAGCTTGAAAATGCCGGCTCCATCTTCCTGGGAGCATGGACACCGGAATCGGTCGGCGATTACGCCAGTGGCACCAACCATACCCTGCCCACCTACGGTTATGCCCGCACCTGTTCGAGCCTGGGCCTCGCCGATTATCAGCGCCGCTACACGGTGCAGGAGCTGAGCGAGCGTGGCATTCAGGGCCTTGGCCCCATCGTCGAGCGCATCGCAGAGGCCGAGGGGCTTGATGGCCACAAGAATGCCGTCACCCTCAGGTTGAACGCCCTGGCCGCCACGTCCCAACAAACAGCACAGCAGAAGGATTTGTCATGAGCATTGCCAACTTGGCGCGCCGCGTGGTGCGGGCCCTCACCCCCTATCAATCCGCTCGCCGCATCGGCGGCAAGGGCCACGTCTGGCTCAACGCCAACGAGGCGCCGCTGGCCTATCCCTTCACCATCGAGGGCAGCCGTCTCAACCGCTACCCCGAGTGCCAGCCGGCCGAGGTGGTGAATGGCTATGCCGCCTACGCCGGGGTCAACCCCGATCAGGTGCTGGTGAGCCGCGGTGCCGACGAGGCCATCGAGCTCTTGATCCGCACCTTCTGCGAAGCGGGTGAAGATCAGATCCTCATCTGCCCGCCCACTTACGGCATGTACGCCATCAGCGCCGAGACCTGCGGCGTCGGCATCGTCGAGCAGCCACTCACCGCCAGCCGCCAGCCTGACTGGCCCGCCATTGCCGATCGCCTGTCCGACGTGAAGCTGGTGTTCCTCTGCTCCCCCAACAATCCCACCGGAGATCTGGTGGGCCGCGACGGCCTCATCGCCCTGCTGGAGAAGGCGCGGGATCGCGCCATCGTGGTGGTAGACGAGGCCTATATCGAATTCTGCCCCGAGGCGTCCGTGGTGGACCTGCTGGCCCGCTTCCCCAATCTGGTGGTGACCCGCACCCTCTCCAAGGCCTTTGCCCTGGCGGGGATCCGCTGCGGCTTTACGCTGGCCAGTCCCGAGGTGATCGCCATGCTGGCCAAGGTGATCGCCCCCTATCCCATCCCCGAGCCCATCGCCCAGATCGCGGCGCAGGCCCTCTCCCCCATGGGACTGGAGCTGATGCAGGAGCGAGTGGTGGAGCTCAACAAGCAAAAAGCCGCCTTCAAGGCCGCGCTGGCAACCCTGCCCTGCGTGAAGGAAGTGTTCGAGGACAAGGGCAACTTCGTGCTGGTGCGCTTTGTGGATGGCGCCGCCGTCTTTGCCGCCATGAAGGCCGCTGGCATCATCTTGCGGGATTTCTCGACCAAGCCTGGTCTGGACAACAGCATTCGCGTCACCATCGGCTATCAGGGCGAGATGGACGCCGTGCTGGCGGTATTGCGTGACCTGCCCTCTCCCTCTTTTTAAGACAAGGATGTAGCGATGAAGACCCCGTTTTTGTTTATCGACCGCGACGGCACCCTGATTGAAGAGCCAGTGACCGACAAGCAGGTGGACAGCCTCGCCAAGCTGCGCTTCGAGCCCATGGTGATCCCGGTGCTGCGCGAGTTGCAGGCCGCCGGCTACGTGCTGGTGATGGTGACCAACCAGGACGGGCTGGGCACCGCCAGCCTGCCGCTAGAGAACTTCCAGCCCCCCCACGACCTGATGATGCACCTGTTCGAATCGCAAGGGGTGTACTGGGAGCAGGTGCTGATCTGCCCGCACTTCCCCACCGATGGCTGCAGCTGCCGCAAGCCCCACCTCGGGCTGGTGAAGGAGTATCTCGCCTCCGGTCGTATCGACTTTGCCAACTCCTTCGTGATTGGTGACAGACAGACCGATCTGCAGCTGGCCGACAACATGGGCATTCGCGGTATTCGCTACCATCCGCAGGATCACGACTGGCTCGCCATCCGTGATCAGCTGCTGTCCAAGGGGCGCGTGGCCGAGGTGGAGCGTTACACCAAGGAGACCCGCATTCAGGTTGCGGTGGATTTGGACCCTTCTGCCACAAACAAGAGCGGCGGCAACCAGATCGCCACCGGCATCGGCTTCTTTGATCACATGCTGGATCAGATAGCGACCCACGCAGGTTTTCGGCTCAAGCTCAAAGTGAGCGGCGATCTGCACATCGACGATCACCACACGGTGGAAGACGTCGGGCTGGCCCTGGGTCAGGCGCTGCGCCAGGCCCTTGGCAACAAGCGCGGCATCGGCCGCTTCGGCTTCGTGCTGGCGATGGACGAGGTGCAGGCGGTGATCGACGGTCGCCCCCGCCTGGTTGACGGCGCCAATGACAGTGCCCAGGCCCCCTCGCTGACCGAACTGGACGTGGCCACCGCGCTCGACTTGAGCGGCCGCCCCTACTTCGTGTTCGACTGCCCGAGCGGTTTTGGCCGCGACAGCGTGGGCGAGATGGCCACCGAGATGGTGCCCCACTTCTTCCGCTCTCTCTCGGACGCCATGGCCATCACCTTGCAGATGAAGGTGGGCAGCGGCAACACCCACCACCAGGTGGAGGCGCTGTTCAAGGGCTTTGGCCGCGCCCTGCGCCAGGCCATTCGTGTGGAAGGGAGCGAGCTTCCTTCCAGCAAGGGAGTGCTGTGATGGATGTGAGCAAGCAGAAGCTGGTCATTATCGACACCGGCTGTGCCAATCTGGCCTCGGTGCGCATGGCATTCGAGCGCCTCGGCGTGCAGCCGCGGGTCTCCCGCGAAGCTGCCGACATCGAGCGAGCGGACAAGCTGATCCTGCCCGGCGTCGGCACCGCGGTGGCCGCCATGAAGAATCTCAACGAACGGGGGCTGGTGCCGCTCATTCGCGCCGCCAAGCAGCCGCTGCTGGGTTTTTGCCTCGGCATGCAGATGCTGGCGGAGGCGTCCGAAGAGAGCATGGCGGCCGATGGCAAAACCCATGCCTTGATCGATTGCCTTGGCATAGTACCGGGCAGGATCAAGCTGATGGAGGTGGGCAACCTGCGCCTGCCCCACATGGGCTGGAACCAGATTGAGCACGACGAGACCCATCCTCTGCTCAAGGGGATCCCGAGCGGCAGCTACTTCTACTTCGTGCACTCCTATGCGCTGGAGGTAACCGAAGCGACGCTGGCGACCTGTGACTACGGCAAGCCTTTCACCGCCATCGTGGGCGGGGTTGCAGAGCACAGCAATTTCTTTGGCGCCCAATTCCACCCGGAGCGCTCCGGCGCAGCCGGTGCCCGCCTACTGCAAAACTTTTTGGAGCTGTAACAAGGATGATTATCCCAGCCATTGATCTGATTAACGGCCAAGTCGTGAGGCTCTATCAGGGCGACTACGGCCAGAAGACCGCCTACAGCGACAGCCCGCAGGCCCGCTTCGACGAATATGTTTCCCAAGGGGCGGTGCAACTGCACCTGGTGGACCTTGACGGTGCCAAGGATGCCAAGGCACGCCAGCTCCCTCTCATCGCCCAGCTGCTGTCGGCCACCGAAGCACCGGTGCAGGTGGGGGGTGGTGTGCGCAGCGAGCAGGATGTGGCAGATCTGCTGGCCGCCGGTGCCAGCCGGGTGGTGATCGGCTCCACCGCCGTCAAATCGCCGGATCTGGTGGCCAGCTGGATGGAAAAATACGGCCCCGAGCGCATCGTGCTGGCGCTGGACGTCAACATTGATGCCCTGGGCAATCGCCATATTGCGGTGGCCGGCTGGCAGGAAAACAGCGGGGTGACCATCGAGGCGCTGATCGAGCGCTTCCTCCCTGCCGGGCTCAAGCACGTGCTCTGCACCGACATCAGCCGTGACGGCACCCTCTCAGGCACCAACGTCGAGCTCTACCGGGATCTCTGCGCCCGTTATCCGAGCGTCGGTTTTCAGGCCTCTGGCGGCATTGGCGGCATCGAAGACATCGAGGCGCTCAAGGGTTCAGGGGTCAAGGGGATCATCCTCGGCCGCGCACTGCTGGAGGGCAAGTTCTCGGTAGGGGATGCCATCGCCTGCTGGGGGAATGGCAGCCTGTAAGCAAGCCGCAGCATCGCCATCAGGACGTCGATTGAGAGAGAGGCTCCCTGCCGGGCCGTCCGGCCGGAAGCCTCTTCATCAAGGGGTAAATCGAGGTAAGTCCTTATTACTTGGTAACAATTGACTCTATACTCGAATTCACTGAGACAACGTCACGGAGGACCTATGTTTACATCTCACTCCGCCACCATCCTGATTGTCGATGACTCACCCGAAAATCTGATGGTGCTGACCGACCTGCTCTCTCCCACCTATCGGGTGCTCGCCGCCCAGAGCGGGGAGAAGTGTCTGCGGATCGCCACTGGCAAGACAATACCGGACCTCATCCTGCTGGATGTGATGATGCCTGGCATGGACGGCTATGAGGTGCTCAAACAGCTGCGTATTACCCCTGCAACCAGTCGTATTCCGGTGGTGCTGCTCACCGCCCTCGCCGACCCCCAGAGCGAGGAGTACGGCTTGTCGCTGGGAGCCGCCGACTACATTACCAAACCCATCAAACCGGCCATCGTCCAGGCGCGGGTGCGCACCCAGCTGGAGGCCAAACAGGCCCGCGACGGCCTGCAGAATCAGAACGCGGCGCTGGAGGCCGAGGTGGCACGCCGGATGACCGAGAACGACCTCATCCAGCAAGTCTCCATCCGGGCGCTCGCCCATCTGGCGGAGATCCGCGACCCCGAGACCGGCAATCACATCTTGCGTACCCAGGGCTATGTCAGGCAACTGGCCTGTGCGCTGGCCAGTCATCCCCGTTTTACCGACACCCTGACCCCCCGCTACATCGATCTGCTGAGCCGCTCGGCGCCGCTGCACGACATCGGCAAGGTGGGCATTCCGGATCAGATCCTGCTCAAGCCGGACAAGCTGACCCCGGCGGAGTGGCAGATCATGCGCACCCACGCCAAGCTCGGCAGCGACGCCATCGAAGAGGCCGAACGGGACATCGAACAGCCGCTGGTGTTTCTCACCCTGGCCAAGGAGATAGCCCACTGGCATCACGAAAAGTGGGATGGCAGCGGCTATCCCGATGGCCTGCAAGGGGACGCCATCCCGCTCTCGGCCCGCTTGATGGCACTGGCGGACGTGTTCGACGCGCTGATCAATGTGCGCGTCTACAAGGCGGCCATGCCCTATGAGGAGGCGCGTGCCCTGATCCTCTCCGGCAGCGGCCAGCATTTCGACCCGGATGTGGTGACGGCGTTTGACAACCACTTCGAGCAGTTCGTCGCCATCGCCGAGCGCTACCAGGATGACAATGAGGCCAGACATGGCTGAGCAGCCTTCGTTGACCCGGGCCCATGTGCTCAACGTCGTGCTCACCTATGCCGCAGTGGCGAGCCTGTGGATCCTGCTCTCCGACAAGGCGGTGGAGTGGCTGTTCAGCACTCCGGCCCAGTTCGCGCTGGCCAGCACCATCAAGGGGTGGCTGTTCATCCTCATCACCGCCACCATGCTCTATACCATGCTGCGCCGGCGCATCGACCAGCCGACGGTGACCACTTCCCCTTCCCGGCGCCAGCTGCTGCCGTTCGTGCTGCTCAACGGCCTGATCCTGGCCCTGACCGCCATGGCCATCGCCCAGAACATCAACCTGACCCAGGACAAGGAGGCAGCCCGGCTCGAGACCATTGCCGATCTCAAGAGCAAACGCATCACCGAATGGCTCAACGCCCGGGAATTTGACGCCCACATTCTGTTTGAAAACCCGCTATATGCCGCCCTCTATCGCGAAGCCCAGACCACCCGGGCCGGTCATGCCAGCCTGATGGCCAAACTGGACGAATTTATCTCCATTCGCCGCTTCAGTGCCGCCAGCGTGCTCTCGCCAGAGGGCAACCTGCTGTGGCACACCCCGGATGCCAGCGGCCTGAGCGCCCAGTTGCGCGCGGCATTGAAGAACGCAACAAGCGGCAGCATCACCCGGGTCGGCCCCTATCTGGACGAACAGGGTCAAGCCCGCCTCGACTTTATCGCCCCGCTCCCCATGGCGGGCGACAAATCGCCTTTCATCGTGCTGCAGATAAGCCGCAGTGACTGGCTCAACAACATTCTCAAGTCCTGGCCGGTGCCGGACAGCAGCGGGGAAGCCCTGCTGTTTCGCCGCGGCGGCGATCAGATCCAGTTTCTCAACGATGTGCGCTATCGCCCCGGTTCGGCTCTCACCCTGTATTTGCCTGTCAGCAGCAAGGAGTTGCTGGCAGCCCAGTTCCTGCAGCAGAGTCGCAATGAAGAGGGCAAGGCGCTCTTCTTTGGCAAGGATTACCGCAACACGCCGGTATTTGGCACCGTACAGCCGGTCATGGGTACCGACTGGTATCTGCTGGCCAAGATAGACAAGGCCGAACTCACCCGGGCGGAGCTCAAAGAGAGCATCTGGATCGGGTTGATCGGCCTGCTGGTGCTGCTTATCGCCAACACCGGCATCGTGCTGCTGCGCCAGCACACCCGGTTGCAGATGGCCGAGCAGGTTCGCCAGTCCCAGGCCGGCCGCCTGCAGGCGCTGCAACTGCTCTCCGCCATCGCCGACAGCTCGGAAGATGCCATCTTCGCCAAGGACAGAGAGGGCAAATACATTCTGTTCAATCGCGCCGCCAGCCAGTTTGTCGGCAAATCGGCCAGCGAGATGCTGGGTCAGGACGACATGGCCATCTTTCCCCCCGATCAGGCCCGCATGCTGATGGCGCTGGGTGAACAGGTGATCGCCAACAACCGGGTACAGACCCAGGAGGAGTACCTGACCCTGCCAGGCGGCGAGCGGGTGTTCCTCGCCACCAAGGGGCCGCTGCAAGACAGCGACGGCCAGGTAATAGGCATCTTCGGCATCTCTCGCGACATCACGGATTTCAAGCGGGCCGAAGCGGGCCTGCGCGAGCGGGAGGGGCTGTTTCGCGCCCTGGTGGAACAGTCGCTGGCCGGCATCTACATCATCCAGCAGGGTCAGCTCTGTTACATCAACCCAGGTTTTGCCCGCCTGTTCGGCTACGCCTCGACCGCTACCCTGCTCAAAATCGGCACCCTGCACGCCCTCGCCAGTCCGAAAGACAGCGCCAGGGTGGCTGAGCAGCTGCAGCGCTGCGAACAGGAAGACAGCGAGATCCACACCCGCTTCACCGCCCTGCACCACGACCACCAGAACATCGAGATGGAGCTCTATGGGCGCCGTGTCGACTATCGCGGCCAACCTGCCGTGCTTGGTCTGCTGCTGGATGTCACCGAGCGCGAACAGGTCGAGCAGGCCCTGACCCGTCAAGCCAGCGAGCTTCGCCAGCAAAACAATGAACTGGAGCGGTTCAACAAGGTGATGGTGGACCGGGAGCTGGCCATGCTGGCCCTCAAGCACAAGATCAACGAGCTGTCACTTCAGCTCGGGCAACAGCCCCCCTATCCGCAGGCCCCCACCCCGCCGGAGGAGTCCCTATGACGCGCTGGTCTTCACTGTGGCACCTTCGCCAACCCAGACAGCGCTGGGGGGTCTGCCTGCTGGCCATGCTGCTGCCCGTACTGATGCTGCAGATCCGGGTCCAGCTGCCCATCGCCTTTGGCGAGCGGCCGCTGCTTGTGCTATTCATGCTGCCCATCACCGTCTGCGCCCTGCTCGGTGGCCTGCTGCCCGGCCTGCTCTGTACCCTGGTGAGCGGTTTGCTCACCACCTACTTCCTGCTCGCCCCGCTTCATGAGCTGCGCATCGGCGCCGGGCAGGATCTGGTGCAGTGGGGCATTCTGATCGCCAACGGCGTTCTTATCAGCCTGCTCAGCGCAGCCGTGCACCGCTCCCGCGCCCGAGAAACCCAGCGCTGGCAGGAGCTAAGCAGCATCCAGTCCCGCCTGCAACAAAGCGAGACCCGCTTCCAGGCCACCTTCGAGCAGGCTGCAGTCGGCATCGCCCTGGTCTCCCCGGATGGCAAGTGGCTGCGGGTCAATCGGCGGTTGTGCGACATGCTGGGCTACCAGGCCGACGAGCTGATGGGCATGACCTTCCAGCAGATCACCCACCCGGATGATCTCTTCATCGATCAGACCTACGTGGCCCAGATGCTGGCAGACGAACGGCAGCACTACACCCTGGAGAAGCGTTATCTGCGCAAGGGCGGCGAGGTCCTCTGGATCACCCTGACGGTGGCGCTGGTCAAGGATCTCAAGGGAAAACCGGATTACTTCATCTCGGTCATCGAGGATCACCAGCAACGCAAGGAGACCGAAGAGGCGCTGCGCCGCAACGAGGGGATCCTGCGCGAATCCCAGCACCTGGCCAAGATCGGCAACTGGCGCTGGAACATCGCCGACGACAGCCACTTCTGGTCGCCGGAGATCTACCGCATCTATGGCCGCGATCCTTCCCTGCCTCCCGCCATCTACCCCGAGGTGAGGAAGTACTTCACCCAGGATGGCTGGCGCGCCATCGCCCAGTCGGTCGAGCGCTGTCTGCAAGATGGCCTGCCCTACGAGTGCGATGCCGAGGTGATCCACGAACAGGGTGAACCCATCTGGATCATCGCCCGCGGCGCCGCCCTGCGCGCCAACGACGGCACCATCGTCGAGCTGTATGGCACCGTGCAGGACATCACCGAACGCAAGCTGGCCGAGCAGCAACTGCTGCACAACCAGCAGGTGGCCCTCGATACCCAGCGCCGTGCCAGGCTGGCGGCGCTCAACCTGATGGACGACGCCATCAGCGCCCGCATCCGCGCCGAAACCACCAGCAGTGCCCTGCGCGAGAGCGAGCAGCGGCTGCTGATGGCCCAGGAGGGAGCCCACGTCGGGATCTGGGAGTGGAACATGCAGGGTGGCCGGCTCTTCTTCTCCCCCGAATGTGCCCGCCTCTATGGTCGCAGCGCCGAACAGCTCAGCGAGTTCAAGCAGTGGCACAGCTGCCTGCACCCGGACGACAAGCCCCGCCTCGACAAGTTGCTGGCCGAGCTGCCGGCAAGCGGCAAACCCATCGAGATCGAATTTCGCATCCTCTTGCCAAACGGCGACGTGCGCTGGCTCAGCAGCAAGGGCAGCATCTACCGGGATGCCCAGCAGCGCCCGCTGCGCCTGCTCGGCATTCACCTGGACATCACCGAGCGCAAGCAGGCCGAGCAGCAGTTGCGCCAGCTTTCGCTGGCGCTGGAGCAGAGCCCGGATGGCGTCTTCATCACAGATACCCAGGCCCGCATCGAATATGTCAACGTCGCCTTCCTGGCCGCCAGCGGCTACCAGCAGAGCGAGGTGATAGGACAGACCCCTTCTCTGCTGCGCTCCGGGCTCACCCCCAAGGCTACCTACATCGCCCTGTGGGATGCCATCAAGCGCGGCCAGCGCTGGCACGGCGAGTTCATCAACCGGCGCAAGGACGGCTCCCACTATCAGGTGCTCGCTACCGTCTCTCCCATTCGCCAGGAGAACGGGGCCGTGACCCACTACGTGACAGTGCAGGCCGACATCACCGAGAAGAAGCAGCTCGGCGAGGAGCTCGATCAGTACCGCTACCACCTGGAGGAGATGGTCAACGAGCGCACCCTGCAGCTGGCTCAGGCCCATCAACGGGCGGAGAGTGCCAACCGCGCCAAGAGTGCCTTCCTGGCCAACATGAGCCACGAGATCCGCACCCCGATGAACGCCATTTTGGGGCTCACCTACCTGCTCAAGCGCGACACGCCGGATCACACCCAGCAGGATCGACTGGAGAAGATCGACAACGCCGCCCAGCACCTGCTCACCATCATCAACGACATCCTGGATCTCTCCAAGATCGACGCGGGCAAGATGGCGCTGGAGCAGAGCGACTTCTCCCTTACCGCCATGCTGGACAACGTCAGTGCCCTGATGAGCGAGCAGGCGCGCGCCAAGGGGCTCACCATCATAGTCGACATCGGCGATACCCCGGCCTGGGTGCACGGCGACATCACCCGCCTGCGTCAGGCGCTGCTCAACTACGCGGCCAACGCCATCAAATTCACCGAACAGGGCTCGGTCACCCTGCGGGTCAGGGTGGATCACCCGCTTGCCGGCGGCTATCTGCTGCGCTTCGAGGTGGAGGATACCGGCATCGGCATCAGCCCGGAGCAGAGCGAGAAGCTGTTTCAGGCTTTCGAGCAGGCGGATGTCTCCACCACCCGCAAATATGGCGGCACCGGCCTTGGGCTGGCCATCACCAGCCGGCTTGCCACCCTGATGGGCGGGGAAGTCGGGGTCACCAGTACCCTTGGCAAGGGCAGCTGCTTCTGGTTTACCGCCCGCCTCGCGGTGGGTCAAGGCGAACCGCAGCAACCGGCAGCGCTCGAGCAGACGGTGCAGCAGGCCCTCTTCTTTGCCAACCACGCTAGGGTACTGCTGGTGGAGGACAACGCAATCAACCGCGAGGTAGTGCTGGAGCTGCTCAACAACAGCGGCCTCGTCATCGAGACGGCGGTCAATGGCCAGGAGGCGCTGGAGCGCGTCAGCCAGCACCCGTTCGATCTCATCCTGATGGACATACAGATGCCGCTGATGGATGGCTACAGCGCCACCCGGGCCATCCGCGCCCTGCCGGGCTGGGAGCAGGTTCCCATCCTGGCGCTGACCGCCAGTGCCTTCGAAGAGGACAGAAAGGCCTGCGAATCCGCCGGCATGAACGATTTCATCGCCAAACCGGTGACTCCCGCCAAGCTGTTCGAGGCGCTGCAGCAGTGGCTGCCCAACAGCACGGCCGCCGCCCCCAAATACCAGCGGCGAACGACCGACCTGCTGACTGGCCCCCTCACCCGCCTGCAAAACCTGCCCGGGCTGGATCTGCAACAGGGGCTGGCGGCGTTGCAGGGCAACCAGACCAAATACGTCGCCCTGCTGCGCCACTTCGCCAGCGAGCACAGCCAGGACATGCAGCAGCTGGAGAGCCACCTGCACGCTGGCGACAGGCCAGCCGCCAGCCGGCTGATCCACACCCTGCGCGGGGTGGCCAGCACCCTTGGGCTGGTTGAACTGGCCGCCCAGAGCCAACAACTGGAGCAGGATCTGGCCAACAACAGCCAGACCCTGGCCGAGCGGATGGCACCGATCGCCCACCTCCTCAGCGAACTGCCGGGTCTGCTGGGGGAAGAAGATCCCAGCCCCGCCGCGAACGCCGCGCCGCTTGCCAGCCACTGGCAACAACAGCTGCTGCGCCAGATTGAGGAGTTGCTGGTGCAGAGCGACACCGCCGTGATCCCGCTGTTTGAGCAGTACGCGGCCCCCCTGCTGCTCACCCTGGGGACGCCAGGCGAGATCCTGGCTCGCCAGCTGAAAGTGTTTGATTTTGACGGTGCCCTGCTCACCCTTCGTGAGCTGCTGGCAGCAGATGGCTCTCAGCCAGTCTTGAGCGGCCAGGCGCCTGCTGGCACCAGCCGGCATCAGGGCGCGAGCAAGCTGGATAAAGGGTTGAATCACTGAATAAAGTCGTGCATATAGTGGTACTCCCCCGAGTGAAGACGCCGCCCGTTTCGGGTCTCTTTTTCCCGCTCAGGAACCCGCTGTTAAAGCATGCAAGCCACCTTTTTCACTCGCCGCCGGGCCCCTGGGCCCGTTGGCAACAACCTTAGTTTTAACAGTGCTTTACATGGAGCAACGAGCATGTTGTCAAAGCGTATTATCCCCTGTCTGGACGTCAAAGATGGCGTGGTGGTCAAGGGAGTGCAGTTTCGTAATCACGAGGTGATGGGCGGCATCGTCGAGCTCGCCCGCCGCTACGCCAGCGAGGGGGCCGACGAGCTGGTGTTCTACGATATCACCGCCTCGAGCGACGAGCGGGTGGTGGACAAGAGCTGGGTAAGCCGGGTAGCCGAGGTCATCGACATCCCCTTCTGCGTCGCCGGCGGCATCAAGAGCGTGGAGGATGCCCGCCAGATCCTGGAGTTCGGGGCCGACAAGGTCTCCATCAACTCGCCGGCGCTGGCCGATCCCACCCTTATCACCCGACTGGCCGAACGCTTCGGCGTGCAGTGCGTGGTGGTGGGCATCGACTCCTATTTTGATGCGCAGAGCGGTCACTATCAGGTCAAGCAGTTTACCGGCGACGAGAGCCGCACCCGCACCACCGCCTGGCATACTCTCGATTGGGTACAGGAGGCGCAAAAGCGTGGCGCCGGTGAAATCGTGCTGAACGTGATGAACCAAGATGGCATGCGCCAGGGCTATGATCTCGAGCAGCTCAAGCTGGTGCGGGCCGTCTGCAAGGTGCCGCTCATCGCCTCCGGCGGCGCCGGTGCCATGGAGCACTTTCGCGATGCCTTCACCCTCGCCGACGTGGACGGGGCGCTGGCCGCCTCCGTGTTCCACAAAGGCCTTATCCCCATTCCCGAACTGAAACGCTGGCTGAAAACCGAAGGAGTCGCCATCCGTGAATAATCAAGCAGTAAACAACGAGCAGTCGCTCGCCGAACGCCTGGACTGGGCAAAATGTGACGGCATGATCCCCGCCATCGTCCAGCATGCCGCCAGCGGCGAAGTGCTGATGCAGGGTTTTATGACCCGGGAAGCCCTGGATAAAACCCTGGCGACCGGCCAGGTCACCTTCTTCAGCCGCAGCAAGCAGCGCCTCTGGACCAAGGGGGAGAGCTCGGGCCATGTGCTTCAGCTGGTCGCCATCACCACCGACTGCGATCAGGACTCCCTGCTGATCGCCGCCAACCCCGTCGGCCCCACCTGCCATCTGGGCAATCCCTCCTGCTTTGACGGTCACCCTGTACCGCCCCTTGGCTTCCTGGCCGAGCTCGAGCAGATCCTGGCAGCACGCAAAGGTGCGGATCCGGCCACCAGCTACACCGCCAGCCTCTATGCCAAGGGCACCAAGCGCATTGCCCAGAAGGTGGGTGAAGAGGGTGTGGAAGTAGCGCTGGCCGCGATGGCGAAAGACAGGGAGGAGCTCATCAACGAATCCGCCGACCTGCTCTACCACCTGACAGTGCTGCTGCAAAACGAGGGACTGGGTTTGAAGGATGTGGTGCAGCGGCTGTATGAGCGCCACAACAAATAATCTTGCAATGTGCGCGGATCTACTCCGCGCACATTCAAGTGAGTTATTCAATATGCACTGCCAGTTCAATTAAATTACGGTATACCTGCATATCTCTACATAGCTTTGTTTGCTCATTCATCGCGAGAGTCATCTCGAGTTTTCCCCAATCGATGTTCCCTGCTCTGTTTAACTCATCAGCGACTCGATACAAATCATGACCAACTGACTCTACATACTTGTCCCATATTAGATATGAATATGTAGGAGATATCATATCCAATAATGAAAATTTATATTCTCGATTTTCAAAAACCGTTACTGACACATGCTTAAATCCATCTGGGGAAGGAATGACATCTGGTATGTTTTCTCTAGGATTGAACTGGACGGTTAAATGAGTGCCATCATAATATCGAAATAACTCATCTAAACTTGGCTCCGCCCCGCCTTTGCTTATTGATAGTTTCCCTTCAATGATTTTTTTGTAAGTGCTTGGGTCCATTTCATAGAGAACACATAGGAAGATAATAAATACCAGATTCACCTTAGCGCCTACTAAATAGTTATTTACAATCGCAATTATCCTATCAATAAGCTGTTCAATTCGCCGAAGAGAAATACCATGTACTTCACTCAGAAGTGTTATTACCCGTACTAAAAAGTCTCCATCTTTGTCTTCAGGCCAAAAATATGACTTGTCCAACCTATATTTTTTTGCCTTAAGGCTATCATCTATAAAATTTTCTTTGGAGACTATTGGCATGGTAAAACGTCGATTAAAGAATCGCCCTAAATAATTTGGAGCATCAAAACCATCGCCATATATCACTTTTACAGCATGCTGTAACTGTTCAGTATCCGTTGCCAACACAAACACCACGCCGGGGATATCGAAAATATGCTTGATGGTTTCCAGCATTTCTACCGCATAGGAGGGACGACAGCGATCCAGCTCATCGATCAAGATAAAGGCTGGGTAATCCAGTTTTTCATCACTTAAACCAACAGCCCCCTCGACCCATTGTCGTATCTCTGTTTTGAGATACTGAATAGATTCATAACGCTCTTTGTGATTGCTACAAAGCGTATCAACCAGCTTGTCTGCGTCTTCTCCTTCCATAGAAAAGTCACCATCTTCCAGTCCAGCTTTTTTAATGGCTGACTTGAGTACTAATTTCCCACCAATTTTTAACAATCCTAAAAGCTTTGATTTAATGCCATCAGGTACGGCAAGCTTATCTCCCGCAGCATCTCTCAGTTGTTCGATAATCGATGAGATCACCGTTAACAAGGGGTCATCAGAAAAGTCCTGCTGCCAGGCATCGATATAGACGGTGGGATAGTGCTGTTTCAGCTTCATATACCAGCGCTTGATAAACCAGGTTTTTCCTGCCCCCCACTCGGCATTGAGGTTCAATACATAGTTACGCTGTTTGCCTTCTGCCGCCAGATAATTGGTCAGAAACTCGGCATAGCGAGCACGATCCAGCCGATCTCCCGCGAGAGTATCCTGCACTCCTTCAATGGCCCCCGGACCACTCCATGCAATGGAGTTTTCCCAATTAAACTCTGCACGCGTCATAATATTTCCCTGCCTCTATATTGAGCAGGATATTACCAGAGTGAGTCCCGAAAGAGTTTGATGAGCATAGAAGTTTGGCGCCATATTGCTCGAGGCAAAATGGCACCAACTTAAAACTTGGGATAAGAGTGGCTAGCTCCTACCCCAGCTGCTGGCGCAGCATAAATTTCTGCACCTTGCCGGTGGAGGTTTTTGGCAGCGGGGTGAAGATGATGCGCTTGGGGGCCTTGAAGTGGGCCATCTGCTCGCGGCAAAACGCAATCAGCTCGGCCTGGCTGAGTTCGCGACCCTCCTTGAGCTTGACGAAGGCGCAGGGCACCTCCCCCCACTTCTCGTCCGGCATGGCGATCACCGCCACCTCGTCCACATCGGGATGGCGATAGAGCACGTCCTCCACCTCCAGACTGGAGATGTTCTCCCCGCCGGAGATGATGATGTCCTTGGATCTGTCCTTGATCTCCACGTAACCGTCCGGGTGCCACACCGCCAGATCGCCGCTGCGAAACCACCCCTCCGCCATCGCCTCGGCGCTGGCGACCGGGTTCTTGAGATAGCCCTTCATCACCACATTGCCGCGCAGCACGATTTCGCCCATGGTCTTGCCATCCCGGGGGACCGGCTCGCCGCTGACCGGGTTGATGACCCGCATCTCTCCCTGCAGGGGTGAGGCTACCCCCTGGCGTGCTTTCAGACGCGACAGCGTGGTGGCATCCTGCCCCTGCCAGCTTCTTTGCGGTTCGCACAGCACGCAGGGGCCATAGGTTTCGGTGAGGCCGTAGACGTGGGTCACGGCGATCCCCATCGCCTCCATGCCTGCGATCACGGTGGCGGGGGGCGCCGCCCCTGCCGTCATCGCCTTGATGGGGTGATCGAGCCCGCATTTGAGGGCCGGATCGGCATTGTTGAGCATATTGAGCACGATGGGGGCGGCGCAAAAATGGGTCACCTTGTGCTCGTGCAGCGCCTCATAGATGGCCGCCGCCTGCACATGGCGCAGGCAGACGCTCACCCCGGCCGTCGCCGCCAGGGTCCAGGGGAAGCACCAGCCGTTGCAGTGAAACATCGGCAGGGTCCAGAGATAGACGCTGTGCTTGGGCAGCTCCCAGGAGAGCACGTTGTTGACCGCATTGAGGTGGGCGCCGCGATGGTGATAGACCACCCCCTTGGGGTTGCCGGTGGTGCCAGAGGTGTAATTGAGGGAGATCGCCTGCCACTCATCTTGCGGCAGCCAGCCGGGCTCATCCCCATTGCCCTCGGCAAGAAACGCCTCATAGTCGAGGTCGCTGACCAGCGCCCCCTCTCGGTAGAGGGGATCGTCGATGGCGATGAGCAGCGGCGCGAGTTCAATCAATGCCAGTGCCTTGCGCACCACGGCGCCAAACTCCCGGTCCACCAGCACCACCTTGCTCTGGGCATGCTGGAAGATAAAGGCCATCGACTCGGCATCGAGCCGGGTGTTGATGGTGTTGAGCACGGCGCCGCTCATGGGCACCCCGAAGTGGGCCTCGAACATGGCCGGGGTATTGGGGGCGACGATGGCGACGGTATCCCCCTCGCCGATGCCGCGGCAGCGCAGGGCCGAGGCCAGCTGGCGACAGCGTCGCTCGGTCTGGGCCCAGCTCTGGCGCAGGGGACCGTGGATCAGCGCCGGATAGTCGGGGTAGACCCGGGCTGCCCGCCCCAGAAAGCTGATGGGGGTCAGCACCTGGTAATTGGCGGGATTTTTTTCCAGATCGCGCTGATAGATGTTCTGCTCTGTCATCGGGTTCCTTCCTCGCAGGTAGCAAAAGCGGTGCGCTCCCGGGAGCGCCGGCAACCATCGTCTGGCGTCCTGCCAGAGGGTGCTCGTATCGGGGATCACAGCCTAGCGCGAGGTGATGGCCACAGGTATTAGCAAAACGTCTTAGAGGCGCCGAGCTGGCGCCGCGAATCTGACCGAGATGCATGCTGGCGCCGCGAATCTGACCGAGATGCATGCTGGTGCCTGTTCTTTCAGCGACGAATGTCGATGGCCAATATCCTCGGCATAAAACCCGGCAAATAATGAATATGCTGATGCTGGCATGCAAGCTGGCCATATCTGGTTGCAGGCTTGCCGATATCGATATATTTATAAAAACCGCTGTCTGGATATTTATGGCATAAGCAAGCACATCGATTTATTGCCAGCAAATTAATGACAGATTTCTCATGAAATATATTTTGTGACGGCTTCCATAAAGCAGGCCCGCAGCGCTGTTCATGCTTCCCCTCGACGGGTTATGGTTTCTTGGTGAAACAATCTACCGGATGTTCAATATCAGGCCAGATTTCTCGCCATACGATGCGCCACAACCAGTGAGTTTGCGCACGCCCGCTGCATGACGAAGGAACCCTATCGACCCGATATTCCGCCGAGCCCGAACCTGCTTTATCGAGGAGCATTTTATGTGTGCCGAGCCGAATACCCAGACCCGCAGACAATTTCCCACCGCGTTTACCATTTTGTTTTTGATCATGTTGTTGGCCATCGCCCTCACCTGGATAATTCCGGCGGGCGCCTATGCCAAGCTCTCTTATAATGCCGCCAGCCATATGCTGACCATCAACACGCCGCAAGGGGAAACCCGGCGAGTGCCCGCCACTCAGGTTGAGTTGACCAGACTCGACATCAATATCGGGGTGGAGCAGTTCGTCAACGGCACCATCCGCAAGCCCATCGCCATCCCCGGCACCTATGAGCGGCTGGCCCAGGCGCCGAAGGGACTCTCCGATGTGGCGGTGAGCATGGTCAAGGGCACCATAGAGGGGGCCGACATCATCGTCTTCATCCTGGTGCTGGGGGGGCTGATCGGGGTCATCAACAAGACCGGTGCCTTCAGTGCCGGGCTGGTGGCGCTGTCGCGCAAGACCCGCGGCAACGAATTCCTGTTTGTGGCGCTAGTCTGCTTGGTGATGGCGCTGGGGGGCACCACCTGCGGACTGGAGGAGGAGGCCGTCGCCTTCTATCCCATCCTGGTACCCATCTTTCTGGCGCTCGGCTATGACGCCATCGTCTGCGTGGGGGCCATCTTCCTTGCCGCCTCCATGGGCACCACCTTCTCCACCATCAACCCCTTCTCGGTGGTGATCGCCTCCAACGCCGCCGGCATCCCGTTTACCGAGGGGCTGAGCTTTCGTGCCGTCGGCTGTCTGGTGGGCACCCTGGTGGTGATCGGTTATCTCTACTGGTATTGCAAGAAGATCAAGGCCAACCCCGCCTTCTCCTACACCTATGAGGACAGAGAGAGCTTCCGGGCCCGCTTCCTGAAAGAGGGCTCCCTCGATGAAGGGGTCCCCTTCACCCTGCGCCGCAAGATCATCCTGACCCTGTTCATCCTCGCCTTTCCCCTGATGGTGTGGGGTGTCTCCATGGCTGGTTGGTGGTTCCCGCAGATGGCGGCCTCCTTCCTTGCCGTCGCCATCGTCATCATCTTCATCTCCGGCCTCAGGGAGAAAGAGGCGGTCGAGGCCTTCACTCAGGGGGCGTCCGAGCTGGTGGCGGTGTCACTCATCATCGGGCTGGCGCGGGGGGTCAATCTGGTGCTGGATCAGGGGATGATCTCGGACACCATCCTGGCCTATGCCTCCAGTCTGGTGGCCGGCATGCACGGCGCCGTGTTTGCGGTGGCGCAGATGCTGGTGTTCACCCTGTTGGGGCTGGTGGTGCCCTCCTCCTCGGGGCTGGCGGTGCTCTCCATGCCCATCATGGCGCCGCTGGCGGATACCGTGATGATCCCGCGCTACATCGTGGTGTCGGCCTACAACTGGGGACAGTACGCCATGCTGTTCCTGGCCCCCACCGGGCTGGTGCTGGTCACCCTGCAGATGCTCGGCATCCAGTTCAACCAGTGGGTCAGGTTCGTGCTGCCCATGGTGGGCTTTGTGCTGGGTTTTGGCGCCCTGATGCTGGTGGCGCAGGTGATGCTGATCTAGGGCACATGGCCCCCGCCCCGGCGGGGGCCATGCCTTATCCAGGGCGCAGATCTGGGAAACTAGTGGCGCACCCTGTGCTGCTGGCGAAAACAGAAGAGCTTGAGGCTGATGTCGGCAAGGTCGGCGGGCAGCTCCTGCGCCGTCTCACAGAGGGGTTGATAGAGGGAGTCCAGCAGCCGCTGGGCCTGTTCCTGGGTGATGATGCCGGCCTGCACGGCCGGTTGTATCCATCTTGGCAGCATCGACATACGAACCCCCTTGCTGACCGGATAACCACAGCCAAACTGGCCTGACTGCGGGTGGCGCCTGCCGGCTCACATTGGTGCGGGCCGCCAGAGACGCGCGATTGATCCTCTCTGCCAACAGAGCAAGCATAATGCTTGCCGTGATCTGTTATCGGCCGCCAGCCATCCTGGCAACAGTGATTTATCAAGCGGTTGGCGCTCCCTGACTGGCCCTTGTTGATGACTAGGCCCCCCTTGTTTGCCACTGCGCCAGCCGGCGGCGTCAGAAGCTTGGCGCAAAATGGGAAAACAGGCCCAGCTGAATCGCAGAATGCCACTCGCAGATCGCTTTTGCAGCCTTCATCCCGCCCCTTGTCGCCAAAGCCCGACACCTTTTTGACGAGGCTCTTTTCGATGCAGTCAGGGGCTGTCGTGCCCGCACCGGCGTTGCCTTGTGCCTCCTTGCCCTTGTGCCAAGATGACCGCAAGCAAGAGACGCATCCCGTGATGCATTTGAGGAGAAGAGAAAATGAACAAATCCATGTTGGCAGGAGTCGGGATCGGTGTGGCCTCTGCGCTGGCCTTGTCAGCCGCCGCCAGCGGATCCCTGTTTTCATCACAGCCTCAGTTCGCCGAAGTGCTGGCCAGCAAAGCGGTGACCGAGACCATCAAGACCCCCCGTCAGGAGTGTCGCAACGTCACCGTGACCCACCGCAAACCGGTGCAGGACGAGCACAAGATCCTGGGTACCGTGGTCGGTGCGGCGCTGGGCGGCGTGCTTGGCAACCAGTTTGGTGGCGGCAACGGCAAGAAGGTGGCAACCGCCGCAGGCGCCGTGGCGGGTGGCTATGCCGGCAACCAGGTGCAGGGCAACATGCAGGCCGGTGATACCTACACCACCACCGAGCAGCGTTGCAAGACGGTGCAGGAGAGCAGCACCCGCACCCTGGGTTATGACGTCACCTACCGCCTCGCCGGTCAGGAAGGGGTGATCCGCATGAACAAGGCCCCCGGCGCCACCATCCCGGTCAAGGATGGCAAGCTGGTGATCGACGGCCCCCAGAGCGGCAGCTGATCCCGTCAGCGTGTTCCGCTCAGAGGCCCATCCTGGTGATGGGCCTCGCTGTTTTTGGCGCTCTTGGCTGACAACAGCAAGGCGACCAACAACAGAAAGGGGCCCGCAGGCCCCTTTCTTATTGCTCAATCATCCTCAGTGGCGACCGAAGGGCCACCAGGACTTGTCGTTGTCCAGAATGTCGACCCGGGTCTCCTGCGGGTTACCCGGCTGGCCACCTTGCAACGCGGCCAGGCTCACCTTGAACTGCTCGGTGGGCTCGACAAACCAGTCATCGATGATCAGCACCTTGACCGACTTGCTGCCCCCCTCGCCCGCGGCCCAGCTCACCGACTGACCGAACCAGGGCAGGAAATCCAGCCCCCAGCGCGCCGTGACCCCGTCAAGGGCCACCCGGGCCCGGGCCGGCTTGCTCAGATCGCCGCTGCGCACCAGCGGGATCTCGGCAAACCACTGCCCCTCATTCACCATCATGCTGGCGCGCGCCAGCGAGATGGTGGACGGCGCCAGCTTGTCCTTGATGGTCACCAGGGTCTGGTGCTGCTCGCCCAGGGTCGCGCCACTCGGGTCAAACAGCTCCAGGGTAAAGGTCTCGTCTCCTTCGCGCAGGGTGTCGCTCTTCACCGGAATGCTGATGGTCTGGCTGTCGCTCTGCCCGGCGGCCCAGTGCAGGGTGCCGGTGAGCGGCGCCACGTCGTTGGCATCGGCGCTGCCGTAGGCAATGCGGTAGCTGACGCTGGCCTCCCCATAGGTGCCATCGCGGCGCGCCACGCTCAAGGTCAGGGTGTTGCCCTCCTCCACGTTGGCAGCGGCGCTCTCGAGGCTCAATACCCCGGCGGGCGGCAGCGGATACTGGATGGCCACCAGCACGGGATCGTGATCCGAGGCGCTGAAGGGCCCCTCGGATTTCACCAGCTGGCCGCTGTACTTGCTGCCGTACTCGAAGAAGTTGCTCTCGGCGGAGTTGATGTGCCAATCCTCGATGCCGATCACCTTGGCCGCGAGGCTCGGGTTTGCCAGGGCGTGATCCAGGTTGCCGAGCTCCCCTTCATAGCTGTAGGAGTAGGTGTCAGTACCGTGGAAGCGGGTGTTGAGGTTGATAAGGCCATACCCCTTGCCAAGGGCGCTGCCGCTCTCCTCATAGGGCTGACCCGCCAGGGTGGTGAAGGAGGCGCTCATGATCTGGCGCGATTGGGCGGCCGGATCATAGTCGGTCAGCACCCGAATGGGATCCTCCATGCCGTAAGCGTTCATGTCGCCGATGAGCAGCAGATCCCCGGCCAAATCCTTGAGCTGTTCTCCCAGCACCTTGGCGGCAGAGACCCGCAGCGCGTTGCAGTGGCCCTGGCCATCCAGCGGATCGGCGGTGGCGTAGTCGGGGTAATCCTCGAAGCAGGCGGAGCCCTTGGACTTGAGGTGGTTGACCACCAGGGTCAGCGGCGCATCTCCCTTGGGTGAGCTGAAGCGCTGTACCAGTGACTCGCGCATCCCCTGATTGATGGTCACCGGCTTGCCGCTGGCGTCCACCGCCTCAGCCTGCTGCACCGGCAGCGCGATGAGGCTGGCAGCCCCCTCCGGGGTCACCTTGGCGGGCCGGTAGATGAGTCCCACCGTGATGGCGTCGGTGCCAATCGGCTGGCCATCCGGCGAGGCAATCCAGCGGTAGTGATCCGCCTCATCCGGCTGGGCAGCGTTCAAGGCCGCCACCAGGTTGGCGATGGCGGAGTTGTCGCCGTAGCCGTTGTTCTCGATCTCCATCAGCCCCACCACGTCGGCATTGAGGCGGGTGATGGCGCTGACGATCTTGGTGCGCTGCAACTCGAACTCCGCCACCGTCAAGGCGCCCCGGTTGCTGCCGGTGGGGTTGGCATCGCCCCCCACCACAGTGGTGAAGAAGTTGAGCACGTTGAAGCTGGCGACCCGCAGATCCCCCGCCTCGGCGAGCTCGGGGGTTTCCACCCGATCCCAGCCGCTGTGATCTATCTGGCTGGCATCAATGCGGTTGCTGGCCACCAGTCGGAACAGGTTGTAGGAGTAACCGAGCGCCCCCTCCAGCCCGTTGAGCTTGTCGCCGATGCGCAGGTAACCGTCCTCGGCGTTGAAGCCGGGGAACCAGGGCAGCACGCCGTCCGGCGCCTTGGCGTCGGTTTCCACCACCAGCTGGTTCTGCTGGTTGCGCAGGGCCCAGTTGCTCGCCTCCTGGCTCATGGCGGCAAATTTCTGGGTCGACTTGATAAGCGGCGCACCATAGGCCAGCACCAGGTTGTTGCGCTTGCCGTCGTAATCGAAGCTGAAGTTGCGGGTCACCACCAGGCTGGAGCCAGGCACCAGCCGTACCTGCATCCCCTCGTGACGCTCCAGCAACTGGCTCAGACTCTCGCCCGCCACCGGCAGCAGATCCACCGCAGCCGGGATGGCCCCCTGCGGCCGGGTCACCACCAGATCGTCGGCGTTGAGCTGGGTCTGGTTGAAATACTCCTTCACCTTGCCCGAGACGCACACCTCGGCCCCCGGCACGACGGCAGCATTGGCCTTGGTGCTGTAGACGAAGAGGCCGTCGGAGGTGGCCGGATCGCCGTCCCCCTGCTCATCCTGAATGAAGAAGCCCTTGTAGAGGCCGCTCACCACCTGGGTCACCACGCCGCGGGTGGCGTAGGCCTGTTCCGATTCGAACTTGCCGGCCGGTACCAGCAGACTGCTGGTACCGGGGCCCTGAATGGCGGGCACCGGCACCAGGCTGTCCACCGGGCAGACGAAGGCGGGCGGCTGGGTGCCATCGCAGGGACCATCGCCACTGCAACCCAGGCCGCTGGCGTCATCTTTCGGGGCGGCCACATATTCCTGCGCCGGATCGAAGGGGGCGGTTGCATCAGTCCGGCCGGTGGTGACGGTGGCCTTGCGGCGCAGGGTCATGTCCAGGGTCGAGACGCCGCCCGACACCCAGGCCGTGCCCGGATCCACACCGACCTGGCCGAAGCTGTCCACTATTTCGCTCCCGCGATAGAGCACCAGAGCATCGTCACCGTTGAACACCAGGTTGCCGCTGGTGCGGTTGGCCTTGGCCAGGATCTCGCTGCTCGCGGAAGGGTTGGCCAGCACCAGGGTGGCGCCAGGGGCCAGCGTGCCTTGCAGCGTCAGGCTGTTGGTGGGGGATTCGCTGATGGGTTTGCCGTTGGCGTAGAGTGCCAACCGATATTGAGAGAGATCGACGAGGTCGCTGCCGAGGTTGCTCAGCTCCACCGCCTTGTTGTTGCCCGAGCCTTCCAGGTATTCGCTGATGAGCAGCTGTGCCTGTGCCGGTCCCGCCAGCGCCAGCCCGACGGCCAGCGCTACCAGAGAGTGTCTTCCTGACATGCCAGTTTCCTTTTTCTTTTTGATGTTATGTTTTGCGCCCCGCCAAGCGGGCCGCAGCACCTGATTACAACCCTGATTGCGCATCATGGCGGCCTCGGCCGACCATGGCGCCTACTCTGCCCGTTTGCGCGAAGGGTCACCGCGAGCTGGCTAACAATTACAGAAAAATGTTGCGACCACGTGACAAAAAAGGGGGCTTTTTTCAGACCCCTTGCCATTATTTTCCGTTATTTCCCGCCCGCCGGTATTTGCTGTCGCCAATAGGCAAAGGCGGCACACAAGATGGCGACACAAGCTGACATATCGCGTAAAAACAGTCCCTTGCCACCCCACCGGCTGCCACACGCAGCAGCCTATTTATTATTCAGGCGTGCAGATGGGCGACACGGGATAGGCGCCCTCCATTGCCCGCCCGAAATAACGGGATGCGCGCTTGAGCGGCGGGGTGAAAATAACCTCCCGGCCTATTTCAGGCGCCGCCATGCCAGTGCCGAACGACGGTTTGCGAGGCTAATCGAGGGGCAACCCCGTCACCCCTTGCAGCACTTCTTCACCGCCCGCACCACGTTCTGATAACCGGTGCAGCGGCACAGATTCCCCGACAGCCCGCGGCGGATCTCCGCCTCGGTCAGCGGACGGCGCTCGGTCTTGTCGAGCAGGGCTGCACTCGCCATCACCAGACCCGGCGTGCAAAAGCCGCACTGCACCGCCCCCTCGTCGATAAAGGCCTGCTGCACATCGGAGAGCTCGTTGCCTCTGCGCTCCCCCTCCACGGTGCGAATGGATTTGCCATCGGCCCACACCGCCAGATAGAGGCAGCTGTCGATGGCCGTGCCATCCACCCGCACGGTACAGGCGCCGCACTCACCGACACTGCACCCCTCTTTCACGCTGATAAGCCCCTGCCCGCGCAGGAAGTGAAGCAGCGACATGGTGGGCGACACAGCATAGGAGTAAGGTTTGCCGTTGATCTCGCACTGGATCGCAATAGTGGGACAGCTTTGCGGTTGCATCATAGGATCTTGCCTCCGGCACGTTCGACGGCGCAGGTGATCACCCGCTGCGCCAGGGTTTTGATCAGATGCAGGCGAAACTCCTTCTCCGCCCGCCAAGAGGATCGCGGTGCTACATCGGCCACCACCGCCTCGGCAATGGCGGCCAGCGTGGCGCGAGTCAGGGGTTGCCCTTCGGCTGCCGCTTCCGCGTGCGGCGTGCGCACCGGTGTCGGTGCCGCCACTCCATAAGCCAGTCGCAGGCGCTTGAAGTGACCATCCTCAATCTGGCAGTAGGCGGCGCAGCCGATGGTGGCGATGTCCATGGCGCCCCGCATGGCGTACTTGAAGTAGTGGGAGCCCGCATGCGGGTGCACGTCCGGGGCAAAGTGAAACGCCACCAGGATCTCCGCCGGTTGCAGCGCCACCTTGCCCGGGCCGGTGTGAAATCCGGCGATGGGGATGCGGCGCGTGCCGCCCGGGCCGGCAATCTCCAGCTCGGCTTCCAGCGCGACCGTGGGCGCCGCCGAGTCGGCACTGGTGGCGCCGTTGCAGATGTTGCCGCCATAGGTGGCGACGTTGCGGATCTGCGGGCCGGCGATGGTGGCGGCCGCTTCCGCCAGCATGGGCAGGCGGCGCTGCACCAGCTCGTTTTCGATGAGCTCGGTAAAGGTGGTGCCAGAGCCGATGCGAATAGCGCCGTCAGCCAGCTCGCTCACCCCCTTGAGTTCGGGCAAGTCGTGAATATCGACGATATGGCGATAGGCGGCGTTGAGGTGATGGAGCTGGATCATCACATCGGTGCCACCGGCCAGCAGGCGCGCCTCGGGGTCGGCCTGGCGTAGGGCAACCGCCTCGGCCACGCTGTGGGCCTTGTAGTAACGGGCAATATCAAACATGGTGTTGCTCCTCCCCTGCTCCCTCGCCAATCAGACCCGCCACGACAAACTCCCGAAACAGGGTCTTGGGTGTAATGGGCAGCTCGTTGATGGCGACCCCGGTCGCCATGCGAATGGCGTTACGGATCGCCGGGCCCGGTGAAATGATGGGCGGTTCCCCCAGGGATTTGTGACCATAGACCGACTGGGGCTCGTAGGTCTGCACGAAGTCGCATTCGAGCTCGGGCAAATCCAGCATGGTGGGGAACTTGTAGTCGAGCAGGTTGGGGTTGCGCACCACGCCGGTCTTGGCGTCGATGATCATCTCCTCGAACAGGGACCAGCCGATCCCCATCCCCATGCCGCCGTGCACCTGCCCCTCCGCCAACTGCGGGTTGAGGATCTTGCCGGCATCGTGCAGGTTGAGGATGCGGTTGATGGTCACCTTGCAGAGATCGATGTCGACGCTGAGATCGACGAAGGTGCAGCCAAAACTGGGCGGGTTGGTGGTGGTCTTGTGGGAGACCTCCGAGGTGATCTGGCCGCCGATGGTGAGGTGGTAATAGGCGTTGACCGACACCTCGGCGACGCTTAACAGCACCTTGTCCGGCGCGCCGGCCAACACTACATAGCCATCGATCAGAGTGAGCGACCCCACGTCCTGATGGCAGAGCTGAGCCGCCAGCGACAGGATGCGGGCCCGCAACTGCAGCGCCGCCTGATGGATGGCGGGGGCCGCCACATAGCTCTGGCGCGAGGCGAACGAACCCGGATCGTAGGCGGTGATGTCGGTATCCTGAGTCGAGATGACCCGGATCTGCTCAAACGGAATACCCAGCGTCTGAGCCGCCATCTGGGCAAAGACGGTATCCGATCCCTGTCCTATCTCGGTGGCGCCTATCTGCAGATTGACGGTGCCATCCTGATTGAGCAGCATGCGGGCGCCGGCAATTTCGACCCCCACCGGATAGGTGTTGGAGCCATAGCTAAAGCACGCCACCCCGATGCCGCGCCGTACCCGGCTCGCCGGATCCTGTGCCAGATATTCGGCCTTGAGCCGCTCCCACTCGAACTGCTCGCCGCCCCGGCGCAAACACTCGGGCAAGCCGGCGCTGTAGATGGTCTTCTGGTTGACCTGATTGACATCCCCCTCGCGCGCCACGTTGGCGATGCGCACCGCAAGCGGATCCAGACCCAGCTCGGCGCAGGCGTCGTCCAGCATGCATTCGAGGGCAAACACCACCTGCGGCGCGCCGTAACCGCGCATGGCACCGGCGGTGGGCAGGTTGCTGTAGAAGGTTTTGGCGTCGTAGCCAAAGGCGCTGCGCGGATAGAGGTAGCTTATCTTGTTGGCGCCGGCGCTGGCGATGGAGTGGCCGTGAGAGGCATAGCCGCCGGTGTTGGAGAGCACGTCCAGCTGATACCCCTTGAGGGTGCCATCCCGGCTGATACCAAGGGTGCCATCGATGGCAAAGCCGTGGCGGGTGCGGGAAGCAAAGAAGCACTCCTCCCGGCTCAAGGTCACCTTGACCGGCACGCCGCCGAGCTTATAGCTCAGAAACGCCGCCATCGGCTCTTCCAGCACATCCTGCTTGTTGCCAAAACCGCCGCCCATGTAGGGCTTGATCACCCGCACGCTCGACCAGGGCAGGCCGAGGGATTTGGCCACCCGGCTGCGCACAATCTGGGGGATCTGGGTGCTGGTGACCACTATGATGTGGTCCGGCTGATCCATGTAGGCGTAGCAGGTGACCGTCTCCAGATGGCAGTGCTGCACCACCGGCGTCTGGTAGTGCGCCTTGAACTGCAAGTCGGCGGCGGCGATGGCCTGCTCCGGCTCTCCCGCCCGGATCTGGCTCTGGCGCAGCAGGTTGCCGGTCGGGTGGATGGGATAGGCCCCTTCGGCCAGAGCGCTGGCCGCATCCGTCATCACCGGCAGCGGCTCGTAGGTCACCTTGACCAGGGCGGCGGCCTTCTCGGCGACCAGCGGATCGCGGGCCACCACGATGGCGACGCCATCGCCGAAGTGGCGCACATGGTCGGTGAGCAGGCGCCGGTCTTTCACGTCCCGCTTGGTCTCATCGAGGGACCAGGCGTGACCGGCGGTGCGAAAACAGGTGGTGGGCACATCCTCGTGGGTGAACACGGCCTCGACCCCGTGCAGGGCCAGCGCCTCGCTGGCGTCGATGGTGAGCACCTTGCCGTGGGCGATATGGCTTCGCACGTACTTGGCGTGGCGCATGCCGAGCATGATGTTGTCGTCGGTGTAGCGGGCGCTGCCGGTCACCTTGGCCTCGGCATCCACCCGCTTGAGCGGTAATCCTATGGACATATGCAAGTCCTTTGTCAGGCAGAAAAAATCAGAACCGGTATAAAAAACAGCAAGATATGCGCCCGTTTCCGGCAAGGCGGGCCAACCGGGGGGCAAAGGCGGCGAGCAAAGGGAAGAAGTGTGAAGAAGATCCCATCCGGCGCCCATCAGGCGCTCCGTCATGGCCGTGGCCAGCCCCGCAGCAGCAGCCCATGGAGGGCTCGGCGGCGCCAGTGCCAGGCGGCGTTATCAATCTGGTAAGCCCCGTTATCAAAATGGTATGAGTTCGGGTTGAAGGGCGGGGCTGGCCAAGAGAGGCAGGCCCCGCGATAGAGAAGGACGCGATGCGGACTAGATGGCCCAGCCGCCGGCGTAGAAGAGCACCAGCGCCAGGGCGATGATGACGGTACCGACGTTGAGCTTGCGCCACTCCTTCGAGCAGATGCGGCCGATCACCAGGGCACTGAAGCCCAGCATGATGCCGGTGACGATGTTGCAGGTGAGCACGATGAAGACGGCGCACAGCAGGCCGGACATGGCCCCGACGAAGTCATCGAAGTCGAGTCTGGCGACGTTGCTCAGCATCAAGAGACCCACGTACATCAGCGCCGGTGCGGTGGCATAGGCCGGCACCAGGTAGGAGAGCGGCGAGAGGAACAACATCAGCAGGAACAAGACCCCCACCACGGTGGCGGTGAGACCGGTCTTGCCGCCTGCCGCCGTGCCCGCCGCCGATTCGATGTAGACGGCGGCCGGCGCGGCCCCCACCAGACCGGAGAAGATGCTGCTGATGGAGTCGGCGCTCAGCGCCTTGCCGCTGTTGATGATGTGGCCATCCTTGTCCAGCAGGTTGGCCTGCCCCGCCACGGCGCGAATGGTGCCGGTGGCATCAAACACCGCCGTCATCACCAGCGCCAGCACGCTTGGCAGCACCAGCGGCGAGAGCGCCCCCATGATGTCCAGGCTGAAGATGAGGGACTTGCCCTGCTCGTCGGCAAGGCTCGGCATGGCGAACAGCCCCTGGTACTTGACCGCCGGATCGAAGATGAGGCCGAAAATGGAGATGGCGATGATCACCAGCAGGATCCCACCCGGCACCTTGAGCTTCTCCAGCCCGACGATGACCGCCAGCCCGATGAGGGACATGATGACCGGCATGGAGGTAAAGGCCCCCAGCGCCACCGGCAGCCCCTCCAGCGGGTTCTTGATCACCAGCCCCACCCCGTTGGCGGCGATCAGCAGCAGGAAGAGCCCGATGCCGATGCCGGTGCCGTGGGCGATCCCCATCGGCAGGTTGTCGAGGATCCAGCTGCGCACCCCGGTCACCGAGATGGCGGTAAACAGCACCCCCATCAGAAAGACGGCGCCGAGCGCCACCGGGATGGAGATCTGCTGCCCCAGCACCAGGCTGAAGGCGGTAAAGGCGGTGAGCGAGATGGCGCAGCCGATGGCCATCGGCAGCTTGGCCCAGAGCCCCATCAGCAGCGAACCAAAGCCCGCCACCAGACAGGTGGCCACGAACACGGCGCCAGGGGGAAAGCCCGCCTTGCCGAGCATGCTGGGCACCACGATCACCGAATAGACCATGGCGAGGAAGGTGGTGAGCCCCGCCAGCACCTCCTGGCGCACATTGCTGCCCCGCTCGCTGATCATGAAGTAGCGATCGAGCGCGCCGCCGGCGGGCTGTCGTCCCGCCGCTGCTCCCTTGTCCGCAACTGCCCCGTCCATCTCGTTTATCCTGTTTGTCTGGCTCATGGCCGACTCCTTCCTGCATCCCTGAATGTGTCGTGACGAAATGGCGGTCGGTGCCGTGGATCTCTGCTGCCACGGTCGCCGGCATCATGGGGTTGGTAGGCAAGGCAAACGTTTGACTTGCCATCTAAAAAAACCGGGCCATTTCACCTGCTGTGGCGGGGCAGATGCTCCGCCTGTCGTGCGGCGCAGGCACCACGCTGGCCCCTGCTGCCGTGTTCCCGGGGCGAGCATGCCCGCCCCTCTGCTGTGAAAAGCAGATCAACCCCGCTCGTGCACCAGCTGGCCATCCACATAGGTGCGGTAGATGGATCTGTCATCCCCCAGGGTCAGCAGCACGAACAGCTTGTCGCGCAGGGTGGTGGAGTTGTCGTAGCGCAGCTGCTGCAGCGGGGTGGCGACCGGGTCGAGTACCACGAAGTCCGCCTCCTTGCCCACCGCGAAGCTGCCGATCTGCTCGTCCAGCCCCAGCGCATGGGCGCCGCCCAGGGTGGCCAGGTAGAAGGCCTGATAGGCCGAGAGGCGCTCGCCCTGCAACTGCATCACCTTGTAGGCCTCGTTGAGGGTCTGCAGCATGTTGAAGGTGGTGCCGGCACCGATGTCGGTGCCCATCCCCACCTTCACCTGCTTGTGCCACGCCTTGTGCAGCTTGAAGAGGCCACTGCCCAGATACAGATTGGAGGTGGGACAAAACGCGATGGTGGAGCCGGTCTCCTTCAGGCAATCCCACTCCTGCTCTTCCAGATGGACGCAGTGGGCAAACACGCAGTTGTGGCCGGTGAGGCCGTGCTGGTGATAGACATCGAGATAGCCCTGATGCGCCGGGAAGAGGGATTTGACCCAGGCTATCTCGTCCTTGTTCTCGCACAGGTGGGTGTGCAGATAGGTGGTCGGGTACTCTTCGCGCAGCCGTCTCGCCATCGCCAGCTGCGCCGGGGTCGAGGTGGGGGCAAAGCGTGGCGTGATGGCGTAGAGCAAGCGGCCGTTGCCGTGCCAGCGCTCGATAAGCGCCTTGCTCTGTTCATAGCTGCTCTCGGCGGTATCCAGCAGATAATCTGGCGCGTTGCGATCCATCATCACCTTGCCCGCGATCATCCGCATGTTGATGCGGCTGGCCGCCTCGAACAGGGCATCCACCGATTCGGGGTGGACAGTGCCGAACACCAGCGCCGTGGTGGTGCCGTTTCGCAGCAGCTGCTTGATGAAGAAGGTGGACATCTCGCGGGCGTACTCGAGATCGTTGTAGCGCCGCTCGGCCGGGAAGGTGTGGCGGTTGAGCCACTCCAGCAGCTGCTCGCCATAGGCCCCCACCATCTCGCTTTGCGGGTAGTGGATGTGGGTGTCGACGAAGCCCGGCACTATCATCTTGCCGCGATAATCGCGCACCCGTACCTGGGCCGGGATCCGCTCCTTGCCCTCCTCCCACTGGCCGAACCAGTCGATGCAGCCGTTGCGGATGATCAGCAGGCCATCCTCGATGAGGCGGGCATTGGGCTCTATCTCCTCGGGCTGGCTCACCACCCGGGTAATGTCAAAGAAGCTGCCGCGCACCGCCTTGACGGAGTTGTCGTTTTTCATCTCTCGATTCCCTCTTGTTGTTCGTTAGCCGCGATCCACTTGCGGGGCGCGCACCTGGGCCTCGTCCGTCGCCAGCCCCTGTTGGCGGGCGGTGGCCGACGGAGCGGGCCGGGTGGCAAAACGGGTGTCGGGTTTGTCGCTCAGCTGGATCAGCTCCACCGCCTCGGCGGCATTGGCGGCCGCCTTGCGTCTGCGGCTTTGCGGCAGCACCAGATTCATGATGATGGCGGTGATGCCGCCGGCGCAGATGGGGTTCTCCACCAGCATGTAGATCCCCGCCGGCAGCACCTTGAACACGTTCGGGTCGTAGGAGACCCCGAGCCCCAGCCCGAGCGAGGTGGCGACGATCAGGGTCTCGCGCCGATCGAAGCCGTGACTGATGATGATGCGCCCACCGGCGATGGCGATCATGGAGAACATGATAACCATGGCCCCCCCCATCACCGGTGACGGTATGGTGGTGAAGAAGCGCCCCACCACCGGGAAGAGCCCCAGCAGCACCAGGATGACGGCGATGAACTTGCCCACGTGGCGCGAGGCCACCCCGGTCATCTGGATGACGCCGTTGTTCTGGGCAAAGGTGGTGAGCGGCAGGGAACCGAGCGCCGAGGCGATCACCGACACCAGGCCGTCCGCCAGCACTCCGCCGGAGAGCCGTTTTTGAAACTCGGGGCCCTGGATCTGCCGGTGGGAAACCATGGCGGTGGCGGTGATGTCCCCCACCGCCTCCAGCACGCTCAACAGATAGATGGTGCCGGCCAGTACGAAGGCGTGCAGATCGAAGGAAAAACCGTACTTGAACGGGATGGGCACAGTGATGAGCGGCAGGTTCTCAAGGGCGGAGAAATCCACCATGCCGAGCATCAGGGCCACCGCATAGCCCACCAGCAGGCCGATGGCGATACCGCTCATGCGAAGCAAGGGGCTCTTGCTGCAGTTGAAGGCGACGATGACACAGAGCACCAGCAGCCCCAACCCTATGTTCTCGTATTTGCCGAAGGTGCCGCTGCTCATGGCGGAGAAGCCGCCGCCAAAGTCGATGATCCCCACCTTGATGAGGCTCAGGCCAATCATCAGCACCACCACCCCGCTCACGGTGGGGGTGATCACCCGCTTGAGATAGGGCAGCACGAAGGAGGAGCCCATCACCAGGAAGGCGCCGACGAAGGAGACCCCGAGCAGGGTCGAGACGATCAGCTCCTCGTGCAGGCCATCTTTTTTCATGGCGCTGCCAAGCGCGATCATCACGGTGACGAAAGAGAAGTTGACCGACTGGATGGAGAGCAGCCCCGAGCCGATGGGGCCGTAGCGATTCACCTGCAGCCAAGTGCCGATGCCGGAGGCGATCATCGCCATGGAGACCAGGTAAGCGGTGGTCTCGGTGGAGAGGCCAAGGGCCCCGCCCACGATCAGGGCCGGCGTCACCATGGGCACGAAGATGGCCAGCAAGTGGGTCACGGCCCCCATCAGGGTTTGGTAAAAGGGTGGTTTGTCTTCGAGCGCGTAAATCAGGTCCGAGTGCTTGCGTGTTGTTTTAGACATCTTGATTGTCCCATCACACAGAATATGGGCGGAGTACTCATTCCGCTGTCAGGTGTTGGGGGCGAGCCTGCGCCCGCCCCTCACCTTTTCTTTTGTTATGCCGATGCTTGTTGCTCCAGCTTGCCCAGTTCACGCAGGATCTGCTCCGGCGTGAAGTGCCACTTGCGCAGCCAGACACCGCAGGCGTCGTGGATGGCGGTGGCGATGGCGGGTGCCGCGCCGTTGACCCCGATCTCCGAGATGGACTTGGCGCCGTAAGGGCCGACCTTGTCGTCACTCGGCACCAGGAAGGCCCGAAAATCGCGCGGAATGTCGCCAATCTTGGGCGCGCCATAGGTCTTTAGATCCCGGGTGAGCGGGATGCCCTTGCCGTCGTAGCAGATCTCCTCGGTCAATGAGTGGCCGATGGCCCGCATGGTCGCCCCGTAGATCTGGCCGAGCGCCAGCTCCGGGTTGATGGGGGTGCCGCAGTCGAGCAGGGCGTAGAACTTGTCGAGCCGGATCTGGCCGGTTCTGACGTTGACCGCCACCTCGGCGAAGTTGGCGCCGTACGGGAAGGCAAGCTCAGAGGTGATGTAGCTGGCGGTGCCCACCAGGATGCCGAAGCCGGTGCCTGTCTCGGCCTTGTGGGCCAGCTTGGCGAGGCTCACCTCCCCCAGCTTGCCGCGCACAACACCCGGGAACGCCAGCTCAACATCGGCTACCGGCTCGCCCAGCATGGCGGCGCCGTGGAACAGGATCTTCTCCTTGAGGTTCTCCGCCGCCTTCTTGGCCGCGTTGCCGGAGAAGCAGGTGCCTGACGAGGCGTAGGCCCCCTTGTCGAACAGGGCGTGGTCGGTGTCACCTGAGATGACGTGCACATCCCCGAGCGGGCAGTGCAGCACTTCGGCAGTCAGCTTGGCCACCACGGTATCGAGGCCGGTACCGATATCGGCGCCACCGGAGTGGACGATAAAGGTGCCGTCAGACTCCAGCTTGACCATGCAGTTGGCCTGATCGATGTCCGGGATCCCCGATTTTTGCATGATGATGGCGACGCCACGGCCGATGCGCCAATCCCCGTCGGCGGGTTTGGGGCTATCCCAGGCAATCAGCTCGCGACCCTGTTTGAGGATGGGTTCGAGGGCACAACTGGCCGCATGGGGCACCGAGGTGGGCATCTTGCCCTCGCCGATGGCCCCCAGCACCTTGAGGATGTCCCCCTCGTGCACCCGGTTGTGCTCCACCATGGCCAGCTGATCGATGCCCAGTTTCTCGGCAAGTTCCGCAATGGCCATGGTCAACGCGAAGTTGCCCTTGGGCGCGCCGTAGCCCTGATAGGCGCCGGTCGGGCAGATGTTGCTGTAGTAGGTGTTGACGGTAAAGCGCACGTTCTCGCACGGATAGAGCGGCAGGGAGAGCGCCGGGCCGTTGCTTGGCACCGTCAATGAGTGGTTGCCGTAAGGGCCGGTGTTGGCGCGAAAATCCATCTCGATGGCGGTGATGGTGCCATCTTTCTTGGCCCCCACTTTCACCTTCACCTTGGCCACGTGGCGGGAGGTGTTGCTGATGAACTCCTCTTCACGGGTGTAGCGGAAGGTGACGGGACGGCCGGTGACTCTGGTCGCCCAGGCGCACACCTCTTCCAGCAGGATGTCCTGCTTGGAGCCAAAGCCGCCCCCTACCCGCTCCTTGATCACATGCACCTGGTGCTGTTTCATGCCGACGATGCGCGCCACCTGACGGCGCACGTGCCAGGGCACCTGGGTGGAGGCGTGAATGACCAGACGCTCCCCATCCATGTAGGTGAAGCAGATGTGCGGCTCGGTCGGGCACTGCTGGGCCTGGGTCGATTCGTAGGTGCGCTCGACAATCTCGTCCGCCTCGGCAAAACCCTTGGCCACATCGCCAATCTGGCCATGGACGCTGGCGGCGAGGTTCTCGTGGGGACGGGAGCCGATGGGGAAGTTGATGATCATATGCTCGTCGCCACGGCGCACCGAGCAGGCATTCTGCTGCTCCAGATCCGCCGGTGCACCGGCCATATAGACGATGGGCTCGTCGTGGACCAGCGGTGCATTGGGGGCCATCGCCTCGTCTATGTTCATGACTGCCGGCAATACCTGATACTCGACCTCGATGAGTTTGAGCGCCGCCAATGCGATGGCTTCGCTCTCGGCCACCACGGCGGCCACCCGATCCCCCACGTGACGCAGCTTGCGGCCAAACATGCGGCGATCGAGCGGTGACGGCTCGGGGGCGCTCTGGCCACCCGGGGTGTAGTAGACATCCGGGCAGTTGAGGTGGGTGATGACGTGCACCACCCCCGCCATGGCTTCGGCGCGGCTCACGTCGAGTTTGGTGATCACCGCATGGGGATGGGGGCTTCGCAGCATCTTGATGACCAGCGCATCCTCGGTAACCCTGTCCTCCACGTAACAGGGCTTGGCCTGCACCATCTTGGCGGCGTCCACTTTCGGGCAGCTCTTGCCGATGTGGCGCAGGTCGTCACGAAACTCGGGGGCAATCTGGCACAGGTAATCGGGATCCTTCATCCGTGAGCTGGCAAGCTCGATGGCCTGATAGAACTGCTGGTAACCGCCGTCCCGGTGAAACAGGCCCGAGAGGGCATCCTCGATTTGATCACGGCTGGGGTTGGGGTGGCGATCAAGCAGGTCGGTGACGATGAGCGCCGCGGCCGGATCGTTGTAGCCGGACTGCACCACGCCCACGTCCACCATGGCCTGCTGCACCAGGCTGAGCTGGTTCCAGCTGCCCAGCGACTCGGCGGTGCGCACCTGCGCGCCCTCCAGCTGGGCGGCGATCAGCAGGGAGGCGTTGATCACCTTGCCGTTGAACAGGATGGCGTCGGAGCCGGCAAAGCCAAAGCCGTCGTCGCTGTTGCGCACCGAGTGCATCCGGCACTGGTTGAACAGCACCCGCTGGGCATTCTCGCCAGCCGGGGTGATGACGGTGCGCAGGGCACCGTTCAGGGTAAAGTTGAGTTCCATCATGCCTGTACCTCCTGCTGCTGGCACTCCACCAGCAGATCCGCCACCACCACGCCGCTGATATAGCGCTTGTAGGCCACGCTGCCACCGAGATCCGCGCGCGGCGCAATCAGCGTGCTCACCGCCGCCTCCAGCGCCGCATCCCGCAGCTCATGACGCTCCACGTCCCGCAGACGCATCGGTTGCGGCGTGACGCCCGCCAAGGCGACCCGCATCTCGCCAAGGGCGTCGAGGGCCACTGCGGCCGTCATCACCGCCAGACCGTCGGCGTTGCGGCTGATGCGGCGAGTGGCGCAGCGCAGTTCGGGCTCCGGCAGCACCACCCCCAGCACCAGCTCCTTGCGCTGGCCGGCCAGGTAGGCATCGATGGGTTGCAGCTGGTTGTTCTCCAGCACCACCACGGCTTCGAGTACCAGCAATACCGGCAGCAGCGGGGAGTCCTGCTGCTGGCAGGCAAGTTCACCGCCGAGGGTGGCCTGATTGCGCAGATGGCGGGAGTAGACAAACCCCAGCGCCTCGCACAGGGCGGCCGGGGTACGGGGGTCGTCTTTCAGGGTCTGCAGGGTAACGGTGGCGCCGATGTGGAGCTGACCGTGCTGCTGCTCAATCTGGCCAAGTCCGAGCTTGTCCAGCGAGATGGCGACCTTCTTGTCGGTGCGGGTTGGCGCGGCGTTGAGCTTGCTGCCGCCCCCCATGTAGACGGCGTCGTTGCCAAAGCGGGCCTTGAGTTCCAAAGCCTGACCCAGTTGTTCGGGTCGGAAGAATTGCTCAATCATGTGTCGTCCTTACTCTTGCTGCCCGCCGCCGGGAAAATCCACAGGGCGGGCAATCCAGTCCAAACGTGCGGAGGGTGGCCTCAGGCCAGCGCGTCCATTCGTTGCCACAGGCGGCTTGCCACCTTGCTGGCCTGCTCATAAAGGGGCTCAACGTCAAAGGCGAACTCGCGATCCTGATAGACCATGCGCCCCTCCACCATCACGCTGTTGACCGAGGATGAGCCCATGCCGAAGGCGAGATGACCGCCGAGGTTGCGCGGCGCCAGCGGGGTCGGTGCGGCGTAGTCGCAAATGGTGAGGTCGGCCTTGTAACCTGGCTCCAGGCGGCCAAATTTGGCGCCGAAGTTGCGCTCCAGCAGGCGGTTGCCGTTCCAGAGGAAGCGGGCAAAGCTGTCGGGCCAGAGCGCCCCGCCGGCATCCTTGTGCTTGAAGTAGGCAAACTTGAGCTCTTCGAGCATGTCGGAGCCGATACCATCGGTGCCGAGTGCCAGGTTGCGGTATTCCGGCAGGTGCAGGTTGTAGCCCACGTGGTTGTTCATGTTGGAGCGGGCGTTGTGCACCAGGAAGGCATCGCGGCTGTTGAGCAGCTCGATGTCGGCCGGGCTCAGGTAGATGCCGTGGGCGATCAGAGTCTTGCTGTCGACAAGGCCAAACTCGTCCAGCCGGGCGATGGGCTCCTTGCCATGGTGGTGGTGACCGTGGGCCATGTCGTATCTGTCTTCCGCCACATGGATATGCAGCCCGCGACCGGTCACCTGCACCGCTTCGCGCAGCATGGCCAGCCCTTCGTCAGGTACGGTGAAGGGGGCGTGGGCACCGATGTGCGCCTCCACCAGATAGGGTTCGCTCCCCTTGGCCTTGGCCGCATCGATCTGTTGGGCGAACAATATGTTCTCCTCCACCCCGGCCTGCAGCTCGGCGAGGCCGCCGTTGCGATCCGTGGTCTCGAAGCAGGTCATGCCGCGCAGACCCGCCTCCACAAACCCTTTGCGCAGCACGTTCAGGGAGCCCTTGATGAAGTTGGGCGAAGCGTGGTGGTCGATCACCGCGCTGCAGCCGCTCTTGATCGCCTCCAGCGAGCAGATAAGGCCGCTGTAGTAGAGGGACTCCTCATCGAGCGCCCGATCGAGCCGCCACCAGAGGTTTTTCAGGGTGGAGATAAAGTCCGGGCAGGGGGCGATATTGGCCATGATCCCCCGCGACAGGCCGGAGTAGAAGTGGTTGTGGGCACAGACGATGCCCGGCATCACCAGCTTGCCGCCCATCTCCCGATAGTTGGCCTGCGGGTAGAGGGCCCGCAGATTGGGCCCCACCGCTTTGATGATCGATCCTTCGATGGCGATATCCACCCCTTCCAGCACCAGGGTCGGCTCCAGCTGGACGGCGGTGACGTTCTTCAGAATAAACATGGTTGGCTCCTTCGCTTATTCGTGGTTCGCTCAGGCCTCGACGGCCCCCAGCAGGTAGTGGTGATGGGCGTGGACATGGCTGATGATGCGGCACATGTCGCCAAGGGCTGCTGGCGCATCCTTGATCCGGCTCTGGGCGTCTATGGTCAGGCGATAGGTCTCGCCGCCCTGACGCACCCGCAGTTCGCCACTGCCTGCCAGATAGAAACCGGGGTTGCGGCTGTTGTCGAAGTCCTCGGGCAGGCTGAAGATGGTGACCTTGTCCTGATAGGGCTTGCCCTGCCAGGGGCAGAACTGGGCGCAGTTGCCGCACTCGTTGCAGTAGGCATCCAGGTGCAGGGTCTGGAACTGGTCTTTAAAGCCTGGCACCGCGATGGCGACGTTGGCCCGGTTGGGGCAGACGTCCACACACTTGCTGCAGAGGTAGTTGCACTCGAGGCAACGGTGCGCCTCTTGCGCCACGAAGGCCTCCCGCTCGCCCTTGTCGACTAGGGTGACGGCGATGTTTCCCTTGCGGCGGTAGATCTCATCCTTGCCCGACGGTTGGGTGGTCACGTCACGCTGCTGGCTGGCGATATGCTCGCGGGCCAGCACCAGATCCGCGGCGCGGCGGGCTCCACCGATGGCACCGACGATGGAGGATGGGCCGCTCTGCACGTCACCGATGAGGAAGACGTTGCGACGGCTGGTTTCGCCGGTCTGGCCATCCACCTCGGGCCAGCCATCGCTGCCAAGGGGAATCCCCATCGCTTTGAGCACCTCGCAGTCAGGCTGCTCGCCAATGGCGGTGATCAGCGCATCCATCTGCATCACTTCGGTCTGCTCGGTGGGCACCGGACGGCGGCGGCCCTGCTCGTCAGGTTCCCCCAGCGCCATCATCCGCACGGTGAGTTTGCCATCTTTGTCAAAGCGCTCCGGATTGGTGAGGAAGCAAAAACGCACCCCATCCTCCACCGCTTCCAGATACTCCTCGCGATAGGCGGGCATCTCTTTTTCGCTGCGACGGTAGATCACGGTCACATCGCTGACACCCGGCACCTTGAGGGCGGCGCGGGCACAGTCCATGGCGGTGTTGCCGGCACCCACCACAGCCACATGGCGGCCCAGCGGCAGCGGTTTGCCCTGATTGAAGCTGCGCAGGAAGTGGAAGGATTTGTAGACCCGATCATGCCCCCCTTCGAGACGCATGCCGCCATTCTTGTCGGCACCGATGCCGACGAAGACATAGGTAAAGCCCTGGACGTGCAGCTTGTCGACGGTGAGCGCCGGATCGCAACCAAACTCGAACTTGACCCCGTGGGCGGCGACAAAGTCGATGTCATGCTGGATGAGCTCGGCCGGAATGCGGAACTCGGGAATGATGTGCTTGACCACGCCACCGGCATCCGCTTCGCGCTCGAACACGGTGACCGGGTGACCGGCACGGGCCAGGAAGTAACCGGCGGAGAGACCGGCCGGGCCGGCGCCAATCACCGCAACCGGGTGCTTGTCACCGCTGCCTGCCGGTTTGTGCCAGCGCGCCTTGTACCCTTCCCAGCCGCGCTCCAGCGCGATTTTTTTCAGCTCTCGGATATTGAGCGGGCTGTCGTAGTCGAGACGGGTGCAGTTGTACTGGCACTGGTGATCACAGATATGGCCGGTGATGGCGGGCAAGGCGTTGCGCTGATAGATCAGCTCAAGGGCCGCCACATACTCCCCCTCGCCCATCAGGCGAATGTACTCGGGGATATCCTGATGCACGGCGCAGGCGGTGACGCAGGGCGCCACGTAGCAATCGGTCAGCGGCAGGCCGCCACCCACTTCGATGCGATCGTCGGACTTCCACTCCTTCTGGGTGTAATCCATGGTGAGAGCCTTGGCGGCAAGGGCCTCCAGCTTCTCGACATCTACCTGGGTCATGGCCCAGCTATCGGAAGCGTCGATCTCGTTGAGGCACTCGATCTGGCGCAGGTAACCACCCGGTTTGAGCAGATCGGTGGCCATGGTGATGGGACGAATGCCGGTCTCGAAGATATCACTGATGTTGAACTTGCTGGCACCACCCGAGTAGGAGATGGGCAGCTTGCCATCGAAGGCGCGGGACAGCACGGCGGCCACGTTGATGGAGAGCGGGAACAGCGCCCGGCCGGACATGTACATCTCATCGCCGGGCAGTGCCCCCTTGCGGTTGATGGTGCCGAGGGTGTTGGTGAGCTTGACCCCGAAGGTGAGCCCCTTCTCGGCCCCCAGCGCCATCAAACGGGTCAGCATGGCCTTGGCCTGATCCAGCTTGAGGTCGTGATCGAACGACGCTTCGCTCAGACCGATGTAATCAAAACCGCAGGTATCGAGGATCTCGCGCACCCGCGGGTAGCCCAGCAGGGTCGGGTTCAGTTTGACGAAGGTGTTGAGTCCCTTCTCTTCCAGCATGTAGCGGCAGATGGCCTCAATTTCGTTGGGCGGGCAGCCGTGCATGGTGGAGAGGGTAACGCCGTGCACCAGCTTGGCCGGAATGCGCTCCACCAGCTGTTGCAGGCGATCGCGGCGCGCCCCCAGCCCCAGTTCGGCGATAAACTGCTCGTCGGCCACGAGGTCTCTCACCACCTGCTGGTACTCGGCAAATTTCGGATTGCTGCCGGCATCCATCAGGCTGTGGATGAACTGCTGCATCGGTGGCTGTTTGATGCCGTCTAGGTTGTAACCCACGCTCATGTTGAAGATGAAGGACTTGGCCTCCCCGTCGAGACGCGGGTCGAACACCTCCTCCAGCAGGTAGAGGGCAAACCAGGCTTTCAGGTACTCGTCAAACGCCTTGGGCAGGGTGAACTCGGTGGACCACTCGGTGTTGAAGCACTCATCCTCGGCATCGATGCAGGGCTTTTCCAGTTCGAGACGGTCCAGGATCTGCACCGTCTTGAGCTCGATAAAGCGCCCGCCGGTCAGCCAGGAGGTGACGATGTTCTGGGCCAATTGGGTATGGGGGCCGGCTGCCGGGCCGATGGGGGTCTCGCAGGTTTCACCGAACACCTTGATCTTGCGCTCGTCCTGCTTGCGATAGAATTGCGCGGCGGGAATGCCGAAGATGGATTGACTCGCTTTATATTCCGAGAAGATACGAACCAGAAGGTTCTTGAAGGGAACGGGTCGCATAATATCGCCCATGTTGATCTCCTTGCAGCGGCACTGCTCATTGACAGGGTGAATAAATGGGGCCCATCCACAACCACGCATAAAAAGCCCCTTGAAACTGACAAGAGCAACAATCAGGCCAGCGCCGGATCTTTTTATTTTTCAGCCATAAAAACGTGAGGCACCTCCAATTAATAAAACATCGAAAGCCGATACCAGTTTCGACAATGAGAGTGGCTATCAACACCGAATTTAAATAATGGAGACGCCGCCCTCGTTGCTGAAAATGATCTCACTTTGGCGCGGCGCGCTATCAGTTTGATAAAGAGCGAGGCCATCGCCATTATCAGGCCGGCCAGGATGATAACGGCCGCTGTCGGCCCCTGATAACGGGTTAGACAAGGGGATAAATATGCAAAGCAAGGCCGGGCAAGCCTCTGCCAGTCGACCCGTTCAGCGCTCGAATGCGCCCCTTGCCAGCAGCGCCTGATAGCGCTCCGGGGTGTCCACATCCTGCAGGATGGCGTCGCTCTGCACCTCGATGAAACGATGGGGATGCGCCAGCAGCCAGCGGCGCACCGAACCCTGTGCCGGCGCCGCCACCAGCGCCCTGGCAAGGGCTCTGGGCAACAGCACGGGGTGGCCCGCCTCCCCCTGATAGGAGGGAAAGAGGGTCTCGTCCCCCCGCGCCTGCCAGAGCGTGCGATATACCTCGGGGGGAATGCAGGGCAGATCGCCGTGGCTTATGAAGAGGTGATCGCTGCTACAGGCGGCGAGCCCCGCACGGATGGAGCTGCCGAGCCCCTGTGCATAATCATGGTTGTGTACCAGCCGGATACGGGGGTGATTGGCGTAGCGGCTGATCAGCTCATCGGCGCGATGCCCCACCACCAGAATGACCCGGTCACACAGCACCAGGGCATTTTTGAGACTCTCATCAAGAATCGTGCTCTGGCGATACGGTAGCATCAATTTCCACGCGCCCATTCGTGATGAGAGGCCGGCCGCCGTAATTAGGCAGTCGCACCGCTCGCGCGAATGCCAGTGCTTCTCACTGACCGCGCCTCTATTTTCATCGGTCGTTGCCATGGCTATTTCACCACCCATCCTGCTCACCTCGCCAAATATCGAGAGTGTATTAAACCCGCTCACCGAAAATATTGATGGGCGTACCACTTTAATTAGTCTTTGCGGCGCCGGGGGGAAAACCAGCACCCTCTTCTGGTTGGCCGACTATTTCCATCAACAGGGCAAGAAGGTGCTGCTCACCACCAGCACCCGGATGTTTCTGCCCGCTCCCTCCTCTCGGCGCACCCTGCTGATCGAGGCCGACCCCATTCGGCAGCTGACCCGCTGCCAGGCCCTGCCCGATGAGCCGATGCAGCTGGTGCTGTTCAGCCACCTCGATCGGGCCAGCGGCAAGGCGGTGGGGCCGAGCCCTCAGCAGATCGATCTGCTCAAGGGACAGCAACGCTTCGACATCATCCTGGTGGAGGCGGACGGCGCCCATCACAAGTTATTGAAAGCGCCCGCTTTGCACGAACCTTGCATTCCTCAGCACAGTGATTGGGTGATCGCCCTGGTGGGCGGCGCCATGGTGGGCGCCAGCGCCAACCCGGCGCAGATCCACCGCTGGGCCGAGTTCCAGGCCCTGTGCGGGATTGCGGCCGGTGAACGGCTCGACTGGGCCCTGTTTGATCGGCTCATCGCCCACCCCGAGGGGGCGTTCAAGGGCACCCCGGCCGGGGCACGCCGAGTCTGGTTTATCAATGGCGATTATCAAAATGAGCAGCAGTGGCTGCCCGCCCTGATAAACCTGCTGCAACACCACCCCGAGCTCCACGCCATCTGGCAGGGGGCCGTGCGTGAACCCGGCGCCATTCACCATGTTTGCTGTCTGCCTGCCCCCGAAGCCGCGCAGTCGCTGACCCGTTAAGGATGATACGAGGTACCTTATGAATCTGTTTGCACACGCTGCCCGACTGGAGCAGGAGAACACCCCCTTTGCCATGGCCCAGATCATCGAGAGTCGCGGCTCCACCCCGCGCCATCAGGCCCAGATGCTGGTGATGGCCGATGGCCGGATCCTCGGCACCATCGGCGGCGGCATGATAGAGCGGCTGGTGATAGAGGAGGCAGTGGCCGCCATTGCCGAGCGCAAACCGCGCATCTTCCACGGTCGGATGGCCCGCAACGGCGAACATGCAGTGGGCTCGGATTGCGGCGGCGCCATGTCGGTCTATATCGATGTCTATGGTCTGCGACCACGGCTGGTGCTCATTGGCGCCGGCCACGTCAACCGGGCGCTGGCCCATGCCGCGGCGCCGCTCGGCTTTGATATCCACGTGGGGGATTGCTTCGAGGGGAGCCTCAGCCCCGATCTCTTCCCGGCCGGCACCCATCTGCAGCAGGCCGATACCATCAGCGCGGTGATCGAGAAATTGGCCATCGAGCCCGCCAACTTCGTCATCATCGCCACCAACCATCAGGACAAGGAGGCGCTGGATCGGCTCATCAGCCGTCCCCTTGCCTACCTGGGGCTGCTCGCCAGCAAGCGCAAGGTGCAGACCTTCACCCAGGCCCTGCGCCAGCAAGGGGTGAGTCAGGAGCAACTGCAGCGGCTGCACGCCCCCATCGGCTACAACATAGGTGCCGAAACCCCCGAGGAGATCGCCATCAGCATCCTCGCCGAGCTGCTGCAGGTGAAAAACGGCAAGGCTGGCGGCCTGATGCAGGATGACGTGCGCCTCAAGCGGGATCAGCTGGTGGTGATGCGCGGCTCCGGCGATATCGCCACCGGGGTGGCGCTGCGCCTCTACCATGCCGGCTTCAAGGTGGTGATGCTGGATCTCGACAAGCCAACGGTGATCCGCCGCACCGTGGCCTTCGCCCAAGGGATGTTCGACGGCGAAACCAGCGTCGAGGGGGTGCGAGCCAAGCGGGTCGAGAGCGTCGAGCAGGCGTTCGAGCAGCTGGATCTGGGCATCATACCGCTGCTGGTTGACCCCGAGGGCGCGACCCTCGCCGAGCTTAAGCCCCGCTATCTGGTGGATGCCATCCTCGCCAAGCAGAATCTCGGCACTCACAGAGAGATGGCCCCCATCACGGTGGCCCTTGGCCCGGGTTTTGAGGCGGGGCGCGACTGCGATGCGGTGATCGAGACCAACCGCGGCCACCATCTGGGGCGGGTCATCTATCAGGGCCCTGCCCAGCCCAATACCGGCATTCCCGGGGTGATCGAGGGGCACTCCGCCCGCCGGGTGGTGCGCGCCCCCGTCGCCGGGGTGATGAAGAGCCTGATCAAGCTCGGCGATCTGGTGCAGGAGGGGGACGTGATTGCCCACGTGGGGGATGCTCCCATCATTGCGCCGCTCTCCGGCATGGTGCGGGGGCTGCTCAGCGATGGCATCGAGGTCACCGTCGGCTTCAAGATCGGTGACATCGACCCCAGGGGCGAGCGGGCCGATCCCACTACCGTCTCTGACAAGGCGCGGGCGATCGGCGGCGCCGTGCTGGAGGCCATGATGCATCTGGCCCAGCGCAGGTAAGCCAGTGCGCAACACAAAGGGCCCGCCATGATGGCGGGCCCTTTTTATTTTTTTCCGACAATCGACTTAGCCGTGCTTGATGCGGGTCTCCCCCGCCACCGACACCACGGAACGCTTGCCTTTGCGGCTGATGACGATCAAGGCCAGCACGATAAGGCCGATGCCACTCCCCTCCACCGGTCCCGGATTTTCACCGAGCAGCCACCAGGAGAGCAGCACGCCACTCACCGGCACCGCCAGGGTACTGAGCCCGGCGATCCCCGCCGGCAGCTTTTTCAGCACGAACAGCCAGAGGCTCCAGGCCAGCGCGGTGGCGAAGATGGCGCTGTAGGCGAGCGCACCAAACACATAGGGCTGCCAGTCGATGGGTCGCTCCGGCACCAGCGCCGCCACCAGCGCCATCACCAGGGTGGCGTAGATCATCTGCCAGGTGGTGAGAGACATCAGATCCACCGACGGGTGGCGGGCATACATCCGCTTGGCGATGATGGCGCTGATCCCCCAGCAGATGCCGGAGGCAATCCCCAGCAGCGCGCTCTTCATGGAATCCAGGTGCAACTGCCAGGGCTCGATCACCAACAGCAGGCCGCAGGCCGCCACCCCGACCGCCAGATAGTGCAGTTTGCGCATCCGCTCACCCAAAAAGAGTGCCGCGAAGATCACCACCCAGAACGGCATGGTGTAGCTCAGAATGGCCACCTTGCCCGCCCCGCCGCTGATCAGCGCCCACTGGGCCAGCCCCACCATGCCGCAGGTCTGGAACAGGGCGATGGCGAGGGTATAGCGAAACGGGGTGGGTTTGAGATAACGACGGCCGCGCAGGCACTGCACCAGCAGCAACACCAGGGATCCGCACAGGCAGCGCAGGGCGGTGAACTCGAACGCCCCCGCGTAGAGCATCACCTGCTTCATCACGATCCAGCTGTAACTCCAGATGGCGGTGAGCAGGACCAATCCCCCCAGCGCCGCCATGTTCAACTTGCTATTCATTGTGCTGCCTTGTTGCTGCGGTCGGTGCGTCCGCCATTCGGGGCGCAATCTTACTCCTCTGCCGCCCCTCTGCCCACCGCGGATAAGAGCTGGCCGCCCATGCTTTCCCTCTGCCAATCCCCTGCACCAGCCAACAGAAAGGGGGCCTTGGGCCCCCTGTTTGCAACCATCAAAGACGAGGCTACAGGCTGATCAGGGTACCGGTCTTGCCGGCAATGCCGTCGGCGGCCTTCTCCAGCAGGGTGATCAAGGATTTGCGCCCCACCATGGAGGTGGCGAACGAGAGAGCCGCCTCCACCTTGGGCAACATGGATCCTTTGGCAAACTGCCCCTGTGCGATAAAGCTGTTGGCATCGGCCACGCTCAGGGTATCGAGCCACTGCACCTCGGGCTTGCCGAAGTTGATGGCTACTTTTTCTACCGCAGTGAGGATGATCAGCATGTCGGCATCGATGAGCTCCGCCAGCCTGGCACTGGCCCAATCCTTGTCGATCACCGCGCTGGCACCGCGCAGGTGGTTGCCCTCCCGCAGCACCGGAATGCCACCACCACCGACGGTGATCACCACCTGACCGGCGGCCAGCATGGCAGAGACGGTCTCCTTCTCGATGATGTCAATGGGTTTGGGGGATGCGACCACCCGGCGATAGCCGCGGCCGGCATCCTCTTTGAGCCGCTCGCCCCTGACCATCAATGCCTCGGCCTCCTCCTTGCTGAAGAAGCCACCGATGGGTTTGCTGGGGTCGAGGAAGGCGGGATCGTTTTTATCCACCTCCACCTGGGTCACCAGGGTGGCCACCGGCTTGTGGATGCCGCGCTCAAGCAGGGCCTCGCGCAGGGCGTTTTGCAGGTCATAGCCGATGTAGCCCTGACTCAGGGCCACGCAAACCGACATGGGCAGATGGGGCGCCTTGGGATCGTGGCGGGCCGCCACCTCGAACGCCTGCTGGATCATCCCCACCTGCGGGCCGTTGCCGTGGGTCACCACCACCTCGTGCCCCTGGGCAATCAGGTCGGCAATGGTGCCCGCCGTGCTCTGCACCGCCTTCATCTGCTCGGGCAGGTTGTTGCCCAGCGCATTGCCGCCAAGGGCCAGTACGATTCGCTGTTTCATCTTGTTATCTCCAGTGAGGGGACAAGCCGGTGCGATACCGGCCCACCTTTCGTTGTTCACATAACCTTGCTGAACTGCGTGTTTCGAACGGATTGTCAGCCTGCCACCACGGGGCAAGGCGAGTGCAGCTCCGGCGCCAAGGCCGGGTCAAAGGGCGCTCTGGCCAAAAAGCGGCCGTGACCACGCCGCCCCAGAAACTCACCGTCGCGAGCCACTATCTCACCGCGACTCAGGGTCAGCCTGATCCGGCCCGGGCAATGCATCCCCTCGTAGGGGCTGTAGTCGCCGTTGTCGTGCAGCAGTGGGTGAGAGATCAGGGTGTCACCGCGGGGATCCATCACCACCAGATCGGCGTCAGACCCAAGTTGCAGGTTGCCCTTGCGCGGCCAGAGGCCAAACAGGCGCGCCGGATTGGTGCTGGTGAGGGCCACAAAGCGGGACGGCGAGATGCGCCCGCCGAGCACTCCGTGGGCAAACAGCAGCAGCATCCGGTTCTCCACCCCGGGCAAGCCGTTGGGGCAGCGGCTGAAATCGCCGCCAGAGAGGGTCATGCGCTGGGCGTGGGAGAAGTTGCAGTGATCGGTCGCCACCGTATCGATGTCACCAGCTGCGATGCCGACCCACAGCTTGTCCTGCTCGCTGCGCCCCCGCAGCGGCGGACTCAGCAGATAGTCGACCCCGTTCTCCTTGTAATAACACTGCTCATCGAGCAGCAGATATTGCGGGCAGGTCTCCACCCAGACCGGCTGCCCCTGGCGGCGCGCCAGTTTCAGATACTCCAGCCCCAAGCCGTTGGAGAGATGGACGATATAGAGCGGCGCATTGCCCGCGAGCCCCGCCAGATTGATCATCCGGGCGATCGCCTCGGCTTCACACTGCAGCGGACGGCTTTGCGGGTGATACCAGGGCTCACAGTGGCCGGCGGCCAGCAGGGCCGCCCGGCGCGCCGCGATGGCGGCGTCGTTCTCGGGGTGGACGGTGGCAAGCGCCCCCACCTCCTTGAGGCGGGCCAGGGCACGCAGCACGTCGTGGTCCCCCAGCTTGTACTGGTAGGTGAGATAGAGCTTGAAGCTGCTGATCCCCTCCTCCTGCACCATGGCGGCCATCTCGTGGAGGATGGCGTCATCCACATGCTGAACAACGCCATGAAAGCTGTAGTCGATCACCGCCTGCTCGGCGGCGTAGTCGTGATAGCGGGCCAGCTGGTGATGCAAATTGCACCCTGCCGGGCCAAATCCCATGTGATCGACAACTGTGGTGGTGCCACCACAGGCGGCGGCACGGGTACCGCTGAAAAAATCATCGCAACTGCGGGCAATCCCGACATCGATGTTGAAGTGGGTATGGACGTCGATACCGCCCGGCATCACGTAGCAGCCGCTGGCATCGATCAGCTCGGTCTCGCCATCGGGCTCGATAGCGGCGGCGCGCTCAAGGATCACCCCGTTCTCGATCAGCAGATCCTGACGATATTCACCCTGCGCATCGACCAGCACACCGTGTTTGATCAGCCGTTTCATCCCCACCCCCTCGCACATCCGATCGCGTCAAACAGCAAGGCCCCGCCTGCGAAAGACGGGGCACTGGCCACACTTGCAACAGCCGGGCGGTGATGGCAGTCACCACCCGGCAGCCCCCTTACTTGTCCAGCTCGGCCAGATAGAGCATGGGGATCACCGCGTACATGGCGGCGCACTTGACCAGATGCTCCTTCCAGGTCTTCTCGTTCGGCGCGTGAGCTTCCGGCTCTTTACCCGGGCCAAAACCGATGACCGGGATGCCGTGACGACCCATGATGGAGACCCCGTTGGTCGAGAAGGTCCACTTGTCCACAACCGGCGCCTTGTTGAACAGCTGGGTGTACGCCTTGGAGAGGGTCTTGACGGTGATGTGATCCTCTTCCACCTTCCAGGTCGGGAAGTAGCACTCGGTCGGGTAGACCAGGCCGGTGTAGGCCGGACGGTCGTACTGGTACATGGAGACCTCGGCGCCGGCGGCTTTCACCGCAGGCAGGGCGCGGATCTCGTCGAGCGCCCCTTGCCAGGTCTCGCCCCAGGTGAGACGGCGGTCGATGGAGACGGCGCAGCTGTCCGCCACGGCGCAGCGGCTTGGCGAAGTGAAGAAGATCTCGGAGACGGTCAGGGTCCCCTTGCCGAGGAAGTCGTCATTGCCAAGGTTGTGGCTCAGCGCCTGCAACTCGCCCAGGATGGGGCCCATCTTGAAGATGGCGTTGTCACCGCGCTCCGGCGCGGAGCCGTGGCAGCTGACCCCCTGCACCTCCACGCGGATCTCCATGCGGCCACGCTGGCCACGGTAGATCTGACAGTCCGTGGGCTCGGTACTGACCACGAACTCGGGGCGGATCTTGCTCTGCTCGATGATGTACTGCCAGCAGAGGCCGTCGCAATCCTCCTCCTGCACGGTACCGGTCACCAGCAGGGTGTACTCGTCTTCCAGCCCCAGATCCTTGATGATCTTGCCGGCGTAGACCATGGAGGCCATGCCCCCTTCCTGATCGGAGGCGCCACGGCCACCGATGATCTCGTGATCTTCCATCCCCTCATAGGGATCGAAGGTCCAGTTGGCCATGTTGCCGACCCCCACGGTATCGATGTGGGCATCCATGGCGATCAGGTGCGGGCCGTGGCCGATATAGCCCAGCACGTTGCCCATGGGGTCGATCTCGACCTTGTCAAAGCCGACCTTCTCCATCTCCTGCTTGATGCGCAGCACCACCCGCTCTTCATCGCAGCTCTCGCTCGGGATGGCGATCATATCGCGCAGGAACTGAGTCATCTCGGCCTTGTACTGGTAGGCCTTCTCCAACACCATTTCAAACGGAATTTGCTTGCTCATTGTGTCTCTCCATAACCAACCTGGGGTGCGGGAGTACGCCTCCCGCCCGCTACTCGTCATGGCACCCGCCGGGCACCATCCTGTTTCAATTCGTGCCTAGTCGCAGGCGGGGTGCTTGCCTTCCCACACCACTTCCCGGTAATGGGCCACGTCGGTGTCCCCTTCGGTGTTGATCACCAGCACCACCGACTGCTCATCGAGCCCCAGCCGGGCCATCAGCGCCGCGCGATCCGGGTGATGGCGCACCGCCGCCAGCACGCCGGTGCCGACCGAACCGGATTCGCCGGAGATGATGCGGGGATCATCGCCAAGGGGATTGCCGAGCACGCGCATGCCGAGCGCCGAGACCTTGTCGTGACAGGAGATGAACTGGGTGGTGCAGCCGCGCAGCACCGGCCAGCCGAGGGGATTGGGTTCACCGCAGGCGAGACCGGCCATGATGGTGCGCATGTCGCCCCCCACGTTGACCATCTCCCCCGCCACGCCGGAGCGGTAGATGCAGTCGGCCTGATCCGGCTCGACCACGATACTGTGCAGGTTCTTCGCCCCGAAGCAGTCCACCAGATAGCCGAGCACGCCGCCCGCCAGCGCCCCGACCCCTGCCTGCAGCAGCACGTGGGTGGGTTGTTTGATGCCCATGGCCTGCATCTGCTCGACCGCTTCGTCGGCCAGGGTGGCGTAGCCCTGCATGATCCAGGTCGGGATCTTGGTGTAGCCCTCCCAGGCGGTGTCCTGCACTATGTACCAGCCGCGCTCCTCGGCCATCTTCATGGTCAGGCGCACTGTGTCGTCGTAGTTCATGTCGGTGACGATGCACTCGGCCCCCAGCGCCAGAATGTGATCCACCCGCTCCTGGGCAGAGCCCTTGGGCATGTAGACCACCGCATGCTGGCCCACCTGCTTGGCGGCCCAGGCGACGCCACGACCGTGGTTGCCATCGGTGGTGGTGGCGAAGGTCATCGGCTCCTTGATGGTGCGCTTGATGAGATCGAAGGTGAAATCCTCTACCGCCACCCCGTATTTTTCACAGAGCAGGTTGGCGATGGCGTAGACCCCCCCCAGCATCTTGAAGGCATTGAGGCCAAAGCGTTTGGACTCATCCTTCACCAGGATGTTCTTCACCCCGATATAGCCGGCGAGCGCTGTCAGATCGCACAGGGGGGTGGGTTCATAACCGGCCAGTTTTTTATGAAAGGCGCGGGCCTTTTGCGCCTGCGCACGGGAAAACAGGGGCAGCGACTCACCGGTAAAGAAACGGTTATCGGCAATCTCCATCTTCAGGGAAAATTGGGACATGAATACCTCGCAAAGAGTCATCTCGCCGGGGATCATCGAGTGAAAAGCGCCCCGGGGAGAGAACCCGTGACAATAATTGCGTGATGACGACGGCCGGGCGGGACTTATTTCCCGCCCGGTCAGGCCATTATTTGACGCGTTTTTGAGCCTCTTTTATCAAACCATCGAGGGCGGCGCCCGGCGCCGAGAATTTACGGGCGACAATCATGGCGGCGATAATATAGGGCTTCCAGCTCGCCTCTTTATAAGTGGCGATCCGGTATTTCTCGAATACCCCTTCACTCACTTCCCCTTCCTTGCAGGAGACACCGGAAATATCCGCCGGCAGGCAGTGCATATAGAGCGCCTCGCCCCCCTTGGTGAGGGCCATCATCTCTTCGGTGCAGTGCCAATCCTTGTGCTTGGCGTTCTGTGCCAGGCAATGCTGCTCCAGCTCTTTGAGGCCAGCGTGATCGTTGGCCCGCAGCAGCTCGGTGCGCTGCTCCATCACCTGATAGGGCGCCCAGGACTTGGGATAGACGATGTCGGCATCCTTGAAGGCCTCTTCCATGGAGGTGACCTGGCGGAAACTGCCGCCGGAGGCCTTGGCATTCTCCTTGGCCACCTCGATCACGTCCGGGATCAGGTCATATCCCTCTGGGTGGGCCAGGGTCACGTCCATGCCAAAGCGGGTCATCAGGCCGATGATGCCCTGCGGCACGGAGAGCGGCTTGCCGTAGCTCGGCGAGTAGGCCCAGGTCATGGCAATCTTCTTGCCCTTGAGGTTCTCGAGGCTACCGAAGTGCTCCTGCAACCAGGCGAGATCAGCCATGGACTGGGTCGGGTGATCAATGTCGCACTGCAGGTTGACCAGCGCCGGGCGCTGGGGCAGCACGCCCTTCTCGAACCCCTCGTCGAGCGCCGCGCCCACTTCACGCATGTAGGCGTTGCCGGCCCCCAGGTACATGTCGTCGCGAATGCCGATGGCATCGGCGCAGAAGGAGATCATGTTGGCGGTTTCACGGACCGTCTCGCCGTGGGCAATCTGGGACTTGCCCTCGTCCAGATCCTGCTGGGTCAGACCGAGCAGGTTGAGGGCGGAGGCGTAGGAGAAACGGGTACGGGTGGAGTTGTCACGAAACACCGAGATGCCAAGGCCGGTATTGAACAGCTTGGTGGCGATGTTTTCGGCGCGCAGTCCCTTGAGGGCCTCGGCCAGTTTGAGCACCAGCGCCAGCTCCTGAGGGGTCTGCTCCCAGGTCAGCAGGAAGTCTTTTTCATGCAGGTTGGACTTGAGTTCATTGATCTCTTTGATTAACTGGTTCACTGCTTTCATCGTTAGCCCCAATCTGTTGATGAGAAATGCATTGCTCCCCTTCCACTCACAGGTCACCGAAACAAGGGCCATTGGGTGAGTTCATCGGTCAGCGTCAAATAAGGGCAATCAATAAGCGTGCCAACGCATAAATAAGCGGGAAATAACCAGAAAATTCGTCTTGAATGTGAGCCGGCGCACAGCCTGAGGCTATATGCGCCCCGCCAAGGCAGGTGAGATAGCTTATTTTCAAGCGGATGGCTGCACGCCACAGAAATAGCGCGAGAATAGTGCAAGAAGAGACGAAGCCGGCCCTGATAATTATCAGTCCGGCTATCACCAGAGCCTGCCAATTGATAGAAAGCGGGACCATATTCTCATAATGATAACGCCGCGATTGTCGGTCGCGGCGCGGTCAAGCGGGGCCGTCAGGCGACCCGAAGCGGGCTCAGGCCTGCACGGCTATCTCGTACTTCTTGATCTTGCGATAGAGGGTGGCGATGCCGATCCCGAGTGCCTGGGCGGCCAGCTTCTTGTTGCCAAGACGCAGCAGGGTCTCCTCTATCATCTGCTTTTCCATGTTCTCCAGCCCGTTTTCGCCAAGTGGCAGCGCCAACCCGCGCTCGACCTGGCCGGCAGCCGGCTCTGGCAGGCTTGCCTCTGGCGATGACCAGGGCGTCCCGCTAGCCGATGCCGGGTTGCCAGCGGCAGGGCTAAGCCCAGCATCGGTCAGCACGCCATGGGAATAAGGGTCGGGCGAGAGCGGCATGCGCGCGATCTGCGCCGTGCTGCGTGACGGTTCGTCCGCCCCACTGCGCTGGTTGCGCAGAATATTGGGGGGCAGCAGGATGCTCTCGATCACCTCCCCCGCCTGCACCACGTTCACCAGGTACTCGATGAGGTTGCTGAGCTCGCGCACGTTGCCGGGCCAGCGGTAGCCCTCCAGCAGAGCCATCACCTCCGGGCTCAGTCCCGGATACAGCAGGCCGATGCGGCTGGTGTGCAGGTTGAGGAAGTAGTGGGTCAGCAGCGCCACGTCCCCCTCCCGCTCGCGCAGGGGCGGCAGGTGGATGGGAATGACGTTGAGGCGATAGAAGAGATCCTCGCGAAACTTGCCCTCGGCGATGTACTGCTCCAGATGCTGATGGGTCGCGGCTATGATGCGAATGTCCACCGGCACCGGCCGGCTGGCGCCGATGGGGGTCACCTCCCGCAGCTCCAACACCCGCAGCAGCTTGGCCTGCATGGTGAGCGGCATGTCCCCTATCTCGTCGAGAAACAGAGTGCCCTGCTGGGCGGCCTGGATCAGCCCCTGCTTGCCGGTGCTGGAGGCCCCGGTGAAGGCCCCCTTCACGTAGCCGAACAGCTCGCTCTCGAGCAGCTGCTCGGGGATGGCGGCGCAGTTGATGGCGATGAAGGGCTTGTCGCGGCGCGGGCTGAGCCGGTGGATGGCGCGGGCCACCACCTCCTTGCCGGTGCCGCTCTCGCCGCACACCAGCACGCTGGAGGGGCTCAGGGCGATGCGATGGAGCAGCTTTTTCAGGGCTCGCATCGGCTTGCTCTCCCCGATCAGCATGCTGACTCCCTCATCAGGCTCCAGCGGCTGGCTCGGCGTGCCGTGGGACTGGTGAAACGCCATCAGAAACAGCTGCTGGCCCTGCACGTGGTGCAGCTGGCCGATGATCAGCTCCTGACGATCCCCCAGGGTGACGATGTGCTGCAGGTGGCCGGTCAACCCCTGCTGGGCAAAGGTGAGCGGTCGCAGCCCAATCTCGCAGCCCAGCAGCGCCTCCTGCTGGCAGTTGAGCTGCTTGAGCGCTACCTCGTTGGCGTAGAGCACCTGACTCTTCTCGTCGAGCAGCAGGCAGCCCTGATCCATGTGGTTCATCAGGCTCAGAAAGACCTTGTTGACCCCGTCCGACAGGCCGCGCGAGTCGAGCAGCTTGGCCACGAAGATGCTGGAGATGTGCTGCACATAGTCGCACACCTCCTGCAGGTTGTTGTTGAGGCGGGCCTGCTGCTCCGGGTTGAAGGCCACCAGGCTGATCACCCCGATGCAGTTCTCCTCCACCATGATGGGTACCCCGAGAAAGGCCCGCTCCCGGCAGCTCTCCTTGCAGCTGCACCCCTCGCAGACCGGATCCTCGCTGGTGTGGGTGACGATCTTCTCGCGCTGATGCTCGATGACGTAGCGCAACAGGCGGGAGTCCCCCTCCAGCTGGCGACCGAAGAACTTGCCGTAAGGACCGGTTCCCGCCACCCGCACCATGTTGGCGTCCACGATTTCCACTTCCAGTTGCAGCACGCTGGCCAGCATCTTGGCAAAGCGCAAAATGGTGGGCTGGATCTGCATCAACAAACATTGGTTACTGACGGACATCATGTTGTAAATCCCCTGGCTCCCACCCCGGGTGGGATTCATGCTGGCCAGATATTATGCCAATTCGATGGCAGCGACTTCGCCGAGGATCACGAAAAGGGAACTTGCACCCGCCCCGCAACCGGGAGTGAGAGCTGGCGCAGGCTGGCCATTCTGGTCAATCTTGAGGGTCTGGTGGTCGTAATCGATCAGGATGTCTTGCCCAAGGGCTTTGCCACGGGCAATCAGGGCTGCAGCGATCTGCCAGTCCAGTTGCCAATGGCCACTCGCCATATCGACCGGACGGCCATCATGAGCCTTGAACGGGCCAACCGGCAGCAGCTGGTACCAGCCATCGCCTTGGGGGGTGAGCTGCGCATCGAGCACCGCCAGCCACTCCCCGCTGACGGGGTTGGCTTGGAGGATGACCACGAAGGGCGCTGAGTATGGGGTCTTGGATATGTTCATGCCGCCATAGTGCGGCGGCATGAAGGGGGATGGGGTTTATAGTGGGTTACTTCAATAACCTATAGCTTAGGTTGTTAACCCTACTATTTATTATCAACTGGCTGCAATATTGTTTCCGAAAAAATCAGAGCAGTACCTTACACCGTGTTCCAGTTAAACTATTTACGATATTCACTGTGCAAATAGCTTCCCCATCAAGTCACCAAAACCCCAGACTATAGTTCCTACAAACCCAATTAAAAATTGCGTTCTACGAACATCGGAAAAAATCTTTCTTTCGAGAACCAAGTTTATATTAGTCATTCTTTGTGCATGTTCTTTTTTTGTAATCTGATCGATTTCATCTTCAGATTCATTGCCGGTCAGACCATACATATGTGGTTGACGAAGAACCTGCATTTTCACAATTTCTTCAGTGAGAGCAGCTGAAAAATAAATTATTTTATCTATATATTTTTGAACTACCCCAGATGCTTCAATTAACAAAGAAACGATTACAATCAATGCCCCAAATCTGGCAAACCACATCCAATCCGCACTCGTGTAGCTTAAAAAGCCGCCTGCCAATAAAATAATAAAAACAATAAACCAAGTAATTAAAAAATATAAACGAGGTATTTTTAAAGAGTCCAAAAATGACTTTGGCAATTTCTGATAATACAAGTTACTCTCCACATCTATTTGTTAACATGAAATTTCATCAGGCATAATATGTACCTACACGGCAAGCCGATTATGTAAGACCTGAGCTTACGGTCTTTTTTGTAACAAAAAAACGTCAACTTCTCAATAGACTTTTAGTTCTTCTGCACTATAGCGAAAAGTTAAATAAAACTACCTTCACTGATGAAGAAAACCCGACGAGAGTTAAATATTTTAAAATAACTAGAACAATTCCGCCTGAATTCGTTTCCTCATCAGCTGTCGTTGTTCAGCCACCACCGCATAAGTCTGCGGCACTGAGAGGCCGTGCTTGCGCGCAAGCTGGTCGATATTACGGCCATTGAACTCGTCCCAGATGGCACGGTCGCACAGCGCTGCCTTGAGATGATCCCCGGTGGAGATGTAGTAGGCACGGCCGCCCATATATAGTGGCCTGTACCAGCGCCAGCTTTCGGGCCTGAGCCTTGGCCTGCTCGGGCCCCATCCCCCCTCTAACCAATTCGCAGGATAGCACATCCACTAGCTCGCTCAGGGCTTTGGGCCATTTGGCCGTCAGTTTGGAGGCCGGGATCTAGTCGAGGCGATCGACCTGCTGCCCCAGCGAGGCGTGATCATCAGCAAAGAGATCCTGATTCTGTTCCATGACTCCCCCGGCAAAATAAAAAAAGCGGTGCGCCGATTAGAACACAGGCCACTTTACGCGCACATTTTTTAGCGCATACTGAGTCCCTTAACTCTCTCTCCAACAAGATTCATGGAAAGGTCTTTGAACTATGAGCCGACGGTACTATCGACGGAGAAACCAGTCACTTATCACCGGCACCGCCAACACTATGCTGATGAGTTCCTGGTGGGGTGCTCTACTGCTGGGACTGATCGGATATGGGCTTTTCTACTGGCTACTACCCGCATGGATCATCAGCAAGATTCAAGAAATCCCTCAGCTCACAACCGGTTTGGATATCCGCACCATGGCCTTCCAAGCTGTTGCGCGCAGACTACATTGGTCTGAGTTCATTGGAATGGCATTCCTATGGTTAGGTCTCCTGATTGCAGGTATCAAGCTGTTGGCAACGGAACTGGAACCGAGCCAACACCATTCAGGGCTGCTCGGTTTTCTAGCTCGCTTGCTGGCGCGGTGGAGTGACTAGGATTCTGCTGGCCCCTGTTTCACCCATCAGATAAAATCCTCCTTCAATCAGCAGGTTAATGGGGTAAGCGATGAAGGTATTTCTGAGTTGGTCGGGAGAACGCAGCAGATTGGTGGCCACCTTGCTGGATGAGTGGCTGCGTTGCGTATTGCAGGCGATCCGCCCGTGGATTTCGACCAAAGACATTGATCGTGGAGCTCTCTGGTTTAATGAAATTCAGGATCAGCTGCAAGATACTACTACCGGTATTATTTGTCTGACCCAAGAAAACAAGGAAAGACCTTGGATACTTTTTGAGGCGGGTGCGCTTGCCAAGGGACTATCCACTTCTCGAGTCTGTACCCTACTTGTAGATCTAAAACCCAGCGATATCAAAGACCCACTTGCTCAGCTAAATCATACCCTACCCGATCGGGAGAACATGTTTGAACTCGTTCGAACTCTCAACAACAGATTGGCGAATCACGCATTGGACCCCCGGATTCTGGAAACAGTATTCAATACCTATTGGATGCAGTTTGAACAAGATTTCAAAGTTATTCTAGAGCGAACAAAAAACCCTGAAAATCCAATTCCACGCACTGATCAAGATCTTTTAGGCGAAATACTGGACATCACCAGATCCCTAAATAGCAGGGTTAACCATATAGAAAAATTTACAGCATTAAGAACACATATTGCTCCGCCCCCTCCACCGCCACATGTGTCCTCAAAGAGGACTGAGTTTAACATGACTGATGCTGACATATGGATGTCTTACAAGTCAGGAAAATCGGTTTCAGAAATATGTGAAATGTTCGATTTAACCCATCAAAGGGTTCAAGAGGCCATCAATAAGTCTTCGTTTCCTAATATTAGTACGGCTACCTAAATATCACTCTAGCAGGACCGTAGGTTCGATTAGCGAAGCGTAATCGGACTTTCGTGGTAGCAACAAAAAGGACGCCCTCAGGCGTCCTTTTTGTTGCTGAACACGATCAACTACCCAGATGCAGGGCCAGCCAGACTGCCAGCGGGATCACCAGGACCGAGAGCGCATTGCCGCCGAGCACGATGCTGGCCACCTTCTCGGGCTGGCACTGGTACTGCTCGCACAGCATGTAGTTGAGCACCGCCGGGGGCAACGCCACCGACAGCATCAGCAGCGGGATCCAGGCCGGCTGCAGCGGCAGCAGCCAGACCGCCAGACCCAGGGAGATGCCACCGGCCAGCAGATAGAGCAGGTTGCACTTGAGGGCGAGCCCCAGGTGATCCAGCTCCCCTTCCATCAGCCGGATGCCGAGGGCAAACAGCATCAGCGGCACCGATATCTGGCCGAGCAGAGAGGCGCTGGTCACCAGGTATTCGGGCAGCGGGATGTGCAGATTGGCCACCAGCAGGCCGGCGAGGGCGGCCCACAACACAGGGCTTTTCAGCCAGAGCCAGCGGGAGGTGTTGGCCGAGAGGATGAACATGCCCACCGAGAAGTGGAGCAGGTTGGAGAGCACGAACAGTATGATGATGGCGCCCAGCTGCTGCTCGCCGAAGGCCAGCACCATCAGCGGAATGCCGAGGTTGCCGGTGTTGCGAAACATGGCGGGCAGGATCAGGGCCGGTCGGCTGATGCTGCGAAGCCTGAGCAGGGAGAGCAGCAGCCCCGGCAGCAGGATCACCAGGGCCCCCGCCGCGATGAGCGAGAGGTGGGCCATCAGATCCAGCGGGTATTTGACCAGCGCCGAGAATACCAGCGCCGGGGTGAACAACTCGATATTGGCCCGGTTGACGTAACCCAGCACACCGCCCGGACGCAACCGGCCGTAGAGGGCGCCAAGCCCCACCACCGCAAACACCGGAATGACGATATTGAGCAGCGCGCTGAACATGGGCGAGTCCTTTACAGTTCGCGGGCGGGGGTTCCCATCAGCAGCACGGGATCCAGGGTCACTTCTTGGCGGCCGTTGCTCACCCAGAGCTGGCCGTCGGAGATGGTGCAGGTGAGTTGCATGGTACGCTCCACCATTTCGGTCAGCGGCAGGGTCTGGCTGTCGGAGAGCTCAATCACGGTGAGGTTGTCGTGCAGACCGAGTTTGCCCTGGTTCTGCTTCCACCAGACGCTGGTGCCACGGCCGCCGTAGAGGTAGAGCACCACATGACGGGAGCGGTTGCACGCCTTCTTGAGACGGCGCTCGTCAGGCTGACCGAGTTCGATCCAGAGTTCAATCTCGTCGGAATAGTTCTTGCGCCAGAGTTCCGGCTCGTCATCGGCAGAGAGGCCCTTGGTGAACTCCAGTCGCTCGGCGGCGTGCCAGGCGAAGGCCGCCAGCCGGATCATCATCCGCTCGTCGGTCTCGGAGGGGTGACGGGCCAGGGTGAGAGAGAAGTCCTGATACAGATTGCGATCCATGTCGGACAGGCTGAGCTGAGCCTTGAATACGGTTGCCTTGAGAGCCATAGAAAACCTTGAATACCTTGGGAAGCGGGCCGAAACGAAAAACTGCGCGCCAGTGTAATCAAAATCGGCGGCCGGTTCGACCTCAAGCAGCACACATTTGGCCCCTGGAGCGCAGATAACTGCCTGCCAAGGCTCAAAAAACAAATGCCAGTCCGAAGACTGGCATTTGGCGGTATGAACGAAAGAAGCGGATCACTTCTCGGCGGACTTGACCCCGAAGGCATTGAGCAGCAGGCAGCAGGTCACTGCCACCGCCACAAACCCGCTCAGGAAGATAAAGGGCATGGCCCCGTATCCCAATACAGTCCAGATGGTTTGTTCAAGCAGACTCATTATGTGTCCTTCATCCAGTGAAATGGGTGTCCCTTTCGTGACGGGGTTATCCCCCCGTTCCTGATGATGCTATTTGACCCCAACCAGCGCCTGAGTCCTATGCCACCAAAGTAATAAATAGGGGGCTAGTTTGAGTTGGATCAACAATTTATCCCTTGCCGAGGGAAAATATGGACGGGATTCAACCAGTTGTCAGCCTGCGGCCCCCGCATTTTCCATCCAGGCGCCAAAAAGAAGGAGGCGGCCCCGGGGTCGCCTCCTTGTCGGTTGGTCTGTTGCCGCGAGCGGCGCACCCTCAATAGAAGCGCTGCTGCTCCGCCGCCATCGCCTTGAGGCGATCGCAGGGGGCGAAGCGGTCACCGTAGCGCTTCTGGTAGTGCTCAAGGCGCCCCACCAAGTGCTCGATGCCGAGGCTGTCCATGTAGCGGAACGGGCCACCCAGGAACGGCGGAAAGCCGATGCCGAAGATGGCGCCGATGTCGCCATCGCGAGCCGAGGCCACCACGCCGCTGTCCAGCGCCATGGCCGCTTCGTTGAGCATCATCAGCACGCAGCGCTCGGCCAGCTCCGCCTTGGCCAGCTTGGCCTGGGGCGAGATGCCGAGCACACCGTAGACGCTCTCGTCCACCGTCTTCTTGCCCTCTTTGCCGGTGAGCTTGCTGCGCGGGGCCGCCTTGCCGTAGAGGTAGAAGCCCTTGCCGTTCTTGCGCCCCTTGCGATCGTTTTGCAACAGCTTGTCAAAGGCCGCCGGGGCCTGGAACTGCTCGCCCCCCAGCTCTTTTTCGAGGATCGGGGAGATCTTGGCACCCACGTCGATCCCCACCTCGTCCAGCAAGGTGATGGGACCCACCGGGAAGCCGAAATCGAGCAGGGCGCCGTCCAGCACCTCCACCGGCTCCCCTTCCAGCACCAGGCGCGCCGCCTCGTTCATGTAGGGCGCCAGGATGCGGTTGACATAGAAGCCCGCCTCGTCCTTGACCACGATGGGGGTCTTGCCCTGAGCGCGGGCAAAGGCCAGGGTGGTGGCGACCGTCTCGGCACTGGTGCCGGCGTGGGGGATGATCTCCGCCAGCGGCATCTTGTCCACCGGGCTGAAGTAGTGCAGCCCCACCACCCGCTCCGGGTGCGCCGCCGCCGAGGCGATCTGGTGGATAGGCAGAGAGGAGGTGTTGGAGGCAAACACGGTGTGCTCGCCGCACTCGCGCTCCACGTCCTTCACCATCTGGTGCTTGAGGGAAAGATCTTCAAACACCGCCTCCACCACCATGTCGACCCGGTGGAAACCGGAGTAGTCGAGGGTGCCGGTGAGCAGGCTCATCTGCTTCTCAAGCTCACTGCGCAGCAGTTGGCGACGCTTGAGCTTCTTGGCCAGGATGTCGTAGCTGTAGCGCATGGCATTGCCGATACCGCTGCTGGCCACGTCCTTGATCCGCACCGGCACGCCCGCCTTGGTGGCGGTGACGAAGGCGATACCGCCCCCCATCAGACCGCCACCCAGCACGGCGGCATGACCCACCTTGCGCGGTTCGGCCCCCTGATAGGTGACCTCCTTCTTCATCTCTGTGGTGGCAAAGAAGATGGAGCGCAGGGCGGCGGATTCGCTGGTCATCACCAGCTCGCCAAAGTGGCGGGATTCGGCAGCAAGGCCTGCCTGCATCCCCTCTTCCACCCCGATGCGCACCACTTCCAGGATCAGATCCGGGGCCGGATAGTTGCCGCGGGTCTTCGCCTTCACCCCCTTGCGGGCCTGATCGAACAGCACCTTGCGGCCCAGCTTGTTGGTCTCCAGCAGCTTGCCCTGCAGATCCCGCTTGAGCTCATGACGGGGCTTGCCCTTCTTGGCCAACTTGATGGCGGCATCCAGCAGAATGGAGGGCGGCACCACGTCGTCCACCAGCCCCAGTTTCTTGGCCTGCTTGGCCCGCACCTGCTTGCCGGTCAGCATCAGGTCGAGCGCCTTGGCCACCCCGATGAGGCGCGGCAGACGCTGGGTCCCGCCGGAGCCCGGCAGCAAGCCCAGTTGCACTTCGGGCAGGCCGAGTACCGTCTTGCCGTGATCGGTGACCACCCGGCCATGGCAGGCCAATGCCAGCTCCAGCCCGCCGCCGAGGCAGGGGCCGTGAATGGCGGCGATCACCGGAATGGGCAGCGACTCGATCTCGGCGAAGATAACCTGCCCTTCCCGCGACAGCGTCTCGGCATCCTTGGCGCTGGTACAGGCTGCCAGCATGCTGATGTCGGCGCCGGCGATGAAGGAGTCCTTCTTGCCGGAGACCACCACCAGGCCGATCAGCTCTTTATTGGCTTTCACCTCGGCCAGCACCGCGCGGATCTCCTCCACGAAGGCGGCCTTCAGGGTATTCATGCTCTCGCCCGGCACATCCATGGTGAGAATGCCAATGCCATCCTGGCGCACTGCCAGGGAAAAAGTCTTCTCGCTCATCACTCTACCTCCAACACCATGGCCACGCCGAGACCGCCCGCCGCACAGGCGGTGTTAAGCCCCAATCCCCCACCCCGGCGCCGCAGCTCGTGCAAGGTCTGGGTGATCATGCGCGCACCGGTCGCGGCAAAGGGGTGACCAAAGGCCAGGGAGCCACCGAGGACGTTGAACTTGTCCATGTCCACCTCGCCGATGACCTGATCGCGGCCCAGCTTGCTCTGGGCAAACTCTTTGCTGGCAAACATCTTGAGGTTGGCCAGGGTCTGGGCGGCAAAGGCCTCGTGCATGTCGATCAGGGTGAGATCGCTGAGCGTGATGCCGGCGCGGTCCAGCGCCAGCGGGGTGGCGTAGGAGGGGCCCATCAGCATGTCCTGCCACACGTCGATGGCAGAAAACGCGAAACTGCGGATATAGCCGAGCGGCTCGAGGCCAAGCTCTTTGGCCCGCCCTTCGCGCATCAGCAACACGGCGGCGGCGCCGTCGGTGAGCGGGGTGGCGTTGGCGGCAGTGACGGAGCCGTGTACCCGGTCAAACACCGGCTTGAGCTTGGCGTAGCTCGCCAGATCCGAGCTTTCGCGGATGTTGTTGTCTCGCTCCAGCGGCGCCTTGTAGGGCGGCACGTGGGCGGTAAACACCTCGCCACTGAGCTTGCCATCGGCCCAGGCCTGCGCGGCCAGGGTGTGGGAGCGGTGCGCCAGCGCATCTTGCGCCTCGCGGCTGATCTGGTGGCTCTTGGCCATCTGCTCGGCGGTCTGCCCCATGGAGAGACCGGTGGAGTACTCAGCCACGGCGGGCGGCACCGGCAGCAGATCCTTGACCCGCAACTGACGCAGGATATTGAAACGCTGCTGCAGATTGCGCGCCTTGTTGAGATCCACCAGGGTGCGAGCCAGCTTCTTGCTCACCCCGATGGGCAGCACGGACGAGGAGTCGGCGCCGCCGGCGATGGCGATGTCCACCGTGCCGGCCATGATGGATTCGGTGACGTTGGCAACGGCCTGGAAACTGGTAGCGCAGGCGCGCGACACGCTATAGGCATCGGTGCTGACGCTCATGCCGGTGCCGAGCACGATCTCGCGGGCAATGTTGGGGGCTTCCGGCATCTGTACCACCTGGCCGAACACCAGCTGGTCGATGAGCTTGGGATCGAGATCGGTGCGAGCGAGCATCTCGCTCACCACCAGTTTGCCCAGATCCACCGCAGGCACGCCGTGAAAGGCGGTGGCCTGCTTGGCAAAGGGAGTGCGCAAACCCGCCACGACGGCAATCCGTTCGCCCTGGCGAGTCGTCAGTTTCAATGGCTCTTTCATCCTGGCTCCTTGGTTAAACGAGAAGACTAAAGGGAGAGGTCTGACCTCATTGCGCCACATCTTAACAATCCACTCACAAATTTCATACGGCTGATTGAAACTAAATTGCCGCCATCTTGGCCCCCTCCCTCGCCCTTGTACGCCAACTGGAGTATAAAAAGATCAACTTCTATGAAAACAACGGGTTTATTGCATGGCAGCGGCCGAGTTCAGAGCGCTTGGAGACTATCTGGGTAGTCAAATTCTGGGACAGGGCCCCCTCATCGAGGGGCTGCTGATCGCCCTGTTATGTGAAGGACATGTGTTGATCGAGGGCGCCCCCGGTCTTGCCAAGACCCGGGCCGTCAAGGCGCTGGCCGGCGCGGTGGAGGGGCGCTTTGCCCGCATCCAGTTCACCCCCGACCTGCTGCCTGCCGATCTCACCGGCAGCGAGGTGTTTCATCCCCAGGATGCCAGCTTCGTGTTTCAGCCCGGCCCCCTCTTCAACCACCTGGTGCTGGCGGACGAGATCAACCGGGCGCCGGCCAAGGTCCAGTCCGCCCTCTTGGAGGCGATGGCCGAGCATCAGATCACCGTGGGCAAGAAGAGCTGGCGCCTGCCGCCGCTCTTTATGGTGGCCGCCACGCAAAACCCCATAGAACAGGAGGGGACCTATCCCCTGCCGGAGGCCCAGCTCGATCGCTTCTTGCTCAAGCTGCTGGTGGACTACCCTAGCCCCGCCATGGAGCTGGCCATCCTCCAGCTCAACGCCCGCGGCGACACCCTGCCGACGCCGCCGCTCACCCTGAGCCAGGCCGATCTGCTGGCGGCCCGCAGCGCGGTGCAGGCGGTGCAGATGCAGGGGCGCCTCGAGCACTACCTGGTGCAGCTGGTCTGTGCCACCCGGCCGGGCAGCGGCCTGTGTCCGGAACTCGAACCCCTGGTCGCGGTGGGCGCCAGCCCCAGGGCTAGCATAGGTTTGGCCAGAGCGGCTCGCGCCAGGGCCTGGCTGGCCGGACGGGATTTCGTGCTGCCCGAAGACATTCAGCAGCTGGCACCGGCCGTGCTGCGCCATCGCCTCATCCCCAGTTATCAGGCGCTGGCGGACAACCTCGACAACGAGGCGCTCATCACCCTGCTGCTGGACGCGATCCCATGCCCCTGAGCCCGCTCGTTTCCTCTGTGCGGGCCCTGTTGCCATGACGAACGTCGCCGATCCCCTCGCCCATCCCGATATCGCCCTGCCGCTCGCCAGACTGCTGGCGATCAGGCTGTGGGCCCGGCAGGGGCCGCGCTCGCGCATTCAACCGGTGGCGCAAGGCCGGCTTGGTCGCACGCCGGGGCTCACCTTTCGCGAGCTGCGCGCCTATCAGGCCGGTGACGAGGTGCGCCATATCGACTGGCGGGTGACCGCCCGCCTTGGTCGTCCCTATACCCGGCTCTACAGCGAAGAGCAGGATCAGGCCCACTGGCTGCTGCTCGATCTCTCTCCGGCCATGTACTTCGGCTCTTGCCACCAGCTCAAGGCGCGCCTGGGTTGCGAGCTGGCCGCCGCCCTGCTCTGGCAAGGGGAAAAGCAGGCCAATACCCTGATCTGCCACGGTGTGGAGCCGCATCTGCAACACCAGCGCGGCCCCCTAGTGCCCTTGCTGGAGGCCCTCTGCCACCACTACCGGCTGGGGTTGGCGCGCACGCCGCCCCCCCACGCCCTGGCCCATACCCTGGCCCGGCTCAACCTGCCCCACGGTGCCAGACTGACTCTCATCACCGATCACAGCCCTCTCGACGAGGCACTCTGCCGCCAGTTGCAACTGCTCGGCCGGCGCCACGACCTGCATTGCTGGCAAATTCGGGATCCACTGGAGGCAGCCCTGCCGGCCCAGGGCCGCCTGGCAGTGCGCGCCGGCCAGCAGAGTGGCTGGCTCGAGGCTGGCGAACCGGGGTTCGCCTGGCGCTATCAAGAGGCTGCCGAACAGCTGGCCCGCCAGAGCCATCAGCAACTGCTGCCGCTGGTGCAGCGCCTCTACCGGCTCGACAACGGCCAGCCGCTGCAACGCCAGTGGCAGGAGGGGGCATGCCGTCAATTCTGAACTGGCTCGCCAGCGCCGTGCCGGGCAGCAGCGTCCACACTTCCCCGCTGGCGGCCCAGCTGCGCGACATTCACCCCGGCCCGCCGCTGCAGCTGGCCTCTGATCCCCGCCTGCTGGGCTGGTGGTGGCTGCTGATCGCGCTGCTGGTCGGCGCCATGATCATCCTCGGCGTGCAGAGCCTGCTGCGTTATCACCGCTGGCGGCGACAGCTCGACTGGCAGTCCCCCGACCTGGTGCCCCAGCTGCAGGCCGTGTTGCGCGAGGCCGTGCTGCCCCGCTGGCCCGAGGCGGCCGTATTGCAGGGCGCGCCCTGGCTCGCCTTTCTCGATTCTCTGGGGCTCAATTCTTTGGGGGGCAGCCGCTTTCGCGAGCTGGCCCCGCACTGGTCTGCCTGGCTCTACGGCGGTCAAAGCCCGGATGCGCAGCAGCGCCAGGCGCTGCGCCGGGCCTACCTCGCATGGGGACGCAGCTGCATCAGCCCGCCAGCCTGGTTGCTGGACCTGCGCACTCGCCGGCGGCGGGCCCGCACCAGCGACGCGCACGCCGGGAGACGGCCATGATCCTCGCCTGGCCCTGGTTTGCCCTGGCGCTGGTGTTGCCGCTGCTGGTGCGCTTTGGTCTGCCGCCCCGCCCCCGCGGCGCACATGATCCTGGCGTATTGACCCATGCCGGCTTTCCCCTGCTGCGCCCCCATGCCGGCCAGCCCCTGTGGCGAATGGCACTGTGCTGGTGCGCCCTGGTGCTGGCGCTCTGCCGCCCCCAGTGGCAGGAGCCGCCTCAGGTAAGCTATCAGAGCAGCCGGGATCTCATCCTGGCGGTGGATCTTTCCGACAGCATGCGCACTCAGGACATGCTGGATGAAGGGGAGCAAAAAGACCGGCTCAGCGCGGTGCGCCAGCAGATAGACAGGCTCATCGCCGCCCGCCCCGGCGATCGTATCGCCCTCATCGTGTTCGCCGATCACGCCTACCTGCTCTCGCCCCTGACCCAGGAGACCAACGCCCTGCTCGGCCTGACCCGCGAGCTCGATTTCGAGCTGGTGGGACGCACCACCGCCCTCGGCGAAGCCATCCTGCTTGCGCGCCAGCACAAGGCCCCCAATCGCTCTACTGCCCTGTTGCTGGTCACCGACGGACGCAACACCGCCGGCAGCGCCGATCCCCTGCGCGAGGCCAAGCAGGCCGCCGCCGCAGGCATTCGCCTCTATACCCTGGGGGTGGGCGCTGATCCGGATACCTTTGCCGAGGCGATGGCCCCCACGCAGGCCCCGGCCCAGAGCGACCCCAGCGCCGAGCTGGACGAAGCCCTCTTGCAGCAGCTGGCCGAGGTGGGCCATGGCCGCTACTTTCGGGCGCGCACCCAGGGGGATCTCGAGGCCATCAATCAGGCGCTGGACACCCTGGAGCCCGTCGCCACCGCGCAGACCCGCTATCGCCCCAACCAGGAGCTCTACCCCTGGCCGCTGACGCTGGCCTGGCTGCTGCTAAGCTGGCCCGCCCGGTTGCGCTGGCCGCGGCGGCTGAGCCGCAAAACCACTGTGCCTGACAGACCGTCCCGAGGCGCCCCATGATGGAGCTCACTCTGCTGCGCCCGCTCTGGTTGCTGGCCCTGCTGCCCTGGCTGTGGCAGGGATGGCGCCGTCGTCGCCAGGCCCCGCTGCTGGCCCCCGCCATGCAGGCCTATCTGCTGCCGGGGCAGCGGCGCCACTTTCCCTGGCTCTGGCTGGCCTGCCTGCCGCTGATCCTGGCCTTGAGCGGCCCGGCCCTGCGCCAGCAGAGTCAGAGCACTCCGAGCCCGGCCCTCGACATCTGGCTGCTGGATCTCTCCCGCTCCATGCTGGCCACCGATCTGCTGCCGGACCGGGCCACCCGGGTGCGGGTGTTGCTGCAGGATCTGCTGGCTGACCGAGCGCAGCAGGAAGCGGCCCATCCCATCGCTCTCATCCTGTTTGCCGGGGATGCCTACCTCGCCATGCCGCCGACTCGGGATCACCAGGCCCTCGCCCTGCTGCTGCCCGACCTGCGCCCGGCCATCATGCCAAGGCAAGGCAGCGCGCCCGAGCGTGCGGTGACGCTGGCGCTCAAGCAGATCCCCGTCGGCCAGCAGGCCCGCCTGCTGTTGATCACCGACGACCTGACCGCCCGTCAGGCTGAGCGGATCAAGGCGGTGTGGCCCTGCCAGGGCAGCCTCTTTTGCCACGCCCAGGTACAAGCGCGCCTCGACGTCTTGCTGGTCAACAGCGGCCAGGCCAGTCGCCTGCCCGCCACCCTAGGCGGTGGCTTCGGCCGTGCCCTGCCGGCCCCCGACGTGGCAACCCTGCAACAGCTGACCGGCGATCTCGGCGGTCAACTGCAGTGGCTGCAACAGGGGGCGCCACGCTTTGCCCCCCTGCCCATGAGCCAGAGCACAGGTACGCACCAGGCCATGGATCTCGGCCCCTGGCTGCTGCTGCCCCTGCTGCCGCTGGCGCTGCTGGCTCGTATCGGCACCCTCTGGCTGGTGCTGGTGGGGGCGCTGCTGCTGACGCCACCCTCTCTGCAGGCCAATCCGGCGGTTGCCAACCCTCCCCCGGTCGGGGACAACCTGGCCTGGCAGGCCTTCTTGCAGAAGCGCTATCAGGAGGCCGCCCGCGCCTTTGCGGATCCCGTCTGGCAGGGCAATGCCTGGTATCGGGCAGGCGACTATGCCAAGGCGGCGGCCGCCTATGGCCGGGCCAGTACCGCCACAGCCCATTACAACCGGGGCAATGCCCTGGTGCAGCTCGGTCAGCTGGCGGCGGCCGAGCAGGCCTATCTGGCGGCGCTGACGCTGGAACCCAGCCATCAGGATGCGCGCTACAACCTGACCTTGCTGCGCGCCCAGCCGCCCGAGGCAACCCCACAGGCGCAGGATCCCAAGCCCATCGATGCCCCCGAGCAGGCCGCCGCCCCGGATGCCCCCCTGCCTCCGTCGCCTCCCGTCCTGCTGCTGGAGCAGCGGCTGCGCAAGGAAGATCAGCGCAGGCGCCAGCAGGAGAGCGATCGCGGCCTCGCCCCTGGCACATTGAAGGGAGAGGATCCTTGGTGAGCCGCCTCTTCGCCCCTGGCCATACCCTGTGCCTGTTGCTGCTCTGGCTGATGACGGCGCAGGTTTTTGCCGCCCCGCCCCGGGCCGAGCTGCTGCCGGGGGCCGATCGCCGCGACTGGTTGCTGATCATCGAAGCGGACGGCGAGCGCCAGAGCAGTGAGCTTGCCATCACCCCTCTGCTGCGCCAGTTTGCGGTGGGCAAGGTGACCATGAGCCGGGTCAGTACCCCGCAGCAGAGCCTGACTCGCTGGCAGATCCCCCTGCACCTGCTGGATACCAGCCCGCAGCAGGTGCCGGCCCTGCCACTGGGGGCGGAGCAGACTCCGTCCATCCCCTTTCCACCACGCAGCGAAGCCGGCAACCTGGCGCCAGCGCCTGCCATCTCCCCCATCGAACTGCAGGCCCGGGTGCTGCAACAGGGGCCGCTCTACCCCGGCCAGCCGTTTGTCTATCAGCTCAGCCTCTGGCTGCCGGCCAACATGGAGGCCCCCAACCTCACCGAGCCGACCAGCGATGCCTTCACCATTCGCCGCCTCGGCAACGATCAGTGGCAACCACCGGCAAGCCCCGGCCTGCCCGGCCGTCTGACCCGCAGCTGGCTGCTGCAGGCCAAAGAGGTGGGGCGCCATCCGCTGGAATCTCCCCGATTTCAGGGGCGCCTGCCGCAGGATGACGGTGGCAGTGATCCGCTCTCGGCCCGGGCGGCCACCCTGTTCGTGCAGATCGACGAGCCCCCGCTGCAACCGGTGGCGAGCCAGCTCACCCTGAGCCAGCGGCTGGATCCGCCCACGGCGGCCAGAGCGGGTGAGCCGGTGATCCGCACCCTGACCCTCACCCTGGAGGGGGGGGATGGCAATCGCCTCAATCTGGCACGCCTGATCGGCTCATCCGGCCTGCCCGCCGGCATCCGGGCCAGACCGGATGGGGAGCAGCAGCAGGAGCGCTATCTCGCCAAGGGGACGCTGCGCTTCGAGCGCGAGTGGCGCCAGGCCTTGACCGTGGACGAACCCGGTGACTACCTGCTGCCCGCCATCGAGCTGGCCTGGTTCAACACCCAACGCGGGCGCATCGAATATGCTCGGCTGCCCGCCACGCCCCTGCACATCGCCGCAAGCACGCAGGCGCAGCCGGTGCAGGATGGGCCGAACGACGAGAGCCTGCTGTGGGTGATCTGGGCCCTGCTGCTGCGGGCCTGCTGGCGCCACGGGCCGCGCTGGTACGCCTTCTATCGCCTGCAACAGGCGCTGTGTCGGGCCGATGCCGAGCAGGCCCGGGCCCGCTTGCTGGCGTGGGCCAGCCTGCGCTGGTCACTGCCCCATCCCCGCCTCGATGCCCTGCCCTGTCGCCGCGATCCCGTCCTGGCGCCCCACTTCGCCGCCCTGGAACGAGCCTGTTTTGCCGCCGCGTCCCCTGCTGAAAGCCACCCGCCAACCTGGACGGACTTTTCCAGCGCCCTATGCGGCCACGAAACTTTTGCGATAGCCTATGGCCTCAGGCAACTGGCCAGGATCGGTTGATCCTGGCCTTCATTCAAATAAGGAAGCCCAGCGATGGCTTTAGGTTTTTTCAGAAAAAAAGGTGCCACGGTCGGAAAGGATCCCACGGCCTCCCCGGTCTATGGAGGCATGGCAGACAAACAAACCAAATACGAAGCCTTGGTACATGCCCTGCACGGGGACATCTACCGCTACGCCTACTGGCTGTGCCGGGATCCGCAAGTGGCGGAAGATCTGGTGCAGGAAACCTTTCTGCGCGCCTGGAAGAGCATCGACGCCCTGCTCGACGACAAGGCCGCCAAGGCCTGGCTCATCACCATACTGCGGCGGGAAAATGCGCGCCGCTTCGAGCGCAAGCAGTTTGACCTCGTCGATCTCGACGAGCATCCCCAGAGCGATCAGGAGGCACTGCACAGCGAGCAGGAGATGGAGAACGAGTGGCTCAGACGCCACATCGCCCGCCTGCCGGCCGAATATCAGGAACCCCTGCTGCTGCAGGTGCTGGGGGGCTTTAGCGGCGACGAGATCGCCGCGCAGCTGGGGCTCAACAAGAACACCGTCATGACTCGCCTGTTTCGGGCCCGCAATCAGATAAAAGAGGCCATGGAGTCAACGACCCAACAGAGAGGACACACCAATGGATGAGCTGGAATTTCGCCGTCGGGCCATAGCCCATCCACAGGAGCAGGATCCCGCGTTTCTCGAGCAGGCCCAGCGCTCCCCTGCCAACCGCAAGCATCTGGACGAGATGAAGCAGCTCGATCGCAGCCTACAGCGAGCCATGGAGGTCGAGGTGCCTGCCGGGCTGGCCGAGCGCATCCTGCTCAGACAAGCGCTGGAAGCCGATCAGCCGCAGGTGGTTCCCCTGCCGGTGCGCCCGCGCAGCAACTGGCGTGCGCTGGCCATGGCTGCCTCGGTCGCCTTCCTGCTCGGCATGAGCACCCGCTGGCTGAGCTGGCCGCTAGCAGCTCCCGACGAGCTCTCGCTGGCCCAGGTCGCCATGGCCCACGTCTATGGCGAGGAGCCCTTCATCAAGGATGTGGACGAGCAGGTGAGCCTGCGCACCATCAACGCCAAGATGGAGAAATATGGCGCGACCTTGATGGGCATGCAGGGGCTGAAGATCACCTATGTCAACCACTGTTCCTTCTATCAAGGGCCGGCACTGCACATGGTATTGCAGGGCAAGATGGGCCCGGTCACCCTGTTCCTGGTGCCCAAGCACGTGCCACTCACCCTGCAGCCCACCTTTGAAGATGGCCAGCTCAAAGGCGAGATCCTGCAACTCAAGGGGGCCAACATGGTGCTGATCGGCGAGATGGAGGAGCCGCTGGCGCCGGTGGCAGAGCAGCTGGAATCCCGGCTGCACTGGTCGATTTAACAGGCATTAACCCAATCTTGACTCGCCTCGTAGCGGGTCAAGCCAACGGGCAGACCAATCAGGTTGGCTGCCCGTTTATCTCCTTTCCCGTCACGATTCTCCCCTATTCGCCGCTCATTCCCCGCAAATACCCAAAAATATTTTTGTGATGCAGATCGCTGTATGTGGGTGTTTTTTATCCAATTAATGGTAAAAGAGACTATTTAAGCGGCGAATTCAAACAAATGATTAACACTCTGGAAACTTTTATGTATTCTGCTGTCACTGGTCTGATTTCTTACCTCCTACCAGATCCATAGAATCACGCCAGAATTGAATGGGAAGAAGCTGAAATAACAACAGATCTTGTCACATACAGAGGCAAAATAGCCCTGATGCCGACGGAAAATCTGCCTACAAGAGAGAACACTATGACAACTGCCTTTTTCAAAAAGAGCCTGATCGCTGCCGCCGTCACCCTGGCCAGTACCCAAACCTTCGCCGCCGCGTTCCAATTGAACGAACACTCAGCCTCCGGCCTGGGTCGTGCGTATGCAGGGGAAGCCGCCGTGGCGGACAACGCCTCCGTGTTGTCCCGCAACCCGGCAGCCATGACCCAGTTTGACAAGATGGCGTTCTCTGTCTCCGGTACTTATATCAAGCCGGACGTGGATGTAAATGGTGACATCTATGCAGGACCAGTAAATAAAGGAAACGCGAGTGAAAGCGGCATCGCCCCAAGCGCCTTCGTGCCTGCCACCTACTTCATCCAGCCGCTGAACGACCAGTGGGCCTGGGGTATCGGCCTGTTCTCCAACTACGGTCTGTCGACCGAGTACACCGAGAACTTCAACGCTGGCTCCATTGCTGGCAACACCGAACTGCTCACCTTCAACATCAACCCGAACATCGCCTACCGCGTCAACCAGCACTTCAGCTTCGGCGCCGGTCTGAATCTGGTCTATGCCAAGGCTGAACTGAACCGCCGCGCCGGCGTACTGGCCGCCGTGCCGCCGCTGAGTGGCGTGCCGGGTATCGGCAAGGACACCATCGTCAGCCACCTGAAGGGCGACGACTGGGGTTACGGCTGGAACGTGGGCACCATGTATGAAGTGAACGAGAACAACCGCTTCGCGCTGACCTATCGCTCCCAGGTAGACCTGAAGTTCAAGGGTGACTATCAGGGCACCTCTTCCGGCTTCAAGACCGTCGGTGGCGAACTGCCGCTGGATCTGCCGGCCCAGGCCGAGTTCGCCGGTTACCACCGTCTGAACCAGCAGTTTGCCGTGCACTACTCCGTCAACTGGACCGACTGGAGCGCCTTCCAGGAGCTCAAAGCCACCAGCGGTCAGTGCAACAGCACCGACGGTGCCGGCGTCTGCCTCTACAAGCCGGAGAAGTTCAAGGACTCCACCCGTTACTCTCTGGGTGGTACCTGGTACGTCAACCCGTCCTGGGAAGCTCGTATCGGCTTTGCCTACGACAACACCCCGATCGAGCCGGAATACCGCAGCCTGAGCATCCCAGATTCCGACCGCGTATGGTATAGCGCTGGTGCCACCTACCACATCGACAAGGACATGAGCGTCGACTTCGGCATGGCCTATCTGGACGGCAAGAAAGTGGACGTCAACGAGAAGCTGGTCGAAAGCAACGAAGCCCTGCGCTGGAAAGGCACCTCCCACGGCAACGCCTTCCTCGCTTCCGCTCAGTTCAACATGAAGTTCTGATAATCAGCGAATTGACCAGAGCGCCTGCGGGCGCTCTTTTTTTATTCCGAATTCATGTTTCAGCGTACATCTGTAGTAAACAACTGTACGCTTTTCTTTTTTTATCAAGCTATTAGCAGCACATCCCCCAGCATTTAATCCCGTTTTCATCCGCTCGTCCCCACGCCCGTTGCCTTACTGGTCATACCATATAAAATCCTGCCTCCAACCATAAGAACGTTCGAACTCCAGGTTCATTTTCAAGGACAATGCAATGCACTCCATCATGAAGCCGTCTCTCATCGCCCTGCTGGTGCTGTCGAGCCAGGCCCAGGCGGCAGGTTTTCAGCTGGCCGAACAATCCGCCACCGGCATGGGCCGCGCCTTCGCCGGCGAAGCCGCCATCGCCGACAATGCCAGCGTGCTCTCCCGCAACGCCGCCGCCATGACCCGTTTCGATACCATGGCCTTCTCCGGTGGCTTCATCTATGTTCGCCCCGACGTCAACATTGAGGGCACCACCCGGGTGCCGACCCCCAAGGGGCCGGTCAGCCTGGATGCGGCGGCCCACGACATCGCCGATGATGCCTGGGTACCCAACGCCTACCTCATAGTACCGCTCAACGACCAGTGGCGCCTGGGGCTGGCTGCCACCTCCTATTACGGGCTCGGCGTCAAGATGCCGGACAACTACAATGCCGGTCACTTCGGCAATGTCTCCGACATCAAGACCGTGGATCTGGGTGCATCGCTGGCCTACCGCGTCAACCGCGTCTGGTCCGTCGGCGCCGGCCTCTCCGCCATTCAGGGCGAAGGGGAAGTGGGTGGCACCTTCCCGTCCAACAACCAGATCGCCAAGCACCTGAAAGGAGATGGCTGGGCCATGGGCTGGAACCTGGGCACCCTGCTGGAACTGTCGGAGGCGACCCGCATCGGCCTCTCCTACCGCCATGACGTCACCCTGAAACTCTCCGGCGACGCCATCGGCATCGACCAGAACGGGCAGCCCTTCACCGATACCGGCAGCCTGGATCTGCCGCTGCCCGCCACCGCCGAGCTGGCCCTGTTCCATCAGCTGACGCCGGCACTGGCGCTGCATTCGAGCATCAACTGGACCAACTGGAGCAAGTTCGTGCAGCTGGAGTCCGAGCTCGACCATCACGGTGTCATGCATATCAAGGACGAGCACTGGGAAGACAGCTGGCGCTACGCGCTGGGCCTGACCTACCAGCTGGCGCCGCAATGGCAGCTGCGCTCCGGTCTTGCCTACGACCGCAGCCCGGTCCCGGCGGATCGCCGCACCATCTCCATCCCCGACTCGGATCGGGTCTGGTACAGCGCCGGGGTGGGTTATCAGATCTATCGCAACCTCTCGCTGGATCTGGGGGTGACGCTCATCGATGGCAAGAAGGTGGACGTGAGCGAGACCATGCAGCTCAAACCCGGCATCCCGCAGACCACCTCCACCTTCCAGGGCACCTCGGAAGGGGATGCCTGGCTGGCCGGCCTGCAGCTCAATTACCTGTTCTGAAGCGGGCGGGCATCCCCTGCCCGCCCACTCAAGCACTATGCCAGTTATTGACCGTTTCTGGCCTCCAAGCGCTGGCATAGTGCGCGGCTTCACAATAAAATCAATCCAGTACACACGCTGGAGAGATGCATGTATTCATACGTAGCAAGGCAGCCCATCCTGGATCGGGAGTTGAACACCCACGCCTATGAGCTGCTGTTTCGCGACAGTCTGGATAACGTGTTCCCCCCCATCTCCTCCCAGCAAGCCACCGCCAGACTGGTGGTCGAACAGTTCCTGCAACAGAACATCGATCAACTGCTCGGCGGTCGCCCCTGCTTCATCAACTTCCCTCATTCGCTGCTGCTGGAAGGGCTGGCCGAGTGTCTGCCGCCGGAGAAGGTGGTGATCGAGATCCTGGAAGATGCCGATCCCGACGATGCGCTGCTGGCCAAGGTGAAACAGCTACACGGGCTGGGCTATCAGCTCGCCCTCGACGACTTCACCCTGTCGCCGGACTGGGAGCGCTTCCTCCCCTACATCCACATCATCAAGTTCGATCTGCGCGCCACGTCGCTGCTGCAGATCAAGGTGTTCATTCAGCAGCACCAGCAGCTCAAGCTCACCTATCTGGCGGAGAAAGTGGAGGACAAGGCGGAGTTTGAGCGGGTCAAGCGCCTTGGTATCGACCTGTTCCAGGGCTTCTTCTTCAGTCGACCCGAGATGGTCAAACAGGCAACCATGGAGCCGGCCCAGGTGGTGGTGATGCAACTGCTCAACGTGGTCAACCAGCCTGAGCCCGACCTCAACCGCATCGAGCAACTGCTGAGTCAGGACATCTCCCTGTCCCTCAAGCTGCTGCGTTACGTCAACCACCTCAAGAGCCACGCCAACCCCATCTCCTCCTTTCGCCAGGCCGCCGTCTATCTCGGCCACACCCAGCTCAAACGCTTCGTGACCCTGGTCGCCGCCACCAGCGCCGGTTACGGCAAGAGTGCCGAGCTCTATCAGATGTCGATGATCCGGGCCCGCTTCTGCGAACTGCTGGCCCACACCCATGCACCAACTCAGGAAGCCCAGCAGGCCTTCATCACCGGCCTCTTCTCCCTGCTCGATGTGTTGATGGAACAGCCCATGGACAAGCTGCTCGGCACCATTCCGCTGATCGAGGAGATCCGGGTCGCCCTGCTGGAACGCAAGGGCAACCTGGGATTCTACCTGTCGTTTTGCGAGGATTACGAGAGTGCGAACTGGCAGCGGATCACGGCCAGAACGGCCCGGCTCGGGCTCAATGAAGAGAAGGTCAGTCAGCTCTATCTGACCGCCACCGCCTGGGTCAACCAGCAACTCCAGGCGATGGCGGAGACAGATTAACCCAGCTCGATGGCGACCGCCGTCGCCTCCCCGCCCCCGATACACAGACTGGCCACCCCGCGTTTGAGACCGCGCTCGCGCAGAGCATGGATCAGGGTCACCAGGATCCTGGCGCCACTCGCCCCCAGCGGATGACCGAGCGCGCAGGCGCCGCCATTCACGTTGACCTTGTCATGGGGCAGCTGGCAACCAGCCATCGCCAGCAGGCTGACCATGGCAAACGCCTCGTTGACCTCGAACAAGTCCACCTCCTCCACCCGCCAACCCACCTTGGCCAGCAGCCCCTTGATGGCCCCTATCGGTGCGCTGGTAAACTCGGCCGGCAGGGCCGCGTGGCTCTGATAACCCACCAGTCGCGCCAGCACCGGCAGCCCCAGCTGCGCGGCAGTGTCGCCCCGCATCAGGATCAGCGCAGCCGCCCCGTCCGAGATGGAGCTGGCATTGGCCGCCGTGATGGTACCCGTCTTGCTGAAGGCCGGCTTGAGCTGGGGGATCTTCTCGGGCCTGGCCTTGGCAGGCTGCTCATCCTCGGCCAGCAGCAGGGTATCTCCTACCATCACCGGTGCCAGCTCCGCCGCAAAGGCACCGCTGCGCTGGGCCGCCAGCGCCCGCTCCAGCGATGCGATGGCAAAGGCATCCATGTCGGCACGGGTCAACCCGGCGCGATCGGCGCTCAGCTGGGCATAATGACCCATCAGCTGCCCTTCGTAGGCATCCTGCAGCCCGTCGAGGAACATGTGATCGAGCACGCTCTGGTGCCCCATCCGAAAACCGCTGCGCGCCTTGTCGAGCAGATAGGGGGCGCGGCTCATGCTCTCCATCCCGCCGGCGATCACTACCTTGGTATCGCCGAGCCGCAGCCCATCGGCTGCCAGCATCACCGCCTTCATGCCGGAGCCGCACACCTTGTTGACCGTGGTGCAGGGGATGCTGTCCGGCAGGCCCGCCTTCAGCACCGCCTGACGGGCGGGTGCCTGGCCGACCCCGGCACTCAGCACGTTGCCCAGATAGGCTTCATCGATCTGCTCTCCCCTGAGCCCGACCTCTGCCATGGCCGCAGCAATGGCACAGGCGCCTAGCTCGGGAGCCGTCAGGTTGGCCAGGGCTCCCTGGAAGGCCCCCATGGGGGTACGTTTGGCCGCAACAATCATGATATCCATCAATTGCACTCTCCTTGTTACATTGGAATAACATATGCTGCCGCCGCTGCGGGAACAAGACTTGCGGGGCAGTTGACGTTTGGGTAAGGTGCCAGCCAGGATTGACAGCCAAGATAGCGCCATGAACCGAACCAAGGATGACACGCGGACCTACAGCATCAGCGAACTGGCCCGTGAATTTGATGTTACGACCCGAAGTATTCGTTTTTATGAAGATCAGGGACTTTTGAATCCTGCCCGTCAGGGACAGACCCGGATCTACAGTCGGCAGGACAGAGTGCGGCTCAAGCTGACCCTGCGCGGCAAGCGACTGGGCTTCAGCCTGGCGGATATCCGCGATCTGTTCGATCTCTACGATGCGGACAAGAGCAGCCGTACCCAGCTGCAGACCATGCTGGGGCTGGTAGCCGACAAGCGGGAGACCCTGCAGCAGCAGCTGGAAGACATCAAGATGGTGCTGCTGGAGCTGGACGCCGCCGAGCAGCGCTGCCAGCAGGCACTCGCTCAGCTCGGCTGACGCTCACAGCAACAAGCATAAATAAAGGGGCCCGCGGGCCCCTTGTTCATTGCAGCTGGATTATTTGTTCCAGCGGTTCGGATCGTAATCCGGGCTGTAGCGGTCGACGATGACGGCGCAGGCCGCATCGCCAGTGATGTTGAGGGCGGTACGGATCATGTCGAACAGACGATCCAGCGCAAACAACAGCGGCAGCCCTTCGATGGGGATCCCGGCGGCCAGCAGCACGGCGACCACCAGGAAGCTCGGGCCCGGCACGCCGGCCTGACCGATGGCTCCCAGGGTGGCGGTCACTATGATGGCGGCCCAGGCACCCATGGAGAGATCGATCTGGTAGACCTGGGCGAAGAAGATGGCAACCAGACCGTAATAGATGGCGTTGCCGCTCATGTTGATGGTGGCGCCCAGCGGCAGCACGAAAGAGGCCGTGGCATTGGTCACCTTCAACTCCTCCTCGCAGGTCTCCATGTTGACCGGCAGGGTCGCCATGGAAGAGGCGGTGGAGAAGGCGACGATCTGCGGCTTCTTCATGGCAGACAGGTATTTGCGTACCGGCGTGTTGGAGAAGAGCACGATCAGCAGCGGATAGACCACGAAGGCGAAGATCAGGATGGCGGCCAGATAGACCACGAACAGCTTGAGCACCAGGGTCAGCACGTCGAAACCGTAGGTGCCGATGGCATCGGCCATCAGGCCGAACACGCCGAGCGGCGCGATCAGCATCACCTTGTTGATCATCCAGACGAAGGCATCCACCAGGGTGTTGAGGCCGTCCACCAGGGGTTTGGCCCGCTCGCGGGGTTGCTTGGCCAGAGCGATGCCGAGGAACATGCAGAACACCAGGATCTGCAGGATGTTGGCTTCGTTGAGCGACTGGAAGACGTTGGTCGGGATCATCCCGAGCAGGGTGGCGACCGCATCAGGCAGCGCGCCCTTGTCGGCATAGTCACCGGAGAACATGGAGGCCATGGAGCCGAACTCGACCCCGACACCGGGCTTGAAGATCTGCCCCATCACCAGGGCCAGCAGTACCGCCAGCGCCGAGGTACCGAGGAAGAAGGCCAGCGTGGTGACGCCAATCTTGCCTGCCGCCGGGCTGGCGCCGAGGTTGGCCGCCCCCGACAGGATGGCCACCGCCACCAGCGGGATCACCAGCATCTTGATCAGCTGGATGAAGAGAGTACCGAGCGGCGCAAATACGGTGGCTTGTTCACCCATGAACGCCCCTACCAGTGCCCCCAGCACCATGGCGACCACTACCTGGAAGCCAACGTTCTTAATGAGTCCTTTTGTTAACACAGAATGTTCCTTTAAGTAGCAAATATTCGCACTTTCCCAGTGCAATCAACCAAACAGGGGATGAACAGCTGTCCATTCCCCTGAGCGCGCGCTTTATCTCATATTTATTCGCTGTTTTAAATCGTCAAATCGTTAACGGGAGTTATTGATAAGTTTGCAACAAAGTAAAGATTCAAAAGGCTCACGGCGATTTTTCCCGCTTTATTCATGACAACTGGCAAAAGATTGTGCTACTTTGGCTGGGCAAACGTGCATACAGGGATGAAAACATGCTGAAAGTTAACGAGTATTTTGATGGAAATGTAAAATCCATCGGTTTCGATCAAAAAGGCGACAAAGCCACCGTGGGTGTGATGGAAGCCGGTCACTACCAGTTCAATACCGCCGCCCCCGAGCGGATGACGGTGGTCAAGGGTGCGCTCACCATCCAGCTGGCCGACGAAGATGAATGGCATACCTATGAGCAGGGTCAATCCTTCGACGTGGCCGGCCACTCCTCCTTCAAGCTGGAAGTGAAAACCCCTACCGCCTATCTGTGCGAGTTTCTCGATTAAACCGCCAGCAACCCTTGCCTGAACACGCACAAAGGAGCAGCCCCCGGGCCGCTCCTTCTTTTTTTGGCACAAACTGCCCTCCTCTTTGCTGCCCATCCTTGCTTTCATTTGCGTGCCGCCATCACACCCCTCGGTTTTCCCGCTTTCCATCGACTACAAAAAATTTACAATATTTAGACGAAACCCATAATCGGAGTGGTGTCATGATCAGTGTCTTCGACCTGTTTTCCATCGGGATCGGTCCCTCTTCTTCTCATACCGTGGGGCCGATGCGCGCCTCCTATGCCTTTGTCACCGCGCTCAAGCAGCAGGGAGTGCTGCCCAGTACCGAACGGGTAGAAGTGGAGTGCTACGGCTCGCTCGGTCAGACCGGCAAGGGCCATGGCACCGGCAAGGCCATCATCCTGGGACTGGCCGGTTTCGAACCCGAGTCGGTGGACATCGAAGCCATCCCCGCCTTTTTGACCGAGGTGGAGCGCAGCCAGTCGCTGCTGCTGGCAGGTGAACAGCCGAGCCAGTTTGCCCGCAGCGGCGCCATCATCTTCAACCGGCGCAAGACCCTGCCCGCCCACTCCAACGGCATGACCCTGCGCGCCTTTGCCGGGGAACAGCTGCTGTTTAGCCAGACCTACTACTCCATCGGCGGCGGTTTCATCATCGAGGAGAGCCACTTCGCCAACGCCAAGGAGGAGGCCGCCCGCTTCGATGCGGCCCACCCCATTCCCTACCCGTTCGAGAGCGGCGCCCAGTTGCTGGCCCACTGCCAGGAGAGCGGCCTCTCCATCTCCGGCGTGATGCTGGCCAACGAGAAGGTGTTTCGCACCGAAGCCGAGATCAAGGCGGGCCTGCGCAAGATCTGGCACGCCATGCAGGGCTGTGTCGAGCGTGGCTGTCGCAGCGAAGGGGTGCTGCCCGGCGGCCTCAAGGTGAAACGGCGGGCCCCGGCGCTCTATCGCCAGCTCAGCTGCGAGACCAATTTCAACAAGGATCCGCTGATGGTGATGGAGTGGGTGGATCTGTTTGCACTGGCCGTCAACGAGGAGAACGCCGCCGGCGGCCGGGTGGTGACCGCCCCCACCAACGGCGCCGCCGGCATCATTCCCGCCGTGCTGCACTATTACGATCGCTTCGTGCGCAAGGTGGATGACGAGCTGCTGCTGAGCTACTTCCTCGCCGCCGCCGCCATCGGCATCCTCTACAAGAAGAACGCCTCCCTCTCAGGTGCGGAAGTTGGCTGTCAGGGGGAAGTGGGGGTGGCCTGCTCCATGGCGGCGGGGGCGCTGACCGAGATCTTGGGCGGCAGCCCGGCGATTGTCGAAAACGCCGCCGAAATAGGCATGGAACACAACCTGGGGCTCACCTGCGATCCTGTGGGTGGCCAGGTGCAAGTGCCCTGCATCGAGCGCAACGCCATGGGCGCGGTCAAGGCGATCAACGCCGCGCGCCTGGCCCTGCGCGGTACCGGCGAGCACAAGGTATCGCTGGACAAGGTGATCAAGACCATGTGGGAAACCGGCAACGACATGAAGACCAAATACAAGGAAACAGCCCGCGGCGGCCTGGCAGTTAACATTACCGAGTGTTAAAAATCGGTAACTTGCTCCATTTGATTCCTAAATACCCGGCATTGTCGGGTATTTTTATGGGCAAACGCTTAACAAAATGGATAAGCATCAAAATAAATTTTATACTCGCCCGCTCTGATTCAACAAAAATAGATCTATTTCAACTTTTTTTGGGCTTTGAACCGTTACACTGTGGTTATCTGGTTCATTGACCTCGGCGACGACGCCCTCGTCCCATGGATCACCCCGTTTCTGCGAGTGGGCATGGCGCCCCCTTCTATCCTGAGGTAATTGTTACATGATCAGCGTTTTTGATATCTTCAAAATCGGTGTTGGCCCCTCCTCTTCCCACACTGTCGGCCCGATGAAAGCAGCCAAACAGTTCGTGGATGAACTGCGTGCAGGCGGCAAGATCCGTGACATCACCCGGATCCAGGTCGATGTCTACGGCTCACTCTCCTGGACCGGCAAAGGTCACCACACCGATACCGCTATCATCATGGGTCTGGCGGGCAACCTGCCGGAAAATGTCGACATCGACGGCATCCCCGAGTTCATCTCCCGCGTCGAGCAGACCGGTCGTCTGCCCATCGGCCTGCACTGCCATACCGTCAGCTTCCCGCGCGATGCCATGGTGTTCCATGACGAAGCCCTGCCGCTGCATGAAAACGGCATGAAGCTGACCGCCTTCATCGAAGATGCTGCCGTCTACAGCAAGACCTACTACTCCATCGGCGGTGGCTTCATCGTTGACGAAGAAAACTTCGGCAAGGCCGACAGCGGCGACATGTCCGTCAGCTACCCGTTCAAGAGCGCGGCCGAGCTTATCGCCCACTGCAGCCAGACCGGCCTCTCCATCTCCGCCCTGATGATGGAGAACGAGAAGTGCTTCAATACCCCGGAAGAGATCTACAAGAAGCTTGGCAAGATCTGGACCACCATGCGTGAAGGGATCGAGCGTGGCTGCCGCACCGAAGGCGTTCTTGCCGGCCCGCTGCGCGTACCGCGCCGCGCCGCGCCGCTCTATCGTCAGCTGACCACCAACGAGAACCTCTCCAACGATCCGATGAACATCGTGGACTGGGTCAACATGTTCGCCCTGGCGGTGAGTGAAGAGAACGCGGCCGGTGGCCGTGTAGTGACCGCACCGACCAACGGTGCCGCCGGCATCATCCCGGCCGTGCTCGCCTACTACGACAAGTTCATCCAGCCGGTTGGCCGCGACGACTACACCCGCTTCTATCTGGCTGCGGCTGCCGTCGGCATGCTCTACAAGATGAACGCCTCCATCTCCGGCGCCGAAGTGGGCTGTCAGGGTGAAGTGGGCGTCTCCTGCTCCATGGCCGCCGCCGGTCTGACCGAGTTGATGGGCGGTAGCCCCGAGCACGTCTGTGAAGCCGCCGAGATCGGCATGGAACACAACCTGGGTCTGACCTGTGACCCGGTCGCCGGTCAGGTGCAGGTGCCCTGCATCGAGCGCAACGCCATCGCTGCCATGAAGGCGGTCAACGCCTCCCGCATGGCGCTGCGTCGCACCTCCAAGCCGCGTGTCTCGCTGGACAAGGTGATCGAGACCATGTACATCACCGGCAAGGACATGGACTCCAAGTACCGTGAAACCTCCCGCGGTGGCCTGGCCATCAAGGTGATGCAAGTCGCCTGCGAATAAGTAGGCATGACAACAATAAAAACGGCGGGAATTCCCGCCGTTTTTATTGTCTGCCGTTTGGATATTGCGCCCCGTCTCGCCCGGCGAGTTCGCCGCATCCGATCGTTATTCCCACGCTGGCTGCTTGCCCACCGCGGCAAATTCGGCGCTACTGAGATCGATTATTCCACGATACGATCGGCCAGGGTGCCCACCGCCACCACGAAATAGTGGGAGCGATTCCAGTCGCGCAGCACCCGATAATTGGGATAGGCGAGATAGGCAGCCCCACCCTCCCCATCGGGCTGCACCAGCGAGGCTTGCAGCGACGCCCGCGGCAAGTCTGCCCCATCCGCTTTGCGCACTCCGAGGGCCTGCCATGCCGATAGCGCCCGGGTCTCCTCCAGCCCGACCAGCGCAGGATCCAGCCCTGCCGGTGCCCTTACCCGACGACCCCAGGTTTCATCCCCGTGCCAGCCGTTCTGATGCAGATAATTGGCTGCCGAACCAAACACATCCGCCAGATTGCCCCACAGATCCTGCTTGCCGTCCCCGTCCTGATCGACCGCATATTTGAGATAGGACGAGGGCATGAACTGCACCTGCCCCATGGCGCCGGCCCAGGATCCCTTGAGATCGGCTGGCGCCATTTTCTGCTGCTCCAGAATGCGCAGGGCGTCAAACAACTGCCCCTTGAAGAAGGCTTCACGGCGCCCCTCCCAGGCCAGGGTCGCCAGCGACGACACCAGCGGATATTTGCCGGTCAATTTGCCGAAATTGGTTTCAATGCCCCATAGCGCGACAATAAAACGAGGTTGCACATCATATTCCGCCCCTATTGTTGTGAGCAGCGGCAAATACTGACGATATAGCCGTTTGGCTTGATTGACTTTCCATTGCGGCACGGCGCGAGGAATATAAGTGGCGAGGGTCTGTTTAAATTCCGGCTGATTTTTATCGTGCCGAATGGCGACCTCGATCAGGTGAATATCGGCGAAGGCGATGGTGACCGTCGCCGGCGAGATCCCGGCGGCCAGGGCCTCTTGTTTGAGACCCGTCACATAATGTTCAAAATCGGGGCTGGCCTGCAGCGGGTAACTGACGATCCCGCTTATCAATAACAGAGCCAGCCGACCCTTCATTCCCGTTCGGCCTTTAATTGGGCCTTGTGTTGTTCCAGCAGGTTTTCCGGTGGCGGTGGCACCTGCAGATAGAAGCCCTGGCTCTGCAGCGCCTCCATCACCCGGCTGGTGGAGGCGATCCCCAAGGGCTTGGCTGGGTCCAGTTTGGTCATCAATACCAGTTCGGGACGGCCGAATGCACTCATCAGCACCTCGGGTACGCGGGAAAAATCCTCTCTTCTTTCAACAAAAAGATAGGTCTCGGCTTTTTTGCGACTTTTATAGACTGCACACAACATGGAAATTGATATAATCCAACCGGTTTATTGCCTCTGAGGATGGCAAACTATAACATCGGGAATTGAATAACAATAACGGATTACCGTCTCTGTCTCGGGGAAGATTCATGGTTGAGCGCGATAACGAATTGAAAGGGACCACCTTCACTATTTCTGTGTTGCATATCAGCGATGGCAAACCTGAGCGGATCCGCCAGTTGCTGGCGGCCAAAGTGGCTCAGGCGCCCCAGTTTTTTAATTGTGCCCCCCTCGTCATCAATGTGGAACGGCTCACCGATATCCCCGACTTCGAACAGCTCAAGGAGCTGGTGGAATCGGAAGACTTCGTGCTGGTCGGGATCACGGGGGCCCAGAGCGAGGCGATGAAGACGGCCGCCAAGGCGGCCGGACTGGCGGTGATGGCCTCCGGCAAGAGCCGCAAGGCCGAGCCGCAACCCCAGCCAGAACCGGCACCAGCCCCGGCCCCCATCGGCGAGGTGAAAGCCGTGCCGGCTCCGCTGATAGCGAGCAAGGTACATGTGGGCCCGGTGCGATCCGGCCAGCAGCTCTATGCCGCCGGCACCTCGCTGGTGGTGCTGGGTTCGGTCAGTCCGGGCGCCGAGGTGATCGCCGACGACAGTATTCATATTTATGGCACTCTGCGCGGCAGGGCCATTGCCGGTGCCAAGGGCAACCCCCAGGCACGGATCTATTGCCAGCAATTGCAGGCCGAGCTGCTCTCCATCGCAGGCACATTCCAGCTGAGCGATGCATTGCCGGCCGGCCTCATCCAGCAGCCGGTTCATGTCCGGCTGGATAACGAACAACTCCGTATAGACCGTATCAAATAGAGTTACAAGGAAGCGAGAATGGCGCGAATCATAGTCGTTACATCGGGTAAAGGTGGCGTTGGCAAGACCACAACCAGCGCGGCCCTGAGTACCGGTTTAGCTCAGCGTGGCCACAAGACCGTGGTCATCGATTTTGACATTGGTCTGAGAAATCTGGACCTCATCATGGGCTGCGAACGGCGCGTGGTGTATGACTTCGTCAACGTCATCAATGGCGAGGCCAACCTTAACCAGGCCCTCATCAAGGACAAGCGCTGCGAAAACCTGTTCATCCTGCCCGCCTCCCAGACCCGGGACAAGGACGCCCTCACCCGTGAAGGGGTTGAGAAGATCCTGGATCAGCTGACCGAGATGAAGTTCGACTACATCGTCTGCGACTCCCCGGCGGGGATCGAAGCGGGTGCCCTGATGGCGCTCTACTTCGCCGACGAGGCCATCGTCACCACCAACCCGGAAGTCTCGTCGGTGCGCGACTCGGACCGCATCCTCGGTATCCTGGCCTCCAAGTCCCGCCGCGCCGAGCGTGGCGAAGACCCGATCAAGGAACACCTGCTGCTCACCCGCTACTGCCCTACTCGCGTCAACCGTGGCGACATGCTGAGCGTGCAGGACGTGCAGGAGATCCTGGCCATCAAACTGCTCGGGGTGATCCCGGAGTCCCAGGCGGTGCTGCGTGCCTCCAACTCGGGGGAGCCCGTCATCCTGGACAAGGAGTCCGATGCCGGTCAGGCCTATGAGGATGCCGTTGCCCGTCTGCTGGGCGACACCAAGGATTTTCGTTTTCTGGAAGAAGAAAAGAAGGGCTTCTTTAGCCGACTGTTCGGGAGTTAAGCATGTCATTATTGGATTATTTTCGTTCCAACAAGAAACAGAGCACCGCACAACTGGCCAAAGAGCGGTTGCAGATCATCGTGGCTCACGAGCGTTCATCCAGAGGGGGGCCGGATTACCTGCCCCAGCTCAAGCAGGATATCCTCGACGTGATCCGTAAATATGTGCAGATAGACCCTGACAAGATCACGGTCCAGCTGGACAAGAAGAGTGATGAGTTGTCCGTGCTGGAGCTCAACATCACCTTCGCCGATGACAAGAAGGGATGAGCTGACGCCCTATGCGTGACCCCTTCCCCCAATGAAGACCGGATCCTGTGCCAGGATCCGGTTTTTTATTGCCACGGCGCCGCCAGCCGTACTCGCCAAGCAAGCAGGGGCCAGCTAAAATACCGCGCGCCACCGCCCGGCCTTACCGACGGGGTTTTTCTTTTATTTTCAGCTGGAACAGACCGCTTATGTCTTTGAACGACGAAATGCACAGCGTCGAGGAACTGCTCGACACCGCTCTGGAACTCTTCATGGAACTGGCCTCCGACAACCTGCCGGAGCAGGAGATTGCCCGCTTCAATCAGGAGTTCAACGATCGCGGCCTGCTGGCGGAAACCGATCCGGCCGATGACTGGGAAGCGGATGTCGGGTTCGAAGTCAGCGACGCCGACTATGCCGAAGTCTGGATCGGGCTTGGCAACGAGCAGGAAGAGTACGAGCACCTGTTCGCCCGCATGCTGCTCTCCCGCCGTGTTGACGAGAAGTTCTGCCACATCGAATGGCTGCCCCAATAATTCCGGATCCCGATGATCCCAGCCACTACGTCTGGGAGCCAGAACCGGAGCCCGACCCCGTGCGTCCCGCCCTCGCCAGACGCCTGCTGAGCGGGCTCGGCAAACTGCTGCTGGCGGCGCTGCTCAGCACCATCGTCTCGGTGGCATTGCTGCGCTTCATCGATCCGCCCATGTGGACCTGGCGCCTCGAGCGGGCGCTGTTTCCACCGGCCAAGGTGGCCGAGGTGAAGCACGACTGGGTGCCGCTCGAGCAGATCTCCCGCGAGCTGCAATTGGCCGTGATCGCCGCCGAAGATCAACGCTTTGCCGAACACAATGGCTTCGACATGGATGCCATCAGCTCGGCGCTCAAGCACAATCAGCACAGCGAGCGGGTGCGCGGCGCCAGTACCCTCAGCCAGCAGACCGCCAAGAATCTCTTCATGTGGAGCGATCGCAGCTTCCTGCGCAAGGGGATCGAGGCCTGGTTCACCCTGCTGATGGAGCTGGGCTGGGACAAGTCCCGCATCCTCGAGATGTACCTGAATATCGTGGAGTTCGGGCCCGGCATCTACGGCGCCGAGGCCGCTGCCAAGCACTACTTCGGTAAACCGGCCGCCCGCCTGACCCGCTACGAGGCCTCCCTGCTGGCCGCCGCCCTGCCCAATCCCTGGCGCTACCGGGTCAAGCCTCCCTCGCCCTACGTTCAGCAGCGCTCGGCCTGGATCCGCCGTCAGATGGGCCAACTCGGTCAGATCACCCTCAACAAGGTGCATGAGGCCGATTGACCAACTGGCCGCCAAGGCTCAACTACTGGCGGCCGGATCGTCTGCCGGCGGGCCCAGATGGCCACCTATAGTGCCCCGGTGCAGCGGCAGATAGTGCCACCACCAGGCCTCTCGCCGCCGTTTGATCTGCTGTCGCCTTGTCCGTCGTTTCATGGCACCTCTCCCTTGGCCATCCCCCTTCAACCATACCCCTTTGCCGGCGTCCTTGCCCAGACCTGGCGCACCATGGCCACTGGTCTGGCCGCCACCGCCAATAATTGCTACAGTAGCGAACCTCGATGTATCTGGAGTGATTTCATGGAACAGCGTACCCCCGATCAACTGGTCGAATGGGCCTATGATCAGTTTCTTGAGCAGGCCGCAGACATGCTGGCCCCCGAACAAATCGTCGACATCACCCTGGAGTTCGAACAGCGTGGCGCCGTCGAGGCGACCCTGCCCAACGCCGACTGGTCAGCCGAACTCGGTGTGCCGGTCGACATGGAGCGCTGGGTCGAGGTGTGGGTCGGCTTGCTGGATCATCAGGAGGAGTTTGAGGTGATTTTTGCCACCTTCCTGCTGCCCCGCCATCTCAATGAACACGATGTCCATGTGCGCTGGCACCGCCAGCAACAGGCATGAAAAAGGCGCCCTCGGCGCCTTTCTCTTTTCTGCAGAGCCCCTCAGGGGCGGGCCGCCATGGCCTTGACCAGACAGCGGCGGCACCAGCAGGCGCTGGCCTCCCCCATGGGCAAGGCCGGCAACTGGCTGCACCAGCACTCCGTGATGGTCGCGCCGGCTGACACGGCGCAAAAGGCCGGCTCACCGCAGCCGGGGCAGCGGTGGGTGCTGGTTGAACCGTCCAGCTGTGCCATCACCGCCAGCTGGGCATCACTGTCCATGGCGGACCAGCGACCTATCTCGGTCAGGGTACGGCCGCAGCCAAGACAGAGGCCATCTTTCGCCTGGCAATGGCCAATGCAGGGGCTCGGCACTTATTCGCCATCCGGCGCGTTATCGGCAGCCACGAGTGTGATACAGTTATCCTCGAGCACAATCTTGCCCTGCTTGTAGAGGCCGCCGATGGCCTTCTTGAAGGTGCCCTTGCTCATGCCGAGCAGCTTGTAGATGAGCTCGGGTTCGCTCTTGTCACCCACCGCCAGGCTGCCGCCCTGCTTCTTGAGACGGGCCAGGATCAGCTCACCGGCATCGTCCATCCGCGCCATGCCCGGCTTTTGCAGGGTCAGGTCCAGCTTGCCGTCATCACGCACCTGCTTGACCCAGGCGGTCAGCGGCCGGCCCGTGGTCACCCGGCCGAACACCTCGTTCTTGAACAGCATGCCGGCGTATTCGCCGTTGACGATCGCCTTGATACCGAGTGGCGTACGCTCGCCGGGCAGGGCAGTCACTTCGTCACCCGCCTTGAAGGGGGGCTTGTCGGTGCGCAGGAAGCGCTCGAGGCGGCTGGTGCCTACCATGCGCCCCTCGTGATCGAGCATCAGCCGCACCAGATAGACGTGGCCCACCTGCATCGGCTTGTTCTGCTCACGGGTCGGCACGAACAGATCCTTCTTCATGCCCCAGTCGAGGAAGGCGCCGATCTTGTTGGCATTGACCACCTTGAGACCGACGATGTCGTCCACCATGGCAAACGGCTTGTCGGTGGTGATCACCGGCTCGCAGTCGGCATCCAGATAGAGGAAGACCTTGACCTCACTGCCTTCGGCCACCCCTTCCGGCAGTTGGCGTTTGGGCAGCAGCAGCTCGCCATATTCGTCGGCCGCAAGCCAGGCGCCGCGCTCTTCGAGCTCGACTACGGTAAGGGTGTTCATCTTGCCAATCTGTAGCATGGTGTTCTCTTCTTTCATTGTCCGGATGGCCAATTTTTCATTGCCCGTATGGGCGCGCATGTTACCCCAAGAGCGGTAACAGGGCCTAGTCCCTTGCCCTGTTCACGGGTGATTTTCAGGGCCTTTTGGCAGCGTCACGGCGATATAATCGCCAGTCAGCCGCCCTTTAGCTGCAAATAACCCCACTTTTGGGTAGACTTCGCCGCTGTCAAAATCCAGAGGAACTGTCGATGAATCCATCCACTCGTACCCGTCATCTCAATCAATGGATCCAGACCCACAGTGGGCAGGACATGACCTACCCGGCGCTGCACGGCTTTTTGTGCGCCCGCCTGGTCGGGCCGGATGCCCCTGACTGGCAGGCCCCGCTGGCCAGTCTGTTGCCCCATGACGCCGAGCTGGATGAGAAGAGCCGCGACGCGCTGCACCATCTGATCGCCGAGCTGGAAGCCCAGGCCGATGAGGCCCAGCTCGCCCTGCCGAGCCAGTGCCGCCTCTCCACCGAGAACCCGGAGCAGGTCTTCGAGCAGAGTCACCCGCTCGGTCAGTGGTGCTACGGCTTCAGCCAGGGCTTTGCCACCTGGCCCAAGCCCAAGGATCTGAACGACCCGACCACCCAGTACCGCTTCAGCCTGGCCGCCGAGCTGAGCCTGTTTCGCGACAAGCCCATGGCGCAGATGCTGCACTCGGCCGCCGGCAGTGACCTCCCCTTCATGGAGTTTTGCAAGCGCCAGCGCCAGAACATGAAGACCGCCCTCAACCAGCTGCTGCAACTGGACGAGTATCAGGCCGTGCCAAGCACGCAGCAGACCCTGGACAGCGAGCAGGCAGAGCAGTGGCAGCAGTGGTTCGAACTGGCCGATGCCAGTCGCGATCCGCACAGCCGTCTCGGCTGGTTTGACAAGGTGATCGCCGACGCCGAGCCGCTGTTCGACGCCGCCTTCTGGCAGCAGATTGCCGGCCATGGCTGGAGCGCCCACGAAGCGCGCCCGCTGCTGGCTGCCCGGGCCGGACGGGCCGACTGTCTGCTGCGCCTCGGCCAGCTGGAACAGGCGCGCAGCGAATATCTGGCGCTGCTCGAGCTGTGCGTGGCCGACGAACTGGGTTGCCGCTATCCCCTCTCCAGCCTCTATGCCCTGCAAGGGGAGTGGCAGGCGCTGCAGGACCTGCTGGTACGCTTTGATGAGGCCTCCAGCTGGCTGCTCTACAACAAGGCGCTGATGACGTTCGTCTGCGCGGGGGCCGAGGCTGCGCAGCCGCTGCTGAGCGCCGCCATCAAGGCCAACGCCCATGTGCCGGCCTGTCTGCTGGGCCAGCGCAAGCTGCCCAAACAGGAGCCCCACAGCTGGCAGGCGGGCAGTCGCGACGAGGCGGCGCTCTACACCCTGCAAAGCCGCGAGGCCTGGCTCAAGCACAACGCCTTGATCTGGCTGCGCAAAGGCTGAGCCGCAGCCACAAAACCAGCCTCGAACAGACCCGGTTGCGGCGGATGACGTGCGCAACCGCACATTTCTCTGGTGCATGTTCAGACAAACGGCCTTGTGTTACGTATCATCAAGGCCAAAGTATCAAGAGAAACTGCACCCGATGCAGCCGTCACAGCAGGATGTCATATGTCAAAGATCATAGAGCTGCTTGCCCACTATCCCCCCTATCAGCTGGTTCACGCCGCCGAGATGGTGCGCGACACCTTTGAGCAGTTTTACCAGCAGCGCTATCAGCTGACGGTGCCCCAATGGCGCCTGATGATGGTGCTCGGCCCCAACTATCCCATCAGCCAGAAAGAGCTGGTCGAGGCAAGCGGGATGGACAAGGTGCGGATCTCCCGCGAGATTCACCGACTGGTGGAGAAAGGGATCCTCTTTACCGAGAGCAGCGAGCACGACAAGCGGGTCAGCCTGGTTTCCTTCACCCAGGCGGGGCTCACCCTGTTCCAACAGCTCAAGACCGAAGCGGGCAGCTGGCAGCACACCCTCACCGACTACCTGCCGGCCGAGGCGCGCCAATCCATTCGCCTGCACCTGCAAAGCGTCAGCGACGCCATCGAACAACTTCACCTGCTGGATAGCGAGCGCCCCTCATGAACCTGAACAACTTTGCCACCATGGACGTCAACATGCTGCTGAGCCTGGTCAACATGCAGCTGCGTGATCGCTTCGATGATCTCGATGATCTCTGCAAGGCGCAGGATCTCGACAAGGCGGCGCTGGTCGCCAGGCTGGCCAGCGGTGATTTCCACTATCAGGAAGATCAGAAACAGTTCAGATAGGGATCCGGATCACAACCCGGCCCATGCCGCTGGCTCCGGCGGCAAAAGCTGCTATGGTGATGGCTACCCCGGTCAACTGACCTGCGGCAAGAGGTACGGATACATCTTGCTGTCACAGACCGCGGTTAGCCTTCTATTCACCAGCCGCAGCCAAGGATGACCCATGATGTTCCTGACCCGCCCGACCAGCCTGATCACCCTCTGTGCCCTGCTGATGATCAGCCTCTTGTCACCGCGCCTGCCCGACAGCGCCGAGCAGTGGCTCACCACCCTGCTGCTGGGCTCCCTGGTGGCGGTCTGCCTGATGGTCGGCAGCGGCTGTCGCCGCTTTCTGCGGGATTGACCTGCCCGGCCCCATTCGCCACAAGGCCCCAAAACAGACAACGCAGCCCGAGGGCTGCGTTGTCGCTTTCTGACGCCTGGCAAAGTGCCGTCTTGATCAGAGTGCCAGGGTCTCCAGCTGGCCTTTGGCCTGCTCGATGCCCTTGGCCTGGGCATCCGGGCCCATGCCCATGCCTTCGGCGTAGATGAAATCCACATCCTTGATGCCGATGAAGCCCAGCACGGTACGCATGTAGGGGGTTACCAGATCGGTGGCGCTGCCGACGTGCATGCCGCCACGGGGGCTGATCACCAGGGCGCGGGTGTTTTCCACCAGGCCGACCGGACCGGTTTCGGTGTAACGGAAGGTGACGCCGGCGCGGGCTACCAGATCGATCCAGTTTTTCAGCTGGGTCGGGATGTTGAAGTTGTACATGGGGGCGGCAATCACCACCAGATCGCTTGCCTTCAATTCGGCAACCAGCTCGTCGGACTGGGCCAGCACGGCCAGCTGACGCTCATTGAGGTTCTCACCACCGCGCAGGCCCATGGCCAGCTCGCCATCCAGCACCGGCAGGTTCAGGGACGCCAGATCACGCACGGTGACGGTGTCGGACGGATGGTCGGCCAGGAAGCCGTCGATCAGGGCGTTGGATTGGGAATATTGGCCCAGGATGCTGGACTTGAGTACGAGGATATTGGCCATGGTGAAACTCCATTTGGTTGTCGGTTGAACAGCGGTGCTGTCGATGGAGGTCACTCTAAACATTGGGCTTCTATACAGATAGCGAAAATAGATGCTCAACTTATTCAAAATATTTGATGTTAGCTCACTCTCTCGCCAGCCACCGCTCCTCCGCCCCGCCAAGGCTTGGCAGAACAAACGATTGCCGTTATGATCCGCCGCACTTTTTTCAGCGTTCCGGATCCCATGACACCCTCGCGCAGGCACTCTCCCTTTGCCGGTGCAGTCTGGATGATGGTAGCGGGCCTCTGCTTCGCCGCCGTCAACAGCCTGAGCCAGTATGTCAGCTTCAAGCTCGGCCTTCCTTCGACCCAGGTCGCCTTCCATCAATATCTGATTGCCCTGGTCTGCCTGCTGCCCTGGCTCATTCGGCACGGTCTGCGCCAATCGCTGATGACCAACCAGCTGCGGCTGCACCTGCTGCGGGTCGCCCTGGCGGTGGTCGGCATCCAGTTCTGGCTGTGGGCGCTGGCGGTGCCCGTGCCCATCTGGCAAGGGATAGCGCTGCTGATGACGTCGCCACTGTTTGCCACCCTGGGCTCTGCGCTCTTTCTCAAAGAGCAGGTGAGCCGGGCCCGCATTATGGCGACCCTAGCCGGTTTTGTCGGCGCCATGCTGATCCTGGCCCCCTGGACCGACGATTTCAGCTGGGCCTCGCTGCTGCCGGTGGCGGCGGCGCTGTTCTGGGCCGGCTACTCCTTGCTGGTGCGCTATCAGGCGGCGAGCGAGTCGTCCCACACCATCGTCGTCTACCTGCTCATCTTCAGCACCCCGTTCAACGCCATGCTGGCGCTGCCGGAGTGGCAGTGGCCGAGCGAAACCCAGTGGCTGCTGGTGGCTGCCTCCGGCGTGCTGTCGGCACTGGCCCAGATGTCCATCGCCCGCGCCTACAGCGTGGCCGAGGCCTCGTTCGTACAACCCTTTGATTTTGCCAAGCTGCCGATGAACGTGCTGGCCGGCTGGCTGGTGTTTGGCTGGGCGCCGCCCGGCCGACTGTGGCTCGGGGCCGCCATCATCATCGGCGCCATCACCCTGCTCACCCATCTGGAGCAGCGCGCCCACAAATCCGTTTCCTGAGGTACGCCATGCGTGCCTCTTTTTTTGCCCGCTATTCGCGCAATAGCGGCCATCAACCGTCACTCACGACATCAGGAGAGATCACATGTTTGGAACCGCTACCCGCCCCGGCGCCACCCGCGCCCTGCTGCTGGGCTCCGGCGAACTTGGCAAGGAGGTCGCCATCGAGCTGCAACGCTTCGGCATCGAGGTGATCGCCGCCGACCGCTATGCCGATGCCCCCGCCATGCAGGTGGCGCACAGAGCCCATGTGCTGGACATGCTGGACGGCGCCGCCCTGCGCGCCCTGGTCAACGAGGTCAAACCGGATCTGATCATCCCCGAGCTTGAAGCCATCGCCACCGATACCCTGGCCGCCCTGGAGCAGGAAGGGGTCAAGGTGGTACCGAACGCCCGCGCCACCCAGCTCACCATGAACCGGGAGGGGATCCGCCGCCTCGCCGCCGAGACGCTGGACCTGCCCACCTCCCCCTACCGCTTTGCCCAGAGCAAGGAGGAGTTCGTCGCCGCCGTTGACACCATCGGCCTGCCCTGCGTGGTGAAGCCGGTGATGAGCTCGTCCGGCAAGGGCCAGAGCGTGCTGCGGGACCTCGCCAACCTTGACGAGAGCTGGACCTATGCCCAGGAGGGCGGTCGCGCCGGTCGTGGCAAGGTGATCGTCGAGGGCTTCGTCCCCTTCGAGTACGAGATCACCCTGCTCACGGTACGTGCCGTCGACGGCATCCACTTCTGCCAGCCCATCGGCCATCGGCAGGAAGATGGCGACTACCGCGAATCCTGGCAGCCACAGACCATGAGCGAGCTGGCACTGGCCCGCTCCAAAGAAGTCGCCGCCAAGGTGGTCGAGGCCCTCGGTGGTTACGGCCTGTTCGGGGTCGAGCTCTTCATCAAGGGTGACGAGGTGTGGTTCAGCGAAGTGTCGCCGCGCCCCCACGACACCGGCATGGTAACCCTCATCTCCCAGGATCTCTCCGAATTCGCCCTGCATGTGCGCGCCATTCTGGGGCTGCCCATCGGCACCATCACCCAGTACGGGCCGAGCGCCTCCGCCGTGGTGCTGCGCGAAGGGCACAGCCAGGATATCCGTTATCAGGGGATTGGCGAGGCGCTGGCCCTGGTGCCGGGCGCCCAATTGCGGCTGTTTGGCAAGCCGGAGATCGCCGGTCGCCGCCGTCTCGGCGTGGCACTGGCCCGGGCTGAAGATTGCCGTGAGGCGGTCGAGCAGGCCAAAGCCGTGGCCGCCAGGGTGGACGTGATTTTCTGACCGCTGTTTTTTGTCTCGCACAAACAAACGTTTGCCTGCGTGATCCGGCGCAAGGGGCATGGCAATGCCCCTTTTGCATTGAGGCGCCTCGCTTATAATCCCCCCCTTCACCTATGTCAGGAGTACAAGATGTTAACTGCCGTGATCTTCGATATGGATGGTGTTCTGATCGACTCGGAACCCTTTTGGCAACGGGCCCAGATGGCCGTGTTCTCCGAGCTGGGCCATCCCCACACGGTGGAAGATTGCGAATCGACCATCGGCGTGCGCATCGATCAGCTGGTGGCCCACTGGTATCGCCTGCGCCCCTGGAGTGGCCCCAGCCAGGAAGAGGTGGTGCAGCGCATCCTGGATCGGGTCAACGCGCTGATCCTCTCCGAAGGTCAGGCCAAGGCCGGCGTACTGGAGGCGCTCGATCTCATCGAGGCCCAGGGCCTTAAAGTGGGTCTGGCGACCTCCTCCCCCTTCGCCATGGTGGAAGCGGTGCTCGGCAAGCTCGGCATTCGCGATCGCTTCCTGGCGGTTCACTCCGCCGAGGTGGAGCGCTTCGGCAAGCCACACCCGGATGTTTATATCCACGCCGCCGAGAAGCTGGGAGTGGAGCCGGTGCATTGCCTGGCCATCGAGGACAGCTTCACCGGCCTGCTGGCGGCCAAGGCGGCCTCCATGACCGCGCTGATCGTGCCGGACCCCGCGCTGGTGGGCGATCCCCGTCTGGCCATCGCCGATCATCAGCTACGCTCGCTCACCGAGCTGGATGCCAAGATGCTGGCCAACTGGACCAAATAAACAACAAACAGGCGCTGATCGTTCCCATGCACCCTGCATTAGTGGGTGATCCCCGTCTGGCCATTGCCGATCATCAGCTACGCTCGCTCACCGAGCTGGATGCCGAGATGCTGGCCAACTGGGTCAAGTAAACAGCACGCAGGTGCTGCCGGAGTGACCTCCTGCCTCCCTTGATCCCGGTCATAAACGTGCGCTTGCTCGCGGTCAGGATAGTGCGAACCAACTAGAATCAGGGGAGATAGGCGGCCCACGGGCCCGAGGAGGTCATCATGATCGAGTACACCAGCAAGCGCATCGTCTGCCCCCACTGTGGCCATCATACCCGGGTCGAGCTGGATGCCAGCCAGGGGGATCAGGAGTTCTACGAGGATTGCATGGCCTGCTGCAACCCCATCCATCTGCGACTGCACCGGGATGAGGCGCGCGACTGCCTGCAACTGTTTGTGGACGCAGACGACGAACAGATGTTCTGACTGCGAGTGAACCCACCCACCAGATCGCCAAGGGCCTGCATGATGCAGGCCCTTTTCAATGACAAATCCCTAAGAGCGCGTTGGTCAGCTTACCCCGGCTGACGGGCCGCCAGTACCCGCTCCACCGTGTCGACGATGGTCTGGGTCTGGGGATCAATCTCGATGTTGGTGTGCCAGCCGGCTTTGACCCAACCCAGGTTGGTGCGGGCCAGCGTCTCGGGAATGAGATTGACGCAGAACTCGTTGCCGCGCACTTCCCCCACGGTGAGGCTGATGCCGTCGATGCCGATGTAACCCTTGGTCAGCACGTATTTCATCAGCGTTGGGGCGAGGCGATACCATACCTGCCGGTTGTTGGGAGTGTCGATGACCGACACCACCTGCGCGGTGCCCATGATATGGCCGGACATGGCGTGGCCGCCAATCTCGTCGCCAAAGCGGGCGGCCCGCTCCACGTTGACCTTGTCCCCCGGCTGCAGCTGGCCGAGGTTGGTGAGGCGCAGGGTCTCCTGCATCAGATCGAAGCTGACCAGCTCCCCCTCGACCCGGGTGACGGTCAGGCAGCAGCCGTTGTGGGCCACGGAGGCGCCCAGCGCCAGCCCCTCACCCCAGGCCAGGCTCGGCATGCGGATCACGTGGGTACGAAAGTTGGGCAGCTCGTCGATGGCCACCAGTTCGGCGGTCCCCTGTACTATGCCGGTGAACATGTCTCGTCTCCTGCTACGAAAAAAGGCAGGGTAACCTCGCCCCGGGCCCCAGACAAGCGCGCTGGCTGACAAGCGGGCGGCCGATCGCTATAGTGACGGCATTCAAACCAGCGCTGACAAGGAAATAAAAATGCAGGTATATCAATGCTGTGAAGCCATTCGCATCGCCTACAACCAGATTGGCTCCGGGGAGCAGGGTTATGTGCCGCAGGCCATTGCCGCCACCATCAGGGCGCTCAACGCCGTGGCATCGGACGAGCGGGTGCCGGCGGATCTGCGCGAACAGGCCGCCTACGCCGCCGCCAACCTGCTGATCAGCGATCACGAAGACGCCTGATCCGGCCCTTGTGCCAAACGTTTCGTCCCGGATGAATTTCAGGCTAGAATGACCCCCCCGCACTTTGCATTCCCGTTTCGGGAGTGCAAAGGCTCTTTCCGCTACCCGCTCTTTTTACGCTTTATCTGATCCACTCGGAGGTGTCAGTGCAACGTTATTGGTCCGAGGCGAGGCAACTCGTTCGTCTAGCCAGTCCCATTCTGGTGGCCCAGGTGGCCCAGGTCGCCATGAGCTTCGTCGATACCGTGATGGCGGGCCAAGTCAGCGCCGTGGATCTGGCGGCGGTGTCGGTGGCCTCCAGTTTCTGGCTGCCGATCATCTTGCTGACCCAGGGCATCATCATGGCGCTCACCCCCATCGTCTCCCAGCTCAACGGGGCCCGCAAGCGGGACGAGGTACGTCCCGCCGTGCATCAGGGCTTCTGGCTGGCGCTGATGGTGATCCCGATCGCCATGCTGGCGCTCTATTTCAGCCCGTTGGCGCTGCACCTGATGAAGGTGGATCCCGTCATGGCCGCCAAGACCACCGGCTTTTTGCACGCCATCATGTGGGGCCTGCCCGCCTTCGTGCTGTTCCAGGTGCTGCGCAACTTCAGCGAGGGACTCTCCCACACCATGCCGACCATGGTGATCGGCTTCGTGGGGCTGGCGGTCAACATCCCCGCCAACTATGTCTTCATCCACGGCCACCTCGGCATGCCCAAGCTCGGCGGGGTCGGCTGCGGTGTGGCCACCGCCATCGTGCTGTGGGCCATGCTGCTGGCGATGATCGTCTATGTGAAGCTCTCCTCCCACTTCAAGGAGATCAACCTCTTCTCCCGGCTCGCCCGCCCCAACGGCAGCCGGATCTGGCGCCTTTTCCGGTTGGGCTTCCCCATCGCCATGGCCATCTTCTGCGAGGTGACCCTGTTTACCGTGGTGGCGCTGATGCTGGCCCCCTTCGGGGCGGAGACGGTGGCGAGCCACCAGATAGCCCTCAACTTCTCCAGCCTGGTGTTTATGCTGCCCTTGTCGATTGGGGTGGGTGTCACCATCCGGGTCGGCCACAGCATCGGCGAGGGTCAGCCCGAGCACGCCCGCGTCGCCGCCCGCACCGGCCTGATGCTGGGCATGGCGGTGGCTGCCGGTACCGCCGCCCTCACCGTGCTGCTGCGCGAGCATATCGCCAGTATCTACACCGACGACCTGCAGGTGATCACCCTCGCGGCCATACTGCTGTTCTTCGCCGCCATCTATCAGATCTCCGACTCGGTGCAGGTGGTGGCCGCAGCCGCCCTGCGTGGTTACAAGGACACCAAGGCGATCTTCTACGTCACCATCGTCGCCTACTGGGGACTGGGGCTGCCCACCGGCATGATCCTGGGGCTGACCGACTGGCTGGTGCCGCGCATGGGGCCGCAGGGCTTCTGGATCGGTTTCATCGTCGGCCTGACCGGCGCCGCTCTGATGCTGGGTGCCCGCCTGCGTCATATCTATGGCCGCTTTGCCAGCCCGGAGGCCTGTAGCGCCCTCTCCAAGGCGCAATAGGGCAAACTCGCCTGCAAAATCAACAGGCTGCGCAAGAACTGGGCAAACAGTCTGCTTTGTGCGTGCGGCCTGTTGACAGCCTTGGGGGGCATGGGTAGTATGCCGACCACGCCAGCAGTGCTGGTGTGGTGAAACGGGTTTCTGACCCGGTTTGCAAAGTGGGTTTATAGCTCAGTTGGTTAGAGCACTACCTTGACATGGTAGGGGTCGTTGGTTCGAATCCAATTAAACCCACCACTTTTCCGTGATGCGTCCTTAGCTCAGCTGGTTAGAGCACCACCTTGACATGGTGGGGGTCGGTGGTTCGAATCCACTAGGACGCACCATCATGGAAACCTGTTATGCGTCCTTAGCTCAGCTGGTTAGAGCATCACCTTGACATGGTGGGGGTCGGTGGTTCGAATCCACTAGGACGCACCATAACAGCTTGAATATATTGCAGATATAAGTTTGATACAGGCTTATAGCTCAGTTGGTTAGAACAGTACTTTGACATGGCGTAGGCGATGTCGTTGGTTCGAATCCAATTGAACACAGATGTGGGTTTATAGCTCAGTTGGTTAGAGCACTACCTTGACATGGTAGGGGTCGTTGGTTCGAATCCAATTAAACCCACCACTTCCCTGCAATCAGATTAAAGTCGCCTTGCGCACCCTGCGTCCTTAGCTCAGCTGGTTAGAGCATCACCTTGACATGGTGGGGGTCGGTGGTTCGAATCCACTAGGACGCACCAGATTAGAAAAGCCCGCTCCTCGAGCGGGCTTTTTGTATTTCCCCTGCTGACTCCTCACCCGCCATACGCTCAATCGTGCCTAGCAGGCCAACCTCCCCGCCAACTCCACACAGCTTAAAAGAGATCGAGCTGCTGGCCGCAGATCCGCTCGAACGACTCGCCGATAAAGGGGAGGATCGCATCGGCAATGGGCCTTAACTGCTTGTCGATGTAGTGCTCGTAGTCGATGGCGCTGCGCCGGTATTCCAGCGGCTCGGGGCCATTGAGGGTCATCAGGTAGGCGATGGAGCCCCGATGCTGGTAGCGCTGGGGCAGGCCACGGCGCAGGTTCTCCTCGTCCGCCAGACGCGCCGCCCGCACATGGGGTGGCACGTTCTTCTGATACTCCTCGAGTTTTTGGCGCAGCCGCTTGCGATAAACCAACAACTCGTCGTGCTGGCCGGCCCGGGTCTCGTCCACCATGGTGCGCACATAGCCGCTGGGATCCTGGTCGTGAAACACCATTTCATAGAGGCGGGTCTGAAACGCCTTGGCAAGGGGCGTCCAGTCGGTGCGCACCGATTCGAGCCCCTTGAACACCAGTTGCTCCTCTTCACCTGCCTGATGGCCCGCCACCAATCCGGCATAGCGCTTCTTGCTCCCCTTCTCCAGCCCGCGAATGGTGGGCATCAGGAAGCGGCGATAGTGGGTCTCGTACTGGATCTCCAGATAGCTCGGCAAATCGAACTCGCGCGTGATCAGTGCCGCCCAGTTGTTGTTGATCATCTTCGCCAGCCGCCGGCCAATCTCGTCCGCCTGCTCGGGGCTGGCATCCCGCCCCAGGTGCACGAAGGTGGAATCGGTGTCGCCATAGATCACCTCGAAGCCCTCCCCTTCGATCCACTCCCGGGTCTGCTGCATGATGCCGTGACCGCGCAAGGTGATGGAGGAGGCAAGCCGCGGGTCGTAGAAGCGGCATCCCCCCGAGCCCAGCACCCCATAGAAGGAGTTCATGATGATCTTGATGGCCTGGGAGAGCGCCTTGTTGCTGGCGGCCTTGGCCCGATCCCGCGCCGCCCACAGAGTAGCGATGAGATCCGGCAGGAAGTGCCGCTCGCGGGAGAACATGGCGCCGCGAAAGCCCGCAATGGCGTGCTCGGGATGCTGCAGCCCCTCGATGAGCCCCATGGGATCGATGCAGAAGGTGCGAATGATGCTGGGATAGAGGCTCTTGAAATCGAGCACCAGCACGTGGCGATAGAGGCCGGGTTTGGAGTCCATCACATAGCCGCCGGGACTCGCCAGCCCGCCGTCGGCCGGCAGATTGGGGGCCACGTAGCCACCGCGATGCAGCCGCGGCAGGTAGAGGTTGGTAAATGCCGCCACCGAGCCCCCCACCCGGTCCAGCTCAAGGCCGGTGAGGGAGGCGCGCTCGATGGCAAAGGGGATCAGGTGGCAGAAATCGAAGATCTCCCACACCAGCTTGCAATCTTCCAGGTTGTAGCGGGCCAGCGCCTCCTTGTCGGAGTGGAACAGCTCGGTGATCTTCTCCCCCCGGTTGGCCACGTCCTCGATATCCTTGCCACGGCCGAGCAACTCGCTCGCCACCGCATCCAGGCTGTAGCTCGGGAACTGCCAGGTGGCGCTCTTCAGGGTATCGATGCCATCGAGCACCATGCGACCGGGAATGATGACGCTGCCGCTCTGGGGATCATTGCGCGATGAGCGCCAGAAGCAGAGCTCGTGGCCGCGCCCCAGCCGCAGCCGCCGCTTGTTGAGCTCGGCGCGGCGCAGCAGCAGGCGAAAGTCGAAGTTGACCACGTTCCAGCCGATGACCAGATCCGGGTTGTGCCGCACAAACCAGCGCTCCAGCGCACTCAGCAGGGCGCTCTCGTCCGCCACCCACTCGACCTGGGTCCCCCAGCTGTCGGCATCCGCCTCCGGCGTACCGATCATGATGACCCGCGCATCCTGTTCGCTGTAGAGTCCCACCGAGAACAGCGCCCCGTCCATGGCACACTCTACGTCGAGGGATACCCAGGAGAGGGTCGGCGTCACCGCCTGCGGTGCGCAGCGCGCATCGTTTACTTCCCAGTATCCGTGCTTGCCCCCTTTCTTGAGGGTACGCCCCTCGAAGCGCACGCCGGCGGTGATGAAACGCTCCATCAGATAGCGCTCCGGCAGCCGAATATCCGCCTCGAAGTGCTCCAGCCCACGGATGAGCAGCAGCTCGATGGCGCGGTGAAAGGCGCTCAAGGTGGCAAAGTAGCACCCCACCACGGCGCGGCCATCGAAGGTGTGCATCGGCAAGCGGCGAAACCGCCCGCTCACCCCCGCCCCCTTGAACAGCTCGGCGGCTTCTTCCATATGGCTCTGGGGCAGGAAGAAGACCGGCTCCTGCCCCGGCACCACCACCCGTACCGGCCCCTGCTCGCTCCAGAGCCACATCACGATCTCGGTGCGTTCGCCATGTCCATTGCGGCCGCGCACATCCCGCCCGTGACGGGTCAGGATGAAGCCGTCTCGCGGTGGTGTAGTGGATGGGATGGGCGAGTGATCGGTCATGCAAGTCATCGGATCAACATGGAAATGGGAGTATTGTACGTTCATACAGTGCTTTGCTGCAATCGGCACGCCCAGCCGCCATGGCCACGCCAGGCTGCGAGTCGCACCGCAAACTGGTAAGCTCGGCCAGAGTGGCAGCTTTATGCGCCATGCCATTCATCCAACACTCCACTCTTCACCCGACATCAGGAGGTCATGTGGCACTCTACTCTCTGCTGGATCAGCTGGCCATTCCCTATCAGCGCATCGATCACGCCCCCGTCTTCACCTGCGAGGAGGCCAGCCGGCTGCTGCCCAAGCTGCCCGCAGCCAAGACCAAGAACCTCTTCCTGCGTGACCCGAAGAGCGAGCGACTGTTTCTGGTGGTGACGCCGGAAGAGAGCCGGGTCGATCTCAAGGCACTGGCTGCCGCCCTTGGCGTCAAGCGGCTGAGCTTTGGCTCGCCCGAGCGGCTGGAATCCGTGCTTGGCCTCACCCCGGGTGCGGTCACCCTGCTCGCCATGGTGCGCGACAGGGAAAAAGCGGTGGAACTGGTGGTGGACGAAACGATCTGGCAGGCCGAGCGGGTGCAGTGCCACCCGCTGGTCAATACCGCCACCCTGCTTATCCGCCTCGACGACGTGCGCCGCCTGCTGGCCCACCTCGGCCGGGAGGCCACCATCATGCGGCTGCCGGTCGTGAGCGACTGACCCAAGAGGGAGGGAAGCATAAACGCCCCGGCGTCATGCCCCGCCCCTGATTAATCGAGTCAGCAGCCCTCTTGTGGCGGTTGTTGCCGCGATCGTGCCAGGATCACTTAAACCATTGCTCAGCGGCGCAATTCATGCTGTGATCCGGCCCAGTCACCCGGCCCTGAGGTCGCTGCGCCGTTCCCGGCAGGAAGAGCCCACACCCTTGATGCAGAGTCTGTTTTCCTCGGCCCAGTTGCTGAGTCTGGTGCTGTTCGTCAGCCTGTCGCACATCGGGGTCGCGGCCATTTTCGCCTACCTGTGGCATACCCAGCGACCGCTGCGCTCCCTGCTCTACTGGTCAGCCAGCGAACTGGCCATCGCCGCCGCCTTTGGCTGCCTGCTGCTGCGAACCCTCACGGGGGATAGCTCCCTTGCCAACATCCTGCTTACCAACCTGCTGATCATCGCCACCCCGCTGCTCTATGAGCGGGGGCTGCGCCACTTTTTCCGGCGCGAGGCCGACCGTTTTGGCTGGCTCTGCCCGCTCCTCGCCCTCGCCGGCTTCCTGCTGTTCGCCGTCACCGCCGCGCAGCTGCCGCCGGATGACATACACAGCCGGATCGTGGTGCTCTCCGGGGCCATCTCGCTGCAGATATGCCTGCTGCTGTGGCAGCTCTGGCGCTATCAGCGGCTGGCACCCGCCTACCGGGTGCTGCGCTTCGCCATCCTGTTGCTTGCGCTGCAACTGGCCCTGCAGCTGGTCAGGATGGCCAAGCATCAGTGGTGGCCGGAGTCGGCCGCCTCCAGCCTCACCGATCCCCTGCTCGGCCCGGTGATCCTGCTCAGCCTGCTCTTTACCATCGCCCGCAGCTTCATTTTGCTGAGCCTGGTGCACACTCGCCAGCAGCAGGCGCTGCTTGCCACCCAGCGCGAGCTGGAGCGGCGCGCCAACCTGGATGCCCTGACCGGGCTGGACAGCCGCCACCATTTCGAGCAGCAGCTGGCGGCGCGTGCCTGTCGCAGTGCCCGCCCCTGGCAACTGCTGCTGATCGACCTGGACAACTTCAAGCAGATCAACGACCGCCACGGTCACCCCGCCGGCGACGCCATGTTGCGGGCGGTGGGCCGGGTGATCCGGGAGAGCCTGCCGCCGGCGGGGCTGGCCGGCCGCCTTGGCGGCGACGAGCTGGCGCTGCTGGTGATGGAGACATCGCAAACGCTGCCGGTCTGCTGCCAGACCCTGCAGCAGCGGGTCGCAGACGCCACCCAGCCGCTGGCCGGCGGCCCCATCAGCCTCAGCATCGGGTTGACTTCGCTGCAGCAGGGCGAGAGCTTCGAGCAGGCCTATCTGCGCGCGGATCGGGCACTCTATGCCGCCAAACAGGCCGGCCGCCAGCGCGCCTGCATCCAGGAGCCGCACCACAGCGAGCCCAGGCTGCTGTGGCCCCTGACCACCCAGACCTGATGCGACCCCTCATCGAGTGCCGGGCCGCTCGGCTGACCGACGCCCCCGCCTACCGCCGCTATGTGGCCGAGTGTGGCGCCGCCGGGTTGTCGCTCTATCAGGTGGCGCAATTCGACCCGGATCAGTGGCTGCAGGAGTTGCTCGCCCATGCCGATGGGCTGCATCTGCCACCGGGCTACCCACCCACCACCACCTATTTTGCCCTCGAGGGGGAGGAGATCCTCGCCACCTTGCGCCTGCGTCACGGCGACAACCCCGCCACCCGCCAGTGGCTTGGCCACATCGGTTACGAGACCCGTCCCACCCGCCGGGGTGAAGGCGTCGCCCGCACCCTGCTCGGCTGGCTGCAGCGCCATGTGCTGAGCGAACCCGTGCTCATCAGCTGTGACGAGGCAAATTCGGCCTCGCTCAAGGTCATTGCCGCCGCCGGCGGGCAATGGCTGGATCGCCGCTACCATGCCGGCGATCGCTGCTGGCTCCGGTTTTACCGGCTGGCCCCGGCCAAGGGGCCAGGACTGAGCGGCAGACAATAAAAAAGAGCGCCACTGGCGCTCTTTGTTCACTGGCCACGGCCACCGGCAAGATCAGTAGCTGTCTTCCTCTTCGGCCTTCATCCTGGCCTGACGGGCCAACGCCTCCTCCTGGGCGCTCTCGATCTCGTGCAGCACGGAGTCGAGATCCACCTGCTCGCGGCTCTCCTCGAACAAGCCGGTCAGCTCGCTGTCGGGGGTCAGTTTGCCATCTTCATAGAGGGCCCACATCTCCCGGGCGTAGCGGGTCTTGAGCAGCTCGGGGGCATACATGCCGTAGTAGTTGCGCATGTTGTTGACGTCGCGCTCCAGCATTGCCCTGGCCTGGTTGTTGGCGGCGGCATCCACCACCTGGGGCAGGTCAATGATGACCGGGCCCTGTTCATCCACCAGCACGTTGAACTCGGAGAGATCGCCGTGGATGAGGCCGGCGCAGAGCATGCGCACCACATAACGGATCACCTTGCCATGGTCGATGACCGCCTGCTCAGCAGAGAGCGCCACGTCGTTGAGGCGGGGGGCGACATTGCCCTCTTCGTCGGTGATGAGCTCCATCAGCAGCACGCCATCGAGGCAGACATAGGGCCTGGGCACCCGCACCCCGGCCGCCGCCAGTTTGAACAGGGCATCCACTTCGGTGTTCTGCCACACCTCTTCGTGCTGCTTGCGACCGTATTTGGAGCCTTTCTCCATGGCGCGGGCATCGCGACTGCCGCGCACCTTGCGCCCTTCCTGATAGACCACGGCCTGCTTGAAGCTGCGCTTGGACGCCTCTTTATAGACTTTGGCGCAGCGGATCTCGTCGCCGCAGCGCACCACATAGACGTCGGCCTCTTTGCCGCTCATCAGCCGGCTGATGACGTCATCGACCAGGCCGTCATCAACCAGAGGTTGGATTCGATTTGGAATTTTCATGGCCGCCCTTTTACCCTATTTGCGCATCAGAAGATAGCCCCTCCCGGGCCACTTGCCTATCCCTGTTTCCTGACGGCGCCCGGCGTGCCGGCAACCGCGATGATCCCGGTGCGATAACCCACGCCGCCGGGTCGGCCGGCCTCACTCCCCGGGAGGGAGATCGCCACGGATCCGCTTAATGCCCTCTTCGTAGAACCCATCCGATCCCTGCTGGTGCTCCATGGTCTCGAAAATCTTGAGAAACCACATGTACTGCTCGGGATGCTGGCGCAGCTGCTGCTCCACCATGCCATTCATGGCACAGACATCGGCCACCAGATCCGCACCGGGATAAGGATCGAAAGGCGGCTCGATCTCCAGCCGGTAGTAGCCCTCCTCCTCGTCATAGCAGGCAAGAATGGGCACCGCCCTGGCGCCGGTCAGTTTCACCAGCTTGGGCAGGGCCGGCAGGGTCGCCTTGGGATGGCCGAAGAAAGGCACGAAGATGCTGGCCTCGCGACCGTGATCCTGATCCGGCAGGTAGAAAAAGCTGGCGCCGCTGCGGATCGCCTTGATGGCCGGTTTGATGCCGACGCTGCGCTCATATACCTTGCCGCCCTTGGCCCGCTCGCGGTTGATGTACCAGTCAAACACCTGATCCTTTGGGCTCTTCATCATGGTGCACATGGTCAGCCCCCGAATGGCGAAGTAGCGGCCGATCATGTCCACCGCCCAGGTGTGGGGCACCACCAGGATCACCGACCGGCCGGCGGCCCGCTCTGCCTCGATATGCTCCCAGCCACGCACCTTGACGCGGCTGGCCAGATGAGCGGCACTGCGCAGGGTCAGCTCGGCAAAGCCCATGAAGGTCTTGAGACCGACCCGGATCGATTTGAGCAGCAAGGCCTGACGGCCTGCCTCGTCCAGCTCGGGAAAACAGATCTTGAGGTTGGTCTCGGCAATGTAGGCCTGCTTCTTTGACATTCGCAGCAGGGTAGGCGCCAGACGATTGGCGAGCCGGTCGCGCAGACCATGGGGCACCAATGCCAGCAGACAGAGCAGACCGAGCGCCAGCCAGCTGCCCCACCAGCGCGGATGCAGCAGACGGGGATGAAATGAGGTGTCAAAAACCGGATCGTGTGAGGACATGGCCGCCATCAAGTCATAGAAAATAAACGGTTATTTTAATTATCCTGACAGATTTTTCCACTTTGGCGGCCACGCCCCCCGGCCACCGGGCTGGCCGGCAAGGCAGCCCTCCCCCCATGACGGGTCACCATCGCCAATAAAAATGGCCCCGCAGGGCCATATGACATAAAGGCGTGTTGCCTCAGGGCAGCGGCTGCAAGCCACTGCGGATGCGCTGGATCCCCGCCTCGTAGCGGCCATCCAGGCCCACCTGATCCTCGCGGGTGTCGAAGATCTTGAGGAACCACATGTACTGACCGGGGTCGCGGCAGAGCTGCTGCTGCACCATGTCGTTCATCCGGCAGGTGTCGGCCATCACGTCCTCGGTGGGATAGTTGTCAAACGGCGCGTCGATCTCCAGCCGGTAGCAGTGCTTGGCCTCGTCATAGCAGGCCAGCAAGGGCACCGCCTTGGCGCCGCTCACCTGCACCAGCCGTGGCAACGCCGGCAGCGTCGCCTTGGGGTGCCCGAAGAAGGGGGCAAAGATGCTCTTCTCGCGGCCATGATCCTGATCCGGCAGATAGAAGAAGCTGCGACCGCCCTTGATGGTACGGATCACCGCCTTGATGCCGGCACTGCGCTCATAAACCCGGCAACCGTTGCGGGCGCGGGCCCGATTAAGGTGCCAGTCAAAGACCGGATTGCGCGCCCGCTTCATCATGGTGCACATGGGCACCCCGCGCCGGGTGAAGTAGTAACCGGCCGCATCCACCGGCCAGCTGTGGGGCACCACCAGGATCACCGGTCGGCCGGCGGCCTGCTCCGCCTCGATATGTTCCCAGCCGCTGACCTGCATCCGGCTCATCAGATAGGCGGGGCTGCGCACGGAGAACTCGCCAAAGCCGAGCAGACTCTTGAGACCGACCCGGATCGAGGTCATCAGGATGGCGTCGCGTTCGGCCTCGCTCTTTTGCGGAAAACAGAGTGCCAGGTTGGTTCTGGCGATATAGATCTGCTTTTTCGAGATACGGAACACCAGCGGTGCCAGGGCGGCGGCGAGACGGTCGCGCAGACGGACCGGCACGAACGCCAGCAGCATCAGTACGCCAAGCGCCAGCCAGCTGAGCCAATAGCGTGGATGCAGGAATCTGGCCTCGAAGCGGGTGTCAAACACGGGATCATGGGAAGACATGGATGGGGATCAAGCTAAGAAAATGGAGCTGCATTGTATTCGTCCTGACAGGTAATACCAGTGAAATTCATCATTGTCCCCCCAGGCTGGGCGCTGGCGCAAAAAACGGGGCGCCAACGGGCATGAATGGCACCTTTCGCTGCCAGAACCGGTACAAAAAGCGCTTCACCCGAAGGTAAAGCGCTTGGTCATTATCCGGTTGATGGCCCCTGTCTGCTGCAAGGTTGCTCATCAACGCCCCGTATCCCGGCTCTCGCCGTCCTCTTCTTAGCGACGAACCATGCCGTGCGTCACCTCGTCGCTGCCGTCGAGCGGCAGGAAGAACATCAGGTAGCGCAGGGCCACATAGCCGACGATCAAGGTGGCGGCGCCCAGTTCGAAGTGGGCCAGCAGCCGGATCTGCTCGACATACTCGGCAGCCTGGGGCCACTGCTCGACCAGGTGGCTCACCTTGAACAGGGCGGTGGCGCCGATCACCAGCGGGAAGGTGAAGGCGGCGTAGCCCGGTGAGAACGGCAGACGCAGCAGCTTGATGAAGGCCAGATAGATGATGCCGGTCATCAGCACCGCAATCCCCAGCAGCACGGCCACCAGCAGCAGGGAGGGTTCCTCGCTCACGGTCAGGTAACCGGCCAGTGACAGGCTGGCGGGGGCCGCCAGGATGGCGATGGTCGGCTTGGCGGCATCCGGCACTTCATGGCTGAAGATGAGGCGATAGAGCATCAGCGGCAGCATCAGGCCGTAGCAGAGCATGCCGAACCAGAGCAGGCCGTTGGCCAGCGCCGCAAACTGGCCGCCCGGGAAGGCGACGTCCGCGACGATGATCCCCACCGGCGGCACGAACCAGCTCGGCACCATGTGGTGGATTTCAAACTGTTTGGCCCGATGCCAGACGAAAGTGGCCAGGAACGCCAGGTGCAGCAGCACGGCAAACAGCCAGAGCCCCTCGCCCAGACCGGCGTCGAGCATGCCGACCGCCTTGGAGACCACCATGGTGCCCATGGCATAGGTGGGTACCACGCTGCCGACCACGGGGTGGGCCAGATCCTGCCACAACAGGCGCGGGTGCAGCAGAAACTTGAAGGTCAGGATCACCAGCAGCACGGCGGCAATGGCTGCCCCCAGCAACTGCAGGCGGCCATCGAAGTGACCGGCATTTTCCCAGCACCAACCGAGACTGGCGATCCCGAGCGCCAGCCCTGCCATGGGAGTCGGGGCTTTGCCTAAGGATTGACGGGTTCTTGCGATCATGTCTGAAACCTCTGATGAGAGACGATGGGCATAGGATAATGGCCCCGTATCGTTTACGATATCTAAATGAATTAAATCAATCGTTCAGGATATCCAAACATGAAGCTGACCCTGCAACAACTCAAGGTCTTTGCCACCATCGCCCGTTACGGCAATCTGGGGCTGGCCGCCAATGAACTGTGCCTGAGCAAGGGCGCCGTCTCCCAGTCGTTGCAGGAGCTGGAGCGCCAGCTCGCCACCCCGCTGTTCGATCGCATTCATCCCAGATTGCAGCTCAACAACGAGGGACGCCTGCTGCAACCGGCGGCCGAGGAGCTGCTGACCCGGATGCAGGACATCGAAACCCTGTTCAGCCCGGATGCCGAACCGAGCGGCCAGCTGCGTCTGGGCGCCAGCCAGACCATCGGCAACTACCTGCTGCCTGCCCTGCTCGCCACCAGCAAGCAGGAGCTGGGACAGCCACCCCGCGTCACCATCACCAATACCCACCAGCTCTGCCACCTGCTGGCCAACTTCGAGCTGGATCTGGCGCTGATCGAGGGGGAAAACCATCACCCGGACCTGGTCAGCGAGCCCTGGCTCCACGACGAGATGCTGATCGTGGCCCAGCCCGCGCACCCCCTCGCCGGCCGCAGCCGTCTCTCCCTCGCCCAGCTGAGCGATGAAACCTGGGTGCTACGCGAGCCCCAGTCCGGCAGCCGCGAGCAGTTCGAGCAGCAGATCCAGCCCGAACTGCCCCGCTGGCAGGCCGGGCTCGAACTCAATACTCTGGAGGCGGTGATGCTGGCGGTCGAGAAGGGGCTCGGCATCTCCTTCATCTCCCACCTGGCGGTGTCGGATCGGTTGCAGGCCGGCCGCCTGGTGGCCCTGCCCCTGACCCGCCGCTTCCCCCGTCAGCTCTCCCTCATCTGGCATCGGCAGAAGTATCACTCCGCCACCCTGCGCCGCTTTCTGCAATTTTGCCGCGCCCAGGAGGATGTGCTCTCCAGCGAGGCCAGCAGCACCTGAGCCAATGGGATGATCGGGCAGCAGATTGCCCTGCATTGCCCTTGCCACTAGGATATCGGTTGCAATAGAAGAGGGAGAGCCTAGGCTCTCCCTCTTTGTCATTCAGCCTTGTGACTCAGCGTTTCGCGGGCTGCAATCCCCGCTCGACCCAGCCCAGCACTTGTCTGCTCAGCGCCTGCGGCACCCAGGGCGAGTCGCTCAATCCTTGTCTGACGCAGGCGGCAAAGTGATCCGCCTCGTGCTGCATGCCGCCGCCCGCCACCGGCAGCGCGATGTCGTGTGGCCAGGCCGGCAGGGGATCGCCACCACGCCACGCTATCTGCTGGGGATTCCACCACTTGCCCACCAGCTCCAGCGCCCAGCCGGGCCCGGACAGCCAGGCCGACTTGTCGAGATCTGCGACGATGGAGGCAGCAAGTTCGGCCTTGAGCGGGCCGGAAAAATCAAAGCGGGCAGCTTCGTCCACCTCGCCCGCCTGGCGAGACAGCGTGACCTCGGGCTCACCCGCCGCCAGCCCGAGCTGGTGACAAAGAGCGGCATAGAGCCAGAGCGGATAGACCCCCACATCCCAGGCGGCGCCGCCGGCCAGCGCCGGGTCGAACAGCTTGCCGTCCCGCGCCTGCACCGAGCCAAAGGCGGCCCGCAGTCTGTCGGGGGCTGGCAGGGCCGCAAGCCGCCCCAGCAATTCGCGCATGGCGGGGAAGCACATCACCTTCATCGCCTCCATCAGCAGCAGGCCCCGCTCGGCGGCGAGCTGCACCAGCCGATCCCAGTCCGCCACCCGGGTCACCGCCGGTTTTTCCACCAGCACGTGCTTGCCCGCCAGCAGCATGAGCTCGATCAGGGCGGCGTGCTCCGGGTGGATCACCGCCACATAGACCGCCTCCACCTGGGGGCTGGCCGCCAACGCCTGATAGCTGCCATGGGCGTGGGACAAGCCCTGCTCATCGGCAAAGGCCTGCGCCCGCGCTTGATCACGGGCGGCGATCGCCACCACCCGGCTGCCACTGGCGTGCCCGTTCACATCCTGACAAAAACGGCGGGCAATGGCCCCCGCGCCGGCAATCCCCCAGCGCAGCGGCTGGTCGCTTGATCTCTGTTGCATCCCTGTTTCCTTATGCTGTCTGCCGGTCGGTCATCATGCCTTCGCCAGGCTGCGCAACCAGCGGATCTCGTCGCCCCAGATGGACTCGTCGATGGTCTCCAGGATCAGCGGAATGCCGTCGAAGCGATGGTCATTCATGATGTGATGGAACACCGCCTCCCCCAGGTTCCCCTCGCGCAGGCTGTGGTGGCGATCAACCCGGCTGCCGAAGGCGCACTTGGCGCCGTTGATATGCATCCCCTTCAGGTACTGAAAGCCGACCGTCTGTTCGAACTCGGCAAAGACGGCGGCGCAAGCGTCTGCGGTGCGCAGGTCATAACCGGCGGCAAAGGCATGGCAGGTGTCAAAGCAGATGCCGACCCGGCTCTTGTCTTCCACCCCGTCGATGATGGTGGCCAGATGCTCGAACGACCAGCCGAGGTTAGTGCCCTGGCCGGCGGTATTTTCGATCACCGCCGTCACCCCCTGGCTACGCTCCAGCGCCCAGTTGATGGATTCGCTCACCAGCTTGAGGCTGGCCGCCTCCGGGATCTGCTTCAGGTGGCTGCCCGGATGAAAATTGAGGTAGCAAAGCCCCAGCTGTTCGCAGCGCTTCATTTCGTCCAGAAAGGCGTCGCGGGACTTGGCGAGACCATCGGGGTCCGGATGACCCAGATTGATGAGGTAGCTGTCGTGGGGCAGGATCTGCTCGGGGCGAAAGCCCCCCTTCTCGCAGGCCAGCTTGAAAGCGCGGATGCTGGTCTCGGAAAGCGGCGCCGCCTGCCACTGGCGCTGGTTCTTGGTAAACAGGGCGAAGGCATTGGCGCCGATGGCCTGGGCACGGGCGATGGTGTTCTCCACCCCGCCGGCCGCACTGACGTGGGCTCCGATAAATTTCATCTCATCTCCTCTGCACTGTTGCTGGGTCTGGCCGCGCAGCAAAGGAGCGGCCAACATGGGGCGTCATTATGCCCAAGCCCGCCCCTTGCGCCAAACCGGGATTGTCGATGGCAACCATAGAGAGGCCCGCAGTGCCGGCCGCCGATGAGAGTAACGTCAAGGAGTCAATCGGCCACGTCGTTCCCGCTGCTTGGCTGCCCGCCATCGCGCAGTCCGTCAGGCTCCAGCGCCGATGCCAGGATGCCGCTCAGCCACAGGATGAACGCCTGCACCCGGGGGGCCAGCTGACGGCGATGGGCATAGAGGGCGTGAATGGGCAGCGGCGGCGCCTGCCACTTTGGCAGGATGACCACCAGCTCGCCGCTGGCCAGCAATGGCTCCACCCCGACTCGCGGCAGCTGAATGATGCCAAGCCCGGCCAGCGCCGCCGCCAGATAGGATTCGCTGTCGTTCACCGTGAGCGCCCCGCGCATCGCCAGCACGGCGCGAGAGCCATCCGCCTGCAGGTACTCGAAACCGCTCTCCCTGGGCCCGCTGCCGCCACCGTAGTGCACCAGCCGATGGTTGCTCAGCTCGCCCAGATTGCGCGGTGTTCCATGGCGGGCCAGGTAGGCCGCGCTGGCACAGTTGATCTGGCGGTAGTGGCCGAGGGGGCGCGCCACCAGGCTGGAGGACTCGAGAGCCCCGACCCGGATCACGCAGTCAAAGCCCTCCCGCACCAGATCGACCCGCCGGTCCGTGCTGCTCAGCAGCAGTTGCAGGTCGGGGTGGGCCGCAAGCCAGGCGGGCAGCGCCGGGATCACCAGATGACGGGCCATCCGGCTCGGCATGTCCACCCGCAGCTGGCCGCTCAGCTGCCCCTGCTGGCGAAACAGCGCGTTGAACTCCTCCATGTCCGCCAGCAGATCCTGGCAGCGGGCGTAACAGAGCTTGCCATCCGGGGTCAGCTGCACCCGCCGGGTGGTGCGTTGCAGCAAGCGGGTGCCCATCTGCTCCTCCAGCCGCCGAATGGCCGCCGAGAGCGTCGCCTTGGGAACACTCAACTGTTCGGCACTGCGGGTAAAGCTCTCCAGCTCAGCCACCCGCACAAACATCCTCATCGCATCCAGTTGATCCATGCCGCCATTGTCTCGCCAATTGGAACAGTGCATTCATTATCACCTTATTTATCCAATCAACAACGGACAATAGAGTGATCACACCGGCTCATCCCGAGCGCATTACCCACAGACAGGAGTCCCCTCATGGCCCACCCCATCGCACTCATCACCGGCGCCAGCCGCGGCCTTGGCAAACAGGCGGCGCTGACCCTCGCCGCGCGCGGCATCGATCTCATCATCACCTATCGCAGTCAGGCCGATGAAGCGGCGGCCGTGGTGGCCGAAGCGACCGCACTCGGCGTCCAGGCCCACGCCTTGCCCCTCGATGTGGCCGACAGCAGCAGCTTTGCCGCCTTCGCCCGCCAGGTACAGGAGCAGCTGGGCACATGGCAGCGCCAGCAGATCGACTTTCTGGTCAACAACGCCGGCATCGGCATTCACGCCACCATAGAGCAGACCACCGAACAGCAGTTCGATACCCTGTTCAACATTCACCTGAAGGGGGTCTTCTTTCTGACTCAACAGCTGTTGCCGCTGATCCGCGATGGCGGGCGCATCCTCAACCTGTCGAGCGGACTCACCCGCTTTGCGCTGCCCGGTTATGCCGCCTATGCGGCCATGAAGGGGGGTGTCGAAGTGCTGACCCGCTATCTGGCCAAGGAGCTGGGGCCGCGCGGCATCGCCGTCAACGTGGTGGCACCGGGGGCCATCGAGACCGACTTTGGCGGGGGTGTGGTGCGGGACAATCAGGCCGTCAACGACTTCATCGCCAGTCAGACCGCCTTGGGACGGGTGGGCCAGCCGGAAGACATCGGCGGCGTGATTGCCGCCCTGCTCTCCCCTGACAGCCGCTGGATCAATGCCCAGCGCATCGAAGCCTCGGGCGGCATGTTCCTCTAGACCTGTCCCCGCAGAGGATACGGCGCTGCCAACAGCGGCAGCCCGTCAGTGGCTTGAGCTGACGTCAGGCGCCTGCCCGCAGGCGGCACACAGCGCCTGCGGCAGATGGGCGGCCAGGGTCGCAACCACTTCCACATCGACCCGGCTCTGGCTGGCCAGTTGCTGCAAAAAGCCGAGCGCCTGCCCGGCGCTCAACCCCTCCCGGTAGGGTCGGTTCTGCACCATGGCCTGGAAGATGTCGGCCACCCGCAGGATCTTCGCCTCCAGCGGCATCGCTTCGGCGGTCAGGTGGAAAGGGTAACCGCAACCATTGGGCTCTTCATGGTGATAGGAGGCCCACAGGGCGATGGCCTCGAAGCCGTCGATATGGCGCAGGATCTGATAGGTCTCGAAACTGTGGATATTGATGATGGCCCGCTCCCGCTCATCGAGTGACCCCGCCTTGTCGAGGATTTCGTCAGGCACCCGCAGCTTGCCGAGATCGTGCAGCAGCCCGGCAATCTCCAGCTGCTCGCAGTGCCCCTCTTCAATGCCCATCAGCTCGGCCAGCAGCCGGGCCAGTCTGGCCACGCCGAGGGAGTGGGCCACGGTGAAGGGACTCTTGGCATCGACGATGGCCGAGAAGATCCGCGCCAGCTGCTTGAGCTCGCCGTTGCTGGTGAGACAGGGTTCCCGCTCGCTCAGCATGTCGTGCATGTAGTCGCTGATGGCGCGCCCCTCCAGTTGCAGCCAGAACGCCTCCGAGCGGGATGCCAAGAGGAAGGCCGCCACCAGTTCGGGATCGAAAAACTCGCCGGCGCACGCCTCGATCCGTTGCCGGATCTCGTGGGTGTGCATCAACAGAGAGCCGTCACCGTAATGAGGTGCCGCCAGGGCATCCACCCGGTCCACCAGAAAAATGAGATTGGCCTGGCGCATCACGCCCGCCGCCAATCCGGGGGTTTGTACCAACCGGTGCCAGTGGGTGTGGTGATAACGGATGGGCTCCGCCAGGGGCGCCAGCGGTGGAAAGTCCTTGAGCAGGTCATGACCGACCTCGCAGTGGAACTGGGAGGACTCCCAGTCAAACTCGCTGACCAGATGACAATGAATAAAGGTGGAGGAGACGCCGATGTCGTGCAGCACCCCCAGTTCGAACAGGCAGGCTCGCTCGCTGGCATTTGCTCCCAGCGCCTTGCCGCACTCGGCGGCCATGATGCCGACCCGCTTGCCGTGCGCCACATCACCGATGCCGACCAGATCCAGCGACGCCGACAAGGCGTATACCACCTGGCGCAAATCAACCTGCTGGGAAACGTGCTCACCGCTGCGGGTGTATGGGGTGTTGCTGTTCATGATGCGTGCCCACATCTGCCAACGTGAAACATCCCGTGTCTGGGGCCGGGTAAACACATTGAATTTAAATCAGAATATGAACTCTGGTGGTAGCTTCACCCAGATACCCCTCATCTAATTGATAAAAAGATGAGTTGGATCAATTTGGCAAGGCACGTGCCGGTTGTGTAATAGATGTGAAGAAAATGAGGCATTGTGGTTGCCTTAAAGCATCATCAATAGTCATTCGGAAATGGTCTATGGTTAGAGCGAAACGGCCTCAACAGGCTGGATATCAATAAGTTGCCCATAAGGAACCAACCATGAAAGCGCTAACCTTACCCCTGTTTTACCTCTTGTCTTTACTCTTCTGCGGTCAGGCCTACAGTGCCGATGAGGTCATCCTCAGCGTCGCCGCCAAGGGTTGCTGCAACAACGCCGGCAAGATGGAATACAGCCGCACCCAGCTGCAGGCGCTGCCGCAAGCCAGCGTCACCACTACCACTCCCTGGACCAAGGGCTCCCATGTCTATCGCGGCGTCTTGCTCAAGACGGTGCTCGATACCCTCGGCGTCACTGCCGACAAGATAAAAGTGATGGCCCAGAACGACTACTTTGCGGTGATCCCGCGGGAAGATGTCGAGAAATACCCCGTGCTGCTGGCCATCGAGGAAGATGGCAAGGCACTGACCCTGCGCAACAAGGGCCCAGTCTGGGTCATCTACCCCCTGTCGGACCACCCCGAGCTCAATATCGAGCAATATCACAGCCTGATGGTGTGGCAAGTGCTCAAGCTTGAAGGGATGTAATGATGATCAAGGGCAAGTTCCTCTCCCTTGCCTTTATCATGGTCTCCTTTCTGGGGGTGACCATCTGGTCACTCTTCAATTACGATCGCACCTTCAATGACATGGTCAAATACAACCAGCTCTCCGCCTGGTCTCTGGCCCAGCTGGAGCTGGAGCTGCACGGTTTTGACGAGCAGCTGTCGCTGTATCGCAGCGGTCAGACCGATGCCGGGCAGTTGAACAAAGCTTATGACATCGCCTGGAACCGGCTGGACATCTTCCTGACCGGACAGGAGACCGCCCTTATTCGTTCCCGCTACCAGGCCAGCGAGAGAGTCGGCGCCTTCTTTGAGGTGCTCAAGGAGTATGAGCAGGACGTGGTCAACCCCACCCCCGATTCAGCCCGGCTGGCCGAGATGGAAGGCAGAATGAACAAGCTGCTGCCTTCCATCCGGGATCTGATGGTGATGAACTTCACCGGCCCCTCCGCCATCAAGCAGCGTCAGGAGCTGCAGCAGTCCAAGGAAGGGCACGTACTGGTACTGGTCGCCCTGCTGGCCATCGGCCTGCTCATCCTGTTCGTGGTCTCCCGGGAGATGAAGCTGCAATACTTCCTGGCCTGGAATGACCCACTGACCCTGCTGCCCAACCGGGCCGCCTTCATGACCCGGCTGGAGCGGCTGGCCAAGGGCAAACAGCCCGCCGACTGTACCCTGACCATCTGCCTGGTCGAGTTGAACAACTTCAAGGAGGTCAACGACAGCCTGGGCTATGCCGCCGGAGATGAACTGCTCACCATGGTGGCCAACCAGATCAGAGAGTATGCCCATGACCAGGCCTTCATCGCCCGCATGGGCGGCGATGAATTTGCCCTCTTCATCTATGGTGCCATGCCCATCGAGCACCGTGTTCCCTACCTTGTCCGGCTGCTGGATGAATTAAGGCCCACCGTCTTTCAGGCCGATCCGGCGCACCGGGTGCGCGTCAGCATGGGAATAAGCCAGCACCCCATCACGGCCCACAAGATTGAGGAGCTGATCCTGTTCGCCGACATTGCCCTCGCCAATGCCAAAAAGCTCAAGGAGAACCACCTGCAGGTATTCAACCACCGGATGTTCGAGCACTACAGCCGCAACCGGAAACTGGCCGCCGAGCTGCGTGAACATTTGAATATCATCTCCAACAGCACCCTCTATCTGCACTATCAGCCGGTGATAAAACCGGGCAATGCCTACAACATGGGGGCCGAGGTGCTGATCCGCTGGCATCACCCCGAATACGGCTTCATCAACCCGCTGGACATCATTGCCATGGCGGAGGAGAACGGCCTCGGCGAGCTGCTCGGCAAATGGATCTTCAGCCGGGTCAACCACGACATGTCGCAACTGCCGGCCAGCTTCGTGGACAAGCTGGAGCTGGCCATCAACCTCTCCAACTCCATGTTCACCCCGGCCCTGTTCCACCAGGTCAACGAGATGCTGCAACAGAGTCCGCTGCGCGCCGAACAGCTCATTCTGGAGCTGACCGAAACCATCGCACTCGACGATCTGCCGCTCAGCCAGCGCATCTTCAAGGAGCTCAAACACATCCACGTGCGCATCGCGCTGGATGATTTCGGGACCGGCTGGTCCTCTTTCTCCTATCTGATGTCCCTGAGCTTTGACAAGCTCAAGATTGACAAGTCTTTCATCAGCAACATCGAGACCGACCCGCGGCAATTCATGTTCGTCGAGTCCATCACCAAGCTATCCCATCAGCTGGGGCTGGTTGTGGTGGCCGAGGGGGTGGAGAGCCTGCATGAACTGCAGCAGCTGGCCCATATCGGGGTGGACGAGATCCAGGGCTACTACTACTCCAAGCCGCTCTCCCCTGCCGAATTCTTCATCTATGCCATGACCCATCTGGCCCACAGCACCGAAGAGAGCGTGGACGTCAGCTATCACTGAACGCATACCCCATTGCGGACCACCCTATCTTTCGCCTCACCATCCCGTTCCCACCAAAAACAACAGGCCCCGCCGATGGGCGGAGCCTGTCAAAGTACTGCTGCTCGATTTGCTTAGAGCGTTTTGCCGCCCGAGCTTATTACCGTCTGGTACCAGTAGAAGCTGTCCTTCTTGAGCCGGCGCAGGGAGCCGCCCTGCTCGTCACGCTCCACAAAGACGAAGCCGTAGCGCTTCTGGTAGCCGTTAAGCCAGCTCAGGATGTCGGTGAACGACCAGGCGCAATAGCCCAGCAGTTCCACCCCGTCCTGCAGCGCCTCCTGGCACGCCTTAACGTGGCTGCGCAGATAGTCGATGCGGTAGTCGTCGTGCACCCGATCTCCCGCTGCCAGCTTGTCGAACTCGCCGAGGCCGTTCTCGGTGATCATCAGCGGCAGACCGTAGCGTGAGGAGAGCCGGCGCAGGGCGATGCGCATCCCGGTTGGGTCGATGGCCCAGTCCCAGTTGCTGGTCTCAAGGTGCGGGTTGGACGCCGTCTTGTAGAGGCCGGGAATGCCGCTCGAGGGGGTGGTGCCCTTTTGCCCCGTGGTGTTGATGCGCTGCAGGGTCTGGCCGCCGAGCGGGTTGTCGGTGAAGGTCAGGGTGTAGTAGTAGTTGACGCCGATGTAGTCGGGCGTCCCTTCCCGCAGCAGCTCGAGATCGCCCGGCAGGATATCCGGCGCCTCGCCGGTTTCCCGCAGGTAGGCAAGCGCCGCCTGCGGATAGCGGCCAAAGCAGTAGGCGTCGAGCCACCAGAGGTTGGTGAACTCCTCGGCGTTTTCAAACGCCAGCATGTCTTTCGGGTCGCACGACGCCGGATAAGCGGGCGAGTAGGCGAAGCTTGGGCCGATCAGCCCCCCCGGCACATGCTGGCGGAACGCCTTGATGACCCGGGCGTTGGCCAGGAACGCGATGTGGTTGGCGGCAAAGAAGCGCTTGCGATCCTGCACTGCGGGCGGGTGAGTGCCGAGCTGATAGGCGTTGGTCAGGTTGTAGTTCTGCTCGTTGAGCGACACCCAATATTTCACCTTGCCGGCAAAACGTTGATACAGGGTCACGCAGTAGCGCTCGAAATCCTCGATGATGCGTCGGTCTTCCCAACCACCGTACTCATCCTGCAGCGCCTGGGGCAAGTCCCAGTGATAGAGGGTGAGCACCGGCTCTATCTGGTGAACCAGCAGGGTATCGATGAGTTTCTCGTAGAAGGCCAGCCCCGCCTCGTTCACCTCACCGCGGCCGGTGGGATAGATACGCGGCCAGCTCACCGAGAAGCGGTAGGCCTTGAGCCCCATTTCCGCCATCAGCGCCACGTCCTCCTCCATGCGGTGATAGTGATCCACCGCCACGTCGCCGTTGCTGCCCTCAAAGGTCTTGCCCGGCAGCTTGGTGAACAGATCCCACACCGAGGGGCCCTTGCCATCGGCGTTCCAGGCCCCTTCCACCTGGTAGGCGGCGGAGGCGGCGCCCCATAGAAAATCGGCGGGGAAGTCGTTGAACTTGTGGTGATGCATCTGGGGTTGCTCCTTATGCGGCGGTGGCACCTGCCACCTTTATCGCGCCGACTGGCGGCGCCCAATGGAATTGGCATAAGCATCGAACAGTTATAAAATTCCGTCCAATGACAAATCAAAGCATTCAACATTCCAAACAGGAATCATAGGGGCCGGAATGGAGTTACGGGATCTGAAAGCCTTCGTCACCCTGGGAGAAGTGCTGCACTTCGGTCAGGCAGCGGTGCGCCAGCACGTCACCCAGTCGGCCCTGAGCAAGCAAATACGGCGGCTGGAAGAGGAGCTGGGCGGCGAGCTGTTCGAGCGCAATGCCAGCAGTACCCGCCTCACCGTGATGGGGCGGGCCCTCTATGAGGATGCCCGCGCCTTGGTGGCGGCCAGCGAGCAACTCGGTCGCACCGCCCGTGATGTGCTGGCAGGCAACAGCGGCACCCTGCGTATCGGCTTTGGCGTTGCCACCAAGATCCTGGTGCCCGCCGCCATCGCCCGTTTTCGCACCGAACGCCCACAGGTCACCATAGAGCTCAACGACCTCTCCACTCACCACCAGTTGCTGGCTCTGAGCGAGGGCAAGCTGGACCTCGGTTTTTGCCGCCTGCCCGCCCCCAAGGGGTGGCACTGTCTGCCGGTGGTGCGGGCGCACTTTGTCGCCGTGCTGCCGGCCAGCTACGCCGGTGTGCGCGGACTGGCGGATCTGGTGGACAAGCCGCTGGCTATCTTGCGCCGGGACAAGGCCCCCTCGTTTTATGATCACCTGATGAACTATCTGGCCCAGAGCGGGCTGCGCTTTCGCGATATCCAGTACGTCAACGACTTCGCCGCCGGCGTCGCCACCGCCGCCGCCGACATCGCCTGGACCCTGGTGCCCTCCTCCACCACCATAGAGCACCCGGATGTGCTGACCCTGCCGCTGCGTGATACCGAGGCGAGCTGGATCATCGGCCTCATCCGCCCGCCCCACAGCAAGGGCCCGCTCATCGACGCCTTCTGGCAGATTGTCGCCGACCTGAGTGAGCCGGCTCCCGCGCTGCAAGCGGGGTCTTATCCAGAGCAGCCATGAGCCTGCTCGGCGCCTCTGTCTTCCCGCCTGGCAGGCGGCAACTTGGTGGTAGCGCTGACATCCCATTAAGGTTTATCTCTGTCTGCCGTCGCGGGCACGCCGGCCAAGATGTGGGTGTTGATGGATTGCTTGATAGAGAAGCGAGCACTCTTGACCTGATAACCCTGCGCGGGCCGTTGCCAGCGCATCAGCCAGCAAGTAGTTGACGCACTTCTTCAAATAAGCGATCGGGGTTACTGATTACCAGGTGCTTTCCGGGCTTGGGCGTTGGTGCACGGCAAGCACTTCTCTTTCGAAAAAGGATCGTAGAGGGGTGGAAATAAAAGGCTATGTCCCAATTACGTGTTGCATGGGGCGCCCCAGCGCCTCATGCAAGCAACGTGAGATATTCACTTCCCTCCCATAGCGCTCCAACATCCTTCGCCAACCCAGATAATTCCTCAGATAGTGGGTCGCGACCCCATGGAACCGCTCCATCCACTCCTTCAATCGCCTGTGGTACCCGTTCACATGTTGGATGTGATATGCACCCACCACCCGCTCTCCCGCACGGTTGTGCACCACTTGGTGGGTCATGCCCTGCGACTTGCTGAATACTCGCATACACCCCGGCACCATCGCTGCACAGGACGGCATCCGGGGCGATAAGCGGTTCAAGCACCGCCTTCACTGCCCTGGCATTCAGCTCTTCCAACTGGAAGTCAGCCAGGTGGCCTGCTCGGTCTTGCACCACCATCACCGGGATGTAATCCGGCCCTGTGCCTCGGGTACGGCCTTTGCCGCCACGATGGCGGGCCGGGCGGGGCAATTCGCGCTGTCCTTTGAACGACGCTAAGAAGAAGGTCTCATCGACCTCGACGATCCCCTCTTCCCGTACCGCCTGGTGGCTAGCCATGGCCTTCAGGAAGCGGTGGCGCCATAAAAAGGCGGTGTTTTTACCGACCCCACAGCGGAGCGCCGCCTGCCGGACGGTCAGACCGTCGATGAGGGCCTGTGCATAGTCTTCCCAGCATTGTGGCTTGCGAAGTCGGGCGAGAGGCGTGTTAGTGAGCACGGAACTGGTGCGCAAACACTGCTTGCAGCGATAACGGCGCAGCCCTCGAGACCAGCCCCAGGGAGCCAGCAGTGTGGCCGCGGCCTGGCAGTGAGGGCAGCATTGGCATGCGGGCAGTTGAGTGGCCAACGAGGTGATGGGGTGAGGGGTGGTGAGTTCCTGTTGCGCGAGACGACGCTGACGCAAAGTGAGCAATGTGAAGAGGGACAGTAGATGTTGAAAGGCTTGGGTATCCATGATGGCGGCCCTCAAGGTGATGACCTACTTCAAGGTTAGCCTTTCAACACATAACTGGGACAGAGCCAAATAAAAAGGATGAAATGGCAATAGAGGCCACGGAAAGTGACTGAAGGGAAAATGCTCGCGTAAAGTGCCTGCCCTGAAGAGCAAGGGGAAGTTTGCGCCAGACTCCAGGACACCTTGCGGTCGTACCTGATAGGTTGCTGCAGAGAGTCGGAGATCCGAGATGAAGACTCCTGACTCATCCACACAAAGTGGATTACCAAGCGGTATGAAGGGGGAATTAGCTGTAACTTATTGAATTGCAGAAACAAGTGGTGGCCCTACCAGCCACATCCCGGCACTCGAGTCCCCCGCCTTGGCTGCTACCTTCCGGTCCTGACCAGGTCGACGGGTTATCAATGCGAGAGGACCAATAGGACCACCGGCGAGGAGAATAGGCAAACTGGCCTCTCAATGCAACGGCTTTCTGCCCTCGCCCATGCTGTTCGCCTTATTTTTCAACAATCTGGCCAAGGGTTCAGCTAAACAGCATGAATTTGGCGCCCACCAGCAGCATCAGCAGGGCGAACGCCTGCTTGAGTCGCTGGGGAGAGAGCCGGTGCGCCAGCTTGGCCCCCACCCGGGCAAACTGGGTACTGGTGAGCACGATGCCGAGCAGCGCCGGCAGGTAGATGAACCCCAGGCTCCACTCTGGCAGGTCTGGATTGTTCCAGCCGGCGTAGAGGTAGCTGAGGCTGCCCGCCAGGGCGATGGGCATGCTGCAAGCGGCGGAGGCCGCCACGGCATTGCGCATCGGCACGCTGTTCCAGCTCAGATAAGGCACGGTCAGCGAGCCGCCACCGATACCGAACAAGGCCGACATCCAGCCGATGACGGTGCCGGCGATGCCGGTGCCGAGCGCCCCCGGCAGATGACGCTCCGCCTTGGGCTTGAGGTTGAGCCCCATCTGCAGCGCCATGGTCCAGGCGAAGCAGCCGATGATGATGTTGAGGGTGCTGGCACTGAGCAGGTTGGCGGTCATGCCGCCGAGCCAGGCCCCGACCAACATGCCGGCGCCGAGCCGGCGGATCATCACCCAGTCGACCGCACCGGCCTCCTGGTGGGCACGCAGCGAGCTGAAGCCGGTGAAGATCATGGTGGGCAGCGAGGTGCCGAGTGCCAGATGGGTAATGATGTCGGGCGCAACGCCCTGGGCGTGAAAGCTCAGCACCAGCACGGGCACTATGATGAGACCGCCGCCGATGCCGAACAATCCCGCCAGCATGCCGGCGAACGCCCCCAGCAGCAGATAACCCATAAACAGCATAAAAATTCCTTCCGAGGCGGTGCAGCGAACAAATGGAGCGCTGCACATAAAAAAAGAGATGGCCCTTGGGCCATCTCTTTATTGTGCCGGTTAACTCAAGGGAATGGTACCGTCCATCACCTTGTAGAAGGCCAGCACCGCACAACCGAGCAGGGCCGCCGTCATCCCCTGCTCCAGCCGGTTGAGGCCGCGCAGCCCGTGGTGCTGGCGCGCCTTCCAGTAGATGAAGATGCCGGGGCTGTAGAGCAGCGCCACCAGCAGCAGGTACTCGACCCCGGCGGCATAGACCAGCCAGCAGCCGTAGCCGGTAGCCGCCAGCGCCAGGAACAGATCGCGCTTGCGCTGATGAGGTTGACCCGCGTAGGTCTCCCCTTTCAGCGCCAGCTTCAGCCCGTAGGCACCGGAGAAGACGTAGGGCACCAGCGCCGCCGAGGTGGCGATGTTGACCAGCGCCAGATAGGTGCTGCTCTGGAAGTAGATGATGATGAGGAAGGTCTGCACCAGGCAGGTGGAGCACCAGAGCGACACCTGCGGCGAGCCGTTCTTGTTCTCCTTGGCAAACCAGCCGGGGAACACACCGGTCTTGCCCGCGATGTAGGGCACTTCCGCCGCCAGCACGGTCCAGCTCAGCAGGGCCCCCATTACCGAGATCACCAGGCCGATGTTGATGAGCCAGGCGCCCCAGGGGCCGACCACGGCTTCCAGAATCATGGCGGTTGAGGGGTTCTTGAGGGCTGCCAGTTGCGGCTGGTTCATGACCCCCAGCGAGAACAGGGTCACCATCACGTAGAGCGCCAGGGCCCCCAGCAGCGCCAGCACGGTGGCACGACCCACGTCCTTGCGATGGCGGGCACGGGCGGAGACCACCACGGCCCCCTCGATGCCGATGAAGACCCAGAGCGTCACCTTCATGGTGGACTTGACCTGATCCATCACCGAGCCCAGCTCAGGCGTGCCCTGACCCCAGATATCCAGGGTGAAGGTCTCCATGTTGAAGGCAAGCAGGATGGCCACGCAGAACACGATGAGCGGCACCATCTTGGCGATGGTGGTGACTATGTTCACCAGCGCCGCCACCTGAATGCCGCGCAGCACCAGGGCATGCACCGACCAGATGAGCAGGGAGGCGAGCGTGATGGCCACCGGCGTGTTGCCGTCACCGAAGATGACCTTGTCCGGCGTGTCGAAGAAGTAGCTCAGCGCACTGAACACCACGATGGCGTAGGAGACGTTGGCCAGCAGCTGACAGAGCCAGTAGCCCCAGGCGGCGTTGAAGCCGATGAAATCGCCGAAACCGGCCTTGGCATAGCTGAAGATGCCGCCATCGAGATCCGGGCGACGCATGGAGAGGTTCTGATACACCAGCGCGAGGCAGATCATGCCGATACCGGTGATGGCCCATCCCAGCGCGACGGCCCCGGCACTGGCATGAGCGGCAATATTTTGCGGCAGACTGAAGACTCCGGCACCGACCATGGAGCCGATCACCAGCGAGATGAGGGCACCAAGCCCCAGTTTCTTGTCCATCTCAATCCTGTTTAATTAGGCGGCGGCAGAGCGTCCGTATTCATACTGCGCGCAATATGGGAGGGGCTAGAAATCCGTACCCCGTGAAAAAGGCGGCAACTATATTGCATGACTATTCCGACCGCAATCCCTCGTACCGTCAATCATGCACCGTCTTGACCGCGCGCAATTTTACAGCACTGACCCCGGGGGCCTGTGAGCTGGTTCAAATTAAGAAAGACCCGTTGATATTTCACATTTTTCCATGACCTGAGCCCCGTTTTTACGGATCAGACCTGCATGAGAATGCAGCTTGCAGCCGAGGTCGACAAACCCGGCTGCTGACAAACGTTTCAATAAAAATGCCCCTGCGCCGGGGGCCAGGGGCATCTGCAACAGAGCGCCGATATTCAGAGGCGCAAGCCGCCGTCCAGCTCGATCATCCTCCCAGACAGATAGTCATTGGCGAGAATAAAATGCACCGTCTGGGCCAGCTGCGCCGCCTGCCCGAGGGTGCCCACCGGGATGGCCTGCTGCATGCGGGCCATCGCCTCCGGTTTCATCGCCGCCGTCATGTCGGTGGCAAACACCCCCGGAGCGATGCCCATCACCCGAATGCCGTGGCGGGCCAGCTCCTTCCCCCAGGTGACCACCAGCGAGGCCACCCCCGCCTTGCTGGCGGCATAGTTGCTCTGGCCGATGTTGCCGGCGCGAGCGATGGAGGAGATGTTGATGATGACGCCCCCCTCCCCGCCGGTGGCCATCAGCGCCGCCCCTTCGCGCCCGCACAGGAAGGTGCCGGTGAGGTTGACGTCGATGACGCTCTGCCACTGAGCCAGGCTCATCTTCTCCGTCAGCGCCCCCTCCTTCACCTTGATCAGCATGCCGTCGCGCAGAATGCCGGCGCAGTTGATGAGGCCGTGCAGGGCACCGAACTGCCCCTGGATGGCGGCAAAGGTGGCCTCGACCTCCGGCTCGCTCGCCACGTTGCAGACGAACAGGGCGCACTGGCCGTCACGGCTGCGCACTTCCGCCTCGGTCACCTCCAGATCGGTGCGGTTGACGTCGATGAGCGCAAGTTGCGCGCCCTGATCCGCCAGACTCAGGGCGATGGCGCGGCCCAGCCCCCTGCCCGCCCCCGTGATGGCGATGACTTTCTGTGTGATATCCATGAATGCTCCTTGTTGCCTTGACCCGGACGGGGATGCCCCCTCAAAGATGAAACCCAGGGTCACTGCCGACCCGAAGTCTCCCCGGGCTGGTCCAGATAAAGTTCGACGATGCTGGAAAAATCCCGTGCCCCCAGCCCCTTGCTGGCGTGCAGGTTGAAGAGGTTGCGGGCCAGCGCCCCCATCGGCACGGCGCTGTGGGCATGCTCGGCCAGGGCCATGGCGAGCCCTAGGTCTTTGACCATCAACCGGGTCATGAAGCCCCCCTGATAGTTGCGCGAGGCCGGTGCATTTTCCATCACCCCGGGCCAGGGATTGTAGCGCTCGAGACTCCAATTGTTGCCCGAACTCTTGCCCATGATGGTGGAGAGCACCCCCGGATCCAGCCCCTCCTTGACCCCGAGCGCCAGCGCCTCAGCGGTGCCCGCCATGTGGATGGCAAGCAGCATGTTGTTGCACATCTTGGCGATCTGGCCGGCGCCGAGCGCCCCGGCGTGAAACAGGTTCTGCCCCATGCAGGCCAGCACGGGTTTGGCCGCTTCAAAATCCGCTTGTTCACCACCGACGATGAAGGTGAGCGTGCCCGCCGCCGCGCCGGCCACGCCCCCCGAAACGGGGGCATCGAGAAAACGGATGCCGCGCGCCTGCGCCGCTGCCCCCACCTGACGGGCCGAAGCCACATCGATGGTGGAGCAGTCGATGACCAGGGCGCCGAGCGGCAGGGCCGCCAGCAGATCCTGCCCGCCCCGCTCACCGGCACCCTCGCCCAGCCAGAGGCTGCGCACATGCTCCCCCGCCGGCAGCATGCTGATCACCAGCTCGCAGCCGCTCACCGCCTCGCGGGCATCGCCGGCGGCGATGCAGCCGGCCTCGATGGCGCGGGTCAGGCTGTCGGCCACCAGATCAAACACCTGCACTGTGTGCCCCGCCCTGGCCAGGTTGGCGGCCATGGGGCCCCCCATGTTGCCAAGTCCGATAAATCCAATCCTTGTCATGGTCTGTTCCTTGTGTGTGATCGTCCGTCAGCAGGGACGCAGGGGGTTATTCCCCTCGGGCCAACGATAGAAGCCATCCAGCCAGGCCTCGCCCGCCTGCGGGGCCTGCCAGCGGGGTGATTTGTCCTTGTCGATGAGCAGGGCCCGTACCCCTTCCACAAAATCCCCTTTGAGTACGCAGTTGACCGAGAGGGCCAACTCGTCGGCAAACACCTCGGCCAGCGACTGGCGCCGTGCCTGCCAGAACTGGCGCCAGAGGATGGCGCGGCTGATGGGGCTGCCGCTTTGACAAGTCTCCCGCGCCTGAGCCAGCGTCGGTTCAGCCAGCTCGGCCCCCTCAAGGCGTGCCAACACCCCTTGCAGGGAGCGGCCGGCCAACAGCGCATCGATGCAAGCCTGGTAGGGCAAGAGCACGGGGGCCGGCAGCGTCTGGCCAAGGGATCGCTGCAAACCGGCGAGCAGCCCCTCGATCTGCTCGCCACTATCGACAGAGTCAGACCAGTCGAGGGCGGCGAGGCGCGCCGGCAATTCGGTCCGCTCGCGGCTCGCCATGGCGTGATCCGCAAGACCCAGGCCGATGGCGTCCGCCCCGTTGAAGCGGGCCCCGGTGAGGCCGAGCCAGAGCCCGAGCCGCCCCGGCATGCGGCTCAAAAACCAGCTGGCCCCCACATCCGGATAGAGGCCTATGGTCACCTCCGGCATGGCAAACAGGCTCTTTTCGGTCACCACTCTAAAACCAGCCCCGGCAAAGAGACCGATGCCGCCGCCCATGCAGATGCCGTCCGCCACGCAGATGAGGGGCTTGCTGTAGCAGTGGATGTGGTGATCGAGCCGGTACTCCTGCAGGAAGAAGTCGCGGGCATAGCCAAACAGCGCAGACTCGTTTGCATCCCGTTTGCGGTAGTAGAAGGAGCGGATGTCGCCACCGGCGCAAAACGCCTTCTCGCCGGCGCCCTGCAGCAGCACGCAGACGATGGCCGGATCCTGCTCCCAGCGGGTCAGCGCCGCCTGCAGCAACTGGATCATCTCAAGGCTCAGGGCGTTGAGGGAGGCGGGGCTGGCCAGGGTCAGCATGCCGATGTGGCGGCCATCCGCCGTGGGGTGGGTCTCGATGCGCACAGGCTCACTCATGGCGAGCCCCCGCAGACAGGTTATCAGCCCCTGCGACACGGCGGGCCGCCATCATTACCTCATTCATCCTTCACTCCCTCACTCTTCACCGGCTTGGATTGGTCGTAATGCCAGCGCGGGGCTCGCTTCTCGAGAAAAGCGGCCACCCCTTCGCGCTGGTTGGCATCGTCAAACAAGGTGAGGAACAGGCTGCGCTCGAGCGGCAGCGCCGCGTCCCGATGGCCGCTGCGCCCCTGGTTGATGAGCTGCTTGCAGGCACGCAGGGCGCTCGGGCTCTGGCGCTCCACCAGCTGGGCCATCTGGTGTGCCGCCTCCCAGGCGTGGCCCTCCTTCACCACCTCCTCCACCAGCCCCATCTCGTAGGCCAGGGTGGCGCTCACCTTCTCGCCGCAGAGGATCATCCGCTTGGCCCAGCCCGGCCCCACCAGTTCGGTCAGGCGCTGGGTGCCGCCGGCGCAGGGCAACAAGCCCACCGAGGCCTCCGGCAAGCCCAGCTTGGCCTGCTGCTCGGCGATGCGGATGTCACAGGCCAGCGCTACCTCGAGACCCCCCCCCATGGCATAGCCATTGATGGCGGCGATGCTGACCCCGTGAAAGCGGGCCAGCGCCTCGAAGGCGCGGCCAAAAGCCTCGGCCACTTCGCGGGCGTGCTCCAGGTTGCCGTCGGCAAACATGTTGAGGTCGGCGCCGGCACAGAAGAATTTGTCCCCGGCCCCGCGGATCACCAGCGCCACCACGTCGGGGCGGCTGTCGAGCTCCACCATCATCTGCAGGAAGGCCTGCAGGCTGGCGAGGGTCCAGGTGTTGGCGGGAGGATGGTCGAGGGTGATGTAGGCCACGTGACCGTGATATTCGAGCCTGATCCTTGTCATTGCGTTGTCCTTGTCAAAAAACCTGCCCCATGATGACAGGGTTGAATGGAGCCGACCTGCGGCTGGCTCACAAAGCCTGACGACGCGCCACGCCAGCCGCGTCGTCAGGGCGGGCTGCCGGGTACGGCGGCCCCACCTCGCTACTCCAGCGCCAGCCCGGGCTCGGCCAGCAGACGGCGGGCGATGATGAGCCGCATCACTTCATTCGTCCCTTCCAGAATGCGGTGGACCCGGGTATCGCGCAGGTAGCGCTCGAGCGGGTACTCGCGGATATAACCATAGCCGCCAAAGAGTTGCAGGGCGTCGTCACAGATGCGGTGACCCACGTCGGTGGCAAAACGCTTGGCCATGGCGCACCAGGCGCTCTTGTCCGGCGCCCCGGCATCGAGCCTGGCGGCCGCCTGACGCACCAGCAACCGAGCGGCCGCCAGTTCGGTGGCCATGTCGGCCAGGCGAAACTGCACGCTCTGGAATTCGCTGATCGGGTGGCCAAATTGCTGGCGCTGCTGCACATGGGCCAGGGCATCGTCGAGGGCCTGCTGGGCAGTGCCCACAGAACAGGTGGCGATGTTGATGCGCCCGCCATCGAGCGCCTGCATGGCGAACTTGAACCCTTCCCCCTCCTGCCCCAGCCGGTAACGGGCGGGAATGCGCACGGCGCTGAAGTTCACCTCCCGGGTCGGCTGGCTGTTCCAGCCCATCTTCTCCTCCGCCTTGCCATAACTCACGCCGGGGGTCTGGGCCGGTACCATGAAGGCGGAGATCCCCTTCGCCCCCTCGCTACCGGTGCGGGCCATCACCACCAGCACGTCGGTGCTGCCGGCGCCCGAGATGAACACCTTGCTGCCGTCGATGACGTAATCCTCGCCATCGCGCACGGCGCGGGTCTTGAGGGCCGCGGCATCGGATCCGGCGCCCGGCTCGGTGAGGCAGTAGGAGCCCAGCAGCTCGCCGCCGGCAAGCCTTGGCACCCACTCTTCGGCCACCTCGGGAGGCAGCCAGCTGCCCAGCATCCAGCTCACCATGTTATGGATGGTCAGATAGGCGGTGGTGGAGGTGCAGCCCATGGCGAGGCGCTCGAAGATGAGGCTGGCATCGAGCCTCGGCAGGCCGAGGCCGCCATACTGCTCCGGCGTGTAGAGGCCACAAAAACCAAGCGCCGCCGCCTGCTTGATGGTAGGGATGGGGAACTCATGCTCCTTGTCCCAGCGCGCGGCGTGGGGCTTGAGCGCCTCCTCGGCGAAAGCGCTGGCGGCCTCCACATAGGCCTGCTGATCCGGGGTCAACGTAAAATCCATCTTGTTCGCTTCCTTGTACTTGTTCGATCCGTTTCTGTCAGTGGGTGCGCCCGGGCAACCGGCCATCAGCGCAGCTGAATGGTCATGTTGGGGCCGCTGGGAATGTCTTCGTCGAACCAGCGTTCGGTGACCGTCTTGGTCTCGGTGTAAAAACGCACCGCCTGCTTGCCGTAGGCGTGCAGATCCCCGTAGAAAGAGCCGCGCCAGCCGGTGAAGGAGAAGAACGGCAGCGGCACCGGGATAGGCACGTTGATCCCCACCTGGCCCACCGCCACCTCGTGACGAAACTTGCGGGCAGCCGCGCCACAGCCGGTGAAGATGGAGGTGCCGTTGCCGTAGGGGTTGTCATTGATGAGGGCGAGCGCCTCATCGAGGCTCGCCACCTCGAGACAGGCCAGCACGGGCCCGAAGATCTCCTCCTTGTAGATGCGCATCTCGGGGGTCACGCCGCGAAACAGGGTCGGCCCCACCCAGTTGCCCACCGGGTAGCCGGCCACGTCGCAAAAACGGCCGTCCAGCAGGCACTCGGCCCCCTCGGCGATCCCCGCCTCGATGAGCCCCTCCACCCTGACTTTCGCCTCCGGGCTGATGAGGGGGCCGTAGGCGGCCTCGGGATCGTGCCAGACGCCGGGCTTCACCTTGGCAAACTCGGCGGCGAGCTCGGGGAGCCACTCCCGGGCACTGCCCACGAACACCGCCACGCTGATGGCCATGCAGCGCTGACCGGCGGCGCCGACCCCGGCCCCCACCAGATTGCTCAGCACCTGCGCCTTGTTGGCATCCGGCATGATCACCATGTGGTTCTTGGCACCGACAAAACACTGGGCCCGCTTGAGCTGGGAAGTGGCGCTGCGATAGACGTGGCCGCCAACCCGGGCCGAGCCGACGAAACTGACCGCCTTGATGTCGGGATGGGCCAGCAGCGCATCCACCTGCTCGGCGCCGCCATGCACCACCGACAAAATGCCCTTGGGGGCACCCGCCTCGGCAAACAGCTCGGCCAGCCGCATGGGGGTGAGCGGATCCTGCTCGGAGGGCTTGAGCACGAAGCCGTTGCCGCAGGCCACCGCCAGCGGGAACATCCAGAGCGGGATCATGGCTGGAAAGTTGAAAGGAGTGATGCCAAGGCAGACCCCGAGCGGCTGCACCCAGGAGTGACCGTCGACCCGCCGCGCCACGTTGCCCATGGTCTCCCCCAGGGTCTGGCTGGCGATGGCGCAAGCCTGCTCCACCACCTCGATGCCGCGCCACACATCCCCCTTGGCATCCGCCAGATTCTTGCCAGTCTCCTGGGCCAGCAGGGCCGCCAGCTCGTCGTGATGCGTCTTCAAGAGATGCTGGTAGTTGAACATCACCCGGGCTCGCTCGGAGGCCGGCACCTCCCGCCACAGCAGATAGGCGTCGTGAGCGGTGCGCACCGCCAGTTCAATTTCCGCCGAGGTGGCTTTGGGCACCCGCGCCAGCAGGCTCTGATCCGCCGGGTCGGTCACCTCGATCCACTGCTCGCTCGTGGAAGGATACGCCTCCCCACCGATGTGCAGCGGCACGTCGCCGAACCGGGTCTGATGGTTGTTCATGGGCACTCTCTCCTTGCTGGCACATCATGGGCCGTTTGCGGACGGACCATGGGCACTCCTGTGACGGGGGCCATCACGACCGGGCAATCGTCCTTGCCGTCATGGCGCAACAAATTTACCTTAGACTAACAATCAATTTACGTTTACGCTAACGTAAACTTAAATCACAAATGGACTGACCAGTTTGGCCCCCTGTTTCAGCTCAGCCGCCAAGCTGTCATCCCCTTCATATGAGGAGAGCAAGGATGCATGCAGTGATGGACGAGACCCTGTGCGCCCTGACCGAGCAGGTCGAGGCCTTCTGCCAGAAAGTGATCGCGCCGCGCGCTGGCGACATCGATCAGAGCAACACCTTTCCCCGTGATCTCTGGCCCCGCATGGGGGAGCTGGGGCTGCACGGCATCACGGTGGCGGAGGAGTATGACGGGGTGAACCTCGGCTATCTGGCCCACGTGCTGGTGATGGAGCAGGTGAGCCGCGCCAGCGCCTCGGTCGGCCTCTCCTACGGCGCCCACTCCAACCTCTGCATCAACCAGATCCACCGCCACGGCACGCCGGAGCAGAAAGCGCGCTACCTGCCCCCGCTGGTGAGCGGAGAGCATGTGGGGGCGCTGGCCATGAGCGAGCCGGGCGCCGGCTCCGATGTGGTGAGCATGCGCCTGACCGCAGTGCGCGAGGGGGATCACTTCGTGCTGAACGGCAACAAGATGTGGATCACCAACGGGCCCGATGCCGACACCTTCGTCATCTATGCCAAGACCGATGCCGCCGCCGGTCCCAAGGGGATTTCCGCCTTTATCGTCGAGGTGGGGACTCCCGGTTTCTCCACTGCCCAGAAGCTCGACAAGCTGGGCATGCGCGGCTCCAGCACCTGCGAGCTGGTGTTTGACAACTGCCGGGTACCGCAGGAAAACCTGCTGGGCCCCCTGCATGGCGGGGTCAAGGTGCTGATGAGCGGGCTGGATTACGAACGGGTGGTGCTGGCGGCGGGCCCCCTTGGCATCATGCAGGCCTGCATGGACGTGGTGCTGCCCTATGTGCGCGAGCGCAAGCAGTTCGGCCAGCCCATCGGCGAGTTTCAGCTGGTGCAGGGCAAGCTCGCCGACATGTACACCCGCCTCGCCAGCAGCCGGGCGCTGGTCTACTCGGTGGCGAGCGCCTGCGATCAGGGCCGCACCAGCCGCAAGGATTGCGCCGCCGCCATTCTGTTTGCCGCCGAAAATGCCACCCAGATGGCGCTCGATGCCATCCAGCTGCTCGGCGGCAACGGCTACATCAACGAATACCCCACCGGTCGCCTGCTGCGGGACGCCAAGCTATACGAGATAGGTGCCGGCACCTCGGAGATCCGCCGCTGGCTCATCGGCCGCGAGCTGATGGGGGATAATGCATGAGCAGGATCCACTCCCGCCTCGACACAGCCAGCCCCGACCATGAGGCCAATCGGGCCGCCATGCAGGCCCTGGTCGACGATCTCAATGCCCGCCTGGAAGAGATAGCCCTGGGCGGCGGCGCTGCCAACAACGCCCGCCATCAGGCCCGTGGCAAGCTGCTGCCCCGCGAGCGCATCAACCAGTTGCTGGACCCAGGCTCCCCCTTTCTCGAACTGTCGGCGCTGGCCGGCTGGCAGGTCTATGACGAGCCGGTGCCCGCCGCCGGCATCATCACCGGCATCGGCCGGGTCTCGGGCCGGCTGTGCATGCTGGTGGTGAACGACGCTACCGTGAAGGGCGGCACCTACTACCCGCTCACGGTGAAAAAGCACCTGCGCGCCCAGGCCATCGCCGAGCGGCTGCGCCTCCCCTGCCTCTATCTGGTGGATTCCGGCGGTGCCTTCCTGCCGATGCAGGACGAGGTGTTCCCCGACCGGGATCACTTTGGCCGCATCTTCTACAACCAGGCCCGCATGTCGGCCCAGAACATCCCCCAGCTGGCGGTGGTGATGGGCCTCTGTACCGCCGGCGGCGCCTACGTGCCCGCCATGGCGGACGAGTCGATCATGGTCAGGGAGCAGGCCACCATCTTTCTGGCGGGGCCGCCGCTGGTCAAGGCCGCCACCGGCGAGGAGATCAGCGCCGAGGCGCTGGGCGGGGCCGAGGTGCACTGCGCCCACTCAGGGGTGGCGGATCACATGGCCCGCGACGATGGCCACGCGCTGGCCATCGCCCGCACACTGGTGACCCACCTGGGCAACGAACCGGTAGAGACCAGCCCCGGTTATGAGCCCCCCTGCTACCCCATCGAGGATCTCTACGGCCTGGTGGGCACCAGCCTCAAGCGCCCCTATGACGCACGGGAGCTGATCGCCCGGCTGGTGGATGGCTCGGACTTTGACGAATTCAAGGCGCTGTTCGGCACCACACTGGTGACCGGCTTTGCCCGGATCTGCGGCATGCCGGTGGGGATCCTCGCCAACAATGGCGTGCTGCACAGCGACAGTGCCCAGAAGGGGGCCCACTTCATCCAGCTCTGCAACCGGCGCGCCATCCCGCTGCTCTTTTTGCAGAACATCACCGGCTTTATGGTGGGAAGCCAAGCTGAGCGCGAAGGGATCGCCAAGCACGGCGCCAAGCTGGTCACCGCCGTGGCCTGCAGCCGGGTCCCCAAGATCACCCTGATCGTCGGCGGCAGCTTCGGTGCCGGCAACTACGGCATGTGCGGCCGCGCCTATGAACCCGATTTTCTCTTTAGCTGGCCCAACAGCCGCATCTCCGTCATGGGGGGGGAGCAGGCGGCCGGGGTGCTGGTGCAGGTGCGCCGGGACAAGCTGACGGCCGAGGGCAAGAGCCTGAGCGAGCAGGAAGCTGCCGCCATCCGTGCCCCGGTCATAGAGCAGTATGAGCGCCAGGGTCACCCCTACTACGCCAGCGCTCGCCTGTGGGATGACGGCGTCATCGACCCGGCCCAGAGTCGCACCGTGCTGGCGCTGGCGCTGGCGGCCTGTCAGGGGGCCGAGACCGGCCCGGAACAGTACGGCATCTTCCGGATGTAAGGAGTTCACATGTCCGATCCACTCAGTCACGCTCTCCAGCCCGGTTTTCGGCTGGAGCGACACGGCCCGCTGGCCGAGCTGGTGCTCGACCGCCCGGCCCGCCACAACGCCTTTGACGCCGACCTGATGCTGGGACTGCTCGACTGCCTCGACGAGCTGGCCCACACCCACGGCCAGGCCCTCGCCGATCGCCCCCACGCCTTGCTGCTGCGGGCCGAAGGCAAGCATTTTTGCGCCGGCGCCGACCTCAACTGGATGCGCAACCTGGCTCACGCCGATTTCGAGCACAACCGGGAAGACGCCCGTGTGCTGGCCCGGCTGATGCAAACCCTGGACGAGCTCCCCTTTCCCACGGTGGCGCTGGTGCAGGGCGCCGCCTACGGCGGAGCACTGGGCCTCATCTGCGCCTGCGATCTGGTGCTGGCCGCCGATGACGCCCGTTTCTGCCTCTCCGAGGTGAGCCTCGGGCTGGTACCCGCGGTGATCAGCCCCTACGTGGTGCGCACCATGGGGATGCGCCAGGCCCGCGCCCTGATGCTCTGCGCCGAACCGTTCGATGCGGTAACCGCCTGCCGCCTCAACGTGGCGCACCGGCGCTGCCCGCCGGATCAGCTGCTGGCCGAAGGGCGCGCACAGGCCCTGCGCCTGTGCCGCAACGGGCCGGAGGCGATGAAAGAGACCAAGCGGCTGCTGGCCGCCCTCGAGAGCCATGGCGCCAGCCTGCACGAAGAGAAAACCGTTGAGACCATCGCCCGGGTAAGGGTCGGTCTCGAGGCCCAGGAGGGGATGCAAGCCTTCTTCGACAAACGCCCCCCCGCCTGGCGCCCCCGTTTCAAGGACGAAGCATGACTCAATACCACCCCATCAAGCGCCTGCTGATCGCCAACTGTGGTCAAGATAACGGGAGTGTGGATCAACACGCTTCGCACTTGTGCGCCTTGAACAACAGGGAGCCAGCATGACCCATCACACTCCAATTAAGCGCCTGCTGATCGCCAATCGCGGCGAAATCGCCGTGCGCATCATCAAGACCGCCCGGCGCCTCGGCATTCACACCATCGCCCTCTACTCGGACGCCGATGCCCACGCCATGCATGTGCGGGAAGCCGACGAAGCCTGGCATCTGGGGCCGGCCCCCGCCCGGGAGAGCTACCTCGACACCGGCAAGGTGCTGCGCATCGCCCAGCAGGCGAACGCCGACGCCATCCACCCGAGCTACGGTTTTCTGTCCGAGAACAGCGACTTTGCCACCGCCTGCGAGCAGCGGGGCGTGCGCTTCATCGGCCCAAGCGGCGCCGCCATCCTCGCCATGGGCGACAAGTCAGGCGCCAAGGCGCTGATGCAAGCCGCCGGCGTGCCGGTGCTGCCCGGTTATCACGGCGCAGATCAGCACCACGACTTTTTGCGCGATCAGGCGAGCCAGGTGGGCTTCCCGCTCCTTATCAAGGCGGCCAGCGGCGGCGGTGGCAAGGGGATGCGCCGGGTCGATCAGCTCGCTGACTTTGACGACGCCCTGGCGGCGGTCAAGCGGGAGGCAAGCGCCGCCTTCAGTGACGACCACGTGCTGCTTGAGCGCTATCTCGCCCGCGCCCGCCACGTGGAGGTACAGGTGTTTGCCGATACCCTTGGCAACGTCATCTATCTGGGGGATCGGGACTGCTCGTTGCAGCGCCGCCACCAGAAAGTGATCGAGGAGGCCCCCGCCCCCGACATCGCACCGGCGCTGCGCCGTGCCATGGGCGAGGCCGCCGTCGCCGCTGCCCGGGCCATCACATATCGGGGAGCCGGCACCATCGAGTTTCTGCTGTGCGGGGAGGAGTTCTTCTTCATGGAGATGAACACCCGGCTGCAAGTGGAACACCCGGTCACCGAGGCCGTCACCGGCCAGGATCTGGTGGCCTGGCAGCTGGCGGTGGCCGAAGGCAAGCCGCTGCCGCTCACTCAGGAGGAAGTGGTGCTGCGCGGCCACGCGGTGGAGGCGCGTCTCTACGCCGAGGACGTGGCCGCCGGTTTTCTGCCCGCCAGCGGCCCCATCAATTGGCTCCACTGGCCGGCTGGCGTGCGCATCGACACCGGCGTCGGCGCTGGCGATGCGGTGAGCCCCTATTACGACCCCATGATCGCCAAGCTGATCGCCCACGCACCGAGCCGCAGCGAAGCCTTTGCCAGCCTGGCCGACGCGCTAGCGACACTGGAACTCGGCCCCTTGGTGCACAACGGCCCGCTCTTGCTGCGCCTGTGCGAAGAGCCAGAAGTATTGGCCATGGACCACCACACCCAGTGGCCCATTCCCACCGATACCCTGCCCGTTCCAGCGCTCGCCTGGCCGCTCGCCGCGCTCTGGCTCGCCACTCGCGAGCACGGCGCCTCCCCCTGGCAGCAGGCCGCAGGCTTTCGGCTGGGGCCTACCCGCAGCTTTAGCGCAGCGGTGCGCATCGGCGAGGAGGCCCGCGTGCTGACCCTCACCGAACGGGCCGGCTCCCTGCTCTGGCAGGGCGAGCTGATCCCATTCGAGCTCGGGGCGGATCAGATCCGTCTGCAGCAGGCCGGCAGCTGGCAGCGCTACCCGCTGCACGCCCTCGGCGAGGGCGACTATCTGCTGCAACTGGCGGGCAGGCGCATCCGCTTCTCGGTCGATGATCAGCATCATCAGCTGCACCATGATCACCAGGCCGGCGACGCCCCCGGCATCCTGGCCCCCATGCACGGCATCGTCGTGGCGTTGCAGGTCGAGGCCGGCCAGCCGGTCAGCAAGGGGCAACCTCTGCTGGTGCTGGAGGCGATGAAGATGGAACACGTCCTCAAGGCCGACCGGGATGGGGTGATAGAGGCGCTGCAGTGCCGCCAGGGCGAACAGGTGAGTCAGGGCGCCCTGCTGGTGCGCTTTGCCGAGCAGCATACCGCGCAGGAGGAGCGCTCATGAGCCGAGCACAGGAGAGCCGGGACGACAAGGTCAGCCTGGTGGAGATGGGGCCGCGGGACGGCCTGCAAAATGAAGCCGCCACCCTCTCGCTGGTGCAGCGGCTGGAGCTCATCGCCCGCCTGGCCGAGAGCGGGCTGCAGCGCATCGAGGTGGGCGCCTTCGTGTCGCCCAGGAAGGTGCCGCAGATGGCGGATTCCGCCGCACTGTTCAACGCCCTGCCGCGCAGGGGGCCGACCCGCTATGGCGCCCTGGTGCCCAATCTGCAGGGTCTGCAGGCCGCCATTGCCGCCCGCGCCGACGAAATAGGCCTCTTCACTGCCTGCTCCGACGGCTTTACCCGGGCCAACATCGGCATCAGCGTGGAGGAGTCGCTGGTGCGCTTCGCCCCGCTGGTGCAGGAGGCACGCAGCCTCGGCATCAAGGTGCGCGGCTACCTCTCCACCGTCATCGCCTGCCCGTTCGATGGTCCGACCCGGCCCAAGCGGGTCGCCGCCATGGCCGAGCGGCTGCTGGATCTGGGTTGCCACGAGATATCCCTCGGCGACACCATCGGCGTCGGCACCCCGGGCACCGTGGCCCCCATGCTGGATGCGGTGCTGCACGAGATCCCGGCCGGCCGGCTCGCGGTCCATTTTCACGACACCTATGGCCAGGGGCTGGCCAACCTGCTGCCCGCGCTGGAACGCGGCATCCGCACCATCGACAGCTCGGTGGCCGGGCTCGGCGGTTGCCCCTATGCCCCCGGCGCCTCCGGCAACGTCGCCTCGGAGGAGGTGGTCTACCTGCTGCACGGCCTTGGCATGAGCACCGGCGTGGATCTCGACCAGCTGGCTGCCACCGGCCAGTGGGTCAGCGAGCAGCTCGGCCGCCCCAACGGCTCGCGGGTCGGCCGGGCCCTGCACGCCAATGCCGAGCGGCTGCGCACCCGGCTGTGCCAGCCATCCCCGCAATAAGGAGCCCCGCCATGTCCAATACCCTCGCCCACGGGCTCGCCGGCAAGGAGGTAACCTACAGCATCTCCGAGCTGGCCCACGAGTTCGACATCACGCCGCGCACCATCCGCTACTACGAGGACGAGGGGCTCATCACCCCGACCCGGGAGGGGCAGACCCGCATCTACAGCCACAAGGACAAGATCCGCCTGAAACTGACCCTGCGCGGCAAACGCCTCGGCTTCAGCCTGGCGGAGATCCGCGAGCTGTTCGACATGTATGACACCGACCGCTCCAGCAAGACCCAGCTCAACTCCATGATCCAGCTCATCGAGGCCAAGCGTCACTCCCTGCGACAGCAGCTGGAAGATATCCAGATGGTGATGGCCGAGCTGGAGGCGGCCGAGCAGCGCTGTGTTAATTCCCTTAACAGCTTGAAAACCAGCGCAGATTAACCGAATCTGGGATCAACTTTGCCTGCTGGAATACCCCATGAAACGCTGGTGCTGGTTGTTGCTGCTGCTCTGCTGTACGGCATGGGGCCACCCGCTGATCCGGGTCGGTGGCTACCCCTATGCCCCCTTCGTCGTCAAGGACGACAGCGGCCACTATCGCGGGCTGACCCTGGATCTCATCGCCCTGCTCAACGACATCCAGCAGGATGTGCACTTCGTGTTCGTGCCCACCTCGGCCCCCCACCGCTACAAGGCGCTGGCCCTCGGCCGCTTCTCGCTGATGCTGTTCGAGGATATCCGCTGGGACTGGAATGCCGATCAGGTGCGCATCAGCCGTCCGCTGCTGCTGGGTGGCGAGCGCTATGTCGCCCTCAAGGCGCCGGGGCGGGATCAATCCTTCTTTGACAACCTGGCCGAGCGCCAGCTGATCGGGGTCAGCGGCTATCACTACGGCATCGCCGACTTCGACGCCACCGCGAGCACGCTTAAGCAGCGCTTCAATATCACCCTGGTCAAGGACAACATCAACGCCCTGCAGGGGCTGTTCAAGGGGCGCGGCGAGGTGGCCATCCTCAACCTCTCCTACCTCAACCAGTTCGACAAGGAGTACCCCGAGCAGGCAAGCCAGCTGCTGCGCTCCAACCGGTGGGATCAGCAGTATGAGCTACGCGCCCTGCTCAGCCCGGACGCCGGGATCTCGGTACAGCAGCTGGAACAGTGGCTGGCGCAGCTGAAAGAGAGCGGGAAATTGGCAAGCCTTTGGACAAAGTACGGCGTACAGCATCAAGTGGCACCATGATCATGACCTGAAAGTTTGTTACCCTATGCGCATCAATTGGAGACCCTCATGCCCAAGCCTCTGCGTGCCCGTCTGCTGCGCTACGCCCTCTACCTCTGCGCCGCCCTGCTGCTCTCCCTGCTTATTCTGTTATGGCAAGCCCCCACGCTGACCCAGCGCCACCTGCCGACCTGGCTGGCCAAACACTACGGCCTGCACCTGAGCCTGGGGGAGATCGACGTCGGCCTGCGCCACCCCTCCCTCGCCATCGGCCCCACCACCCTGTTCGATGACCAGCAGCAGCCCCTCGTCGCTTTTGAACGCCTGCAGCTCATCCCCTTGCTAGGGGAAAGCTGGCGCCAGCGCGCCCTGATCCTCGCCGAGGCGCGCCTCGTCAAGCCCACCGTCAACCTGGTGCGGCTGGCGGATCAAGGCAAAACCGTCCGTTTCAACCTGACCGAGGCGCTGGCCAGCCTGCTCACCCCGAGTGAAACCACGGACACCGACAGCAGTGCCCCCTTGCTGGTGCAGCTCAACCAACTGGCGGCAGAGCAGGGCCACATCGCCTATCAAGACAGCCGCAAGCAGAGCAGCCCCGGCTGGGTGCCCACCCTGACCCTGAGCGGGCTCGACCTGAAACTGCCGACCTTCTCCACCGCCCCTGGCCGCGCCAACCCCTTCGTGCTCGCCGCCACCCTCAATCAGCAGAGCCCGCTCAAAGCGAGCGGTGAGCTCGACATCATGAGCGGTGCCGGCAAGGGTAAGATCAGCCTAGGCAAGCTGGCGCTCGCCCCCTTCGCCCCGCTCTGGGCCCCTTATCTCGACGTCAAGCTGGCCAAGGGCGAGGCCAACGCCGAGCTGGCCTACCAGATAGCCGAGGGGAAGCAGGGGCTGAGCTGGCAACTATCCAAGGGCAAGTTGACCCTCAATGACTGGCAGCTCCAGCGCCGCAAGGGCGGCGAATTTGCCCGCTTCAAGCAGCTGGCGCTGACCGGCATCGCACTCGACGGCAACAAGCAGGCGCTGCAGATCGACCGGCTGGCGCTCAAGGCGCCGGCCGTCAGTGCGGTGCTCGATGCCAACCAACAGCTGGATCTGGCAACCCTGCTGATCCCCCAGCCGCCGGTCAACACCAGTAAAGCGGCCAAACCGGCGGCGCCTGGCCAACCCTGGCGCTGGAGCCTCAAGCAGACTCGCATCGAGCAGGGCCAGCTCAAGCTGACCGAATCGAGCAGCGGCAAACCGCTGCTGCGCGAGCTCTCCGCCCTGACGCTGGCGCTGGGTCCGCTGGGCAGCCAGAGCGGACAGAGCAGCCCGCTCACCTTGAGCGGGGCGCTCAACAACCAGGCGAAACTGGACTTTGACGGCGACCTCGCCCTCACCCCCTTCAGCCTCAACGGCGAGATCAGGCAACAGGGCCTGCCGCTCAGCTGGGCCCAGCCCTATCTGCAGGATCTGCTGCGCATCAGCGTGCGCGACGGCCAGCTTGCCAGTCGCACCAAGCTGGCGCTGGCCACCGATGCCAAGGGGGCATTGAGCAAGCTGGAGTTGAGTGGTGGGCTCGATATCGAACGGCTCAACGTGCTGGATCGGGCCGACAACCAGCGCCTGCTGCAAATTGAGCAGTTGCAGCTGAGCGGCCTGCACTACGACGGCATCAGCCAGCAGGTGAAGATCGACGACATCCTGCTGCGCAAACCCTTCGCCCGCATCGAGATCAACGAGGACAGGGTCACCAACGTGCAGCAACTGCTGCTGCCGCAACCCGCCACGGCCAAGCCCGCCAGCAGCGGACCGGCCCCCCGCGTCAGCATTGCCCAGGTCCGCACCGAGCAGGGCAACCTGCGCTTTGCCGATCGCAGTCTGAGTCCGGAATTCGTGGTGGACATCGCGGCCCTCAGCGGCCAGAGCCGCCACATCAGCAACATCCCAGGCCAGCGCTCCGAGCTGGCCTTCAACGGCAAGGTGGACCGCTACGCCCCGGTGACCATCCGCGGCGGCACCAACCTGCTGATCGAGCAGCCGGTGCTGGACGTGGCCGTCACCTTCAACAACCTGGAGCTCACCACCTTCACCCCCTACTCCAGCACCTACGCCGGCTATGCCATCGACAAGGGCCAGCTCTCCATGAAGCTCAACTACCAGTTGCAGGGCAACCGGCTGGAGGGGGACAACGACATCACCATCAAGAAGCTGCAGCTGGGGGAAAAGGTCAAAAGCGAGCAGGCCAAGGATCTGCCGCTGGGGCTGGCGGTCGCCCTGCTGAGCGATGCCAACGGCGTCATCCAGATGAACCTGAAGGTGAAGGGCAATCTGGATCAGCCGGACTTCAGCCTCGGCAACATCTTCTGGGATGTGCTCGGCAACACCCTGCGCAAGGCGGTCACCTCCCCCTTCTCGCTGCTCGCCTCCCTGGCGGGCGGCAGCGAGGATCTCGATGAGCTGCCCTTCCTGCCCGGTGAGCCGGATCTCACCCCCACCCAGCAGGAGAAGCTGGCCAAACTGGCGCAAGCCCTCAAGGACAGGCCCAAGCTCAGCATGAACATTCGCGGCAAGGTCAACTTCAACGAGGAGCGCCCCATCCTGCAGCGCCAGAAGCTGGAGCGGGCGCTGGCCAAGATCACCGGCGGCCCGGTAGACCTCGAGCTGCTGGAGCAGGACCCCGCCATGCAATCGGCGCTGGCACAAGCTTATGAGGCCCGTTTCAACGAAGATCTCGGGGATCTGGCCGATCGGCTGAAACTCGATGAACAGAGCCCGGCCCTGCGCGCCCAGGCGGTTCTTCTGCTGCGGGATCAGCAGCTCATCACCGCCAAGTCCCTGCGCAATCTGGCCATGCGCCGTGCCCAGAACACCAAGGAGTTTCTGGTGGACCGCCAGGGGATCGCACCAGAGCGGCTGTTCGTGCTGGACAGCCAGGTCAAGGAGGCCGACAAAGAGGCCAAGGTGGTGCTGACCCTGGACGATTGAGCCGGTGACCTCAGCAGGATGAGGGGGCCCCCCCCTCCTCATCCTGCACGTGGCACGCTCACCCCTCCTGGCACCCATCGCCAAATCCATTATCTCGCCGCAGTCTTGCTCTATCCTTGCTGCAGCCAGCCACCGACTCTCTCGACAATTCAGCCACCGCACGGCCACGCCTGCGCACGATGACACAACCATAGCCACTTATCGGCCAGGATTTTCTCACTCAGCCCCCTAGCCTTCGGTCGTTTAAGCCCTCAACCTTCTCAGCTAACCAGTCCGGCGCCTAACAAGCCCAACACAAAGGCCCCTGCTCAGCCTTGTCGATGCTGCGAAGAGACAGCTTGGCCGTTTGCTTTTATCAAGGAATAAACACCTCTTGTCTGATGGCATATGAGAGTATTTTTTAACCTCAAATGTGCTCAGGCTTGGCGATGGAAATACTGTCGACTACCCGGCTCAGGCCGTCGGCCATATTTGTATGAAACTTTCATAATCGTGCTACTAAATACAATTTTTCAACCTTGTCCGCACCATTCATTCACCTGTCATCTACCTGGATCGCACGAATGGTCAGTCAGGTAAAAAATCCCGTTATTTTTTTACCTTTTCGACCATTCCCCCCCTTGCCCAGCGCCAAGAGCCTGCCTAAAATCGCGCGTCTTTTATCAACCCCCACCTCTATTTTTGGAGAACGCCACGTGAGCGAAAAATTGGCCAACCCTGCCCCTCTGGGTCTGATGGGTTTCGGTATGACCACCATTCTGCTGAACATCCATAACGCAGGTTTCTTCCCCATCAGCGCCATGATCCTGGCCATGGGCCTGTGCTATGGCGGTCTGGCCCAGATCATCGCCGGTATCATGGAGTACAAGCGCGGCAACACCTTCGGTGTGACTGCCTTTATCTCCTACGGCACCTTCTGGTGGAGCCTGGTGTTCCTGCTGGTGATGCCGACCATGGGTCTGGCCGAAGCCACCCCGCACGCCTACATGGGCTGGTACCTGCTGATGTGGGGCATGTTCACCCTGTTCATGCTGATCGGGACCGTCAACTACCCGCGCGTGAAGCAGTTCGTGTTCGCCTCCCTGACCGTGCTGTTCTTCCTGCTGGCCGCCCGTGACTTCACCGGCAGCACCCTGATCGGCACCATCGCCGGTTTCGAAGGCATCATCTGTGGCGCCAGCGCCATCTATCTGGCCATGGCCACCGTGATCAACGAGCAGTTCGGCCGCACCGTGATGCCCATCGGCGATCACAAGAAAGCCGCCGCCGTTCAGCTCAAAGCCGCTGCATAAGCATCCGGCCGACACAGCTGTCACGAAAAAGGCACCCCGCGGGGTGCCTTTTTGTTGGGCGCGATTTGCCAGGATCGCCTGGCTAGCCGTGATACTCGGGCTCCCCCGCCAGCAGCCGGGTGGCAGGAAAACGCGCTGCCGGTTGCTGGCCGAAGAAGCGGGTGAGCTGCTGGTACACCGCCGGATAGGTGTCGCGCAGGCGCAGCGGATCGGTAAAAAAGCACTCGCTGCACACCGCAAAAAATTCGGCCGGGTGCGAGGCGGCATAAGGATCGATGGCGGTAGGCTCGTGGCGATCCAGCTGTGCCTGCATGGCATCGAATGCCGCCTGCAGCGCACCGCTCCACTGGCGCGGATCCATGCCCGCCGGCAGTGGCGGCGCCCCGTCGGCCTCCCCTCCCAGCATGTCGAGCTTGTGGGTCAGCTCGTGGATCACCAGATTGAAGCCGTCCCAGTCCCCGTCCTGCTGCAGCTCGCTCCAGGCCAGCACCAGCGGCCCCTGCGGCCAGGATTCGCCGGCGTTCTCCTCTTCAACCTCGCTCACCAGCCCGAACTCGTCCTGCACCTGCTGGCGGCGCACCACCGGCTCGGGGATCAGGATGATCTCGTGAAAGCCCCGATACCAGTCGAGCCCCAGGTGCAGAATGGGCAGCGCCGCCTGCAGGGCCAGCACCGCCTGCTGACGGGGAGTGAGTGACACCCCGATCTGGGTCAGGGTCTTGCGGGCCAGCAGCTGCTGCGCCAGCCCGATCAGGGTCTGCTCCTCCTCCCGGGAAAAGCCCTGCAAAATGGGCACTGCAGCCAGGGCCTGCTGCCACTCCAGCGCGCCAGGCCCATTGTCATCTTGCCGGGACGCACCACCAAACACACTTCGTAAGCGGGACCAGAACACGCAGACTCCTCTTGCTGATCAGACTGTTTTCACAAACCGTTTCGGACGCTCGACATACCCCTGCGCCAGATAGAAGCGATGGGCCCCCTCCCGCTTGAGGCTGCTGGAGAGCTCCAGCTGGCTGCAACCCTGCGCTCGCGCCCGCACCTCTGCCGCCACCAGCAGGGCGGCGCCAACGCCGCGTCCCCTTGCACCCTCATCGACAACCAGCGCCGAGATCAGGCCCCACGCTGGTGCAACGTGCAGCGGGCTGAGCCAGTGCCACACCAGCACGCCCGCTATATCCTCCCCCAGGCAGGCCACCAGCACCTCGCCGGCCGGATCTTGCGTCAACCAGCGATCCCCAAGCACCTGCGGGCTGACCGGGTAACCCAGCTGGCCGAACAGGTCGGCCATGGCGGCCGTATCCTCGGCACACGCCGGGCGGATCATCGCGATTTCTTGCTCCATCTTCATCCTTGGCCTTGATTTTGCTCTCCCTCTACCGCCGCAAAGGGCCGACGAAAGAGGAGATGATACCGGGCCGGCACCGCATTCTGTCCAGTTGCACCGGCCATTTGTTAATGTCAATTCACAAATCAACAAGATAACAACATATTTCGCTGGGAAGCCCCAACACAAATCGATATGTTAAAACCCGCGGACTGGCCAGTGGAAACATCCACCGACCCGTCCCACACCATAACGAGTGACCCGAGGGTCACCACCAATTTGAGGGAGCGGGGCACAGACCCCGCCAACAAGACAGCACAACAAAGGAGTTGTTGTACATGAATGAGATCGTCAATGCCATCAATGGTGTGATTTGGAGCCCGGCGCTCATCTATCTGTGTCTGGGGGTAGGCCTCTACTTCTCCTTGCGCAGCCGCTTTTTGCAACTGCGTCACATCAAGGAGATGATCCGGCTGATGTTTGATGGCAAGAGCACGGATGCGGGCGTCTCCTCCTTCCAGGCGCTGGCCATGACCCTGGCCGGCCGGGTGGGTACCGGCAACATCGCCGGGGTCGCCACCGCCATCACCTTTGGCGGCCCGGGTGCCATGTTCTGGATGTGGATGGTGGCCTTCCTCGGCTCCAGCTCCGCCTTCGTGGAGTCCACCCTGGGTCAGGTCTACAAGGAGAAGATCAACGGCGAATACCGCGGCGGTCCGGCCTTCTACATCGAGAAAGGGCTCGGCATGAAGTGGTACGCCTGGACGTTCGCCATCGCCACCATCTTTGCCTGCGGCGTATTGCTGCCGGGGGTGCAGGCCAACTCCATCGGCGCCAGTCTGCAGACTGCGTTTGATATCGATCCGAACGTCACCGCCGCCGGTCTGGCGCTGCTGCTCGGCTTCATCATCTTCGGCGGCGTCAAGCGCATTGCCAACTTCGCCAGTACCGTGGTGCCCTTCATGGCGCTCGGTTATATCATCGTCGCCTGCGTCATCATCGCCCTCAACATCCACGCCCTGCCCGGCGTGATCCTGCTGATCTGGAAAAGCGCCTTCGGCTTTGATGCCGGCTTCGGCGCCATTCTGGGTCTGGCCATCATGTGGGGAGTCAAGCGCGGGGTCTACTCCAACGAAGCGGGTCAGGGTACCGGGCCGCACGCCTCCTCCGCTGCTGCGGTGAGCCACCCGGCCAAACAGGGCCTGGTGCAAGCGTTCTCGGTCTACATCGACACCCTGTTCGTCTGCTCCGCCACCGGCTTTATGCTGCTAATCACCGGCCTCTACAACGTGCAGGGACCGGACGGCGCCGCCCTCTACACCGGCATCGCCGGCGTGGCCGCGGGCCCTGGCTACGTGCAGACCGCCATGGAGAGCATGATGCCCGGCTTTGGCAGCATGTTCGTGGCCATCGCGCTGTTCTTCTTCGCCTTCACCACCATCGTTGCCTACTACTACATCGCCGAGACCAACATCGCCTACATCAACCGCAAGGTGAACCGTCCCTGGCTGACCTTCGTGCTGAAATTGACCCTGATGGCCTCCACCGTCTATGGCACCGTCAAGACCGCCGAGCTCGCCTGGGGCATGGGTGACATCGGGGTAGGTCTGATGGCTTGGCTCAACATCATCGCCATCCTGCTGCTGCAAAAGACCGCCTTCGCCTGCCTGCGCGACTATGAAGCGCAACAAGCCAAGGGGCTGGATCCGGTGTTCCACCCGGAGAAGCTCGGTATCAAGAACGCCGACTACTGGGCCGGCCATCGCTCCGAAGACAACCTGGAGCAGGAAAAATCCGGTCACCCCTTCGAACCGGACCAAGATCGCAAGATCTCCTGATCGCGCACCACTCCCCAACAAAAATGGCAGCCGAGGCTGCCATTTTTATTTCTTTAATCTCAATAGCTTGCATCAACATCCATTAGTTGAGTGCCAAAAGCATCGACGGCGCCTACCTGGACAATGACGAAGAGGCCGGCACTGCCGCCGATGAGGGTGCCCTGCACGCCGTGGCCTGGGCCAGTTGGTGGGGCATTCGCACCTTCCAGCAGATAGGCGGCCCCCCAGTCGGGGTATGGCGCGAGCTGCGCCGCATCAGCAATGCCAAGAAGCATGCCGAATTGGTTGACCCACCCAAGCCAGTGCTGCAAGACCCGCGCTTTGAGGCGGCCCGCTTTGCCGCTGATAACGGCATCTTTCGCTGCTATCTGCACGCCATGGGCGGCGCACTGGCCACCCGTGCCGAACACCCCATCAAGCTGGCCCACCTCATCGAGGAGCAGGCCAACAGCCATGACGAAGACATCAAGCGCCTGATGGGCATTACCTCCGCTCGCCTGGGCATCAAGACCCGCCTGCAAGGGTGGGAAGTTGTGCCTGCCGGCACCCATGAAGCTAGGAAAGCCGCCGAGGCTGCAGCGAGGGGGTTGAGGTTAAGACGGGCGACAGCCCGGCACCTTGGAGCTCTGACAATAACTGTACGCTACCTGACCCTGGTGTCTTCACAGACCAGATCATGAGGGAACAATGGGGATTATCGCCTTTCTCCATCGACCGATTGCGGGTTGGTGCCAGTGTCAGGGCCGACGGTTTCACCCTCTGGCTTGAGAACAGACAGGTGCAATCGTGCAGATCGCACCCAAGCGAACCAGATTGGCAGCCAGAAGGACTGTGGCCCGCCGAACAGGACCAGCCGGATGAATACGCGGTGCCGGAAGGCGATCCGGACTGGCCGATGCTGGTTGAGCTATGCGGCAAGGTGTACCAGGCACAAGGCCATGCAGGGACACACCAATGGATTGAGATGCTGCCACAGCCCTATCAGTCAGAAATGTGGCGGGTATTGGAGGGGCTGGACACACAGGAGTGGCAACAGGATGACTACAGCGGTGAGTGGGTATGAACAACACACCGAATGCTTGGTGGTGTTTTTCGTCGCCACTCCTTGGTTGTGTTTTTACTCAGCGGCAGAGGTAACGCCAAAAGAAGCCAAACGAATACACCTAGACATATGAGATACACTGGTAATATCATGTTCTAAAAGAGGTTTTTTACTATTAGTTATGAGGGCGTGGTGGGGCTATACAGAAGGCTATATTAACGGATTAATACCTCCGTCCATCTAATTACTGTTCAGCACCACAAGTAGGATTTGCAAATGTCACTAATACAAGAAATCTCACGTGTCCTAGCTTAAAGCCGTGTAGAACGACTGAAAATGATTGTTGCCTTGTTAGCTGGCTTACTCAGCATTGGCGTTTCTTTTTACCAAGCATATGAGAAAGCGCAGTTCAAAAAAGAGAGCCTGACGTTTGAATCTCAAATGGAGACCCTTACCGAAGTTCAAAAAAGTATAAATAACTTATCCACATTTGTTGCAACTCAAAAAGAACAACTAAGACAATCAGAAGAAGCCATTAATTCACTAAAAAAAGAAGAAGAAGCCCTTAAACCCATGGTTAACGCTGATCGAGATGTTGTCGACTCAATATTGAGACTACAAGCCGAACGAGCAGCTTCAAGTGCTTGGCAGGAACGACTCATCGGGTTTGGTTTAGGAATTGTAGGTTCACTTATTGCCTCACTAATTTGGTCTGGGTTCAGGCGAGGTAAAAGCGTCTAACCAATGATTCAACAAGCGCAACGTTTTATAACATAGATTGGATATAAACATATAACAGGAGAGCTTTTTGATTGACAGATTTAAAATCTTGGTGAGTTCCAAATCCTGGTTTTGGAAGTTCCTAGCAAGGTTAGGGAAAATTAGTTTTTCCTTCGAGCGCAGCGCGTACAAGATAAGATCCTCCGCCTCAAAAACAAAGGGAAATACTCGAATTTTAGGCTCTTTTATATGGGGCGGCGTGAAAGGCTTGTTTTGGGTTATTTTGTGGTTGGCAATCTTAATGTTGGTTGAACATCTTACCAATAACAACCTATCTTCTCTCCCACTACTTAGCGAAGAAGACAAAAAATTTAATATCGATCAGCTCAGACTGTACGCCCAACTGCTCACTGCAATATTCTCAATCTATTTTGCGACAATTGGCATTATACTGAGCGCTGGTTACACTAGGCTTCGCCGGGATATCATCCAAATGCTCACTAACGAGCAAGTCGGTAGCGTCTACTCTCGAGTTTTGGTTTTTTCAGCTATGTTCTGTTTAGCCGCAACAGCCTTACCTTTGTTTGGCTTAGAACCCGGCCTTTTCGTTTATGTCAGTGGTACTATTTTGACTCTGTTGAGCACATTGGTTTTATTTCCATTGGGCCAGAGATTATTTAATTTCTTTGACCTAAACATTCTAGTTCATAGTGAAATACTTCCCAACATTGTGCGTCATATTGAAGGTGCTTCAAACCATAATAATTCAATTTCTTTAGCTAACCATCATTCAAAGGCTGCAAGACTAGGTCTTGAACAACTCTCATATATTGATGAACGTGTAAAATCTAGCAATGAAGGTTTAGAAGATAACCTTCCTGCGTTGACCGACGACTATACTGCTTTGCTTTTTCATTACCTTCAACGAAAACACTCAATAGACCAGGAAAGCTATTGGTTTCCAAGACGGCGCAAGCATAAGCAATGGTTTTTTGCGGATGACACAGCCACTTCGATGGCACTTAAGATGAGTAGCCAGCAACAGCTAATTGAAGAAAAACCTGATTATCAATGGCTCGAAAACGAGATTATCGACAGATTGGCTGGCCATATTGAGCTCGCATTTAAAATCGGAGACCTTGATCTCGCATTAAAACTCATAGCTCGCTTTTCGACTCGAATTCCAGCTTATGCTGCACGGTTTCAATTCGATATTGGCATGCAAGAGATTAAGAGATTCAAGGGCATAATTGAACAGGCTTTCGCCTCATTGAATCCCATGGCTGATGACATTTCAATGAAGGCGCAGATTGGTATTGCTGACATATGGGCTGCACTAGGGAGCAATCTCTGTTTAGAAACACTACGCGGAATAATTACCTTTGAGAAAGAACTGAAAACATTCTTTGAGAAGGACGAGTGGACCGAGCAGTCTCTACGCCGTCTACCCGCCTCTTTGCAAGTAGATCTCGCCTTTATCGTCGAACGTATTGAATTTGAGAAAATGGTCGAAGGGAAACGCCTATCCAAGCCAAAATACGTCCAGCAATTGGCAGTCCAGAGATTGTTGCAGCACTATGCGAACGTTCTACCTGCAGTATGCGACTTTTACCAAAGTTTGCTTCCAGACTTTGTGGACTCACTATCAAAACTCAATATGTCCGAGTCCGCAACACAAGTTGTCCTAGCAAGCTTACATAGTCATTGGAAACTACCAAGATGGTTCGACAATATTACCGAGCTCTTGGAGCGGTATTATGAATATGAGCACTACACCCAAGATCAGTACAAACTACCGGAGATAAACACTGCAGAGATGACTCAGCAGCTTTCCTCTGCCCGAGATGTTGCAATTACCAGGCTCGGCAATGGAACCATGGTCAGACATATTTTCGAACAAAAACACAACGATGAACTGCCAGACCATTTTGGGCAGATTTACTTCGAGCTTGCCGAAGCATGTATAAGTGCTCTTGAGCAAAATGATATAAGCAAGCTGGATAAGGTTCTACTGACATTCATGTCCCTTGCGATTCTTGCGGCAGATTCGAGATTTGTGGACCCATCGCTGGATGTAAGCAATGAGTTCAGATTTCATCTCATTTCAACAGTGATCAATGATTTGGCTTCGGTCTTAGGCTTTGCCATTCTTTACGGGGCATACTTCGACAACAAAAAGTTATCTGCGGGTGCAATAGAGAAGTTCGATGCTTGGATTGAGCACGTCAATGACAAGCAGCAGTACTTCAAGAGAATGATACTCCTATCAAACCCGCACAATTTTAGTATGATCACATCACCGCGAGATCTAATCAGAATTAATTGGAAAATATCGTTTGAACAGCGTGCAAGGCGCGATGGTTTTGAGGTCAAAATGGGAATGATGCGAGGGAAGCTGCACCCAAACAAAATTGTGAGGGAATTCTTGATGACGCATTCCGATGCGTCTCACTTGTTTTTCGCAAAACATGTCCTGCCGCAACTCGGCCCAATAGACTTCGAGATAGACTACCGTATCACTAATCTTACTCGCCGGTTGCAAGAGGAAGGTAAAGAGGTTCAGAATGAAAATATTTAGGGCCGAACCTTTACTTTGGTACCATCATGAGGCAGACCTTGGGTTAATTGACAAGCTCTTTATTAAGAGCGTTCAAGAGAGGCCTAATTTCAATCGTCAAATGTTTGACGAAGATTTTACGCGATTCTTTGATTTAATAAATCATCGAAACGGAAATGTCTTCGCAATCGTGTCGAATGATGACAAACTAATGCGAAAGCTACTTGGCAATGATAATACGAGATACTCACCATATACGATTGACGAGTCAATAAATAACGTAGTTAAGGATATTGCTCAGTCGCTAATATGGTCCGGGAAAGCGTACTTCTTCCTTCATGAGGATACAGAGCAAGAAGAAATCCACATACATTCAATCAGCTCATGTGGCGTTATACGCTTCTGTGGTGTAAATATTCAGTGGGTACCCAAAAGATGGGAAAGACACTGGAATCAAGAGGACGAGAAACTTCCAAGAGAAATACGTATCTTGGATGAGACCAAAGTAATGCGTTTCGACATTCCCACACCAATCAAACGCATGTTGTCCACACAGAACAGGACTTTGGCAGTCCTTGACAAAAACCAACTTGGGGATGCTAACTTTTACTCTCAGGCAACATACGAGAACCCGAATCCAACCAGCTATTTCGATTTTCGTGTGTGGAGAGATATGCAAGATCAGGTTTTGTATCGTGCCACTCGAAGAACTGGCTGGAACGGTAGAAAGTATGACTCGAAAAAGCGTTCAGACTTCTTCGATTGTCACCGTCTTATCCGCTTTCGACGAAACCAACTTTTGCTCAGAGACAATATTTTGAACCAGCTCAGCAGTGAGCTCTCGAGGATTGGTAGAGGTTACAATGCCAAATTCTCGATTAAAATATCGGTAACTGATGAATTACCTAATGTTGCACACCTTAACGAATTGGAGGAAAGGCTGGTGCATGAGGAGGTGGGATTCGATGAAATCATCGATTATTGCTACAATCGTTGATTAGCTGCTTCGAAGGCCGCAATGCAGTACGCGAAAGTCTGATGAATGCCAGGTGTGAGCAAGAAATAGTCGTAGATGATTACGTTTATTGATTGCATGGCATACATAACAATGCAAAATTACTCAGGCGCTAAATGCGTTTCTCGTTTCTCACTTTGCATTTTACGTTTTTGATTTTCCGATATTAGGTCGCGACGAAACAACATGAAAAATTTTATTACGATATAGGGTGTAACGAACAAGGGGGCTACTGCGCCCCCAATCCTTTCAATACTAACTGCTGCCCCTCTGGCGTGAGCGACCCCATCAAGCTGAGTACCAGCTGATTGGTGGTCTTGGCCGAAGGGCTTAGGGTGTGGGCGAACGACAAGGTGGCCACCCAGCTGTGGCCACACTCGGCATCGGTGCACTGGCAGTAGAGATCCGAGACGTCATCGCTCAGTCGGTTGGCCTTGGTAATGCGGCCTCGCTGGCCACACACTTTGCAATAAACCCGCATTGCCCCCTTTACTACTCAAATCAACAGCCTGTCTTGCCACAGCAAACTCTGATACCTACCATCCGACCTATTACACCGCCGTCATCTGACCCGATCACAATCGCGGGTCCGGCCATGGCACGGTACAGGCGCTCAAGACCGAAGAGGTCAATGACCAGCTCAAGCTGTTTGCCATCCTCTGCCCGAATCGGGATCTCATTTACTACAACCAGAGCGGCCTGTATCAGTTCTGCTCCATCGAGCCGATCGAGCAATTCTCCGATCTGGAGCGCCCCTACCTGCTGGGCCTCAGTGTCACCAACGGGCCCAACCCGCAGATAAGGAAATGAAACCAGAACAGTTCGATCAGATGCTGGGGGCCCTCAATGGCCTTGGCACCAGATCGATACCATTTCTTGTTTATCCCTGGCTGTCAGAGCGCGTTGCGGCGCGGCCCGAACGGCAGGCGCCAGCGAAACAGGCTGTTGAGGGTGGAGCGCCACTGGTTGGGGCGTCCCAGGATCTGCTTTTGCAGCCGGGTCTCTTCTTTCAGCATCGCCTCGTCGCTGCGGGCCCAGGCCTGGTTGTAGAGTTGCTTGATCCCCGCCAGCGCGTCCGGTGACTTGGTGATGAGGGTCTTCGCGAACTCCCGCGCCTCGGCCAGCGGATCGTCGCAGACCCGGCTCACCAGCCCGAGGGACTTGGCCTCAGGCGCCGGCAGCTCGCGCCCACTCATGGCCAGCTCCATGGCGGTATCCACCCCCATCAGGTTGCGCATGGTGACGCTGCCGCTCATGTCGGGGATGATGCCCCACTTGATCTCCATCACCGAGAAGCGGCAATCGGGGGTGCTGAAGCGAAAGTCGGCGCCAAGTGCAATCTGCAACCCACCGCCAAAGCAGACTCCCTGGGTCACGGCGATCACCGGCACCGGCAACTGATGCCAGCCATAGGCCACCCGCTGGGCCAGGTTGGTGGCTTCATCCGCCTCGCGTTTTAAGATCTCGAGCGCCGCCACCGGCTGCTTGAGCATGGATTTCACATCCAGCCCGGCGCAAAAGGCCCGCCCCTCCCCGTGCAGGATCACCGCCCGCAGCCCCTTGTGCTGGCGCAGCTGGTCGAGTACCCCGTCGATGGCGCTGAACATGGCCCTGTCCAGCGCATTGAGCTTGTCGCCCCGTGCCAGCATCACCTCGGCGATGCCGTCCCGGATCTCGCATTTGACCCTTGGTTTTTCCATTTTCCCCTGTCCTCTCCTGAGTTCGCACTGGTCATACCACCACGTTATCAGAGTGTTATCGCCGGGTACAGCGAGGAGCCCGATTTCCCACTGTCGAGGCGCGTGCGACTAAAGTCGGCTGGCTGGTCAGGCGGCGCTTTGTCAGACTGGCTTGACGCCACCGGCCAAGGATTGCCATGACCAGCCTGTTCAACTTTGCCCGCCCGCCGTTTGACTGCCTGAGCGCAGAGGAGCGTCAACGGCTCGAGCAGCACCTCTCCATCTGCTACTTTCGCGCTGGCCAGCCAGTGCTCAAGGCGGGCGATGCGCCCCCCGGCCTCTATCTCGTCCTCAAAGGAGCGGTGGAGGAGTCGAGCCCCCATCACCAGTTTGGCGACTATGGCGAGGGGGACCTGTTCGACGTGCGCGCCCAGTTCGACGGCCACTGCCGCCACCAGTTCAGTGCGCTGGAAGATCTGCTCTGCCAGCTGATCCCCAGAGGCACCTTCATCGAGTTGTGCGAGGGCAATCCCGCCTTCGCCCGCTACTTCACCGCCAGCCTGGCACAGCGGCAACAGCAGCAGGAGCAGCGCGCCCAGCTGGGGCAGAAGAATCTGGCGGAGTTCATCCTGACCCGCATCGAACCCGGCCATCTGCAGCCGCCGCTCATCGTCGACAGCCGCCTGTCGCTCTTGGCCGCCACCGAAGCCATGGTGGCCAAGGGCACCGACTGCCTGCTCTACCCGGCCACGGATGGCAGCCTGAGTCTGGCGACCCGCAAGACCCTGCTGCACGCCCTGACGCTCAAGGGACTGCCGCTGACGACGCCGCTGGCGGTGCTGGATCCGACCCCGCTCATCGGCCTGCCGCTGGACAGCTATCTGTTCGACGCCCTGCTGCTGATGACCCGCCATCGCATCAAGCGACTGGTGGTCTGGCAGGGGCAGGAGGTGGCGGGGATCTTGCACCTGACCCAGGTGCTCGGTCTCTTCTCGACCCACTCCCATGTGCTGACCCTGCGTATCGCCCGCGCCGACACCCTGCCAGCGCTGGAAGCGGTGGCCCGGGAGCAGCAACAGCTGACCCGCTCGCTGTTCGGCCAGGGGATCCACACCGCCTTTTTGATGAAGCTCATCGCCACCATCAACGAGCAGCTGATCGCCAAGGCCTTTGCACTGGTGATCCCGCCTGCGGTGCAGGAGCGGGTCTGCCTGCTGATGCTGGGCTCGGAGGGGCGCGGCGAGCAGATCCTCAAAACCGATCAGGACAATGCCCTGATCCTGCCTGCCGACCTGTACTGGCCGACCCAGCAGGCCGACCTGGCCGCCTTCAGCGAACTGCTGGCCCGGCTCGGCTACCCGCCCTGTCCCGGCCGGGTGATGGTCAACAATCCGGCCTGGGTGAAGCCCCTGGCGCACTGGCAGCAGGAGATCGAGCGGGCCTGCGTCGAGGCCAGTGAAGCAGACCTGCTCTGGCTCGCCACCCTGGCCGACGCCCACCCCATCGCCGGCGATCGCGCCCTGCTTCCTCCTCTTGCCCGCAAGTTGCGCGAGCAGCTGGCCGAGCGGGGAGATCTGCTGGCGGAGATGGTGCGACCGGCGGTGGCGTTTCATGCGCCGCTCACCCTGTTTGGCCGCCTGGAACGGGCGCCGGAGGGACTGGATCTGAAACGCGGTGGCCTCTTCCCGCTGGTACACGGCATTCGCATGCTGGCGCTGGAAGCCGCCATTCTGGAGACCTCTACCCTGGCACGGATCGAGGCGCTGGTGGCGGCCGGGCGGCTCAGCGCCGGCTTTGGCGACAATCTGGCGGAGGCGTTCAGGCTGTTCGTCCGCTTGCGGCTGCGCAGTCAGCTCAAGGAGGGGGAGAGCCGGGTGCAGGTGAATGATCTCAGCCACGGCGAGCGGGATCTGCTGCGCCAGGCGCTGCATCAGGTGAAGAAGTTCCAGCAGTGGCTCACCTTGCACTTTCGTCTGAGGCAGTAGCCATGTTGAGCCGCCTGTGCCGTCATTGGCATGGCCGCCGCGTTCAAGACCCGGCGTTTGCCCCGCTCTATGCCGACCCGCCCGCCGACGAGTGGGTGGCCCTCGACTTCGAGACCACCAGCCTGGATCCCGCCCAGGCCGAGATCGTCGCCATCGGCGCGGTGCGCATCCAGGGCAACCGGGTGCTGACCGGCGAGGCGCTGTCCATCCGGGTGCAAGCGCCGGCCAGCCTGAGCGAACACTCGGTGGTGATCCACGGTCTGCGCCATCAGGATCTGCAACAGGGCATGACGCTGGAGGCCGCGCTGCGCCTGCTGCTCGCCTTTATCGGCCCGCGCGAACTGGTGGGGTATCACGTCGCCTACGACCTGCGCATCCTCAACCTCGCCTGCCAGCGATGCTGGGGGCTGACCCTGGCGCAGCGCGGGATAGAGGTGAGCCGGCTTTACCACGATCACCTCTATCGCCGCTATCCCGATGCCGCCATCGATCTGCATCTGGCCGCCATCAGCAGCCACCTGGGCCTGCCGGCCCTGCCCGCCCACGATGCCCTGAGTGACGCCATCACCGCGGCCCTCATCTTCTTGCGCCTCACCCGGGGCGGGCCACTGGCTTATCCCAAAGTCTAATTGTCCACAAATAACATTTGATTCACATTTTGCTTACATGAGCAGCCCTGCTGCTCGGTAGGGACCTCCCTTCATTCACCGCCGACACTCAATGTCATGGAGCACTGCAATGGAACAGCAACCGTATCTTCGGATCCAGCAAGATCCCAACTTCCAGGAGCTGGTCGCCAAGCGCCAGCGCTTTGCCTGGTCCCTCTCCATCCTGATGCTGGGGCTCTATCTGGCCTTCATCATGCTCATCGCCTTCGCCCCCGGCTGGCTTGGCACCCCCTTGAGCGAAGGGTCCACCATTACCCGCGGCATCCCGGTCGGGGTGGGCCTCATTCTCTCCTCCTTCGTGTTGACCGGCATCTATGTGTTTCGGGCCAACGGCGAGTTTGACGAACTGAACCAGAAGATCCTCAAGGGAGCCCAATCATGAAAGGCAAGTCTCTGCTGTTGCTGGCCACGCTGGCCTCCTCCCCCCTGCTAGCAGCCGATGCGCTGACCGGCGAGGTGCATCGCCAACCGCTCAATATCTCGGCCATCGTGATGTTCGTGATCTTCGTGGCGGCCACCCTGTTCATCACCTACTGGGCCTCCAAGCGCAACCGCTCGGCCTCCGACTACTACGCCGCCGGCGGGCGCATCACCGGCTTCCAGAATGGCCTGGCCATCGCCGGTGACTACATGTCCGCCGCCTCTTTCCTCGGCATCTCCGCGCTGGTCTACACCTCCGGCTACGATGGCCTCATCTACTCCATCGGCTTTCTGGTGGGCTGGCCCATCATCCTGTTCCTGATCGCGGAGCGGCTGCGCAACCTCGGCAAGTACACCTTTGCCGACGTAGCCTCCTACCGTCTCAAGCAGACCGAGGTGCGCACCCTCTCCGCCAGCGGCTCGCTGGTGGTGGTCGCCCTCTACCTCATCGCCCAGATGGTGGGCGCAGGCAAGCTGATCGAGCTGCTGTTCGGCCTGCAATACCATGTGGCCGTGGTGCTGGTCGGCATTCTGATGGTGCTCTACGTGCTGTTCGGCGGCATGCTGGCCACCACCTGGGTGCAGATCATCAAGGCGGTGATGCTGCTCTCCGGTGCCAGCTTCATGGCCATCATGGTGATGAAGTCGGTCAACTTCGACATCGGCACCCTGTTCAGTGAAGCGGTCAAAGTGCACGAGAAGGGCATCGCCATCATGAGCCCGGGCGGTCTGGTCGCCGATCCCATCTCCGCCATCTCGCTGGGTCTGGCCCTGATGTTCGGTACTGCCGGCCTGCCCCACATCCTGATGCGCTTCTTCACCGTGAGTGACGCCAAGGAAGCGCGCAAGAGCGTGTTCTATGCCACCGGCTTTATCGGCTACTTCTACATCCTGACCTTCATCATCGGCTTTGGCGCCATTCTGCTGGTCAGCACCAACCCGGACTTCAAGGACGCCACCGGCGCCCTGCTGGGCGGCACCAACATGGCCGCCATCCACCTGGCCGATGCGGTGGGCGGCAGCCTGTTCCTCGGCTTCATCTCCGCCGTGGCGTTTGCCACTATCCTGGCGGTGGTGGCCGGGCTGACCCTGGCCGGTGCCTCGGCGGTCTCCCACGATCTCTATGCCAGCGTCATCAAGAAGGGCAAGGCCAACGAAGCCGACGAGCTGCGCGTCTCCAAGTACACCACTGTGGTGCTGGGTGTGGTGGCCATCGGGCTTGGCATCCTGTTCGAGAAACAGAACATCGCTTTCATGGTGGGGCTCGCCTTCTCCATCGCCGCCAGCTGCAACTTCCCGGTGCTGTTCCTCTCCATGTTCTGGTCTCGCCTGACCACTCGCGGCGCCGTCTACGGCGGCTGGCTGGGGCTGGTGAGCGCGGTCAGCCTGATGATCCTGGGCCCGACCGTGTGGGTGAAGGTGTTGGGCCATGCTCAGGCCATCTTCCCCTACGAGTACCCCGCCCTCTTCTCCATGGCGGTGGCCTTCGTCGGGATCTGGCTGTTCTCGGTCACCGACAAGTCGCAAAATGCGCTCGACGAGCACGCCAAGTTCTTCCCGCAGTTCGTCCGCTCCCAGACCGGACTGGGGGCAGCCAGCGCCAGCTCCCACTGAATCTTCGATTGACGGTTGCAAGCCGGCCCCCGGGCCGGCTTTTTTCATGCCGAGAGGCAGTAAGTTAGCGCCCGTTGCGATCGGAACGATGCGGCCATGGCCACCGGGGTGCGCGAGCACACGGCACCACCCTCTCTATCCCCTCTGCAATAGGCCCGGATCACAGTTCTTGCTAAAACTTTCGGGGGATCTGTGCCATAATGCGCGCCATTTGACAGACCAACCGGGACATTCCAGTGCTTTCAAGCAATAACATCACCATGCAGTTCGGCGCCAAGCCGCTGTTTGAGAACATCAGCGTCAAGTTTGGCGGCGGCAACCGCTACGGCCTTATCGGTGCCAACGGCTGTGGCAAGTCCACCTTTATGAAGATCCTCGGCGGCGATCTGGAGCCCACTGGCGGTAATGTGAGCCTGGACGTCAACGAGCGTATCGGTAAGCTGCGTCAGGATCAGTTCGCCTACGAAGAGATGCGCGTACTGGACGTGGTCATGATGGGTCACACCGAGCTGTGGGCCGCCATCGCCGAGCGCGATGCCATCTACGCCAACCTGGAAGCGACCGACGACGACTACATGAAGGCCGCCGAGCTGGAAGGCCTGGTCGCCGAGTATGACGGTTATACCGCCGAATCCCGCGCGGGCGAGCTGCTGCTGGGTGCCGGCATTCCCATCGAGCAGCACAACGGCCCGATGAGCGAAGTAGCCCCGGGCTGGAAACTGCGGGTGCTGCTGGCACAGGCGCTGTTCTCCAACCCCGATATCCTGCTCTTGGACGAACCGACCAACAACCTGGACATCAACACCATTCGCTGGCTGGAACAGGTGCTCAACGATCGCGAGAGCACCATGATCATCATCTCTCACGACCGTCACTTCCTGAACTCCGTCTGCACCCACATGGCGGATCTGGACTACGGCGAGCTGCGCGTCTACCCGGGCAACTACGACGAGTACATGACGGCAGCCACCCAGGCCCGTGAGCGCCTGCTGGCCGACAACGCCAAGAAGAAGGCCCAGATCGCCGATCTGCAATCCTTCGTGTCGCGTTTCAGCGCCAACGCCTCCAAGTCCAGCCAGGCCACCTCCCGCCTCAAGCAGATCGACAAGATCAAGATTGAGGAAGTGAAGGTCTCCAGCCGGCAAAACCCCTTCATCCGCTTCGAGCAGGAGAAGAAGCTCTACCGCAACATCCTGGAGATCGAAGGCGTATCCAAGGGCTATGGCGAGGCTCCGCTGTTCAAGGGCCTCAACATGATGCTGGAAGTGGGCGAGAAGGTCGCCATTCTGGGTACCAACGGTATCGGTAAATCCACCCTGATCAAAACCCTGGTGGGCGCGCTGGCACCGGACACCGGCACCATCAAGTGGTCCGAAAACGCCCAGATCGGTTACTACGCCCAGGATCACGCCGAGGACTTCGACACCGATCTCAACGTGTTCGACTGGATGGCCCAATGGAAACAGGAGAACGAAGACGAGCAGGCGGTACGCTCCGTACTGGGCCGTCTGCTGTTCTCCCAGGACGACATCAAGAAGCCGGTCAAGGTGCTGTCCGGTGGTGAGCAGGGCCGCATGCTGTTCGGCAAGCTGATGATGCAGCGCCCCAATATCCTCATCATGGATGAGCCGACCAACCACCTGGACATGGAATCCATCGAATCCTTGAACCTGGCGCTGGAGATGTACAAGGGCACCCTGATCTTCGTCTCCCACGACCGTGAGTTCGTCTCCTCCCTGGCGACCCGCATCCTGGAGCTGACTGAAGATGGCATCCGCGACTTCGGCGGTACCTACGAGGATTACCTGCGCACCCAGGGCGTGGTGTAACCCCCTCCTGCCCGCATATCCCGTCAATGAAAACCGGCACCTCTGTGCCGGTTTTTTTATGCCTGTGATTCTGCTGGACGATGCGGAACATCCCGTGCGCCATATGCCCTTCCCCCTGCCAGGACTGGATTGTCATCCCTCCAGAAAGGAGACCGAACGGCGCCTCGCAGATAAAGAAACGGCCCCATCAAGGGGCCGTTTTCACATGGATTGGGATCGGTTCGACTTATTCGACCGTGGCTTCCACATCGGTGAAGTACTCGATCTTGGCAGACTTGCGCAGCTCGTCGATGAGAGACTTGTAGCTTACCTGAGCCTTGCCCTGACCCAGCTGGCCTTGCAGCAGCTTGGCCATGCCGGACGGCTCCTTGGCGACAGTCACCTTGTCCAGGGCCACCACCACGCGGTCGCCATTGGCTTCGGTCACCAGTTCGACGCTCGGCTTGCCGTCAACCGGATGAGGCATGCGGAAGGCCTGCGCCACCAGGTTCTGATCCAGATCCTGAGCGAAGCGGGCTACCCCGTCATGATTCTCCACCTTCAGACCCAGCGCGGTCAGCTCGGCCTGGATATTCTCGCCAGCCTTGAGCTTGTCCAGCAGACCCTGCGCCTTGCCACGGGCCACTTCACTGGCCTTGTCGTGCTTGATGGCTGCAATCACCTGGTCTTTCACCTCCGCCAGCGGTTTGGCCGCTTTCGGCTGGTGACCGGTGATGTGCATGACCAGCGCCTTGCCATCCGCCAGCTCGATCACGTCGGAGTTGGTGTTGTCATCGCGCAGCTGCTCGGAGAAGGCGGCGGAGAGTGCCTTGGGATCGTTCAGCGGTGCCGGTGCATCAGCCTGGCTGAAGTAACCGGTGGACTGCACCTTGAGACCCATGGTGTCGGCGGTCAAGTCCAGCGAATCCGGGTTCTCGAAGCTGCTGTCGGCCATCTTCTGCTGCTCGGCAAAGAACAGCTCCTTGGCCTTGTCCGCCTGCAGACGGCTGATGGTCTCTGCTTTCACATCGGCAAACGGCTTGGTCTGGGCCGGTTCAACCCCCAGCAGCTTGATGACGTGGAAACCAAACGGGCTCTTCACCACGGTGGAGAGATCGCCGGCCTTGGTCAGTGCAAACGCGGCCTTCTCGAACGCCGGATCCATCACCCCTTTCTCGAACCAATCCAGCTCGCCGCCTTTTTTGGCGGAGAAGGTATCGGAGGAGTCAGCCTTGGCCAGCGCGGCGAAATCGTCACCGGCCTTGGCTTTGGCCAGCACGGCCTCGGCCTTCTGCTCGGCGGCTTTCTCGTCCTTGCCGAACGGGATCAGGATATGAGCCACATGACGACGTTCGGCACGCTGGAACAGATCCTGGTGCTGATCGTAGTAATCCTGGGCATCCTGCTCGCTCACCTTGACGTCTTTGCCAAGGGTGGCGGCGTCCAGCAGCAGGTAGTCAACCTTGACCTGCTCGTCATTCATGAAGTGGCTGCTGTTGGCCTTGTAGTACTGCTCCACCTCTTCATCGGAGACTTTCACGTCCCCCAGGTAGGCTGCAGCGGCCAGGCGCACCAGACGCAGATCGCGAGTCTGGTTGTAGAGCTTGTCCAGTTGCTCGGCTTCACCCTTGAGTGCAAATTCGGTGCCCAGCAGGGCGCCCATCAGTTGCTGGCGAACCATGTCCTGGCGCAGGGAGTCACGGAACATCTCCGGGGTCATGCCAGCGCGGCGGATCAGTTGCAGATATCGATCGTTGTTGAACTTGCCATCTTCGGCAAACTCGGGCATGGCGACGATGGCCTGCTTGATCTGCTCATCGCTGACACGCAGACCCAGTTCACGGGCCTTGCTGTCGAACAGGGCCTGATCGATCAGACGGTCCAGCACGCCACGGCGGAACTGCTTCATGTAGTCAGGATTGGCGGCCAACTGGCTGAAAGACTCCCCCATTTGGGATTCCATGCGGGCCCGCTCGTTGCGATAGGCATTTTCCAGCGCAGCGGAGCTGATGTCATTGCCGTTGACGGTGGCGGGGGCGGTACGAGCCGGGCCGTTGAGGTAGCTACCTACACCGGCCAAGGCAAAGGAGAGGATGATCAGGCCCAAGATAACCTTGGCTACCTTGCCCTGCGCCCCTTCGCGTAGTTTATCCAACATCATGTTTGTACTTATGCTCCCGAACTCGATGGGCGTAAATAATGAAAAGGCGCACCGATTGCGATGCGCCTTGGTCAATCAGTATGAGGGAGAGCCCTCTCACTTGTCTGGTCTGTGACCAAGGACGGTGGCCGATGTGATATCAGCGCCCGGCTTAGTTGACAGCGTCTTTCAGGGCCTTACCGGCTTTGAAGGCAGGAACTTTACCAGCGGCGATTTCGATGGTCGCGCCAGTTTGCGGGTTACGGCCAGAACGGGCAGCACGCTCGCGCACGGCGAAAGTACCGAAACCTACCAGAGCAACCTGGTCACCCTCTTTCAGGGCTTCACCCACGGCGTCAATGAAAGCATCCAGCGCACGGCCAGCAGCGGCTTTGGAGATATCAGCACCGTCTGCAATCTTGTCAATCAGTTGAGATTTATTCACTCTTATATTCCCCTTTTATCGAACATCGCTGCGGCGCCGATTTCCCTGGCCACAACAAGTGGAGGTTTTATAGCAAGCCTCCTGATCAGTTGCAAGTGACAATCTAGCGCAAACCCGCGCCACATCACGCATTGCGACTCATCATGAGTACCCGATCGGTGGTCAAGGCTACTTCCGTTATCCGGCGCATGCAAGCCTTAACCACCCCCCGAATGCGCCAAATTTGCGGCGCATCAACATTTACACGACAGAAACGCGCTCAAACCCTTGCGGATTGTCCTGCAACGCCAGTTCCAGCACCTCGTCAATCCAGCGAACCGGATAGATTTCAAGGTCTTGTTTGACGTTGTCCGGGATCTCCTCGAGGTCACGCTCGTTCTCTTTCGGGATCAGCACCCGCTTGATGCCACCGCGATGGGCGGCCAGCAGCTTCTCTTTGAGACCGCCAATCGGCAACACTTCACCGCGCAGGGTGATCTCCCCCGTCATGGCCACATCAGCACGAACCGGATTACCGGTCAAGCTGGAGACCAGGGCGGTACACATGGCGATACCGGCGCTCGGACCGTCTTTCGGGGTCGCCCCTTCCGGTACGTGCACGTGGATATCGCGCTTCTCGTAGAAGTCGGCATTGATGCGCAGCTTCTCGGCACGGGCCCGTACCACCGTCATGGCGGCCTGAATGGACTCCTGCATCACGTCCCCCAGGGAACCTGTGTAGGTGAGCTTGCCCTTGCCCGGCATGTTGGTGGTCTCGATGGTGAGCAGATCGCCCCCCACCTCGGTCCACGCCAGACCACACACCTGACCCACCTGGTTCTGGTCGGTGGCCTTGCCGTAGTCAAAGCGCTGCACCCCGAGGAACTCCTTGAGGTTGGCCTGATTGACCTGAACATGCTTGATGCTCTTGTCCAGCAGGATGCGCTTGACTGCCTTGCGACAAATCTTGGAGATCTCGCGCTCCAGGCTACGCACCCCCGCCTCGCGGGTGTAGTAGCGGATCACCCCGACCAGAGCGGAATCCTCGATGGTGATCTCGGACTCTTTCAGGCCGTTGCGCTGGATCTGCTTGGAGACCAGATGCTGCTTGGCGATGTTGAGCTTCTCATCTTCGGTGTAACCGGAGAGGCGGATCACTTCCATCCGGTCCAGCAGCGGACCCGGGATGTTCATGGAGTTGGAGGTGGCCACGAACATCACGTCCGACAGGTCATAATCCACTTCCAGATAGTGATCGTTGAAGCTGTTGTTCTGTTCGGGATCCAGCACTTCCAGCAGGGCTGAGGCGGGATCGCCACGCATGTCCGAGCTCATCTTGTCGATTTCATCGAGCAGGAACAGCGGGTTCTTCACGCCGACTTTCGCCATCTTCTGGATGAGCTTGCCGGGCATGGAGCCGATATAAGTACGGCGGTGACCACGGATCTCCGCTTCATCACGCACCCCGCCGAGCGCCATGCGCACATATTTGCGACCGGTGGCCTTGGCGATGGACTGACCGAGCGAGGTCTTGCCCACGCCGGGAGGCCCTACCAGACAGAGGATCGGTCCCTTGAGCTTGTTGACGCGCGCCTGCACCGCCAGATACTCGAGAATGCGATCCTTGACCTTCTCCAAGCCATAGTGGTCGGCATCCAGCACCTCTTGCGCCTTGCCCAGGTCTTTCTTGACCTTGGAGCGCGCCTTCCACGGCACCTGTACCATCCAGTCGACGTAGCTGCGCACCACGGTGGCCTCGGCCGACATGGGCGACATCATCTTCAGCTTGGCGAGCTCGGCCTGCGCCTTCTCACGGGCATCTTCCGGCATGCCGGCCTCTTCAATCTTGCGATTGAGGGCTTCGAACTCATCCGGACTGTCTTCCAGCTCACCCAGTTCTTTCTGGATGGCCTTCATCTGCTCGTTGAGATAATACTCGCGCTGGCTCTTCTCCATCTGCTTCTTGACCCGGGAGCGGATGCGTTTCTCGACCTGCAGCAGGTCAATCTCCGACTCCATCATGGCCATCAGAAACTCGATGCGCTCGGACACGGAGGCGATTTCCAGCACCTTCTGCTTGTCTTCGAGCTTGAGCGGCATGTGGGCGGCCATGGTATCGGCCAGGCGCGCCGCATCGTCGATCGCCGAAATCGAGGTGAGCACCTCGGGCGGGATCTTCTTGTTGAGCTTGATATAGCCTTCGAACTGACCGATGGCGGAGCGCACCAGCACATCCTGGTCCTTCTCCTCAATCGCCTTGGAGGCGATGTACTGCGCCTCGCCAACGAAGAAGTCCCGGTCGTCGATCATCCGCTCAAGACGGGCACGCTGGCCCCCTTCCACCAGCACCTTGACGGTGCCATCGGGCAGCTTGAGCATCTGTAGAATATTGGCCACTGTCCCGACGGAGAAGATCTCCTCCACCGTCGGCTCATCGGTTGACGCATCCTTCTGGGCCACCAGCAGAACTTTCTTGTCCTGCTCCATGGCCGCTTCCAGACAGCGAATGGATTTTTCCCGCCCCACAAAGAGTGGAATGACCATGTGGGGGTAAACCACCACGTCACGAAGAGGCAGGACGGGAATCTCGATGCGTTCTGAACGCTCTAGGTTCATATATGTCCTCTCGGCTTGTTATACCGTTGGCAAAGCGCTTGGCTGAGTATATGGGGGCGCTTAGATGAGATTCAATCGCCGAAACCGCAAAAAGCATGAAAGGGGCAAAAAGCCCCTTTCATTTGATTAAAAATCAGACATTTACTCTGATGCAGCGGCCTGGGTCTCGGGATTTTCGTAGATCATCAAGGGCGCGGAGTCCCCCTTGATCACGGTTTCGTCGATCACCACCTTGCTGACACCGTCCAGCGACGGCAGGTCATACATGGTATCGAGCAGCACGGCTTCCACGATGGAACGCAGACCGCGGGCGCCGGTTTTACGCTCCATCGCCTTGCGGGCAATGGCGTTCAACGCGTCGTCACGGAACTCCAGCTCCACCCCTTCCAGATCGAACAGCGCGGCATACTGCTTGGTCAGCGCGTTCTTCGGCTCTTTCAGGATCTGGATGAGGGCAGCCTCGTCCAGCTCGGTCAGGGTCGCTACCACCGGCAGGCGGCCGATGAACTCGGGGATCAGACCGTATTTGATCAGATCTTCCGGCTCCACCTTGGCAAAGCTCTCGCTCAAGGTCGCCTTGGCGCTCTTGGACTTGACCTCGGCACCAAAACCGATGCCGGTGCCCTTGACGGAGCGCTGCTCGATCACCTTGTCCAAACCGGCAAAGGCGCCACCACAGATGAACAGGATCTTGGAGGTATCAACCTGCAAGAACTCCTGCTGCGGGTGCTTGCGACCACCTTGCGGCGGCACGGAAGCGATGGTCCCTTCGATCAGCTTGAGCAGGGCCTGCTGCACCCCTTCCCCGGACACGTCGCGGGTAATGGAGGGGTTGTCCGACTTGCGGGAGATCTTGTCGATCTCGTCGATGTAGACGATGCCACGCTGGGCCTTCTCTACGTCGTAGTCGCACTTCTGCAGCAGCTTCTGGATGATGTTCTCCACGTCCTCGCCCACATAACCGGCTTCGGTCAGGGTGGTGGCGTCGGCCATGGTGAAGGGAACGTCCAGCAGACGAGCCAGAGTTTCAGCCAGCAGAGTCTTGCCGCTACCGGTCGGGCCGATCAGCAGGATGTTGGATTTGCCCAGCTCTACGCCACCGGACTCGCTGCCGCTGCGCAGCCGCTTGTAGTGGTTGTAGACGGCTACCGCCAGCACCTTCTTGGCGTACTCCTGCCCGATCACATAGTCATCCAGATGAGCGCGGATTTCATGAGGGGTCGGCAGCTCGCTACCATCGCGCTTGGGCGAGATCTCACGGATCTCTTCGCGGATGATGTCGTTGCACAGCTCGACACACTCATCACATATGTAGACGGAAGGGCCAGCGATCAGCTTGCGCACTTCATGCTGGCTTTTGCCGCAAAAAGAGCAGTAGAGCAGCTTATCACCCTCACCCTTGCGTTTTTCTGTCATTCAGCAACCTCGTTTTATCAATAGAGGATGGATTGTCCTGTTGAGTTTACAACAGTCCGGAACACCCTGCCCATGCCTGATCTGCCGATTGAGGGCATCATCAAACCAGATGATGCCCTCGACGATGGTTCGGGCTAGCTCGTGGCTCAGCCGCGGCGACTCAGGACACCGTCAACCAGACCATAAGCCACGGCCTGCTCGGCCGACATGAAGTTGTCACGGTCGGTGTCACGCTCGATGGTGGCCATGTCCTGACCAGTATGGAAGGCCAGACGCTCGTTCAGGGTATTCTTGATCTTCAGGATCTCCTGGGCATGGATCTGGATATCAGATGCCTGGCCCTGGAAACCGCCCAGCGGCTGGTGGATCATCACGCGGGCATTGGGCAGGCAGAAACGCTTGCCCTTGGCACCACCGGCCAGCAGGAAGGCACCCATGGAGCAGGCCTGCCCCATGCACACCGTGCTGACGTCCGGCTTGATGAACTGCATGGTGTCATAAATGGACATACCGGCCGTGACGGCCCCACCCGGAGAGTTGATGTAGATGCTGATGTCCTGATCCGGATTTTCAGACTCCAGGAACAGCAGCTGAGCCACCACCAGATTCGCCATGTGATCTTCAACCTGACCGGTCAGGAAGATCACCCGCTCCTTCAGCAGACGAGAATAGATGTCGTAGGAACGCTCCCCTTTCGCGGTTTGCTCTACCACCATCGGGATGAGCGCATTGCGTGGGGATTCAGTCACATCGTTATAGTTCTTGTACATAAGGCATTGTCCCTAAAATAAAATGGCCCGAGTGGAGATCACACGAGCCATTATACTTAACAGTCTTGACCTTAAGTCAAATGTTCTTAGGCAGCGGCACCGGACTTGTTGATCACTTCGTCAAATGCAACTTCCTTCTCGGTCACCTGGGCCTTGGACAGGATCAGGTCGATGGCTTGATCTTCAACTGCCAGGTTGCGAACGCCGTTCAGCATCTGTTCGTTCTTCTGGTAGTACTCGATCACTTCCTTCGGATCTTCGTAGGCAGTGGCCATGGATTCGATGATGCTGTTGACGCGCGCTTCATCAGCCTTGATCTCGTTGGTACGGATCACGTCGCCCAGCAGCAGACCTACGCGTACACGACGCTCGGCCTGCCCCTGGAACAGCTCGGCCGGCAGTTCAGGAGCGTTGCCACCCTGGAAGCCACCGAAACGCTGCAGCGCCTGCTGACGCAGGGCATCGATTTCCTGAGCAACGGCAGCCTTCGGCAGATCGATCTGGTTGGCTTCAACCAGACCGTTCAGCACCTGCTCTTTCACGCTGTTTTTCAGGGCTTGAGCCAGTTCGCGCTCCATGTTCTTGCGCACTTCGGCTTTCAGCTCTTCAACGTTGCCGCTCTCGATGCCGAAACGCTTGACGAACTCTTCGGTCAGCTCAGGCAGGATCTGCTCTTCAACCTTGTTCAGCTTGGAAGCGAACTTGGCAGCTTTGCCTTTCAGGTTTTCAGCGTGGTAGTCAGCCGGGAAGGTCACGTCGATGGTGAACTCGTCGCCAGCTTTCTTGCCCATGATGGCGTCTTCGAAGCCCGGGATCATGCGACCGGCACCCAGAACCAGGTTGAAGCCTTCGGCCTTGCCGCCGTCGAACTCTTCACCGTCGATGGAACCGACGAAGTCCATGGTCACACGCATGCCATCGGCAGCGGCGGTGTCCACTTCACTCCAGGTAGCGTGCTGCTTGCGCAGGGTGTCGATCATGTTGGCCAGATCTTCATCCTTCACGGTAGCAACCGGCTTCTCGACCTTGATGGTCTCAAGGCCAGCCACTTCAAACTCGGGGTACACTTCGAAGGTCGCGGTGAATTCGAAGTCCTGACCTTCCTGGATCTCTTTCGGATCCATGGTCGGGGCACCGGCCGGGCTCAGTTTGTTTTCGATGATGGCCTTGATGAAGTTGCTCTGCATCATTTCGTCAGCAACGCGAGCATGAGCCATGGCGCCGAACATCTTCTTGATGATGGCAACCGGAGCCTTGCCAGGACGGAAACCGTCGATGCGACGGGTTTTGGCCAGGCCGTTCAATTCTTTGCGCACGGCGGCGTCAACGGTAGCGGCCGGTACGGTGATGGTAAGACGGCGTTCCAGACCCTGGGTTGTCTCTACAGAAACTTGCATTCTTCTACCTCGTTCAACTCAGCACTGCGTGCTGACCCTTTATTGCCCCTGGGCAAAGCCCGGAGTCTTCCTGTTTATAAAGACAACGACTGTCTTTGTGATGAGAAAATATGACGCGACATTATAGCGGCGCACTTTGATCGAGTCGAGCCACACGTCCCCCAACCGGGCAGGGGATGGCACAATTCCCGCCAAACTGCCCCTTATATGGGGAATAGCGGAGCCGACTTCAAGCACGCAAGCCGCAAGAATTTGCACTTGCTCACCTTTTTTCGTGCAAGAGCCTACTTTTTCACCTCACATCCCTCCATAACGGTCTCTTTTCACCCCCTGCGACCCAAATTGTCCACCCCGCCCCTTCAACCATTGCGTCCATGACCATCGCTCGTTATGGTGGCAGCCATCTTGATAAGTCTGGAGTCACCGACATGGCCTTTTTCCGCTTCTTGTTCAATCTGCTCTGGTTCGTACTGGGAGGCGTCTTCATGGGGCTGGCCTGGTGGCTGGCCGGGCTGATCTGTTTTATCTCCCTCATCGGGATCCCCTGGGGACGCGCCTGCTTCGTCATCGGCACCTTTACCTTCTTCCCGTTCGGCAAGCAGGCGGTCAACCGCAAGACCATGACCGGTCTGAGCGACATGGGTACTGGCACCATGGGGCTGATTGGCAACATCATCTGGTTCGTACTGATCGGGATCTGGCTAGCCATCGGCCACATCGCCTCGGCGCTGGCCTGCTTCGTCACCATCGTCGGCATCCCGTTTGGCATCCAGCACCTCAAGCTGGCGCTCATCAGCCTGGCCCCCATCGGCCAGATGATCGTCACCAATCAGGAGGCCGAATCCGGCCGTTATATTCGCTGAAGGCGATGCCGCTAGCCGTAAAAAAGGGCAGACTAGGGTCTGCCCTTTTTCATTGTTATCTTCGAGGTCATCCATGCTGCCCAGCCACTTCTTCGCCAATCTCGCCCGCATGAAGCTCATCTATCGCTGGCCGCTGATGCGCAACATCCAGCCCGAAAACATCGCAGAGCACAGTCTGCAGGTGGCCATGGTGGCCCACGCCCTCGGCCTCATCAAAAACCGGCTCTTTGGCGGCAACGTGGATGCCGATCGCGCCGCCGTCATGGCCCTCTATCACGACAGCAGCGAGGTGCTGACCGGCGATCTGCCCACGCCGGTCAAGTACTTCAATCCCGAGATTGCCCGCGAATACAAGAAGATTGAGCTGGCCGCCGAGCAGCGCCTGCTGGGTATGTTGCCGCCCGAGCTGGTCGAGGATTTTCGCCCGCTGCTCGATTCGGCAGCCCAGGATGGCGAACTGGCCAAACTGGTGAAGGATGCCGACACCCTCTGCGCCTATACCAAGTGCCTGGAAGAGATCAATGCCGGCAACCGGGAGTTCGAGCCGGCGCGCAAGCGCCTCGAGCAGATGCTGGCGGCCCGGATGAGCGACGAGATGCGCTACTTCATCGACATCTTCGTGGCGAGCTTCTCGCTGCCGCTGGATGAGCTCAACGCCCACTAAACCAGCCAGATCCCCCAAACGAAGGGCCCGCCGGTTTGCACCGGTGGGCCCTTCGTTTTTATCAGCAGACAAGATGCCGCCTATCAGTGCCCCAACTCGCGCGACGGCACCAGCCCGCTCGCCCGCCAGGCGGGGTAGAGGGTGGCCAGCAGGCTCATCAGGATGGCGGCGCCAGTCACGATGAGCAAGTCCTGCATGTGCAGCTCGGTCGGCAGGAAGTCGATGAAGTAGATGTCCGGGTTGAGGAAGCGATGGCCAATGAGCTTCTCGATGACACCCAGGATCTGGGTCAGCTTGCTGGAGAGCAGGCCGCCCAGCAGGGCGCCGAGCAAGGCACCCGCCACCCCGTTCACCATCCCCTGAATGACGAAGGTGAGCCGGATCTGACCCGGGCTCGCCCCCATGGTCTTCAAGATGGCGATCTCGCTGCGCTTCTCGTTCACCGCCATCACCAGGGTGGAGACGATGTTGAAACAGGCCACCGCCACCACCATCAGCATCACCACGTACATCACGGTGCGCACCATCTGGATGTCCTGATAGAGATAACCCTGGCGGCTCATCCAGCTGCTGATGTAGACGTAGTGCGGGAACTTCTGGGCGGCTGCCACCGTGATGGACTGCGCCTTGAGCACGTCGTTCACCTTGAGGCTGAAGCCCTCCACCGCGCTGCCCATGCCGGTGATGGCCTGGGCATCCGCCAGATGCATGAAGCCGAGCACCCCATCGAGCTGGCCACCGATCTCGAGCAGCCCCACCACGGTGAGAGACTCGCGCTTCGGGTTCTTGATGCCGGCGGCATCGCCACCCTGAGGCAGCAGCAGGGTGACAGTGTCCCCTATCTTGACCCCCAGCTTGTCGGCGATGGTCTTGCCGAGGATGAGGCCGTGCTCGCCGGCTTCCAGCTCGCGCAGACCGCGGCCCGTCATGTAGTTGCCCGCGTCAGACAGATTGGCCTCGAGCTCCGGCAGCACGGCGCGCACCTGCAGTCCCTTGAGGGCACTGCCGTGCTCCAGCAGGCCGTCGAGCCGGATCACCGGGGCGGCAGCCTCCACTCCGGGCTGGGCCAGCAGGTAGTCCCGTAGCTTGGGCCAGTTGGGGAGCGGTGCCTCCATCCCCATCAGCTCGCCGTGAGGCACCACGGAGAGCACCCGGTTTTTAAGCTCCCGCTCAAAGCCGTTCATGGCGGAGAGTCCCAGGATCAGCGCCATCACCCCGAGGGCGATACCGATGAGGGAAGAGGCGGAGATAAAGGCGATGAAGCCGTTGCGACGGCGAGAGCGGCTGTAACGCAGGCCCAGAAACAGGGGCAGCGGTTTGAACATCAGGCGACCTCCGCCATCACGCCGCTCACCAGGGTCACCCGGCGATGGAGCTTGGCTGCCAGGCTGAGATCGTGGGTCACCACCACGAACGCGGTGCCGAGCTCACGGTTGAGCTCGCAGAGCAGCTCATAGACGGCGGTGGCGCTGGCGTGATCCAGGTTGCCGGTGGGCTCGTCCGCCAGCACCAGGCTGGGTTCGTTCACCAGGGCACGGGCGATGGCCACCCGCTGGCGCTCACCACCGGAGAGTTCGGACGGTCGGTGGTTGAGACGGTGGGAGAGCCCTACCCGCCCCAGCATCCGGCTCGCCTTGTCGGTCGCGCTCTTCACCGACTCACCGGCGATCAGCAGCGGCATGGCAGCATTTTCCAGCGCGGTGAACTCGGAGAGCAGGTGGTGGAACTGGTACACAAAACCCAGCTCCTGATTGCGAAACTTCGCTTGGGTACGGCTGTCCCAGCGATGGATGTCCTGCCCCTTGAACAGCACGGCGCCGCTGGAGGGGTTGTCGAGCGCCCCCATCAGGTGCAGCAGGGTGGTCTTGCCGGAGCCCGAGCTGCCCACCACCGCCAGCATCTCGCCGGGCGCCACGCTAAGATCGATGCCCTTGAGTACCTGGGTCTCCAGATCGCCCTCTTTGTAGACATGGTTGAGGGCCTGACAGCGCAGCAGCGGCTCGCAGGAGACGGATTGATTCATAAAGGAGGCTCCACTTGCACCTGTAACAACGCCGGCGCCGGCAGCAACACCGGCACCAGTAACAACAGAAGATGAATTATTCATAACGCAGCGCCTCGGCCGGTTTGACCCGGGCCGCACGGGCCGCCGGGTAGAGGGTGGCGCTGAAGCTGAGCAGCACGGCACCCAGCAAAATGGTCACGACCTGGGTGGGTTCGACGATGACCGGCAGGCCCGAGCCACCGGCCGTCATGTAGAGGTTGAGCCCCACCGCATCGAGCAGGGGGTTGAGCCCCATGGAGAGCGCCAGTCCCGCCAGACCGCCGAACAGGGCGCCGATGACGCCGCTGGAGGCCCCCAGCACCATGAAGATCTTGACGATGCCGGCTTCGCTCATGCCCATGGTGCGCAGGATGGCCACCTCCCCTTCCTTGTCGGTCACCACCATCACCAGGGCGGAGAGGATGTTGAAGGTGGCGACTGCGATGATCAGCACCAGCATCAACCCCATCATCCGTTTTTCCATGGCCACCGCCTGGAACAGCTCGCCGCGCTCGCGGCGCCAGTCCTGCCACTCCAGCCCGTCCGGCAGCTCCGTCTTGATCACCTCGTCGGCGGCGAAGGGATCATCCAGCCAGAGGCGGATGCCACCCACCTGATCCGCAGGCAACCGCAGCATGCGCTGGGCATCCCCCAGCGCAATCAGGGCGACCTGGCTGTCCACGTCGGCACCGACCCCGAAGATGCCGGAGACGGTAAAGAGGCGCTGGGCCGGCACCCGGCCAAACGGGGTGAAGCGGGTGCCTTCGGTCAGGATCAGACGGACCTGGTCGCCCATGGAGACCTTGAGGCGATTGGCCACCCCCTGCCCCAGCACTATGTGGTATTCGCCGGCCTGCAGGCTGTCCAGACGCCCCATCTGCATCTGGGCGTGCAGGATGTCGTCCTTGGGCCACTGGGCGGGATCGATGCCCTGCACGCTGACGCCGGTGAGCTGACTGGGGCTTTGCAACATGCCTTCGCTGTCGAGCATGGGGGCATGGGCAATCACGTGCGGCAGCCTGGCCAGATCGGGCAGGCCCTGCGGCGCGACATCGATGCGCCCCGCCGGGCTGGTCACCACCACATGGGGGATCACCCCCAGGATGCGGCCCTTGAGCTGCCCTTCAAAACCGTTCATCACCGAGATGACCACCATCAGGGCGGCGACCCCGATGGCGATGCCAAAAGTGGAAAACAGGGAGATAAATGAAACGAAGCGATTGCTGCGTCGCGAGCCTGCATAACGCAGGCCGATGGCCAGCGACAGTGGCTGAAAAAGTCCAGTCTTCAAGGATATCTACATTGCCAACAAAATAAGATACCGGATAATAAAGGGAAACCGTCTATGACAACAAGGGATAGCCTCCATGCAGGAACAGTTCTTCAGTGTCACCCATGCCACACCGGTCAATGTGATCCCCATGCCCGGTGACTTTCATCTGCCCTCGCTGGAAGCACTGGAGGCCGAGCTGCCCGAACCGTTTCGCATCGCCTCCGCCATTACCTCCATCGACATGGTGACCAGCCGCCTGATCCGCAATCAGAACGATTCGATGCACGATCTGGTGGAGATCATCAACCAGCAGTCGCGCAAGATCGACATGATCATGGGCTATGTGCTGTCGGTGCAGGATCACCCGGAACATCGCTTCCACACCCTGCGCTTTGGCGCCGGCCAGCTGACCTACCTGCATCCGCGCCAGGGCCACGGCGAGGTGCCGCACCTGCACCAGATAGTGCGGCTCAAGATTTTCCTGCGCGAAGAGGCCTCCGCCATCTACTGCTACGGCCAGGTCAAGCAGCTGGAACCGAGCGAGCATGGCACCCACGTGATGCTCGACTATGTGCGGATCCGCGAGGATGACCGCGAACTGCTGGTGCGTGCCAGCCTGCATATCCAGTCCAAACAACTCAAACTTCGTGCGCAAGACCGTCAACGTTAAAAGAATCGAATGATGCCAATGAAGCTTCCCGCCTTGCCCGCCAAGGCGGGCCAAAAGTTAACGCTCGGCCAGCTGACAGGCAGCAGCCTCTCGCTGATGGCCGCCCGCCTCACCCAGGAGGCTCATCGCCCCGTCCTGCTGGTGACCGCCGATACCCCGAGCGCCCTGCGCCTCGAACAGGAACTGCAATACCTGCTGGCCGACACGGGCTGTCCGGTGCTGCTGTTCCCGGATTGGGAGACCCTGCCCTACGACACCTTCTCTCCCCATCAGGACATCATCTCCCAGCGACTCGAGACCCTCTACAAGCTGCCGCAGATGAGCAGCGGCGTGCTGATCGTGCCCATCTCCACCCTGATGCTGCGCACGGCGCCCCGGGTCTATCTCGACAAGTACAGCCTGATGGTGAAAAGCGGCCAGCGCCTCAATCTGCAGCAGCTGCGCGCGCGCCTCGCCGAGGCGGGCTATGTGGCGGTGGAGCAGGTGCTGGAACACGGCGAATTTGCCGCCCGCGGCTCCCTGCTCGATCTCTTCCCCATGGGCAGCAGCAGCCCCTATCGCATCGACTTCTTCGACGACGAGGTGGACTCCATCCGCCCGTTCGACCCCGAGACCCAGCGCTCCAGCGAGCCGGTCAAGAGCGTCAGCCTGTTGCCAGCCCGGGAGTTTCCCACCGACGAGGGAGCCATCGAGCTGTTTCGCGGCCAGTATCGCGAGCAGTTCGAGATCTCCCGCGCCGAGGGCTCCGTCTATCAGGAGGTGAGCAAGGGGCGCTGGCCCGCCGGCATCGAGTACTATCTGCCGCTCTTTTTCCAGCAGACCGCCAACCTGTTTGACCACCTGCCAGAGAACACCCTGCTGCTGACCGTGGGGGAGATCTACCCCGCCGCCCAGCGCTTCTGGAACGACATTGCTCAACGCTACGAGGACAGGCGCTGGGACAATACCCGTCCCCTGCTGCCCCCCCAGCAGATCTATCTGCCGGTGGAGCAACTGTTTGCGGCGCTCGGCCAGTACGCGGCCGTACGGTTGCAGGAAGCACCCACCGCCGGTGATGCGGGCCAGCACGACCTGCCCATCTCGGCGCTGCCCGAGCTGCAGCTCGATCACAGCAAGGAGCAGCCGCTGCTGGCGCTCAACCAGTTCCTGCAAGGTTTTGCCGGCCGCACCCTGTTTGCGGTGGAGTCCGAGGGGCGGCGCGAGGTGCTGGGCGATCTGCTGGCCCGCATCGCGCTGCAGCCCAAGGAGTTCGCGTCACTGGACGCCTTCATCACCAGCAAGGCCCGTCACGGCCTGCTGGTGGCACCGCTCGAGCGCGGCTTCTTGCTGCGAGAGCCGGGGCAAGAGGAGCTGGCGCTCATCACCGAGACCGAACTGCTGGGTGGCAAGATCCGCAGCAAACGGCAACGGGAGAAGAGCAAGAACCTGAGCTCCGATGCGGTGATCCGCAACCTCGGCGAGCTGACCCAGGGTCAGCCGGTGGTGCACCTGGATCACGGGGTCGGCCGCTATCTGGGGCTGGAAACCATCGATGCCGGCGGCCTGCCCACCGAGTTTCTGACCCTGGAATATGCCGGCGGCGACAAGCTGTTCGTGCCGGTCACCAGTTTGCACCTGATCAGCCGTTATACCGGCTCGGACAACCCGCCCAGCCACAAGCTTGGCGGCGAGGCCTGGGTCAAGGCCCGGCGCAAGGCGGCCGAAAAGGTGCGCGACGTGGCGGCCGAACTGCTGGATGTCTATGCCATGCGGGCGGCCCGTCACGGCTTTGCCTTCAAACACGACCGCGAGGCCTATCGCCAGTTTGCCGCCGGCTTCCCGTTCGAGGAGACCGATGATCAGCTCAACGCCATCAATGCGGTGCTCGGCGACATGTGTCAGGCCAAGAGCATGGATCGGCTGGTGTGCGGCGACGTGGGCTTCGGCAAGACCGAGGTGGCGATGCGGGCGGCGTTTGTGGCAGTGCACGGCGGCAAGCAGGTGGCCGTGCTGGTGCCCACCACCCTGCTCGCCCAGCAGCACTACGACAACTTCCGCGACCGCTTCGCCAACTGGCCGGTGCGGGTCGAGGTACTGAGCCGCTTCCGCTCCGCCAAGGAGCAGACTGCGGTGATGAAAGAGCTGGCCGAGGGCAAGGTCGACATCATCATCGGCACCCACAAGCTGCTGGGCGCCGAGCTCACCTTCAAGGATCTGGGGCTGCTCATCGTCGACGAGGAACATCGCTTCGGGGTGCGCCAGAAGGAGAAGATCAAGGCGCTGCGGGCCGATGTGGACATCCTCACCCTCACCGCCACCCCCATTCCGCGTACCCTCAACATGGCGATGTCGGGCATGCGGGATCTCTCCATCATCGCCACCCCGCCCGCCAAGCGGCTCGCCATCAAGACCTTCGTGCGCCAGCAGGAGCCGGCGGTCACCCGCGAGGCGGTGCTGCGGGAGTTGAAGCGCGGCGGCCAGGTCTACTACCTGCACAACGACGTGGAGAGCATCGAGAAGTGTGCGGCGGATCTTGCCGAGCTGGTGCCGGAGGCGCGCATCGGCATCGCCCACGGCCAGATGCGCGAGCGTGAGCTCGAGCGGGTGATGTCGGACTTCTACCACCAGCGCTTCAACCTGCTGGTCTGCACCACCATCATCGAGACCGGCATCGACGTGCCGAGCGCCAACACCATCATCATGGACCGGGCAGATCATCTCGGTCTGGCCCAGCTGCACCAGCTGCGGGGTCGGGTTGGTCGCTCCCACCACCAGGCCTATGCCTACCTGCTCACCCCCCATCCCAAGCTGATGACCAAGGATGCGGTCAAGCGGCTGGAGGCCATTGCGTCCCTTGAAGATCTCGGCGCCGGCTTTGCGCTGGCCACCCACGATCTGGAGATCCGCGGCGCCGGCGAACTGCTCGGCGACGATCAGAGCGGCCAGATTGAATCGGTCGGCTTCACCCTCTACATGGAGATGCTGGAGCAGGCGGTCGAGGCGCTGAAATCGGGCAAGGAGCCGTCGCTCGAACAGCTCATGAGCCAGCACACCGAGGTGGAGCTGCGCCTGCCGGCGCTGTTGCCGGACGACTACATCCCGGACGTCAACATGCGGCTCTCCATGTACAAGCGGATCGCCAGCGCGGTGGACGAGCAGGAGCTGCGCGAACTGAAAGTAGAGCTGATCGATCGCTTCGGCCTGTTGCCGGAGCCGACCAAAACCCTGCTGGAGCTGGCCGCCTTCCGCCAGCGCACCACGGCGCTGGGCATTCGCCGGGTGGAGATGAGCGAGCGCGGCGGCTATCTGGACTTTACCCAGGAGACCAGGGTCAACCCTGCCTATCTGGTCAAGCTGCTCTCCGAGCAGCCGCGCATCTACAAGATGGACGGGCCGACCCGGTTGCGCTTCCAGGTGCCGACCCAGGACAGGGCCATGCGCCTCAAGCTGGTGGACGGCTTGCTGGCGGATCTGGCCAACAACAGCCTGTAGGCGGAAAGCGAAACAAAACGGGAGCCACTGTGGCTCCCGTTTTGTTTATGTTGGCTGGTGACGAGCGTCTCCCTTCTCCCCTTGTGGGAGAAGGGTCGGGGATGAGGGGGGCAGTGAAAACCATTCCCATCACCCTGCCCTCTCCCAGAGGGAGAGGGAATCGCACCGGTAAACGTTGGGCTTCGCTGCGCTCAGCACCAACCTACACCTCTGACGATCAACCCTGATTAGCCGGATCCTCATGGGAAGAGAACTCGCGCATGAAGGCCTCGGCCCGATCCACCATCTTGGTGGAACCCACGAAATAGGGGGTACGCTGGTGCAACGCGGTGGGCTGGATGTCCATGATCCGGCCAAAGCCGTCTGATGCCTTGCCACCGGCCTGCTCCACCAGGAACGCCATGGGGTTGCACTCATAGAGCAGGCGCAGCTTGCCGTTCGGCGAGTTGGTGCCGGACGGATAGATGTAGATGCCGCCCTTGAGCAGGTTGCGGTGAAAATCGGAGACCAGCGAGCCGATGTAGCGGGAGGTATAGGGTCTGTGGGTCGCCTCGTCCCGCTCCTGACAATATTTGAGGTACTTCTTCACCCCGTCCGGGAACTTGATGTAGTTGCCCTCGTTGATGGAGTAGATCTTGCCCTCCTCCGGAATGCGGATGTTCTCGTGGGAGAGGCAGAAGCAGCCGATGGAGGGGTCGTAGGTAAAACCGTTGACGCCAAAGCCGGTGGTATAGACCAGCATGGTCGAGGAGCCGTAGACCACGTAACCGGCGGCGACCTGGCGGTTGCCCGGCTGCAGGAAGTCTTCCAGAGTGACGCCGGCACCCGGCTTGCTGACCCGGCGGTAGATGGAGAAGATGGTGCCGACGGAGACGTTGACGTCGATGTTGGAGGAGCCATCAAGGGGGTCGATCAATACCACGTACTTGGAGTGACGGGAGAGCTCGGAATCGAAGGAGACGAAGTCTTCCTCCTCTTCGGAGGCCATGCCGCACACTTCACCACGGGCTTCCAGCGCCGCCTTGAAGCGCTCGTTGGCGTAGACGTCCAGCTTCTGCTGCACCTCGCCCTGCACGTTTTCAGCGCCCATGGAGCCGATGATGTCCGCCAGCCCCGCCTTGTTGATCTCCCGGTTCACCACCTTGGCGGCCAGGCGGATGGAGCTGAGCAGCGAGGTCAGCTCGCCGGTCGCGGTGGGATAATCCGCCTGCTTTTTGACGATGAACTCGCCCATGGTGATCATGTTTCGCATTATTGTTCCTTTAAGATCGTTTCCGTTGGCTTTGAAAACGTTTGCACGCATAGACAAAAAAAGTGCCGATCCTCGGCAGCCTTGTTTTGTAACCTAATGTAACGCCTGTTTTTTGTTTTTGCAGCGAATTAAGCCGCTGAATAAACGCACATCTCCCCCACCTTTTTCGCCCTAAACCGCCCTCAAACTGGTTTCAATCGGTAACTTTTTCGATGTTAATTCGTGGCAAAAACTCACGAATATGTCGCCATGAGGATGGCAAGATCCCCGCCATGCCCCCTATCTGGGACGCATGCCATGGGGGACCTGCCTGCCTCTTGAGATCTCGCCATCAATCCCGCACACTGGCCCGGCTTTGGAAGCAAAAAAACATAAGGATATTCAATGAAAAGGACACTCATTGCCGGCACGGTTGCCGCCCTGTTCGCACTCCCCGCCATGGCAGCCCAGGTACCGGCCGGTACCCAGTTGCTGCCGGCAGAACAGCAAACCTTCATCCGCAACATAGGTACCGAACCCGCCTCCATCGACCCCCAGATGGTGGAAGAGAGCGCGGGCAGCGAAATCGTCAACGACCTGTTCGAGGGACTCTACACCCTGGACGGGGACGGCAAGTTGCAGCCTGCCGGCGCCCTTGGCTACGAGCTCGACCCCACGGGCACCGTCTACACCTTCAAGCTCAGACCCGATGCCAAATGGTCCAACGGCGAACCGGTGACGGCGGCCGATTACGTCTATGGCTGGCAGCGGGCGGCGGACCCCAAGAATGCCTCCAACTACGCCTGGTTCATCGAGCTGACCGGCGTCACCAATGCCGCCGAGGTCATTCAGGGCAAGCAGAGCCCGGATACGCTGGGCATCAAGGCGCTCGATGCCCATACCCTGCAGATCACCTTGAAAAACCCGGTGCCCTTCTTCCTGAAGACCCTCTCCCACTACACCACCTTCCCGGCGCCGAGGGCGACCATCGAGAAGTTCGGTCATGAGTGGGTCAAACCGGGCAACATCGTCTCCAACGGGGCCTTCGTGCTCAAGGAGTGGACCCCCAACGAGCGTCTCATCTCCGAGCGCAACCCCCATTACTGGGACAACCAGCATACGGTGCTGAACAAGGTGTTCTATCTGGAGATCGTCTCCGACACTGCCGCCTACAACCGCTATCGCGCCGGCGAGCTGCACTACACCAGCTATCCGCTCGAGCAGTACAAGCAGCTTAAGCAGCAGAGCCCGCAGGAGCTGGTGAGCGTGCCGACCCTGGCCACCTACTACTACGTGTTCAACTCCCAGCGCAAACCGTTCGACAACCCCAAGGTGCGCAAGGCGCTCTCCCTGGCCATCGACCGGGACACCATCACCGAGAAGATCCTGGGGCAGGGCCAGATCTCCGCCTTCAGCCTGACGCCGCCCATAGTGGACGGCTTCGAGCTCAAGCGACCGGCCAGCGAGCAGATGAGCAAGGAGGAGCGGATCAAGCAGGCCAAGGCGCTGCTCGCCGAAGCGGGTTATGGCCCGGGCAAGCCGCTGGCTGTGGACATCCTCTACAACACCAACGAAGGGCACAAGAAGATAGCCTTGGCCATCTCCTCCATGTGGAAGCACAACCTAGGAGTGCAGGCCAAGCTCAACAACATGGAGTGGAAGACCATGGTGTCGGCCCTCAACGAAGGGGACTTCGGGGTCAGCCGCTACGCCTGGAACGGGGATTACAACGATGCCTCCACCTTCCTCGACATCATGACCTCCAGCAGCAGCGCCAACAGCGGCAAGTGGTTCAACAAGCAGTATGATGCCCTGCTGGCCAAGGCCCATGACGCCAGGGATCCGGCCGAACGCAACCAGCTCTATCAGCAGGCCGAGGCCCTGATCGATGCAGAAGCGCCCATCGCCCCGGTCTATTTCTACGTCAAGTCCCGCCTGCTCAAACCCAACATCAAGGGTTACCCCTATCAGAACCCGCAGGATCTGGTCTACTCGAAAGACCTCTATCTGACCGCGCAATAAGGTTCGCTACCCCGCAGACAAAAAGACCGCCTTTCGGCGGTCTTTTTTCTCACTCGTCCCGGCAGGCGGCCAACGCCACCCTGCGCCGGCGCAGCACCACAGGCTGCACCAGCAACTGGGCCAGCAGCACCCCAAACAGGGTCATGCCACCACCGATCAGATGATAACTGGTCAATCTCTCGCCGAGCCAGCTGATGGCCAGAGCGGCGGTCATCACCGGCAGCAGGTTCATGAAGATGGCGGTGCGGCTTGCCCCGAGCAGGGCGATGCCCTGCATCCACAGCCAGGGCGACAAGGCCGAGGTTGGGATCCCCGCATAGAGGATCAGCCAGAGTGCCCGGCCGTCCGGCCACTGCCCATCCACCAGCAGGTAGAACGGGGTGAGGAACAGCAGGCTGCAGAGCACCTGGCCGTAGAGCATGGACCAGTTGTCGAGCCCCAGATCCCACTTCTTGAGCAACACGCTGTAGAGCGCATAGGTACCCGCCGACAGCAACATGTAGACGGAGCCGATGTGGATGCCCTGGGTAAAGAGGCGGGCGGGATCCCCCTGCCCCAGCAAGATCGCCAGCCCCAGGATGGAGATGACGCCGCCAAGCAGCGCCCCCCAAGTGGGACGCTCGCGCAGCAACCAGATGCTGAGCAGCACCGTCATCAGCGGAGTCAGCCCCATCATCAGGCCAATCTCGGTGGCTCCCAGGGTCTGCGCCGCGTAATAGCCAAAGGTCTGGTTGAGCACCATGCCGAGCAGGGCCAGCGCAGCCAGCTGATAGAAGCCGGCGCGCAGCTTGGCGCGATCCCGCCAGGCCCGGTGCGCAAGGAACGGCGTCAAGATGATGGCGGCCACCATCCAGCGCGACCAGGCCAGCGCCGCCGGCGAGAGCACGCCCACCGCCAGTTTGCTGACGATGGCGTTGCCGGCCCAGATGGCCATGCAGGAGAAGGGAAACAAGAAGGCAAGTGGCATCGCTATATCCAGAAAAAAGCAGCGGGTATTTCTGGCGGCAGTATAGGGGGGTCAACAGGATTAGCAAGCGCCGCGCCGCCAAGGCAGAATTGGCTGACATAAAGGGGGTTCGAACAGCGCTGAATAGGCCGGAGGGAGCCCAAAAACAATCATGCCCGCACGGTGGCGGGCATGACGCGGATCAGCGAGGTGACGAAGCAATCACGCCGCATCCATGTGCAGTCTCGAGATCAACTCGTTGACCTCGACCACGGTCTGGCGGTGGGGAATGTCCGCCGACGTGGGCATCATCAGCAGGCCGGACTGGAAGTCAAAGCGTCCTCTGCCGTGGATGTAAATCCGCCCCTTGAAGAAGGTTTTGACATGTTTTGCCACCATCAGCGGCAGGTACTTCTTGAACACTCTCATCGTTTGCAACCTCTTGCAGTTGTATCCGTATGACAGCAGCTTCTGCGAAATAATTCCGTAAATTCTGTATAAAAATCCGGAAAAATCGCGACTCTCTTCCCCAAAAAACCAATCTATAACTTTTTATTAACTTTTAGCGTATTGTATGTGGTCCTTCCAACCAGAGCAAGACCCCCTTGCCATCTTGCCACTCGATACAGGCCAGACCTGAGGTGGCAAACATGGGGGCACCGGCCGCCGGACAGAGGCTCTGCACCAGATAGCCCACCAGCGGCAGGTGGCTCACCATCAGGATGCTGTCGTGCTTGGCCGCCAGCGCAGTGAGGTAACTCGCCACGAAGGCCGGATCGCCATAGGGGGTGATGTCACCGCTCTCTTCGATGGCCCCTGCCTTGGGTAATTCACTGCATATGCTCTGCCAGGTTTGTTTGGCGCGCAGATAGTTGCTGTGGATCACCCGATCCAGCTTGTCGCCAAGCTGGGGGGCCAGCCAGCGGGCCATGTGGATGGACTCTTCGATTCCCTGCTCGGTCAGTGGACGCTGTTCATCTGTTTTCGCATTCATGCCAGCCTGGCCATGACGCATGATGTAGATTTTCATTACAACCTCGCCCAACGGGCCTGTTTTGATAGCGGGGGGATCTTACCCCGCCATGCCGGGGGAAACAATTGCGCTACCTCTCAGAAAAGGGTTTGCCTCACCGGGTAGCGGGGTCGATAATCATGTTTAAATTCAAATAAATCCAACAAGAGTCACGCGCCAATGAGCCCATATGCCAGTCCCAACGACCATCGGCAGTACCACTATCTGGAGCTGGCAAACCGGCTCAGGGTCTTGTTGATCTGCGATCCCGACACCGACAAGTCTGCCGCCTCCCTGGCCGTCAACACCGGCCACTTCGACGATCCGGCGGACCGGCAGGGGATGGCTCATTTCCTTGAGCATATGCTGTTCCTTGGCACCTGCACCTATCCCAAACCTGGTGAATACCAGCAATTTATGAGCCGTCATGGCGGCAGCAACAACGCCTGGACCGGCACCGAGTTCACCAACTTCTTCTTCGAGATCGACAACGGCTTCTTCGAGGCCGGGCTGGATCGCTTCTCCCAGTTCTTCATCTGCCCCACCTTCGATCCCGAGTGGGTGGACAAGGAGCGCAACGCGGTCGACTCCGAATACCGCCTCAAGCTGCAGGACGACGTGCGCCGCAGCTACCAGGTGCATAAGGAGACGGTCAATCCCGCCCACCCCTTCGCCAAATTCTCGGTGGGCAATCTGGATACCCTGGCCGATCTGCCCGGTCGGGATCTGCGCTCCGACCTCATCCGGTTTTACGAAACCCACTACAGCGCGGATCGCATGGCGCTGGTGATGATCTCGCCAGCCACCATCGAGACCCAGCTCGGCTGGTGCGATCGCTTTTTCGCTCCCATTTTGAATCGCAATTTGGGAACGCCAACCCTCGAGATGCCCCTCTACCGGCTCGATGACCTGGGCATTCGCATCGAGATCAACCCGGTCAAGGAGACCCGCAAGCTCGCGCTCACCTTCCCGTTGCCCAACGTGGATGAGTATTACGACAAGAAACCCCTCACCTTCCTGAGCCACCTCATCGGCTACGAAGGGGACGGCAGCCTGCTCTCCCTGCTCAAGGCGAAGGGCTGGGTCAATCAGCTCTCCGCCGGCGGCGGCATCAGCGGCGCCAACTTCAAGGATTTTGGCGTCAACTTCGGGCTGACCCCGCTCGGGCTTGAACACGTCAACGAGATAGTGGCGGCCCTGTTCGGCTACTTGAAGCTCATCGAGCGCGGCGGGGTGGAAGCCTGGCGCTATGAAGAGAAGCGCACCGTGCTTGAATCCGCCTTCCGCTTTCAGGAGCGGGGCCGGGCGCTCGACACCGTCTCCGGGCTGGTGTTGAACCTGTTCAGCTATGCTCCCGATGACCTGCTCTACGGCGACTACATGATGCGCGCATACGACGAGCCGCTCATTCGTCGCCTGCTTGCCAAGCTCACCCCCCACAACCTGCGCCTGACCATCACGGCGCCGGAGCTCGGCACGGACCGGCTGGCCCGCTGGTATCAGACCCCCTACAGCGTGGCCACCATCACCGAGGCGGAGAAGATCCGCTGGCAGCAGAGCGAACCGGATCCGGCGCTGGCCCTGCCGCTGCCCAACCCTTTTATCAGCAACCGGCTCGACGTGCGCACGCCCGAGCTCACCGCAGACATGCCCGCCTGCCTCATTGATCGGCCCGGCTTTCGGCTCTGGCACCTGCACGAGCATCAGTTCAGCGTGCCCAAGGGCAACCTCTACATCTCCATCGACAGCGAGCATGCGGTCAAGAGCCCGCGCCACATCGCCATGGCACGCCTCGCGGTAGAGCTGCTCACCGACCACCTCAACGCCCTCACCTACCCGGCGGAGCTGGCGGGGCTCGGTTACCAGATTTATGCCCACCAGGGCGGCTTTACCATCAACCTGAGCGGCTTTGCCGACAAGCAGCCGTTGCTGCTCGACATGATCCTCGGCAACCGTACTCTGGGTTACCCGGATCCGGCCCGCTTTGCCGAAATCAAAGAGCAGCTCATTCGCAACTGGGACAACCAGTCCAAGGCGCGCCCCATCTCCCAGCTGTTCAACCAGCTCACCAGCCTGCTGCAGCCCAACAACCCCCCGTTCGAGCAGTTGCTGCGCCACCTGCGCAGCGTCGAGCTGGGCGAGATGCCTGCCTTCGTGGCCAGCCTCTTTGCCGAGGTGCACGTAGAGACCCTGGTGCACGGCGACTGGACCGCCGCCGAGGCCCTCGAGCTTGCCGCCCTGCTGGAGAGCCACCTCGGCGTCAACAGCCAGCCCAGTGCCGAGACCCGTCGCCCGCTCATCTCCATTCAGGACAGGGGCACCCTCATTCGCGAACAGGGCTGCGAGCATGAAGACTCGGCCCTGCTGGTCTACTACCAGTCGCGCACCACCCGGGCGCGGGATCTGGCCTGCTTCACCCTGGCCAACCACATCATGTCCTCCACCTTCTTTCACGAGCTGCGCACCCGTCAGCAGCTCGGTTACGTGGTGGGGGCCGGCAATCTGCCCCTCAACCGCCATCCCGGCCTCATCTTCTACATCCAGTCGCCGGTGGCCGGGCCGCAGATCCTGCTGGATGCGGTGGAGGAGTTCATCGACCTGTTTCCGCTGGCCATGCTCGAGCTCACCGCCCGCCAGTGGCAGGACAGCAAGGCGGGCCTGCAGGCCCAGCTGAGCGAGCGGGATGCCAACCTGCGCAGTCGCGGCCAGCGGCTTTGGGTCAGCATCGGCAACAAGGATCTCGGCTTTGATCAGCGCGAGAGGGTGTGCGAGGAGGTGGGCAACCTGAGCCGCGCCGATCTGGTGCGCTTTATCACCCAGCTGAGATCGAGAACGTCGGATCGGCTGATCCTCTGCAGCTATGGCCAGGGCCACGAGCACGACGAGCGCATCACCGGCCAGTTCATCGACGACCCCCGCGCGTTCCGGCTCAATGCCGCCACCTTCGAGGCCTGATCAGGCCGCCTGTTCCCCTTCTTGCAGCCAATAAAAAGCCGACCCCGTGGGGTCGGCTGGAAAAACCATAATCAATTGCGACCAGAGCCGCCAAAAGTGAACATGAGCGTGAAAATCAGACACTGAGTTGATGGTCGGCGGGCAGTCCCAAACCAGAGCGCGCCTGCCGATGACAACAGTGATTGAGAAACAGGCTCATCTTAGGCACTCCCCTCCCTTGTCACGTTGATCTATGTCAAAGGAGGTAATAAAGAGTCAACCAGCTGCAGTTTTATGGCGAATTTTATCGCCTCAGCTCACGCTTTTGGTCAAGCCTCTGGACGGCGCACCAGCCGGTAGGCCACCTCGTCGAAGTAGGAGAGCTGGCCCGACAGCACCCTGGGGTGATCGAGCTCGGCCGCTCGCCCCAGCACCTCGACCTGGAAGTGGCGCTCGAACAGGGTGCGCACCTCCATCTCCCCCACCGAGAACGGCGGCTGGCGCTGCTGCTCCGGCTGATATTCCAGAGTCACCAGCAGGACCTGGCCACCCGCCTCGATAAGTCGGCTCATCAGCTCGGCATATTGACGGCGCATGGCGGTCGGCAGCGCGATGAGGGCCGCCCTGTCATAGGCCAGCCGATAGCGGCGGCCAAGTTCGGGGGCGGCGAAAAAATCCCCCTCATAGATGCGCAGGCTGTCGTGCTGATGGCATTGATAGGGCCCCTCGGCACTCACCGTGTCGCTCAGCTTGTTCTCGCTGAAAAAGCTGTTGATGGCGACGGACGAGAGCTCGAACCCGTCGACCGGATGGCCCTGCCCGCTCAGCCAGAGCATGTCGCGGGACTTGCCGCACAGGGGCACCAGCACGGGTTCGCCCTGCTGCTGGGCCGACCACCAGGATTGCAGCCAGCGATTGAAATCCGCCTGATGAAAGCCGATCCGGTTCTCTTCCCAACGCTGATGCCAAAATGCCGCTTCCATCCGGTAACCCCTGTCATGTAAAGATGCCTCAATATCACAACTTAGCCCGCTGCACGCAAGCACCAACAAGGCGGCAGCCACAACTTTTGCCCAAAAAAGCGGAACAAAACAAAAAAGGGCCCGAAGGCCCCCTTTTGACATCTTTTTGTCATCCACTCCGGCTCTTTTTCGCCTGCTTTGCGCCTGCTACTACAGCGACGGCAGGGCGAGTCGGATCACAGCAAAACTGGCTCGGCGCAGATGACCGGCGCCACCGCAGCCAGCCTGGCCGCAATCTCGGCAAAGTCGGGGCGCGCCGCCACCACCTCGGCAAGACAGTCATACACCAGCACATGCAGGACATCCAGCCTGTCATCACGGGGAGCACAGCGGGCCAGCAGCTCTTCCAACAGGCAGCCGAAGGCTCTCACTTCCAGGCGCTCCAGCAAGCCGGCCAGCTCACCATCGGTTCGCTCATAACAGGAGGCGGCGCCGAAATCCCCGAGCAGCAGCCGGCCCTCCCCTTGTGAGGCGTACAGCATGTTGTGGGCGTAGAGATCGCCGTGCAGGATGCCGCGCCCGTGCAGATGCAGCGCGGCGCTCGCCACCCCCTGCGCCATGGTCAGCAACGCAGCCGGGGTAAAGCGGGCATCGGCTTGATAGATGTCGCGAGTGCAGGAGTCCAGGCTCGGCGGTCCCGCCAGGTTGATAAAATCAGGGTCTATCAGCGCCATCACCAGCGCCGGAATGCCGGAGGGGTGATCGCCCACCCGCCCCTCGACCCCGACCAGATGGGGATGACGACCAGCCGCCAGCGACACCGCCAGCTCACAGCGGGGCAGCCCATCACTGGTCACGGCCCCCTTGAAGCATTTGACCGCCACCGCCCGCGGCCCTGCCGGTGTGGCCAGCTCGGCGCGATGGATGACACCGGATGCCCCCTGCCCCAGCAGCTCGCCCACCGTCAGCGCAGCCCACGGAATGTCGGCTACCGAGGCGCACTGACCCAGCCGCTGCTCCTGCTTGTCGCTGAAGAGGTTGCCCGCATACGCCAACCAGGCAAGACGCGGCAGCCTCGCCAGCCAATCCGGCAGCGCGTCGAGCCGGTTGGCGGCGATGCGCACCAGCTCCAGACGCTGGCAGTTGGCAAGGGCCACCGGCAACTCGCGCAGGCGATTGCCCGAGAGCATCAGCTTTTGCAGGGCGCCGCACTGACCCAGCTCATCGGGCAGCTGCTCCACCGCGTTGTCGGTCAGGATCAACCAGCGCAGCCCCGCCGGCAGCGACGCGGCGGGCACAGTGGCGATCTTGTTGGCTTTGAAGCCCACCATGGTGAGCGCCGGACAGCGCCCCAGCACCTCGGGCAGCTCGGTAAAGCGGTTCTCGGAGCAGAAAATGATGCGCAGCTTGCTGAACTCGGCCAGCTCGTCAGGCAGCCGACTCAACTGGTTACCGGTGAGATCCAGCACCTCCAGCGTCTCTTTGAGACTAAAGATCTCGGGTGGGAACACCGTCAGGTTTTCGGCGAGTTTGAGGTGGCGGGCGCCGCAGAGTTTACCTGCGCGCAGCTGTTCCAGGGTATGCATGACATCGTCTCTATCGGGGTGGCCGGCTCGCGGCCAGCGGCGCTGCCGGTAGTTGGCCCAGCAGTCAAACCGGCAGTCAAAAAATGAGGGGGCATTATAGAGAATGACGGCCGAAGATCCCCTGTTTTGTTGCCGCAAGGACCGGTATCAGCGCGCAGCAAAGCGGCATGGGGGCAAAGAGAGCAAGATCCGGGTCGTCTCTGCGAGGGCCTGTTGCCATAGTGGAGCCGAACCATCGTGGGGTCGAACCCATTGAGGTTTCAACCCACTGCCAACACTGTGCGCCACTTAGCTGGCGCACAACACACCTGCGAGGGAACTGCCATGTCATCACTGTCCAACAAGGTCGCCATCATCACCGGCGCCAGCTCCGGTATCGGCCGCGCCAGCGCCATCCTGTTTGCCCGGGAGGGGGCCAGCATCGTCGTCGGCGCCCGCCGCCAGCCCGAGCTGGATCTGCTGGTGGAGGAGATCCGCCATGAGGGGGGCCAGGCGGTAAGCCTGGCGGGGGATGTGAAAAGCGAAACCTATGCCCGCGCCCTGGTGGATCTCGCGCTGACCCGTTTCGGCGGGCTCGATATCGCCTTCAACAATGCCGGCACCATGGGGACACCGGGCAGCGTGCCAGCGCTTGAACTGGCGCAGTGGCAGGAGACCCTGGATACCAACCTCACCAGCGCCTTTGTGGGGGCCAAGTACCAGATCCCCGCCATGCAGGCACGCGGCGGCGGTTCGCTTATCTTTACCTCCACTTTCGTCGGCCATACTCTGGGGCTGCCCGGCATGGCGGCCTATGCCGCGAGCAAGGCGGGCCTCATCGGCCTGACCCAGGTGCTGGCTGCCGAATATGGGGCACAAGGGGTGCGGGTCAACGCCCTGCTGCCGGGGGGCACCGACACCCCCATGGGACGGGCCTTTACCGATACGCCGGAAAGCCTCGCCTTTGTGCAGAATATGCATGCCCTCAAACGGCTGGCCCAACCGGAGGAGATCGCCCGCTCAGCCCTTTATCTCGCGTCCGATGCATCCAGCTTTACCACCGGCATTGCCCTGCTGGCCGATGGTGGGGTATCTATTTGTCGCACATGACCTTGTCGCACCCAAGATCCTGCGGCTGCAAACCTATCGTGAGAGCGCCTTATGTCTGATTACGCCCGCATCGCCGATGCCATCCGTTTTATCGCAAGCCAGGTGGCGCGCCAGCCCACCCTGGACGAGATAGCAGCGCACGTGCACTTAAGCCCCTTTCACTTCCAGCGGCTGTTCAGCCGCTGGGCAGGGGTAACGCCCAAACGCTATCTGCAGGTACTGACCCTGGAGCGGGCCAAGGCGCTGTTGCAGGAGTCGCGCCCGCTGCTGGAGGTGGCCGATACCCTGGGCCTGAGCAGCGGCTCGCGGCTCTACGATCACTTCGTGCAGCTCGAGGCGGTGACGCCGGGCGAGTACAAACAGCGCGGGGCCGGGCTGATCATCGATCACGGGGTGCACGACACCCCCTTCGGCCAGGCGTTTGTCGCCCTGACCCCGCGGGGGGTATGCAACTTCTCGTTTCTCGATGACCAGGCCCCACAGACGCCGCTGACCACCCTCGCCCACAACTGGCCAGAGGCGGAGCTGCGAGAATCGCCATCACGCATCCAGGGGGTCATCCACACCATGTTCGACAGCAGCAAGGCACCGGATCGCCCCATCTCCTTGCACGTGAGCGGCACCAACTTTCAGATCAGCGTCTGGCGGGCGCTGCTGCAGATCCCGCCCGCCAAGGTGGTGAGCTACGCCCAGGTGGCAAGCGCCGTCGGCAACCCCAAGGCCGCCCGCGCCGTGGGGCTGGCGGTGGGTGCCAACCCCGTCGCCTTGATGATCCCCTGCCACAGAGTCATCCAGCAAAACGGCAAACTCGGCGGCTATCACTGGGGCGAGACCCGCAAACAGGCGATACACGCCTGGGAAGCGGCGAGGTATGAGTGAGATAGGGTCGTGATGCTCTGCCTGACAGGGGAAACACAGAACCTGCAGGTCAAAAGGCAACAGACCATCAGATATCGCCGGACAGTCACTCGGCGATATCTGATGGTCTGTATGAGAGAAATTTAGAGGAGGAAAGCCCCCCTTTGCAACTTTGTCACGGGCACGATAGTGTTCGGATATCCATGTTCCGCGACCACAAAGGTTTTAAAAGCAAAGCCAATGCAGTACGGCTGACCCAAGATCATTAACACCTTGTGTGCCCATAATTCTCGTTTATGTAGCCTAACGCCTTGTTAAGGTATAAGGCACGCAATACCAACACTTCTGAATACCACCTTAACCACTAGACCTAACGCATGGTAAAAATGTCACGCGTACCGAATCACTCTTAAACAATTTGTTAACTTTAATCAAGTTGATGGGAGAGGGATTCAAAGAGACTCTTAAATGTTGGCTTTTCTTCCCAAGCCAACTCAACTGAATAGTTTGTTGACCATAAACCTAAAGCCGCACATGCTATTAACCAAGCTGTATCATTATCATCCACTTGGAATTCATTTAAAGCGTTCATGATGCGTAAATCTGAATCTGGATGAATTTTGTTAGATACTTTTGACTTAAAAAATAGAAGAGACGATAAAGCAATCGAAACTCCGTATTTTATCGCGGCCTCATTATTTAGATATATACCTTCAGAAAATAACCTAACTGCATTCGCGTCTGCTTGCTGTTCAAATTCCATCTTCTCAAGAACTGTCAGGAACCCATTAGATGATTCATAAGATTTACAATGACCTAAGTCCACATGTGAGTACTCGTGGCACAAAATAAAATTCAATCCATATAGGAAGAGTTCATTTGTTTTCTCGATATCTGCGGCTAGGTTTAAATCGTAAACCTCTGGATTGGGAAGATTATTTTTATCCCAATCATGATAACCGTCGATTAAACTCAAGGCATAGTCAAAAGTTTTATCTGCCCACTTCTTTTTTTCGTTGTCATCCTCGAGCTTTCCAGAAAGGATTAGATCTGTGTATATATATAAACTAAATGTCACACACCATAAATATGCTAAAAATGTTTCATGAATATTTATTTCTTTTGACGAACTGTATACAAAAGGACCTTTGACTTTTTCTCCTTTTTGAGAGCTTATATTTACCTTGTAAATAATTTCTGTTTTTAGTCCTTTACTCCTCACAGTCTCCAACGTGTCATTTAGAAAGTTAGAAGTTGTATTCTCAAACTGCGCAATAATATTATGTTGCAGAACCCGGATAGGTAAATGCCCTTTGTGACTTCTATTGTAGTGATTAACCTTCATATTTTCCCTTTAAAGATAATGTCTTGTTAAGGTGTGTGCAATACCAAAGCCACCGGATGCCACCTTAAACACTTAAATCAACGCATGGTAAAAATGCCACACGTTGCGAATCCATCTTAAATGGCTTGTTATGTTATCATCTAGTTTTCATTCTAATTTTTGATTTAAGCGATCTGAAACACTCTTTGATACACCTAACCACTCCATTGCTTCAGCCTTAGTAAGATCAATTCCACTCACATGCACAATTTCATTTCTTAAACGATATATCTTCAAGATTAAATCAGCTAAACCACTGTCAATTTTATCTGAATTTTGTAATTGCTTAACCAATTTGTAAATTGGCTGACGTTTGCCATCGGAACCCTTAGTTATAAGGATATTCTCGATGTTTTGCCAAGACTGTAAAAAAGCCCATTCAGGTGCCATCTGCACTAACTCCAAATCACTAACACTATAAACAGAGCTAGGATAAGCAATCGTAATTCCGAGTTCTATTGCATCACCTTTGACCTCATCAATAGCTTCAATAAGATCAATTTCCATATCGCCATACTTTGCTTTTTTAACTCGCTGTAATAATTTGGATACATCTTTCTTGAAATAAAACAATGCGCCTACGACTACTGCAGGCCAAACCAAATGCCCCACAAGATCAACAACTAACTTAAAATAATCGATCATTTATTTTTCCACTTGAGTAACATGACACCGTGCTCTACGGCAAGTTTGGAGCGAAGCGGAAAATTGTCCGACAGCAGCACTTTGTTAGTGCCTATTGCTCAGGTGTGATAAACACAGTCACCGGAACGCCATTAATTTCTTTTGTAAGGTCACTTTCAATCCCTCGGGGATTTGCGACACGCCCTTCCGGATCATAAACAAAGCATACTAAAGTGTTACAATCCGGATGGGCTTGATATCGCTGCGAGTCGATTATAAGCTGCTCACCAACGTCTTTTGCAGATAAACCCTGTCTAGTCTTCTTAATCTCGATAATTATTTTTTCTTGCTTAAGTAAAAAATCAACTCGCGACGAAGCCCCCGCGTAACTTGGTGTATACTCCTCAGCCCTTACATCATCAAAATAGATTCGTAATAGAGAATGAAAAAGGTCTTGAACATCATATTCATCTTCTATTTCGATTGTTTTTCTCGAACCGTGTCTAGATCGAAGCTGTCGCGCTACTCTGTGGAATCGGCGAATTAGCAATTCAACTTTATCAATAGCGGACAATTCTTGCATATGAGACTCTGGTTCATCCTCCCAATACTCTTTAACCTCATCAATCAGTGACTCCAATACAGAGATAGCATTTCTTACCCCACCACGATAGGCATTTTCAAATGAGGAATCTGGAGTCCCTGATGTAAACATCATTAATGAATAGTGAATGTCTGTAAAATCTTTCAAATGCCTAGTTCCCTCACCAAAAATACGCTCTATAGCCACTTCCGTATCTCGATGCCATTTTTTGAATTCTTGACTCCCTCTTGGCATGCTAGCTAATTGAGCTGCTCTCGCCTTTAAACTATCTAGCCTTTCAACTGCTTCAGCTTTGTTCAATGCTTATTCTCCTTGAACACTAACAATGATTAGAAAGAAGGCGATACTAATCCAATAGCAGAACCTTCCGTATAACTCTGCTTCATCTTCATAGCCACATAAAAATCATTTTAAATCATTGCATTAAAAAAATTTCACTGGTATCTGACCGTATTAGCGTCCATCCACTATGGCGCTCGATATGCTCATGCCAGTACCGAATTACAGCCAAGCTACCGCACGACAGCCACCAGTTTGCTGCTTTTGATCCACGCGATGTATCTGGCCTGATTCATTGGTGACTCCAAAGAGACCATATCCAGACGGATATCTTAGCCAGCAAGGCAGATAAGCAAAAGCGGATGATGATAATTTTCTGAGCAAGATCAATAAATTAATCGATAAGTTTCCATGCTGGCAGCACATCAGAAGCGCTGGATTATAGATAAAGAAAAGACGCCCTCGGGCGTCTTTTCTTTTTTATGAGGTGTGAGGCTAGCCGATCGGTGGCTTTGTCCTCCTCCCGGCTTCCCTACTACCGGATCAGATCGGGGTGATGGATGTGATATGGGCCGAGCCATCCAGGTACTGGAAGATCTGCACCACGGCTTCCCCGTGGATCGGATTGGGCAGCGGCACCGTGGTTTTGCATTTGAAACGGTAGTTGGTGCCAGCGACGACCTGGGTCGAGACTTCAAAGGGGGTGTACTGCACCCCGACAAATCCTTCCAGCGCCTGGTTGAATACGGCCTGATCTTTGGCGCTCAGCTTGTGGTAGGCAGTCCATCCGCCCAACAACACTGCTTGTTCTGACATAACAAACCCTCCGTGATCTCTTGTCCCTACTCGTTTGGCTGTTCGGGTTCCGCCCCGTTTATTCAAGTGGTGTCCGGACTCCACCGGGAGCCACACCAGATTTGGTATGTCCGGTGTCGACAGCGCACATGAAGACTTTGCTGTCGCCACCCTCCCCTGCTGCCACGACCACCACCTCACGGCGCCGGTCTCAATTGGCATGGCTGAGCCTAGTGCGAGATCCATAAAACACCCCCTGTCAGATATGACAGAGGCAGAGAGGTGAGAGAGCGGCTAGCGAGGGGAAAAGTGAGGCGCAAACGATTGGAAAAAGAAAAGACGCCGCAAGGGCGTCTTTTTTACATTTTTATGCGTGAAGGGTGAAAGGGCGTTAGCCGCTTATTCCCATTCGATAGTTGCGGGCGGCTTGCCGGAGACGTCATACACCACGCGGGAGATGCCGTTGATCTCGTTGATGATGCGGTTCGACACGTGACCCAGGAAGTCGTACGGCAGGTGGGCCCAGTGGGCGGTCATAAAGTCGATGGTTTCGACGGCGCGCAGCGCAATGACCCAGTCATATTTGCGACCATCGCCCATCACGCCAACGGAGCGCACCGGCAGGAAGACGGCGAAGGCCTGGCTGACCTGGTTGTAGAGGTCGGCCTTGCGCAGCTCTTCGATAAAGACCGCATCGGCCTTGCGCAGCAGATCGCAGTACTCTTTCTTCACTTCGCCAAGCACCCGCACGCCCAGACCCGGACCCGGGAACGGGTGACGGTAGAGCATGTCGTAGGGCAGACCCAGCTCGAGGCCAACGCGGCGCACTTCATCTTTGAACAGCTCGCGCAGCGGTTCCACCAGACCCATCTTCATCTCTTCCGGCAGACCGCCGACATTGTGGTGAGACTTGATGACGTGGGCTTTGCCGGTCTTGCTGGCGGCCGATTCGATGACGTCCGGGTAGATGGTGCCTTGCGCCAGCCAGCGGGCGTTTTTCAGCTTTTTCGCTTCATCGTCGAACACTTCGACGAAGACGCGGCCGATGATCTTGCGCTTGGCTTCCGGCTCATCTTCACCCGCCAGGGCAGAGAGGAAGCGCTCTTCGGCGTCGACCTTGACGATGTTCAGACCAAAGTGATCGCCAAACATCTCCATCACCTGCTGACCTTCGTTCAGGCGCAGCAGACCGTTGTCGACGAAGACGCAGGTCAGGCGATCGCCGATGGCGCGGTGCACCAGCATGGCAACCACGGAGGAGTCCACCCCGCCGGAGAGGCCCAGGATCACCTCGTCGTCACCCACCTGCTCACGGATGCGGGTAACGGCGTCGTCGATGATGGTGGCCGGGGTCCACAGGCATTCGCAGCCACAGATGTCTTTGACGAAGTGCTCCAGCATGCGGGCACCCTGACGGGTGTGGGTCACTTCCGGGTGGAACTGCACACCGTAGAAACGCTTGGCTTCGTTGGCCATGGCGGCGTGCGGGCAGGTGGCGGTCTGGGCGATGGTGGTGAAGTCAGCCGGGATGGTGGTGACCTTGTCACCGTGGCTCATCCACACATCCAGCAGCGCATTGCCGTTGTCGGCGATGGCATCTTCGATGTTGCGCAAGAGGGCACTGGTCTTGCCAGAGTTGCCCAGCACTTCCACCTTGGCGTAACCGAACTCACGCTCGGTGGAGGATTGCACCTTGCCACCCAGCTGCTCGGCCATGGTCTGCATGCCGTAGCAGATGCCGAACACCGGCACGCCGGCGTTGAACACGTACTCGGGGGCGCGCGGGCTGCCCGCTTCGGTGACGGACTCGGGGCCGCCGGAGAGGATGATGCCGCTCGGATTGAACTCGCGGATCTGCTCTTCGGTCACATCCCAGGCCCACAGTTCGCAGTAGACGCCGATTTCGCGCACGCGGCGGGCGATCAGCTGGGTGTACTGGGAACCGAAGTCGAGGATAAGGATACGGTGCTGGTGAATGTCTTTAGTCATTTTATTCCTGCATCAGGCTGCTGTTGTCACAAAAAGCACGGGATAAAAAAGCGGTGGAGAAACGGGGCCGCAGCCCCGTTTTATCAGCCCATCCGATAGTTGGGGGCTTCTTTGGTAATGGTCACGTCGTGAACGTGGGACTCTTTCATCCCGGCGCCCGAGATGCGCACGAATTCAGCCTTGGTGCGCATGTCGTCGATGGTGGCGCTGCCGGTCAACCCCATGGAGGAGCGCAGGCCGCCCATCTGCTGGTGGATGATCTCTTTGAGGCGGCCCTTGTACGGCACGCGGCCTTCGATCCCTTCCGGCACCAGTTTGTCGGCGGCGTTGTCGGTCTGGAAGTAACGGTCGCTGGAGCCCTTGGACATGGCGCCCAGAGAGCCCATGCCACGGTAGGATTTGAAGGAGCGACCCTGGTAGAGCTCGATCTCGCCCGGCGCCTCTTCGGTACCGGCGAACATGGAGCCGACCATGACGCAGCTTGCGCCCGCGGCGATGGCCTTGGCCACGTCACCGGAGAAGCGGATGCCGCCATCGGCAATCACCGGGATGCCGGTGCCTTCCAGCGCGTCGACGGCGTCGGAGATGGCGGTGATCTGGGGCACGCCCACGCCGGTCACGATACGGGTAGTACAGATGGAGCCCGGGCCAATACCGACCTTGACGGCGTTGACGCCAGCCGCGGCCAGCGCCTTGGCACCGGCGGCGGTGGCGACGTTGCCGCCGATGATCTGCAGATCAGGATAGGCTTCGCGGGTCGCCTTGATGCGATCCAGCACGCCCTGGGAGTGGCCGTGGGAGGAGTCGATCAGCAGCACGTCCACACCGGCTTCCACCAGGGCGGCGACGCGCTCTTCGTTGCCGGCACCGGCACCGACGGCAGCCCCCACCCGCAGACGACCCTTGTCATCTTTACAGGCGTTCGGCTTGCGCTCGGCTTTCTGGAAGTCTTTGACAGTGATCATGCCCTTGAGTTTGAAGTCGGCGTTGACCACCAGCACCTTCTCGATACGGTGCTTCTGCATCAGGCCAACCACCTCTTCGCGGGGGGCGCCTTCACGCACGGTGACCAGACGATCCTTCTGGGTCATGATCTGTTCGACAGTCTGGGAAAGATCAATTACGAAGCGCACATCACGACCGGTGATGATGCCCACCAGCTGATTGCCCTCGGTCACCACCGGATAACCGGCGAAACCGTTCTTGTGGCTCAGCTCTTTGATCTGGGCGATGGTCATGTCGGGGCGTACGGTGACGGGGTCAGTGACCACGCCGCTCTCGTACTTCTTGACCTTGCGCACTTCGGCAGCCTGCTGCTCGATGGACATGTTCTTGTGGATAAAGCCGATACCGCCTTCCTGGGCCAGTGCGATAGCCAGACGGGCTTCGGTCACTGTGTCCATGGCAGCGGAGATCATGGGGATGTTCAGGCTGATGGCAGAGGTCAGCTTGGTACGCAGATCGGCAGTATTGGGAAGAACTTCGGAGTGGGCGGGAACCAACAGTACATCGTCGAAGGTTAACGCTTCTTTGGCAATCCTGAGCATGGCAATATCTCACCGTTGAGGAAGTGGGGGTGTAAAATATTGCCGACGAAGTTTACTCACGCATTGGTCACTGGTAAAGAAGTTTTTTGAATTTTTTATGGCGTTTTGGCCTTTTCAGCCGCCAAGCCGCTAAAAAACCAACATTTTCAGTCGCAAAACAGCCTTTTGGGGACAAAAGAGTTGTCTCATTACGGTTTTATGCAAAAAAGTTCCCGTTTCATTTTTTCACACAGCCCCGCTTCCCCTCCCCCGTTGCAGACCGTTTGGCCCTGGTCGAGCACACTCGACAGCAAGCTCATGCGCGCTTGGCCATCCCCCTCAAACACTAAATCCAGCAGGGCAACATCCGGGCTGTGTCACCCAACCCGGCACTCCAAACGCAGGGACCTTTTCGTGGTGCGGGTTTCCTTTGTGCCTGTGCCTGCGTATCATGATTAACAGTCTGAATTGAAATGGAATTTCATGATGAGCCACGGACACCAGCAAGGGCGCATGGCTATTACTCTGGCGGCACTGGGGGTCGTCTATGGCGATCTCGGTACCAGCCCGCTCTATGCCCTCAAGGAGAGCTTCGCTGGGCACCTGGGTCTGCAGCCCACTCCGGAGGGGATCCTCTCCATCGTCTCCCTCTTCTTCTGGACCATCATGATCGTGGTCTCATTCAAATATGTGCTGCTGGTGCTCCGGGCCGACGACAAGGGAGAAGGGGGCATCCTCACCCTCGCCTCGCTGGCCTCCCGTCGCCTCCCGGCCAGGCCACGCGCCCTGCTCATGCTGCTCGGCCTGGTCGGCGTGGGGCTGTTTATCGGGGATGCGGTGATCACCCCCGCCATCTCGGTGCTCTCGGCGGTCGAAGGGTTGCAGGTGATCACCCCGGAGCTGGCGCCGTTCGTGCTGCCCATCACCCTCACCGTGCTGGTGATCCTGTTCGGGGCCCAGCATTACGGCACCGCCGGCATCGGTCGCCTGTTCGGCCCCATCATGCTGATCTGGTTCGGGGTGCTGGCGGCGCTCGGGGCCTATGAGATCGCGCAAAACCCCGCCATCCTGCAGGCCGTCAACCCGCTCTACGCCCTCGATTTCATGGTCAACCGACCGGGTATCGCCTTCATCACCCTGGGGGCCGTCGTGCTCTGCGTCACCGGGACGGAGGCGCTCTACGCCGACATGGGCCACTTTGGCCGTGGCGCCATCCAGCTGGCCTGGGGTTCTCTGGTGATGCCCGCCCTGCTGCTCAACTACTTCGGCCAGGGAGCCCTGCTGCTGCGCAATCCCGCCGCCATCGAAAATCCCTTCTACCTGCTTGCCCCCTCCTGGCTGGCCTTTCCCCTGCTGATCCTCGCCACCCTGGCCACCGTCATCGCCTCCCAGGCGGTGATCTCGGGCACTTACTCGGTGGTGCGCCAGGCCATTTTGCTCGGCTACCTGCCCCGTCAGGAGATCCGCCACACCTCGGAGCACGAGATAGGCCAGATCTACCTGCCACTGGTGAACTGGCTGCTGCTGGGAGGCATCGTCATCGTCATCCTCTGGTTCCAGAGTTCAAGCAACCTGGCCGCCGCCTACGGCATCGCGGTGACCGGCACCATGGCGCTCACCACTTTGCTGTTGATGGTGGTGGCCGCCCGCCGCTGGAAGTGGTCGCGCTGGCTGATTGCGCTGGTGTGCGCGCCGCTGCTGCTGGTCGATGTCACCTTCTTTGCCGCCAATACCACCAAGTTTCTGGCCGGTGGCTGGCTCCCCATCCTGTTTGCGCTGCTGGCCATCATAGTGATGACCACCTGGAAGCGCGGACGGGAGCTGGTGCTCGACAAGCTGGAGCACAAATCACTGGCGCTGAAGGGGTTTGTTGACAACATGCAGGCACACCCGCCGCTGCAGGTCCCCGGCACCGCCGTGTTTCTCTCCAAATCGGTACAGGTGGTGCCCCACGCCATGCTGCACAACCTCAAACACAACAAGATCCTGCACGAACGGGTCATTTTCCTGACCGTTCAGATCAAGGATGAACCCTGGCTCTCCTTCAAGGAGCGCATCGAGCTCACCCACCTTGGCGAGGGGTTCTGGCAGGTGGTCGCCCACTTTGGCTACAAGGAGGTGCCCTCCATGGAGGAGATCTTCCAGGCCTGCGCCCAGGAGGATCTGAAGGTCACCATGGCCAAGACCTCCTTCTTCCTCTCCCATGAGAACCTGGTCAGCACCGATCTGCCCGGCATGGCGCGCTGGCGGGAGGGCCTGTTCGTCTGGATGAACCGCAACTCCCTCAAGGCGACCGACTTCTTTCATATTCCCGCCAACCGGGTGGTGGAGCTGGGGGTATTGCTGGAGTTGTGACGCATCCAGACAACAGGGGGGCAAGACCGATGCCGGCCCACACCGCTCAACCCGTTGCCAGCCGGGAACGCAGCTTGCCGACCCGGCTTCTTATTTTCTGGGAGCCGGTCTCACCACGATTAAAATGCGATTGATAATGGTTGTTGTTTGTGATTCTCATTATCAGGCATGCTAGCTGCCTGACGCCTGTTCTGGCGCCTTCACACTAGCCGTTTGAGTATGAATATGAAGACCAGGAAGGGAGACAAGTGATGGACTCCTGCAGCCCGAGACCAGCACTGCCCGCCAACGATCCCGACGCCGCCCGTCTCGTTTGCCTTGCCATCGCGATCGCCCTGCATCTTGCCGCCTTCTGGTGGCTCTATGCGCACCAGCCTGCGCCCATCACCCCGCCCTTGCCGCTGACCCTGTCGGCCCGCTGGGTTGGCGAGGCCGCAACCAATGACGCCCCCGCCCCTGCTCCCACCGCGCAGCAAGTACAAAAAGTGCCGCAAAAAGCCAAGCCGTTGCCGACACCCAAAAAACCGCCGCTCAAGCCAGTCAAGAAAAGCGTCAAGCCGGTGGTCAAACCGCTTAAAAACCGTACCCCGCCGGTGCAGCCCGCCAAGGTCATGCCGGTGAGCAGTCCGCAACCGCCGGTCACCGCGCCCGCCCCTGCCACGACGGCAACGGCCGCACAGGCAAGTGGCGGAAGTGCCAGTCAAAGTCCTGCCCGCAAGGCTGGCGGCGGCGCGGGCAACAGCGCCCCCATCGCCCGCGATGCACGGCTCAACAACCCCGAGCCCCAATACCCCTATGAGTCGAGACGACGGGGAGAAGAGGGGCGGGTCATCCTCAATGTGCGGGTGACGGCCGAGGGCACCGCCGCCTCGGTGGAGGTGGACAAGAGCAGCGGCTATCGGCGGCTGGACATGACGGCCCGCAAGACCGTCAGCCGCTGGAAATTCATTCCTGCCAAACAGAACAACGTGGCCGTCGAGGCCTCGGCAAAAGTCACCATCATTTTCAAATTAAGGGCTTGAACATGGATCCTGAAATCGCAAGCAACGGCATGGGCATCGCCCACCTGCTCAGCCAGAACAGTGGCGTGGGGCTGATCCCCTTCATCCTGCTGGTATTGATGTCCCTTGGTACCTGCTACTACGCCCTGCTCAAGAGCTACCTCGCGCAGCGGGAACAACGCTTCAACGCCCGCTTCATCGCCGATTTCTGGCAGCACGACAGCGTGCAGGAGATGGAGCGCCAGCTGGCCCACCTGCCGCCGCAGGAAGCCTATGGCCGGCTGACCGGCGCCGCGCTGGCGGCCGTGGCCCAACTGAACCGGGCCGAGGAGCGTGCGGTCAGCTGCAAGCTGGGCTCGCCGGATGAATATCTGCTGCGCGCCATGCGCCGGGCCATCACTCAGGAGCGGGTGCGGCTGGAGCAGGGGCTGGCCTTCCTCGCCTCGGTGGGTTCGGCAGCCCCCTTCATCGGGCTGTTCGGCACCGTCTGGGGTATCTACCATGCCCTGCTGGCTATCGGCGCCGCCGGTCAGAGCAGTCTGGACAAGGTTGCCGGCCCCGTGGGTGAAGCGCTGATCATGACCGGCTTCGGCCTCGCGGTCGCCCTGCCGGCCGTGCTCATCTACAACTTCTTCGTGCGGCGCAATCGCCTCAGGCTCGCGGCGCTGGAGGAGTTTGGCCACGATCTGTTCACCCTGCTGGTGACCGGCTTCGAGCAAGTCGCCACCAACAACGTCACCCCGCTGGTCGAGCGGGAAACCAGACAGGGGCGCGGCTGATGGCATTTGGCAAACTGTCGGACGAGGGGGACGATCAACCCCTCTCCGAGATCAACATGATCCCGATGATCGACGTCATGCTGGTGCTGCTCATCGTCTTCATGATCACCGCCCCCCTGCTCACCAACGCGGTCAAGCTGGAGCTGCCAGAGGCCAGCAGCCAGCTCAACCAGCCAGACAAGCAGGACATCAACCTCGCCATCGATAGGGCCGGCAAGATCTACTGGAACGATCAGCAGGTCGACGAAGCCGCCCTGCTCGCCAAGATGGAGAGCGCCGGCCAGGCCGAGGGGGAGCTGCCCGAGATCCAGCTGCGCATTGATCGCAAGGTGGAGTACGGCATCATTGCCAGGGTGATGGCCCAGGCCTCCCAGCACGGCCTGCACAAGATTGCCTTCGTGAGCCAGCCGGAGCCGTAACGCTCCCGTCACCCACACACCGGTACGCCAGGGCATGGATGCCCTGCTGCCATCCAGGCAGTTGCCAGCACAGGCACCTTGTCGGCATCATGCCGATGCAGCGCCAATATTGGCCACCATCACCTCAAGGACGACACCATGAAACCTGCCGATTACGGGCGCCTGCTCCTGCTGGCCGCCATCTGGGGCGCCAGCTTCCTGTTCATGCGCATCGCCGCCCCGGCGTTTGGCGCCGTCAACACCACCTTCCTGCGGGTACTGTTCGCCCTCATCGGGCTTGCCGTCATGCTCCTGCTGCTGCGCGCCCCCATGGGGTTTCAGGGCAAGCTCAAGTCCGCCATGCTGCTCGGCGTCATCAACTCCGCCATCCCGTTTCTGATGTACGCCATCGCCGCCCTCTGGCTGCCGGCCGGCTACTCGGCCATCCTCAACGCCACCACGCCGCTGATGGGGGCCCTCATCGGCTTTTCCTGCTTCAACGAGCGCCTTGATAGGCGCAAATGGCTGGGGGTGGTATTGGGGGTGATCGGGATCAGCCTCATCACCACCACCGGCGAGGTGAGTGCCGGTGGGCATCTGCTGCCCGGGGTGCTGGCCTGCCTGTTTGCCACCGCCTGCTACGGCCTCGCCGGCTTTCTCACCCGCAGCTGGATCACCCATCGCGGCGGGCTCGATGCCAAGCTGGTGGCCTTTGGCAGCCAGCTGGGTGCCAGCCTGTTCCTGCTGCCCTTTTTCGCTTACCAGCTGGCCGCCGGCCCTGCGGTCGACTGGGCCGTGCCCACCGCCTGGGCCAGTGTGCTGGCGGTCGGCGTGGTCTGCACCGCCCTCGCCTACCTGCTCTATTTTCGACTGATCGCCGATATCGGCCCGCTGCGCAGCCTCACCGTCACCTTCCTCATTCCCCCCTTCGGCATCTTGTGGGGGGCGCTGGTGCTGGGCGAGACCTTGAGCCAGGGCTTCGTGCTGGGGGGCCTGGTCGTCTGCCTCTCGGTCTGGCTGGTGACCAGCCAGGCCAGTGCCCCGACCGTTCAGGCCCAGGCGCAGCCTCAGGATCCGGACACACGCTGAACCCGACAGGGCCAGCGCCGCTCGGCGTTCGCCCCGAACTGCGTTAAGATGGCGCCATTGTTTTATGCCCCCGCCCCCAAGGCGGGGCACACAGTGCAGGACCAGCCTTGAACTACCGCAACGAACCGAGTCAAAGCAGACAACAGCAGGTCTTTACCGTCACCCGCCTCAACAGCGCCGTGCGCATGATCCTGGAGCAGGATCTGGGGCTGGTGTGGTTGACCGGCGAGCTCTCCAACCTGGCGATGCCAAGCTCCGGCCACTGGTACTTCTCCCTCAAGGACATGTCGGCCCAGGTGCGCTGCGCCATGTTCAAGGGCAACAACCGGCGGGTCGCGTTTCGCCCGCAGGATGGCATGCAGGTGCTGGTGCAGGCGCGGGTCTCCCTCTATGAGCCGCGCGGCGACTACCAGCTGATCATCGAATCGATGCAGCCAGCGGGCGACGGCGTGCTGGCGCTGCGCTTTGAGGAGCTCAAGCGTCGCCTTGGCGCCGAGGGGCTGTTCGACGAGGGGCGCAAGCGGCCGCTGCCGCGCGAACCGCGGGCGGTGGGCCTCATCACCTCCGCTACCGGTGCTGCCCTCCATGACATGTTGACCGTGCTCAAACGCCGCGCGCCGGATCTGCCGGTGTTTATCTACCCGACCCAGGTGCAGGGCAGCGCCGCCATCGGCCAGATCGTCTCTGCCATTGCCCTGGCCAACCGCCGCGCCGAGGTGGATGTGCTGATCGTCGGGCGCGGCGGCGGGTCGCTCGAAGATCTATGGTGCTTCAACGAAGAGGCGGTGGCGCGCGCCATCGCCCACTCCGCCATCCCGGTGGTGAGCGCGGTGGGCCACGAGGTGGATGTCACCATCAGCGACTTTGCCGCCGACTTGCGCGCCCCGACCCCGTCGGCAGCCGCCGAGCTGGTGGCGCCGGATCAGAGCGCCCGCGCCCAGCGCCTCGCCCATCTCAAGCAGCAACTGCTGCAGGCCATGAACCGCCAGCAGACCGCCGCCCGCCACGATTTCATTCTGCTGCAAAAGCGGCTCGATCATCAGGATCCAAAGCGGCGGCTGGAGCAGCAATCCCAGCGCCTCGACGAGCTCTCCGCCCGTTTGCAGCAGCTGATGAACCACAAACTGCATCAAGGGGAGCGGCGCCTCGCCAACCTGGAACTGCGCCTGCAGGGCAAGAGCCCGGAGCGCTTGCTGGCCGCCGGCAAGCGTCGCCACCAGCTGGCCGAGGAGCGCCTCCATGCCCTCATCGCCAAGCGCCAAGACCTTGCTAGCCACCGCCTCGCCATGCTCAGCGCCCGCCTCGACGGGGTGAGCCCGCTCGCCACCCTGGGGCGCGGCTACTCCATCACCCGCACCCAAAGCGGTGAGGTGATCAGCCGCGCCGCCCAGGTGGATGCCGGCCAGACGCTGGTCACCCAGCTTGCAGAGGGGCAACTGCGGGTACGGGTGGAAGAGGTCCACCAGCCATAACGAACAAGGGGGGCACATCAGGTGCCCCCTTGTTTATTATCCTCTCTTTGTCAGGCCCTTTCGGCCAGTGCACTCACACCAGCGAATGGCGCACCGCCTGCGCCGGATCGGCAGGTGGCGTACCCGACCCCGCCAGCGGGTTGAGCTGCAAGTATTCAAACAGCCCCGCCTGCAGATTGACGTTCCAGAAACGCCCCGCCAGGGTGAGTTCGAGCCGCGCCTCGCTCAGCGTCGCCAGCCCATGTTGCTGCCAGGCCTCGAACAAGGGTTGCAGATGTGCCCGCAGCGGCGTCGGCAAACGGGCCAGCACCAGCCAGCCGCTGTCGAGCGCGCCGCGCAGCAGGCCATCGAGGCGGCCATTGGGATTGCGTCCCATCACCATGCCGGGGGCCCGCAGATCCGCCGCCAGCGCCTCGTGCCAGAGCGCCAGATCCCGGCCATACATGAGGCCGTGCCCATGCACGTTGCCGCCGGCCCCGGCCCCGAAGGGGAGGATCTCGGCGCCGCGCTTGGCCATCTGGTTGTAGCGGCTCTGCTCGGCCTCGCCGCGCCGCCAGTGGCTGCAGGAGAGCCGCTGCCAGCCCCCCTGCTCCAGCGTCTGGGCGCCATAGGCATACATGGCAGCCCGCTGCTGGCCATCGGCGGCCCAGCCGAGCTTGCCCTTCGCCTCTGCACGGGCCAGATTGGTGCCGGCCATGGCGATGAGTTGATAGAGATCCACCCCGTGTACCCCGCTCGCCATCACATCCGCGATGTCCTGACGCCACACGGCATCATCCTGGCCCGGCAGACCGAAGATGAGATCGGCCACGATCACCGCGTCGTCGTGACGGGTCAGCTCCCCCAGCCGGGTCAGCAGGGTCTCCCGGTCGTCGAAGCGGGCCGCCTCCTGGCGCACCTCGGTATCAAAGCTCTGCACCCCGAACGAGAAACGGTTGAAGCCGCCCGCCAGCGCACTGTGCCACTTGGCATCATCAAAACCGTTGAGGCGCCCCTCCAGGGTGACCTCCGCATCCGAAGTCAAAGGAAAACGACGGATGGCGGCGGCCAGCATCACCAGCTCGTTGGCGCTCATGTCCGTCGGCGTACCGCCCCCCACATAAACGGCCGAGAAGGGGCGGCTCTGGGTGAAGGGTGTCTCGGCAGCCCGAGCAAGCGCGCTACAGAGCGCATTGACATAGCGGGTGATGCGGGCCGGGTTGGCGCCATTTTCAAAGAAATTGCAGAAGCTGCAACGCTTGCGGCAAAACGGGATGTGGATATAGAGCGCTCGCTCATCCGCCTCGCTCTCGCGGTGCCACCAGGCTTGCCAGTCGGCGTGGTCGAGGGTAAGCGGGCGCATGCCGCCGCGACTGGCGTGGGCCGAGGCCTTGGCGCCAAAGGCGAACTTGAGGGGATCCGGGGTGGCAAGACCGGTCATGGTCGGGGTCAGCAGTGGTGTCATGGCAGGCAAGGTTATCAAGTGAATAATGCAAATGATAACCACTATCAATAAATACCAAGTTTGTGCTGGATCAACTCAACGACGAACAGCTCTCGTTTGCTACGCACCATTAACCTCCAACACGGATCCAGTTAACAGATAATTTACTCAAGATGAGGTAGGGTGTGCCGATAGAGAACCATCTTCCCCGTTCTGATGAGCGAGCGCGGGGAGAGTCATCAACCATTGACGATCGCTCTCCTGCGCATGGACCTGCCAACGATGCAAAATCTGTCTCTGAACTGGAAAATCTTTCTCCCCCTCGCCCTGGTCATCGGCTGCACCTTCGCCCTCAGCTTCGAGCTCTCCGCCTGGCTGCAACGAGATCTCGCCATCCGGCTGGCGGGTGAAAAGGTGGAGAGCGCCGCCAACACCTACATGGATCAGCTCAACGTGCTGATGATGACGGGAGCCATCGCCAACCGCCAGATCGTGCAGACCAAGCTCAAGAGCGAGGCCGGCATCGTCGAGGCCCGTCTGATCCGCGCCCCGGCGGTGACCAGCCTGTTCGGCCCCGGCCATCCGGATCAGCAAATTGAAGACAAGCTGGACGAGCGCGCCATCAACCAGGGCGAGACCATTCTCGAGCAGCAGGGCAACCAGCTCACCCTGATCAAGCCCTTCAAAGCCTACAAGGAGTACCGCGGCACCCAGTGCACCACCTGCCACCAGGTGGCGGAAGGCACCGTCATGGGGGCGGTACGCATCAGTTACGATCTCAGCCACACCTTTGGCGAGATCCATCGCAACAACCTGATCCTGAGCGGCAGCCTGGTGGCGGTGTTTGGGCTCGGCTTCGGCCTGCTGGGCTGGGTGCTGCAGCGCTACATCAAGCGGCCGGTGCGCCATCTGCAGCTGGCCATGACCCGCATGGCCAAGGAGCGGGATCTCTCCCTCCCCCTGATCAATCCCAACCGGGATGAGCTGGGCGAGATGACCCGCGCCGTCAGCGACATGGTGCAGGGGTTTCGCCACAGCCTGCAGGAGGTGGAGAGTGCCACCCACCAGCTCTATCAGGAGTCCAACCAGATCCGCCAGGTGGCGACCCAGACCGAAGGATCAGCCCGCCAGCAGGAGAGCATGACGGTACAGGTGGCCGCCGCCGTGAGCGAGCTGGCCGCCAGCTCCCACGAGGTGCGCGAGCATGCCCGCAAGAGCGCCGAGCTCTCCGCCCTTACCAACCAGGATGCGGCCAACACCAGTCGCCTCGCCCAGCACTCCATCAACGACATGGGCGAGATGTCGGCGGAGATCGAACGGGTAGACAGGGTGATCCAGCAGCTCGACAACCGCTGTCTGGCGGTCGACGGGGTACTGGAGGTGATCAAGGGGATCGCGGATCAGACCAACCTGCTGGCCCTCAACGCCGCCATCGAGGCGGCCCGGGCCGGCGAACAGGGCCGCGGCTTTGCGGTGGTGGCCGACGAGGTGCGCGCCCTCTCCAACCGCAGCCGCGCCGCCAGCGAGGAGATCTCCCAGATGATCGCCGCCCTGCAGAACGAGGCCCAGAGTGCGGTGTCGGTGATCGGGGATGCCAAAGCCAAGGCGGACGAGAGCATCCACAAGACAGAAGCGACCCTGGCCGCCATGCAGAACATCATCGGCCGCATCAGCAGCATCAACGACCTCAACGCCCAGATGGCGCAATCCGCCGAGGTGCAGGACAGGGTCTGCAACGAGGTGGACGGCTCGGTGAGCGACATTCGCAACACCTCCAACGACACCCTGGGCCAGGCCCACGCCGCCAACCTCGCCAGCGTCCAGCTGGTGGAGCAGTGCCGCAAGCTCGAGCAGTTGCTCAAGACCTACCGCTGGTGATCATGCCTGCCGCCCGCTCTGGCCAATAAAAAAGCGCGACCCGGGGTCGCGCTTTTTTTGTGTGTCGTAGCTACGGCGCGCCATGCGGCGCCGCCAGGCCGAAATTAGCCTGCGTTGCGGGTGGCCACCGCATCGGCCAGATTGCGCAGCAGAATTTCGGTGTCGGCCCAGCCGATGCAGGCATCTGTGATGCTCTGACCGACGGTGAGCTCGCACCCTTCCACCAGATCCTGACGCCCTTCCACCAGATGACTCTCCACCATGACGCCGAACACAGCCCGGCTGCCGGCACGCAGCTGACCGGCCACGTCCTCGGCCACCAGCATCTGGTTCTTGAACTGCTTGCTGCTGTTGGCGTGGCTGAAGTCGATCATCACCTTCTGCGGCAGACCGGCCTTGTCCAGCCCCTTCACCACCTCGTCCACGTGGGCGGCGCTGTAGTTCGGCTCACGACCGCCGCGCAGAATGATGTGGCAGTCCGGGTTGCCCCGGGTCGCGACGATGGCGGAGTGGCCGTACTTGGTCACCGACAGGAAGTGGTGCGGCGCACTGGCGGCCCCGATGGCGTCGATGGCTACCTTGATGGTGCCGTCGGTGCCGTTCTTGAAGCCCACCGGACAGGAGAGACCGGAGGCCAGCTCGCGGTGCACCTGGGATTCGGTGGTACGGGCACCGATGGCGCCCCAGCTCATCAGATCCGCCACGTACTGCGGGGTGATCATGTCGAGGAATTCGGAGGCGGTCGGCAGCCCCATGTCGTTGAGATCCAGCAGCAGCTTGCGACCGATGCGCAGGCCGTCGTTGATCTGGCAGCTGTTGTCGAGGTAAGGGTCGTTGATCAGCCCCTTCCAGCCCACCGTGGTACGCGGCTTCTCGAAGTAGACCCGCATCACGATCTCCAGCTGGCCCTTGAGTTCGTCACGTAGCACCTTGAGGCGCTTGCCGTACTCCAGCGCGGCGGCCGGGTCGTGAATGGAACAGGGGCCTATCACCACCAGCAGGCGCTGATCTTCACCGGCCAGGATCTGATGGATGGCCTGACGGGATTCAAAGACCGTACTGGATGCGGTCTCGGTGGCCGGAAACTTCTCAAGCACTGCAACCGGGGGCAATAACTCTTTGATTTCACTGATACGAACGTCGTCGGTTTGATGCTGCATGACAAGGCTTCCTGCTAGATGACTGCGATAAAGAAACTTCAATCTAGCCCGCACGGGCAGCGGTGTAAATAGAAAATTACATTATCTAGGAAGGAATTTTCCTATCCTGCCTTGCAAGTTTTAATAATGCTGCTAAGCGAGGGTGACGAGAGGGGGGAAGCAGAGCGGGACAGCCCAAAGAAACAGGCCCGCAGCGAGGCGGGCCTGGGTTCATCACGCGCGCTGACTGATGCTGGCCAGCTTGTCGAAGTAGTCCGGGAAGGTCTTGGAGGTACAACCCGGATCATTGATGGTGACGGCGGTATCGGACAGCGCCACCAGCGAGAAGCACATGGCGATGCGGTGGTCGTTGTAGGTATCGATGGCCGCATGCTTGAGCTGCGCTGGCGGGGTGACGGTGATGAAGTCACGCCCCTCCTCCACCTCGACACCCAGCTTGCGCAGCTCGGTCGCCATGGCGTGCAGGCGGTCGGTCTCCTTCACCCGCCAGTTGTAGATGTTGCGAATCGAGGTGGGCCCCTCGGCAAACAGTGCGGCCACGGCAATGGTCATGGCCGCATCGGGGATGTGGTTCATGTCCATGTCGATGCCGTGCAACGGCGCCTGCTCGGCCTCGATGAAGTCATCGCCCCAGGTGATGCGCGCGCCCATCTTCTCCAGCACGTCGGCGAAGTGGATGTCGCCCTGAATGCTGTGCTTGCCGATGCCGGTGACCCGTACCTTGCCCTTGATGGCGCCTGCCGCCAGGAAGTAGGAGGCGCTGGAGGCATCCCCTTCCACCAGGAAGTCACCCGGGCTGACATAGCTCTGGTTGCCCTTGATGTAGAACAGCTTGTAGTTGTCGTGCTCGATGACCACCCCGAACTGCTTCATGATGTGCAGGGTGATGTCGATGTAGGGCTTGGAGACCAGCTCCCCCTTGATGTGGATGCGGGTGTCGCCCGCCGCCATCGGCGCCGCCATCAAAAACGCCGTCAGGAACTGGCTGGAGACGGAACCGTCAACGTGCACATCGCCGCCCCACAGCCCTTTGGCATCCACCACCAGCGGCGGGTAGCCGTCTTTTTTCAGGTACTGGATATGGGCGCCCGCTTCACGCAGGGCATCTACCAGATGGCCGATAGGGCGCTCTTCCATGCGCGGTTCTCCGCCCAAGGTGTATTCGCCGGAGCCCAGACACAGTGCGGCGCACAGCGGTCGCATGGCGGTGCCTGCGTTGCCGAGGAACAGATTGACCGGCTCCTTCACCGCGAAGCTGCGACCCAGACCGTGCACGGTGCACTCGGTCTTGTCGGCGGAGAGCTTGTACTTGACCCCGAGCTGGGTCAGCGCCGCCAGCATGTGACGAATGTCATCGCTGTCGAGCAGGTTGGTGAGCCGGGTGGTGCCACGGGCCAGGGCTGCCAGCAGCAGGGCCCGGTTGGACACGCTCTTGGAGCCGGGCAGATTGACCTCACCGGCCACACGGGAAATAGGTTCCAAACGCAACGAATTCATAGACTTCCTGTACGATCTCAAAAAAATGACCTGACCGGACGTTAGCAGCCCGCGCCCTGCTCGGCAAGACTGCGGGTGGCACAAAAACAGGCCGCGGTTACGGCCGGTCCGGCATCACGGAAAAAACAGACGCCGGGGAGTCCCCGGCGTCGGCAATCGGGGAAAAACGCCTCAGCCGTGGCGCTTGGCAAAGCCGTCCATAAAGCTGACCAGCGCCTTTACCCCTTCCAGCGGCATGGCGTTGTAGAGGCTGGCGCGCATGCCGCCGACGATGCGGTGGCCCTTGAGCGCCAGCAGGCCGGCGGCTTCCGATTCGGCCAGGAACAGCTTGTCCAGCTCGGCATTTTTCAGCTGGAACGGGATGTTCATTCGCGAACGGCAGCTGGCATCCACCTGGTTGCCATAGAAGCTCGACTGATCGAGATAGCCGTAGAGGAAATCGGCCTTCTCCTTGTTGCGCGCTTCCATCGCGGCGAGGCCACCCTGTTCTTTCAGCCACTCGAACACCAGCCCGGCCAGATACCAAGCGTAGGTGGGCGGGGTGTTGAACATGGAGTCGTTCTTGGCGGTGAGCTGGTAGTCGAAGATCGACGGCACATCGGCGCGGGCCTGGTTCAGCAGATCGTCGCGCACGATGGCGATGGCCAGCCCAGAGGGGCCAATGTTTTTCTGGGCGCCGGCATAGATGATGCCGAAGCGGCTCACGTCGATGGGACGGGAGAGGATGGTGGAGGAGAGATCCGCCACCAGCGGCACATCACCGGTTGCCGGGATGTCGAACATCTCGATGCCGTCGATGGTTTCGTTCGGGCAGTAGTGCACATAGGCCGCATCGGCGCGAAACGCCGGGGTCGGCAGCAGGTGGGAGATGCCCTCGGCACTCTTGGCCACCCCGTCAAAGGTCTGGATATCGCCGTACTTGCGCGCCTCGTCCACGGCACTCGCAGCCCAGACACCGGTCAGCAGATAGTCAGCCTTCTTGTTGGCGCCCCCCAGCAGGTTCATGGGCACGGCGGAGAACTGGCCACGGCCGCCGCCGTGCATGAACAGCACCTTGTAGTTGTCCGGCACCGCCAGCAACTCGCGCAGATCGGCTTCGGCCTTGGCGGCGACCGCCATGTAGGGCTTGCCGCGGTGGGAAAGCTCCATGACCGAGGCTCCCAGCCCCTGGAAATTACAAAATTCGCGCTGGGCGCGCTCCATGACTTCGACCGGCAACATGGCGGGGCCGGCGCAGAAGTTGTAAATCTGTTTGCTCATGACGCTTTCCGTGAGTGGATGAGTGTGATCGGTGACTTGTCTGGTTTTACACAAGTGCAGCCCCCGGATCAAAGGCTTTTTGGGAGCTGGCTCAACCTTTTGTCGACCCGCCGCCAGCACAGTTGGCAGAAAAAAGCCCTGAACGGGTCAGGGCTTGCAGAGAACATGCGTGGAAACGGGCGCTTGCCGGTGCTCAATGCCCCCGGCCCCCTTTTTTACCAGGTTACAGCTTGGCGGTGAGCTCCGGCAGCAAGGTGAAGAGATCCCCTACCAGCCCGTAGTCGGCCACCTGGAAGATGGGAGCCTCGCTGTCCTTGTTGATGGCGACGATCACCTTCGACTCCTTCATCCCCGCCAGATGCTGGATGGCACCGGAAATGCCGACCGCAATGTAGAGCTCGGGGGCCACCACCTTGCCGGTCTGGCCCACCTGCAGATCGTTGGCGACAAAGCCCGCATCCACTGCCGCCCGCGACGCCCCTACCGCGCCGCCCAGCTTGTCGGCCAGCGCCTCGATCAGGGCGAACTGCGCCTTGGAGCCCAGTGCCCGCCCACCGGAGACGACCACCCGCGCCGCCGCGAGTTCGGGTCTGGCGGAGCGGACGGCGCGCCGTTCGATGAGCCGGGTACGGCAGGCCACCTCGCTCACCGGCAACCGCTCCACCTGAGCCTGGCCACCGCTCGCCGCCTTGGCGAAGGCAGTGGGTCGGATGGTCAGCACCTTGATGGGGGCGCTGCTCGCCACCCGGGCCACGGCGTTGCCCGCGTAGATGGGGCGCAGGAAGGTGTCGCCGCTCTCGATGCCGGTCACCTCGGAGAGCATCTCCATCCCGAGCCTGGCCGCCACCCGCGGCAGCAGATCCTTGCCCTGGGTGCTGGCGGCCATCAGGCAGTGCTGATAATCCCGCGCGATATGGGCCAAGAGCGGATCGACCCCGTCGCTCAGCCCCTCCGCCAGCATGGGATGCTCGGCCAGCAGCACCCGGCTCACTCCCTGCAGGACGGCAGCCTGCTCGCCCGCCTCGGTCAGCCCCTGCCCCAGCAACAGCAGATGCACCTCGCCGCCCAGCTGGCTCCCGGCGGTGACCAGGCGGGCCACGTTGTCGGCCAACTGGCCCTGATGATGTTCGGCAATGATCAATACGCTCATGACTGCCCCTTGCTATCGTCCGTTGATGTCCCTGCCTGTGCGCCCATCACGCCCCCGAGCTTGTCGCCGGCGGGCGGGGTTCTGTTGATTGCTGGCAGCATCAGAGTACCTTCGCTTCGTGCTTGAGTTTGTCCAGCAGCTCGTCCACCGAGCCCACCATGATGCCGGCGCTGCGGGCAGCGGGGGCCATCACCCCGAGCAGCCGGGTCTGACCGGCCGGCTCGACGCCGAGGTCGGCGAAGGGCGCGCTCTCGAGCGGCTTGCGCTTGGCCTTCATGATGTTGGGGAGCGAGGCAAAACGCGGCTCGTTGAGGCGCAGATCCACGGTCACCACCGCCGGCAGCGGCATGCCGAGGGTCTCGAGGCCGCCGTCGATCTCGCGGGTCACCTGCAATTCCCCCTCCACCAGCTTGATGGCGGAGGCGAAGGTGGCGAGCGGCCAGTCATTGAGGGCCGCGAGCATCTGGCCCACCTGGTTGTTGTCGGAATCGATGGACTGCTTGCCGAGCAGCACCAGATCGGGCTGCTCCAGCTCGCACACCTGTTGCAGGGCGCGAGCCACGGTGAGCGGGGTCAGGGTCTCGCCAGTCACGTAATGACGTGCCCGATCCGCCCCCAGCGCCAGGGCGTGACGCAGTTGTTCGGCTGCCGCTTCGGGGCCGAAGGTCACCACCACCAGTTCGCTCGCCACGCCGGCTTCGCGCAGCCTGACCCCCTCCTCCACCGCAATTTCACAAAACGGGTTGATCCCCATCTTGACGTTGGCCAGCTCCACGTCTGAGCCATCGCTCTTGACCCGGACCTTGACGTTGTAATCCAGCACCCGCTTGACCGCGACCAGCAGCTTCATGACGCGCATCCCTCGCTTCTGTTGAGTGAATCCATGAAAACCCTCACATTTTTTTGCTTACATTTACTTTACGTTTACGTAAACTACCAGCACTACCCTAGGCCAAGTCGAGCACAGAGGCAAGATGGAACGCGAAGCAATGGAATTTGATGTCGTCATCGTCGGTGGCGGCCCGGCGGGACTCAGTGCCGCCATCGCCCTCAAACAACACAATGCCGAGCTGTCGGTCTGCCTGCTGGAGAAGGGGGCGGAGATCGGCGCCCATCTGCTCTCCGGCGCCCTGCTGGATCCCGTCGCCCTCAAGGAGCTGCTGCCAGAGAGCTGGCAACAGGCCCCGCTCGGGGTCGAGGTCAACGACGATCAGGTGCACCTGCTGCAAAGCGACAGTCGCGCCCTGCAACTGCCCAACTGGGCGGTGCCGCCGCGCATGCACAACGAGGGCAGCCACATCATCAGCCTCGGCAACCTCTGTCGCTGGCTCGGTCAGCAGGCCGAACAGTTGGGAGTCGAAATATACCCGGGTTTTACCGCAAGCGAACTCATCATGGAAGCGGGACGGGTCAAGGGTGTGATCACCGGCGATCTCGGGCTGGATCGAGCGGGCAATCCGAAAGCGGATCACGTGCCTGGCATGGCGCTGCTCGGTCGCTACACCCTGTTTGCCGAAGGGGCGCGCGGCCATCTCGGCAAGCAGCTGATCGCCGACTTTCAGCTGGAAAACGCCGCCCAGCCGCAGCACTACGCCATCGGCTTCAAGGAGCTGTGGCAGCTCCCTCCCGGCCAGGGCAAACCGGGCCGGGTGCTGCACGGCAGCGGCTGGCCGCTCTCTGAGGGGAAGGAAGACAAGAGCCAGGGCGGCTTCTATCTCTACCATCTGGAGCAGGATCAGGTGGCGGTCGGTCTCATCGTCGATCTCAACTACCGCAACCCCTGGCTCAGCCCGTTTGACGAATTTCAGCGCCTCAAGCACCACCCGCTCATCGCCGCAGCATTGCAGGGGGGCGAGCGCATCAGCTACGGCGCCCGCGCCATCGCCAAGGGGGGCTGGCACTCCCTGCCCCGCATGCACTTTCCTGGCGGCCTGCTCATCGGTTGCGATGCCGGCACCCTCGACTTCTCCCGCATCAAGGGGATCCACACCGCCATGAAGTCCGGCATGCTGGCGGCCAAGACAGTCGCCATGAGTCTGCGCGGCGGTGATGAAGGGGGCCGGGATCTGGCCGAATACGGCGATGCGCTGCAACAGAGCTGGCTGGCCTATGAGCTCAAAACAGCGCGCAACTTCGGCGCCGCCCTGCACCGCTGGGGCCCCTGGCTCGGCGGCGCCTTCAACTGGCTGGAGCAGCGGCTGTTTGCTCGCACCTCGCCGTTCACCCTGCTGGACAAGGAGCCGGACTACCGCCAGCTGCGCATGGCCAGCCGCTGCCAGCCCATCGACTATCCCAAGCCGGACGGCAGGCTCAGCTTCGACAAGCTCTCGTCTGTCTATCTCGCCAACACCAGCCACGACGAGGATCAACCCTGCCACCTCAAGCTGCAGGATGAGACTATCCCGGTGGCGGTCAACCTGCCCACCTGGGCCGAACCCGCCCAGCGCTACTGCCCGGCCGGGGTGTTCGAGATCCTGGGTTCAGAGAGCCTGCCCCACCTGCAGATCAACGCGGCCAACTGCATCCACTGCAAGACCTGCGACATCAAGGATCCGAGCCAGAATATCGTCTGGACACCGCCACAAGGCGGCTCTGGCCCCAACTATCCCAACATGTAACAGGCTTGCCCATGCAGACCTGCGCAGATAACAAGGATGCACAGCCCGGAACATCGTCTGGACACCGCCGCAGGGCGGCTGTGGCCCCAACTATCCCAATATGTGATGAAAAAACCGCTGTGCAGACAACAAAAATGCTCAGCCCCAACACATCAAATAGAGGCGGTTTCCGGCGCACGGCCGAGGGATGTCGCAGGGCACTCGGCAGCCCGTCATCCCTGCCTGTGAGCCCGACTCCTCCCGCGTGCCAGGGGGAATAAAGGAGGCGACGCCGGGATCACCCGTTTCGAGGTCGGCGTGGCTGCTCCGACCTCGCTGTTTTTTTGAGCGAACAGGCTGAACCTCCGATGAATAGGCCCTGACAAGCGCGGCCCGCCCCTGTATAGTTCGCCGCATTCAGGTTTTCCATCGGCCCGTTCAGCTTGTCCACGGGATCGCTTTCTACGCGCTCTAAGGCCGCATGACCTGTGCAACCATCCCTGATTACCCATGACTTCTTAAGGGGGGACAGATGATCACCGCCTACATTCTCAATAACAAGGTACTGGACATAGTCACGCTCGGGCCTGACGACATAGTGCCTGACAACACCGTCTGGCTGGATGCCTACAAGCCGGACACGGCGGAACGAGAATGGTTGACGGGCCTGTTTCTGGAAGAGGTGCCCGACAAGGAGGAGCTCGATGACATCGAAGCATCCGCCCGTTTCTACTGGGATACCGACGGTCTGCACATTCACTCCCTGTTTCCCCAGCGGATCGGCCGTGACACCAAGGGTGTCCACGTCTCCTTTACCCTGCGCAACAACTTGCTGATCAGCATCCGCGAGGATGACATCGGCCTGGTGCGCCTGCTGCGCCACTACATGCGCCAGGATCGGCTGGAGGTGGAGGACGCCCTCGACATCCTGCTGGAGGTGCAGAACCTGAAAGTCGAATACCTCTCCGATCTCATCGAAGATGGCTACAAGACCCTGGAAAACACCGCCGATCAGATCTTCGAGCCGGATCAGATCAATCCCATGCTCAAGGAGTTGATGGCCCAGGAAGAGGCCAACGGCCAGATCCGTCTCTCCCTGCACGATACCCGTCGCGCCCTGCGCTTCTTGAAGCGCAGCCTGCGCCAGCGGATGAGCAACGAGCAGAACAAGTGGATCGACGAGATGCTGCACGACGTGGAGTCCCTGCTGCCCCACACCCAGTTCCTGTTCGACAAGATCAACTTCCAGCTGGAGGCCTCCATGGGGGTCACCAACCTGGAGCAGAACAAGGTGATCAAGATCTTCTCGGTGGCCGCGGTCATCTTCCTGCCGCCGACGCTGATCGCCAGCATCTACGGCATGAACTTCGGCCGCATGCCGGAGCTCGCCTGGGAGTACGGCTATCCGCTCTCCCTGGTGCTGATGGTGATGTCATCGCTCGGCACCGGTCTGTTCTTCAAGCGAAAAGGCTGGCTGTGACGTGACGCCGGCGGGCCGGCACGAAAAGAGATAAGCGGATTGGGGGGCATGGCCCCCCGATTAATTCCCGTCCCCCACCCCCGCCTTGCAAAGGGCCCCCCTTCGCCCCATATCCCCTTCATCCTTTGCACAGACGACCCCGGGCAACCATGACCCTCTACCCCGAACACAGATATGACGATCACGGCCAGCTGCGTCCTCCGCTCTGGTTCTGGCCCATCGCCCTCTTGCTGACCCGCTCGGTCTGGCTGTTTCTGATGGCCGGCGTCACCCGCGAGAGCGGCAGCGCCATCCTGACCCTCTTCTACCCGGACCGGCTCGCCCTCTACATCAGCCTGCTGACCGACGTGCCCGCCATACTGGCGCTGCTCGCCTGTGGCGGCACCTATCAGCAGACCCGCAGCATCCGGGCCTGGCTCAGGCGCCACAGCCCCTTGCTGCTGCTCTGCTCTGCCGTCAGCGGCCTGCTGATGCAACTGCACAGCCTCAATCTGCAGAAGTGGTCGTTCAGCTGGCCCACAGCTTTGGTACTGGTCGCTACCCTCTGGTCACTCTGGTATCTGCTGCGCAGCCGCCAGCTGCGTGAATACGCGGCTGATCAGCCCCACGCCGGCAACTGATCAGTCAGGTTCAACCGGGATGGCCAGGCACCCGAGGAGCGAGCTGATCAGCCAGGCACCTCACTGGCGCGTGACCCGGATCTGCAGGGTCTGGCGATCGCTCTGACTGCCACTGCCCCCCTGCAACTGGGTGCCCAGACTGCTGCCCTGCTGCGCCGCGCTGGTGGAGAGTTCCCCCACCGTCAGCCACTGACCGGGGGCACCGCTCACCTCGGTGGCACTCTGCCCCCGGTTGATGGTGCCCTGCTCCAGTCTGGCCTGCTCGCTGCTGAGTGTTATCTGCACCCTGTCGCCGATCAGGGTGGCGGTGGCATAGAGGCCGTTCACCAGCGGCATCAGCCCCACTACCTGGCCTCCGCGCCACTGATAGAAGGTGACCGGTTGATAGGTGCCCATCTGCAATAGCACCGGCCGACCCGACAGGCCACGTACCTGCCAGCTGTCGTTCTGGCTGCGCTGATACTGCTGGGCATTGCCCTCCAGCAACCACTGCCGCTTGACGGCATCCTGGCCCAGCCCCACCCCGGCCTGCTGACCACTGGAAGCGCCATCCACCCGCCACTCGATGAGCAGGCTCTGGGGTGGCTGGTTGAATTTGGCCAGCGCCGCTTCGGCCTCCTGCAACTGGGCGGCGCTGCCGCTCAGCACCAGCTGGTTGCCCATGACGCTCACCCCCAGCTCCGGGTAGAGATCCTTGAGGGTCTGCACCGCCGCCTGGGCCTCGAATACCGGGATCACCTTCACCTCGGCCCGCAGCGGCAGGCACCAGAGCCCCCACAGCAGCCAGAGTCCAAACCCGCGCCATCTTCTCATCTTCTCCTCCCGTCCCACTCGGCGGCCAACCAGATCATGGCCTGCTCATCACCTCGTCATCATGGGCCATCCACCCCGCTTTTCAATGATTTTGCCCGTGAGCAATGCGCGCCGTGAAGGTCAGGCCCTTCATTTTTCTATGAAAAGAGCGGAGACAGATCAAATAACACAAATAAAAATGATTACCATTTGTTGTCACGAAAAAATCGCTCGGATACAATTCGGTCTCATTTTTTTGAGCTTGCCGTCGATGAAGCCAGTGACCACCACCCCCGCCGCCATCCACCTGGCCCTGCTTGTCAACATGCTCTCCATGGGCAGCATGATGATGGTGATGCCACTCGGGCCGGATCTGGTCATCAGCCTCGGCATGCTGCCGGAACAGACCGGCTACTTCAGCGGCGGTGCCACCCTGGGGGCCGCCCTGATGGGGCTCATCGCCGCACCCTGGCTCGATCGGGTCAACCGAAAACCCGCCCTGCTGGTGCTGCTCACCCTGCGTTTTCTGCTGCTGATGGCCTGCGCCCTGGTACAAAACAGCCAGCAGCTGCTGGTGCTGTTCGTCCTGTCGGGCTGTGTGGCAGGGCCGCTCGCCGCCATCCTGATGGCAGCCGTGCTGGATCTGGTGCCGCCGGCCGAGCGGGGCCGTCGCCTCGCCTACGTGGGCATGGCCTTCTCGCTGGCCGCCATCCTGGTGGTGCCCATCGCCCTGGTGCTGGCCCAGTGGTTTGGCTGGCAGAGCCCCTTCCTGCTGTTTGGCGTCTGCGGCTTGCTGCTGGCCCTGCTCTGTGCCACCCTGCTGCCTTCGCTGCCGGTCAGCCGCGCCCCTCACGGCAGTGGCCTGCGCCAGTTGCTGGCCTCCCCACTCTGCCAGGGCGCCCTGTTTATCCTCTGCCTGCAGATGTTCGGTCACTTCCTGCTGATCCCGCACTTTGCCAACTACTTCCAGTTCAACCTGGCGTTCCCGCGCGAGCAGATCGCCGCCCTCTATCTGTGCGGAGGCCTCGCCAGCATGGCCACCATGCGGCTGTGCGGCAGCTGGATTGATCAGGGCCGGGCCCAGGCCGCCATCCTGATCACCAGCCTGCTGCTGGCACTGATCACTTTGCTCGGTTTCGCCATGCCGGTCGGCGTGCCCGTCTACCTGCTGTTCACCCTGTTCATGGCGCTGAGCTCGGCCCGCTCCAGCACCACCCTCGCCATCACGGCCTCCATCCCAGCCCCGCATCAGCGCGCCGCCTTCATGTCTTTTCAGGGCACGGTCACCAATGTGGCGGCCGGGCTCGGCAGCCTGCTCTCCGCCAGGTTGCTGGTGTCGGATCAGAGTGGCGTGCTGCACGGATTTGCCCATCTGGCCTGGATCAATATCGGCTGCGGCCTGCTGGCCTGCGGCGGTGTCTGGCTCCTGCTCAAGGGGCTGGCACAGACAAGGAATAACAATAACCCCGAGTCTGGCACCGCCAGACAAGGAAGTCAGTGAGCCACCGGCCCCAGAGCCGGACCCCATAACCTCTGTTTTATTCATGGAGTTTTGACTATGCAGTTGCAGCCTGGCGTATTTCGCTTGAACCCGATTTTGCTCTCCCTCGGCCTGTTTGCCTTGCCGGGCCTGGCCCAGGCCGAAGCGGTCAAGGCCAACGAGACCATGGTGGTCACCGCCACCCAGACCCAGCACACCGAACTCTCCGCCCCGGCCAGCGTCTCTGTGGTGACCCGCGCCGATCTGGACAAGATGAACGCCAACAACGTCGGCGAAGCGCTCAAGCACGTGCCCGGCGTCAACATCATCGGCACCAACCCCACCGGCCGCAGCGAGATCAAGATCCGCGGCATGGGCGGCGACTACACCCTGCTGCTGATCAACGGCAAACGGGTCAACGCCCGCGAAACCCTGGGCAGCTCGTTTGGCAATGACTTCGACTTGAGCTCCATCCCCATGGCCGCCATCGAGCGCATCGAGGTGATCCGCGGTCCCGTCTCCTCCCTCTATGGCGCCGACGCCCTCGGCGGCGTGGTCAACGTGATCCTGCGCCAGGCCAAGGAGCAGACCGAGGCGGCCTTCGGCTACACCCACACCATGCCCACCAAGGGTGATGGCGGTGATGCCAACCGTGGCAACGCCTTCGTCTCCGGCGCCCTGATCGACAACAAGCTGCTCGGCAGCCTGGTGGTGGAAGGCTATCAGCGCGACCGCTGGCACAGCGATCAGTCCAACAACAAGGACGCCGATGCGCTGGAGAAACGGGAAGTGGTCAACATGCTCTCCAGCCTGAAGTGGCTGGTGGCCGACAACCAGGATGTGGAGTTCGATCTGGGCTACAACCAGAACGACATGGACAGCTACTTCAACAACGTGCCGCGTGCCCCCACCGCCCCGGCCACCCCGCACAACGTGCAAAAACTCGATCGCCTGAGCCTGGGGCTGACCCACAACGGTCGTTGGGAGCACTTCGACAGCCGCGCTCGCTACTACTTCGAGCAGACCGATCTGATGGATGACTCCCAGCTCAACGGCGGCGCGGCTGATGTCACCCAGACCAACCACACGGTCGACGGCCAGCTGAGCGGCTACCTGGGGGATCACCTGCTGACCTCAGGGGCGGAATTCCGCAAGACCGAGCTGGAGCACAGCCGCAGCATCACCAATGGCAGCGTGGATGCGAGCCAGAGCGCCCTCTACCTGCAGGATGAATTCAGCCTGGGTGATCTGGCGCTGACCCTCTCCGGTCGTCTGGATCACCACGAGACCTATGGCAACGAGTTCAGCCCGCGCGCCTATGCGCTCTACAAGCTGAGCGACGAGTGGGTGATCAAGGGCGGCGCCGGCAAGGCGTTCAAGGCCCCGACCCTGGCCCAGTCCAGCGAAGGCTTCGCCACCACCGCCTGCCGCGGCGCCTGCAAGGTGATCGGCAACCCGGACCTGAAACCGGAAACTGCCGTCAGCTACGAGCTGGGCACCGCCTATGAAGCCGCTCGCTTCGGCGCCGGCCTCACCGGTTTCCACAACGACATCGAGGATCTGATCCAGAGCGATCAGTGGGGCCCGGGCTACCGTCCAACCGTCATGACCTACCTCAACGTCAAGAAGGCCCGGGTCAAGGGGCTGGAGCTGACCGGCTGGGTCGATGTGATGGACGACCTCAAGCTGACCGGCAACTGGACCATGCTGGACTCCGAAGACAAGAGCACCGGCGACGATCTGGCCAAGACCCCGGATCACACCGGCAACCTGAGCCTGGATTGGCAGGCCACCGAGATCGTCAGCACCAACCTGGCCTGGCAGTACGTGGGCAGCCAGTTCATCAAGGTGCCGATGCACAACTCCCAGGCGCTCAAGTCCGACAGCTACCAGACCCTGGACGTCAACACCAAGTGGAAGGTGACCCCGGCGCTCGACTTCAAGCTGGGCATCACCAACCTCACCAACACCAAGCGTGACCAGGTCGCCACCGACGCCGACTTCATTCTGGAAGGTCGTACCGTCTACGCCGGCGTGGATTACAAGCTGTAAACCCCGCAGGGAGCCCGTCAGGGCTCCCTTTTCTGCTGTTATTGCCTCGACGTGAAGGAGTAGCCGGGTGCACAGACACCAAACACACCTGTTCTGGCTGGGAGTGGTTCTCCTGTTCCTGCTTATCTGTCTCTCACTGGCCACCGGCGCCGGTGTCTATGGTGGCCGCGAGGTCGCCGGATTTCTGCTGGGCGATCCCGCCCTCATGGCCGATGAAAAGCTCGCCATGATCGTTCATACCCTGCGTCTGCCCCGCACCCTGTGTGCCCTGGTGGTGGGCGTCTGTCTCGCGCTGGCGGCCTCCATGCTGCAAAGCGCCACCCGCAATCCGCTGGCCGAACCCGGCCTGCTCGGGGTCAACGCCGGCGCCGTGTTCGCTCTGGTGATCGGCCTCACCTATTTTGGCGTCGAATCCGCCTACGGTTACCTGCTCTGGTCCGGCATGGGGGCCCTGCTCGGCAACCTCATCGTGCTCGGCCTCGGCCTGATGGTGGGGCGCTCCAACCCCCTCAAGCTCATCCTGGTGGGGGTCGCCCTCTCCGCCACTTTCGGCGGCCTCTCCAACTTCCTGCTGCTCTCCAACCAGGTGGTGCTGGAGCAGTTCCGTTTCTGGAATCTGGGGTCGCTGGCCGCCTCGGATCTCGATGCGGTACTCACCGTGATGCCCTTTGCCCTGCTCGGCCTGCTGCTGACCCTGGCGCTCTGTCGTCAGCTCACCCTGATGCAGATGGGTGACAACCAGGCGCTGGCGCTCGGCATCCGGCCGACCCGGGTGCGCATCGGCGTGCTCCTGGCCGCCACCCTGTTTACCGCCTGCGCCATCGCCATCGCCGGTCCCATCGGCTTCGTCGGTTTTCTCGCCGCCTACTGCGCCCGTCTGGTGGAGCCGGTACGCCTCGCCATCCAGGTGCGCTTCTCCGCCCTGTTCGGGGTGCTGTTTCTGCTCGGCGCCGACATCCTGGCGCGCTGGCTGATCCAGCCGTTCGAGCTGCCCAACGGGGTGATCCTGGCGCTGATCGGTGCCCCCGTGCTCATCCTGGTGGTGCGCAGCGGCGGCTTCCGCTCCCTGCTGGCCGTCAAATAAGGTTGCCTGCCTCATGAACAATTCCATCCCTCCCTCCCTCACCACGGCGCTTCCCACCGGCACCGTCTGCCTGCGCATTGGCAGCCGCACCCTGTTGCTGCACCGCCGCGCCTGGCTGATCACCCTGGGGCTGCTGGTCGCCCTGGTGCTGCTCTCCCTGCTGGCGCTGACCCTGGGCTCCGGCAAGCTCACCATGCTGGGGGTGATCCAGACCCTGCTTGGCGAGGGCAACCGGCTGAGCGAGGTGACCGTCTTCAAGATCCGGCTGCCGCGCATCGTCGCCGTGCTGGTGGCGGGCGCCGCCATGGGCCTCTCCGGCTGCCTGGTGCAGACCCTCATTCGCAACCGCCTCGCCACCCCGGACATGATCGGGGTCAACGAGGGGGCCTCCTTGGCCATCATCGCCTTCTCCCTCTACCTGACCCTCGGCAGCTGGCCTTGGTGGGCCGCCCCGCTGGGCGCCCTGTTTGCCGCCGCCGTGCTCTATGCCCTGTGCAACAAGCCGGGGGAGCAGGGCTACCTGTTCGTGGTGATCGGCATCGGCGTCTCCGAGCTGATGAACGCCATCGGCCAGTTCGTGATGTCCACCCAGTCGCTGGTGCACCTCACCAGCCTCTACCTGTGGAACATGGGCAACTTCGTCGGCCAGGGCTACAGCACTGTGCTGCCGGTGGGGATCCTGATCCTGCTGGTCTGCCCCTGGATCATTTATCTCTCCCGGGCCCTGGGCGTACTTCGCCTCGGCCCCGTCACCGCCCAGAGTCTGGGGGTGAACGTCAATCGGGTGCAGCTCGGCGTGCTGGCCCAGGCCATCGTCGTGGCGGCGCTCGGCACCGCCATCGGCGGCCCCGTGGTGTTCATCGCCATGGCGGCCCCGGTGCTCGCCTCTTGGCTCAGCCGGGATCGCATCGTGCCGCTGTGGATTGCCGCCCTGTGCGGCGCCCTGCTGCTGCTGGCCAGCGATACCCTGGTGCGGGTGCTGGCCAGCCCCCACGAAGTGGCCACCGGCATCATGACCCGTATTCTCGGCGGCCTGCTGCTGCTGTTCATCCTGCTCAAAGACCGCCAGAAGGCCGACTGACGATGCCATTCATCCATTTTCAAGACCGACCGAGGGCCGCCTGATGACGCTCACCATCAATCACCTGCAATTTGGCTATCATCACAAGCCCGTCTTCAACGACATCTCCTTCACCATTCCCCAGGGCAAGCTAGTGGGGATCGTCGGCCCCAACGGCGGCGGCAAGTCTACCCTGCTCAAACTCCTGGCAGGCCAGGAGCAGCAGCAAGCCGGCGAGATCCTGCTCAAGAGCAAGCCGCTGGCCAGCTACGGCAAGAAGGCGCTGGCCCGCGAGCTCGCCTACCTGCCCCAGCGCCCGCTGGTGCCCGCCGGCATCCAGGTCGAGCAGCTGGTGCAGTACGGCCGCCATCCCCATCAGGGCTGGTTCAATCAGTGGAGTGAGGAGGATGCGCGCATGGTGCGCTGGGCCTGCGAGCGGATGCAGCTGGGCGACATTTTGCAGCAGAGCGCCAGCTCTCTCTCCGGCGGCCAGGCCCAGCGGGTGTGGCTCGCCATGGTGCTGGCCCAGGATGCGGACATCATCCTGCTGGATGAACCCACCAGCGCCCTCGACATCGGCCACCAGACCGAGGTGATGGAGGCCATCCACCAGATCACCGCCGAGGGCAAGACGGTACTCATCGTCATCCACGATCTCGCCACCGCCGCCCGCTACTGCGACGAGCTGATCGCGCTGGGAGATGGCGGCATCCAGGCCATGGGGCCGGCCCGCGAGGTGGTGACCAAGTCCCTCATCGACCGCCTCTACCAGACCGACGTGGACATACTGCACGCCCCCGGCGACGGCGCCCCCATCATAGTGCCGCGCCGCAGACCGCATGCCTTTGCCATGCGCCAACCGGCCTGAGCCCCATAAAAAAACCGCCGAGAGGCGGTTTTTTTATGCTTGTGTCTCGGCGCGCCGCCACTCACAGCAGCAGGCTGGTGAGCACCCCACCCGGCTGTGTTTGCCAGTGCCCTGTTTGCCAATGCAGTGTCTGCCAGTACATTGCCTGCCAGTAGAGCGTACAGCGCCAACCGGCAGGCAGCTCTGGAGTCAGCCCACCCACCAGTTCGAGGGTGAGGGTCTGCTCCGTCATGGTCAGCCAGCGGGCATCGAGAAAGTCAAAATAGCGCCCCACCCTGGGGTAGAGCGCCTTGAACAGGCTCTCTTTGGCCGAAAAAATCAAGGTGAGCGCCTCAGCCCTGCTCAGGCCGACGGCGTGGGCAGCGGCCGCCAGCCGGGCCCACTCCTCCCCGCTGGCAATGCCGGGCCAGAGCTCGCTCGCCTGCCCCTCTGCCAGCCAGCCCTCCAGATCCAGCCCCATTCCCGCCCGGCCCGGGCGCACCGCGCACAGCGCCATGCCGCACCCCTGCAACAGGCTGTGGCTGATGCTGCCCTCAAACCCCGCAGGCCAGCAGGGTTCGCGGGCCGCCCCGATACTCACCTGCTGCTGGCCCAGACCAAAGGGGTGCAAGGCCCGGCGCGCCGCCAGCCGGCCGGCCAGAAACTCACCCAGCCGCTTGGGAGCCGCGCGCTGCAAGCTGGCGGGCAGCACCATGCCGGCCGCGTCGTAGCAGGCCGGGGTGAAGGCGGCGGGGTCAAAGCAGACCCGTTGCAGCGCCAGATGCGCCGCGCCGGGCAGCGGCAGGCTGTCGGCCTGCACGATGAAGCGGTCCAGTGAACAGGCTGGCGCGGTGGCAATGAACATCACGAAGAGCCCTTGGTGGGTGAGCCAGCATGGTAGCAAATCGCAGCCTCCCCACGCCACAAACACAAATGACAATTCTTATCATTTGAATTTGTGGTAGCATGAGTCCGCCCGTTTGGGACCCAGTGTTCCACTGATTTCACCAAGAAGGATGTAACGATGAAGATCTCCTCTCCCCTGGCTGCCGTGCTGATGCTGGCCAGCCTGGTCGGCTTCCAGGCACAGGCCGGCAGCGAGACCCGTCAGGTGACCGATGCCGACGGCAAGACCCAGGTCGTACCGGCCCAGCCCAAACGGGTGGTGGTATTGAGCGAAATCGATCTGGACAGCGCCCTGACCCTGGGGCTGCAACCGGTCGGCACCGTCAATGGCCGCGGCCAGTCCACCCTGCCCCGCTACCTGCTGCAACAGGCGGGCAAGGAGATCGCCGTGGTCGGCGATCTGGACAACCCCAACCTGGAGAAGCTGATCGATCTGGAACCCGACCTCATCCTCACCGGCCAGACCAAGCCCGAGCTGCTGGCCCTGCTCAAGGAGATCGCCCCCACCGTGGTCACTGGCAACTGGGGTGACTCCTGGAAAGAGATCTTCAATCGCAGCGCCCACATGCTGAACCGGGACGCCGAAGCCAAGACCTTCCTCGCCCAGTATGACGCCCGCCTGCAGGAAGCCCGCAGCAAGCTTGCCAAGCATCAGGGCGAGCGCCTGAGCATAGTGCGCTGGAACCCCAAGGGCCCGAGCTACATGCACAGCGGTACCTTCGCCAGCAGCGTGGTGGAAGAGATGGGGCTGACCCGGCCGACCCACCAGATCGGTGACAAGACCCCCCACTCCCCGGCCCTGAGCCTCGAATCCCTCAATCTGCTGGACGGCGACTGGCTGGTGATCGGCACCCTCAGCGCCAGCGGCGATGCGGTGGATGCCATGAAGCAGGCCGAGCAGACCCCGGCCTTCCAGCAGCTCGGCGCCATCAAGAGCAAGCGCTTCGGCGCCGTGGACGGGTCGCTCTGGACCTCCACCGGCGGCCCCCAGGCGGCCCTCAAGGTGATCGACGACGTCGAACAGCTGCTGGCCAAACCCGATGCGGCCCCCATCACCCAATAAGCCCGCGTGATCAGCGCCCACAAAGAAGCCCGCATATGCGGGCTTCTTTTTTATCTGCTGCGCGGCACTTACTCGGGCAAGGGCAGCGCCTTTCTGTCCAGCTTGCCGCTGCCGGTCTTGGGCAGGGCATCCAGCAGGATGAGCCGCGCCGGCACCATGTAGTGCGGCAGCGTCGCCTGCAGCCCCTTGCGCAGGGCGAGGCGATTGAGGATCACCCCGGACTTGGCCTCCACGTAGCCCACCAGCATGGCGTCATCCCCCTCGCCCACCAGACGCACCGCCGCCTCCTGCACCCCGGCCTGACGGCGCAGCCCCGCCTCCACCTCGCCGAGCTCGATGCGAAAACCGCGCAGCTTGACCTGATCGTCGCGCCGCCCCAGATAGAGGAAACGGTCCGCCCCCAGTCGGCGCACCCGATCGCCGGTGCGATAGAGGCGATGGGTGGCAAGGCGCAGGAAGGCGGCGCTGGTCAGGGCCGGCTTGCGCCAGTACCCCTCGCACAGGGCCGGGCTCTCGATGCAGAGCTCGCCGCACTCTCCCTCTGCCACCGGCTGCCCCGCCTCGTCCAGCACCCAGTGCCGATAGCCGGGCAGGCTGTGGCTGATGGTGATCTGGCCATCAGTCGGTGGCCAGATCACCTCGCTCACCAGCGACCAGACGGTGGCCTCGGTGGGCCCGTAGCAGTTCCACAGCCGCCGGGTGCGGGCACAGAGCTGCTCGGCCAGACCTGGGTCCAGCGCCTCACCGCCGCACAGGGCGGTGAGGGTATTGCGCCCCTGCCAGCCGGCCTTGAGCAGCATGCGCCAGCAGGCCGGGGTCGCCTGCAGCCAGTTGATGGAGGGATCGGCCTCGAGCAAGGCCTGCATCCCCAGCGGATCCTTGTTGTGCTCGCCGCCGGCCACCGTCAGCCGGCCACCACCCCAGAGCGGCCCCAGCATCTCCAGCAGCGAGATGTCGAAGGCCGGGGTGGTGATGAAGAGCCAGTGGCAGCCAGGTGAGAGCCCGAGCCGCTCGCGGATCCCGTCGAGGAAGCAGAGCAGGGCCCGCCGGCTGATGACCACCCCCTTGGGCTCGCCGGTGGAGCCCGAGGTAAACATCATGTAGGCGGCCAGGGCGTCATCCACCTGGGGCCAGGAGACGGGCCCTGCCGCTGCCGGCCCATCGAGGGTGCGCAGCGGACAGCCGAAGGCGGGAGCCGGCCTGTCGCCGTCGCAGATCACCGCCGACAGGCGCGCCTGACGGGCGATCCCTTGCAGCCGCTCGACCGGAAAATCCGGCTCAAGGGGCACGAAGGTGAGGCCGAGGCGCAGGCAGGCCAGCAGGCTGGCCACCAGATCGGGGCTGCGGGAGAGATAGAGGCCGACCCGCTCCCCCACCGCCAGCCCCTGCAGGCGGGCGGCAATCTGGGCCACCCGATCATTGAGCGCGCCGTAGCTAAGCCACTGCTCATCTGATCCGCCCTCACTGATGCCCTCCCCGCCCATACGAATGGCGGGGGCCAGAGGGGTGGCGGCCAGACATGCCGCCAGCCGCGCACCCAGATTGGCCGCCCCCTCGCGGGGGGCAGGCCGGGTTTGCACGAGCGAAGCCTCATGCTTGATGGTCACTGTCATAGCGCGGCCTCCGTTTGGCGCACCAGCCAGTGCCAATAGAGCCGGCTGGGGGATGGATGGGCCTTGAGCATCTGCAGGGTAAGCGGCGCCCGCTCCTGGCCAAACGCCTCGTTGAGAGCCGCCAGCAGGGCGAGCTGCTGCACCGAATCCACCCCGAGTTCACACAGGGTCTGCTGCCAGATGCCGGGCACGCCGCACTGGCGCTCCCACAGGGCCACCAGCGCGCGGGCCTCGGCCGGCGGCTGAGCCAGGCCGGACTCAACCTTGGTGGCGGCCACTTGTGTAACAGTCGATGGTGTGGCTGCTCCTTGCGCTGGGGACGGCACGGCCGCCGCCACTCTGGCCGGCTGGCTCAGGTCCGCCTGCGCCAGCCAGTCGAGCTCAGCCAGCCAGTCAGCCAGCACAGCCTCGGCCCGGGCCTCGGGGATCTGCTCGCCGTCGAATTCGAGCCGCAGCTGGAGCATCTCGCCCCGGCTGCTGACCACCAAGGAGAGCGGCAGCTCCACCTTCTCCACCACGGTGCCAAAGCGCGGCACCAGCTGGTGGGGTTCGGGGGCGGCAGGGACCGCCGGCATGGGGTAGTTCTCGAACACGAACAGACTCTGGAACAGGCGTGCTCGGCCTTTGGTCAGTGCTGCCAGCGACTGGGTGCCGTGCTCGTTGAGCGCCATCAAATCGGTCTGCAACCGGGCGATATGCTCGGCCAGCGTCAGCTCGGTGCACCACGCCAGGGCCAGTGGCAGGCTGTTGATGTAGAGCCCGACGCTCGCGGTGATCCCCTCGATGGGATAGTCCCGGCCCGGGGTCACGTTGCCCACTAGGGTGACGGCATCGCCAGAGCGGCGTGCCAGCAGACGGTGCCAGGCATATTGGGCCAACAGGCCCGCGGTCACGCCAAGGTCGCGGGCACGATGGGCGAGCAAGGTCGCCACCTCGGCCGGCAGCGCCGTGGCGCACACCGCCGGTCGCTGCTGGGTATGGCGCCCGCTTGAGCTAGCGTCCAGCGTCACCCCGAACAGGCAGGCGAGATCGTTAGGCTTGGCCAAGAGCTCGCCCCGCCCCTGCCAGTAGGCGTCGGCGCTGCGGGTTTGGCTCGCGATATGGCGGCCAAATTCGAGCCAGGCGGTATCCGGCTCGCCCTGCGGCAACAGGCCGTTCATCAGCGCCTGATAGCCGCGATGCAAGGAACCCAGCAACACGGGACCACTCCAGCCATCCAGCACGCCGTGATGGGCGCTGAAGATCACCTTGTGGTGATCGGGGGCCAATTTGAAGCAGGCAAGGCGCAGCAGGGGCGCCTGATCCAGCGGGATCGGGCGGGCCAGATCCTGCTGGCGGTAGGCCTGGACCCGTGCCTCTGCATTTTCCACTTCAGACAAATCCTCATAGTGGAATGGCAACTCGGCGCGCTTCAAGATGCGCTGCAGCGCAACCCCGTCCGCCAGTACCAGTTCACTGCGAAGGACCGGCCAGCAGGCAATCTGCCCCTGCCAAGCCTGACGGTAGACCGCCACGTCCAGCGGCTGGTGATAGTCCATCTCGGTCTGCAGGTGATAGGCGTGATCCCGGGGCAGCAACGCCCTGTGATGGAACATGCTCTGCTGAAGCGAGGTCATGGGCAGCAGGGTCTCCACCTCGCGTCCGCTCAGCACCCGATCGAGCGCGGCTTGCGAGAGGCCAAGCCCCGGGAAGTCGCTCGGGGTGTGGCGTGGAGCCTTCAGGTTGCAGCAGTGCTCCACCAGCGCCGTCAGGTTGTCCGCCAGCCGCGCCATCAGGGCATCGCTCGCCTGCTGGTTGAGGGCGCCGACCTGGCGCAGGGTGAGGCGACCGTTGTAGACACCCCCGTGCAGACTGACCAGCTCGCGCGGCAGGTTGTCAGGGGACGTGGGAGCCCCCGGCGCCAGCGGCAGGGGTTGCCAGGGTTGAGCGGCCTCGCCCTGATGGCTGACCCCCAGATAGTTGAAGACCACCAGGGCTTCGGGCAGTGCCCAGCCACGGGGGTGGTGCAGCCGCAGGGCGTTGAAGCCCACCCCCTTGTCCGGCACGGCGCGCAGCTGCTCCTTGGTGGCGCACACCAGCGCATCCCACGCCCCGGCATCCGCCAGCGCCAGCGGGTAGGTGCTGGTGAACCAGCCCAGGGTACGGCTCACGTCCAGTTCAGCATCGATGGTCTCACGGCCGTGCCCTTCCAGCATCACGCAGTGACGGCTGCCGTAACCCTGCTCGCTCAGGGTACGGGTCAGGGCCGCCAGCAGCAGGTCGGGCACCCGGGTGAAGTAGGCCTGGTTGGCGGTGTCGATGAGGCGGGCCGTGGTCTCCTGACTCAGTTGCAGCAGGCTGGCGGCGGCGCGGCCATCGGCAGCGCGCGCCGCTTCCAGCAGGTGACCCTGGCTGCCTTCCCCCTGAGCCAGCCAGAAGCCAAGCTGTTCCTCTTCCCTTTTGGCGTAGGCCGCGAGCCCCTCGCCCCACTGGCGATAGCTGCTGCCCTTGACGGGCAGCGGCTCACCCCTGCTCACCCGTGCCAGATCTTCGGCCAGGATGCGCCAGGAGACCGCATCGATCACCAGGTGATGGAAGGCGAGGAAGAGCCCCTCCACCGTCTCGCCCTCGCGATCCCCCTCGAGGGCGAGATTGCGCAGGCGGGCCCAGGCCAGGGTGTGGCCGCTGGCAGGGTCGAGATCCCCCTGCAGCTCGGTCAGGCGGGCCTGCAGTTCGGCCTCATCGAGGTTGCCGGCATCCAGGGTCGGCAGCGGCGGCAATGGCAGTTCGGCCAGGTAGCGCTGGCCGGTCGGGGTCACCGCCAGACGCAGGGCATCGTGGTGCTGGCGCAACGCATCCAGCCAGCCGCGCAGGGCCTCATCGTCCACCCCGGCCGGCAGGCGCAGGATCACCCCCTGGTTCCAGTGACCGGACTTGGCAAAGCCCTGCTCGAAGAACCAGTGCTGAATGGGATGAAGCGGGAACTCGCCGGTCAGGCTGCCCTGCTCGCTTCTGTGGCTGACGGCCTGCTGCTGGCCGAGCTGGCGGCAGAGGCGGCGCACCGTCTTGGCTTCGAACACGTCCTTCACGCTGCAGTGCAGTCCCGCATCCCGCAGCCGGGTGGTGAGCTGGATGCTGAGGATGGAGTCACCGCCCAAGCGGAAGAAGTCATCCTCCACCCCGAGCGGTTGCTTGAGCACCCCTTGCCAGATGGCGAGCACGGTCTGCTCCAGTTCGTTTTGCGGCTCGCCCTTGCTCTGCTGCCAGACGATGGCGGGCAGGCGGCGCAAGTCCAGCTTGCCGTTGGGGGTGAGCGGCATCTCGGGCAGCCAGCACAGGCGCGCCGGCACCATGTATTCGGGCAGGCACTCGCCGGCCCGCTGCAGCAGGGCATCGCCGTCGGGCTCGCTGGCCCCGGCCTGCAGACAGGCGTAAGCGAGCAGGCGCCCCTCCTGCACCACTACCTTGATCTGGCGCATCGCCGGGCACAATTCGGCGAGCCGGGTCTCTATCTCCCCCGGCTCGATGCGATAGCCGCGCAGCTTGATCTGCTCGTCTATCCGGCCCAGATACTGGATGTTGCCGTCGCGGCGCAGCAGGGCCCGATCGCCGGTGCGATAGAGGCGATGGGGTCGATCAGCCAGCGCCAGCTCGATAAAGGCCTCCTGGGTGCGCTCCGGCAGATTGAGGTAGCCGCGGGCCAGCCCCAGCCCCGCCAGGCAGAGCTCGCCGGGGACCCCCACCGGGCAGAGGTTGCCCGCCTCGTCCAGGATCAGCGCCTTCAGGTTGTTGACGGGTCGACCGATGGTGATGGGCGCCCCCGGGTTGAGCCGCGCGCAGAGCGCGGTGACGGTACACTCGGTCGGGCCGTACATGTTGAACAGGGCCACCCGCTCTCCCCAACGCTCCACCAGGCTGCTCGGGCACGCCTCACCGCCAAAACCGATGGCCTTGAGGGAACCGAGCTCCGCCGGTGGCAACAGGTTTGCCAACAGCGCCGTGGGCAGGATCATGTGGCTGGCACCACAATCGATCGCGGCACTGATCACCCCCTCGCCCGGCTCGCCGAAGTGCAGGGCCGCGCCGCAGTACAGGGGCAGCAAGCTGGTCATGTTGCCCGCATCGAACGAGAGGGACATGCAGTTGAACATGGCGCCATTCTGATCAAGGGCGATGCGATCGCCGTGATCCGCCATCAGGTTGACCAGGCTGCCCTGCTCCACCATGACTCCCTTGGGCAGGCCGGTGCTGCCGGAGGTATAGATGATCTGGGCCAGCATGGTGGCGTCCCGAGGCAATGCGGGCATGCTGGTTGGCATCTTGTCCAGCGCAAGCTGGTGCAGATCGTGATACTCGGCAGTCGTGCCCGCCAGCGCCTCGCCAAGCCGCGGGTCCGGCACGCCACCCAGCACCAGGCTGATGGATGCATCGCCAAGGATATGAGCCAGCCGCTCGGCGGGATAGGCAGGATCGAGGGGCACATAGGCCGCCCCCGCCTTCCAGCAGGCGAGCAGGGCGATGACGAAGGCGACATCGCGTCTGGCCTGGATGCCGATGGCGGCGCTCGGGGTAACGCCGCAGGATTGCAGCCAGTGGGCCAACCGGTTGGCACGCACCTCCAGCTCGCCATAGGTCAACGATTGCACGCCGTCGCTGACCGCCAGCGCATCCGGCAACTGAATAGCGCGCCGCTCGATATGACAGAGCAGGGTGTCACGGCTCGGGTAGTCCAGCGGCAGGTCGGCAAGCTGTGCGGCCAGCGCCGCCTGGTCGGTGCCCGCCTCCAGCGGCAGTTGCCAGATGTCGGTCTCGGGGGCCGCCACCACGGCGCGCATCAGGTGCAGCAGGCGATCGGCGTAGGCCTGGATGGTCTCTCGCTCGAACAGGGCGGTGGCAAACAGCCAGTCCACTCTGACGGAGTCCATCAGCTCGGTCACCTTGACCGAGATGTCGGTCTTGGCCGGCAGCACCGGCGAGGTCTCCTCCACCAGCTGGCAACCGGGGATAAGATCGTTGAAGTCCACCTTGGCCTGATAGACCAGCATGATCTGGAAGATGGGGTTGATGGCGGTGGTGCGATCGGCGCCGATGGCCTCGGCCAGCGCCTCGAAGCGGTAGAGTTGGTGATCGAAGGCCGCCAGATCCTCCTCCCGGCACTGCTGCAGATAGTCGACAAAGCTGGGGCGCCCTGTCAGCTGGGTTCTCAGCACCAGGGTGTTGACGAAAAAGCCCACCAGCGACTCGATCTCGTGGCGCTCGCGATAGGCGAGCGGGGTGCCGATCACCACCTCCTTCTCGCCGCTCTGGCGCACCATCAGCAGGGCAAACAGGGCGTGCAGACCGATGAAGTTGGAGGTGCTGTGGCGCTGACACAGGCGCTTGAAGCTCTCCCACAGCTCATTGTCGATGGTGGAGAAGACCAGCTCGCCGCCGCTGTCCTGATGGGCCGGACGCGGCTTGTCCAGCGGCAGACCGTGTACCTCGGGGCTGCCACCGAGCCGGTCGACCCAGAACGGTTTGAACTCGGCGTGATAATCGAGAAAACGGTCCGAGTTGAACCAGCGGGCATAGTCGATGTAGGTGAGCGGTAGCTCGCTCACCTGCAGGGGCTCGCGGTTCTGATGGGCAAGAAAGGCGCGCTTGAGATCCGCGAACATGTTCTTGACCGACCAGCCGTCGGAGATGATGTGGTGCTGGGTGATCAGCAGCACGTGCTCGCGGCTGCCGAGCCGGATCAGGTGCACCCGGCTCAGATCCCCCTGGGTCAGGGAGAAGGGACACCCAATCTCTTCCCGCACCCGGCGGGCCACATAGGCCTCCCGCTCGGCAGCGGGCTCTGCGCTCACGTCCTCAATCTGCAACGTGAAGGGCGTGTGGGGCAGGATCTCCTGTGCCCCCCTGCCCGCCTCGTCCTTGATGAAGCGGGTACGCATGCTGGGGTGGCGGGCAAACAGGTGGTCGAAGGCAAATTCCAGCGCCGCCGTGTCCAGCTCTCCCTTGACGCGAAAATAGACCGGCATGTTGTAGAGGTGGGAGGCCTCCTCGTACTGCTCGATAAACCAGAGCCCGCTCTGGGATGACGAGAGCGGCCCCTGCCGGGCGCCCTCGGCATCACGTTGCGCAAGAATGGGCGCCTCGAAGGCGGCACGGGCCGCCAGGCAGCGCACCAGCTCATCCTTGTGGGCCTTGATGGTGGCGCCGATGGCCGGTGTCACCGCCTCCTTGCTCGACTGGGAGATAAGCTGGCCCTTGTCGTTCAGCGCCAGCTTGACCCCCTGCCGTTCCAGCTGTTTCAACAGCAAAATCATATTGTTCATCTGTTTCTCAAGCCTCAGGCACTCAGGGTGGCGCCGCCGTCGACGACCAGATCCTGCAGCGTGATGTGGCTGGCCAGATCCGAGGCCAGGAAGAGGACGGTATGGGCGATCTCCGCCGGGGTGGCGACCTTGCGCAGGGGAATGCCGAGCTTGAACTGCTCCGGTAACCCGGCAATGGTGCGGGCCATGGCCTCCTCGCTTGGCAGCATGCCGCGCAGCATGGGGGTATCCGTCGAACCCGGTGACACCAGGTTGGCGCGCACGCCGAAGGGGGCCAGCTCCAGCCCCACCGTCTGGGTCAGGCTGGTGACCGCCGCCTTGGAGGCGCAATAAGCCGCCATCTGCATGCGCGGCACATGGGCCGCGTTGGAGCCGATGGTGACGATGGCACCGCGCTGCTGCCCCTTGAAGTGGGGCACCAGGGCCCGCAGCAGGTAGAAGACGCCGCTGGCGTTGACCGTCATGCAGTCGTGCCAGTCGTCATCGCTTAAAGTTTCGGTGGGGCCGAGGCGCAGCACCCCGGCCCCGTTCACCAGCACATCCAGCCCGCCGTCCGCCAGCAGCGCTGCGCAGCAGGCGTTGACCGCCTTCGAATCGCCAATATCGAGCAGCCGGGTGGCATAGGGGTAATCGGCTTCGGGAAACGCCAGATCCAGCCCCACCACGATTGCTCCGGCCGCCACGAACTGCGTTGCCACCTCGCGGCCGATGCCGCGCCCGGCCCCGGTCACCCAGACCCGCTTGCCAGTGAAATCAAAGGCCATTGCTTGTTGCTCCTTGCTCATCACCACACCATCTCCACGCTCTCTTCGTCCTCGGAAAGCAGGCCGTCGAGGAAACGGCAGAAGTCATCGAGGCGCGGGTGATCGAACACATCGGAAACCTTGACCTGCACCCCGAACTCGGCGCCGAGCCGGTTGACGATCTGGATGGTCTGCAGGGACTGGCCCCCCAGTTCGAAGAAGTTGTCGGCGGGCGCCATGGTGGCGAGCCCCAGGATCTGCTGCCAGATGGTGCCGACCCGGTTCTCGGTCTCGCTGCCCAGGGTCAACGCTGCGCCGCCCGCCTGGTAGGCGGCCAGCAGGGCCTTGCGATCCAGCTTGTTGGAGCCGGTGCGGGGCAGCTGGTCATAGTGGCGATAGTCGGTGGGGATCATGGCGGCAGGCAGCACCTTGGCCAGCTGCGCCTTGATGACCCGACTGTCGCGCTCCGGCCCCGCCACGAAGGCCACCAGCCGGCGCACGCTGCCGATGCTCACCCCCTGCACGCAGGCCTCATCCACCCCCGGCAGGGCCAGCAGCTGGGCCTCCACCTCGCCGGGCTGGATGCGATAGCCGCTTATCTTGAATTCGTTGTCGCGCCGGCCGAGGTAGACCAGCCGGCCAGCCACCAGCCGCACCCGATCGCCGGTGCGATAGACGGGCAGCTCCTCCCCACCTATCCGCAGGGTGCCAAAGCTGCCTTGTACGCCCCCCACGTAGCCGTTGGCCAGCTGCGGGCCGAGCAGCACCAGCTCCCCCTCGCTGGCGGGTTGCTCCCCCGCCCCCAGGATGAGCGCCTGCATGCCGGGCAGCGGCAGGCCGATAGGCAACTGGGTCTGGCTCGGGTCTTCCTGCTGCAGCTCCTGGGTGGTCACCACCACTGTGGTCTCGGTGGGGCCGTAGGTGTTGAACAGGCGCACATCGGAGCGGCCCTGGCGCTGCCACTGGGCCAGCTGCTCAGGGTAGACCGCCTCGCCGCCGATGATGACGGTGGCCAGATTGGCAGGAATGTGGGCCTGGCCCGCCGTCAGCGCCACCACCCACTCGTTCCAGAACGCGGTGGGCAGGTCGAGGTGGGTGATCCCCATCTGCTCCACCCCGGCCGCAAAGGCGGGCATGGATTCGAGCAGGGCGTCGGTGCGCAGCACCAGGGTGGCACCGGCGCTCAGGGTGGCGAACACCTCCTCGATGCTGGCGTCGAAGTTGAAGGGGGCGAATTGCAGCATCCGCGCCTCTTCATCCAGGTGATAACGGCAGCGGGCCGCAGCGGCGAAGTGATCCAGCGCACCGTGACTGACCGCCACCCCCTTGGGCAGACCGGTCGAGCCCGAGGTGAACATCAGGTAGGCGACGGCGCGGCCGGCTGCCGGCTGGTTCAAGCGGTTATCGCTCACCAGATCCCCCGCCAGAAGATCCCCAACCAAGAGAGTACGCCCCTCAAACAGGCTGGCCAGCTTGTGACGGTACTCGGCCTGGGTGATCAGGGTCTTGACCTCCCCCAGCCGCAGAATATGGCCCTGACGCTCCAGCGGCTGCTCGGGATCGAGCGGCACGTAGACGGCGCCGGCCAGCAGCACCGCCAGCTGGGCGAAGATGGCCTGGGGGGTGCGGGCCAGCATGACCCCCACCTTGTCGCCGGGGGCGACGCCTGCGGCCTGCAGGGCAGCCGCCATCTGTTCGGATCTGGCCAGCAGCGCCTCGTAGCTGAAGCGGGCCTCTCCCTGCTCCGTGCTCTGAATCAAGGCGATCTTGTCCGGGGTCTGGGCGGCGAAGTGGCAGAGCGCCTCCAGCACCGGCCGTGCCTTGAGCATTTCATGGGCGGGGCCGGCGATCAGGGCGCTGGCCCGCTGCTCCGCCAGCCAGTCGGCCTTGAGCGCACCCAGGGTCTGGGCGGGCTCGGCCAGCCAGCGGCCCAGCAGGGCAAACAGGGTATCGGCGATGGCTGCCAGATCCGCCTGACAGTAGCAGCCGGGGTTGGCGTCCAGATCCAGTCTGGGCTGGCCATCGACGCCGACCTGCACCTCGATGGTGAGATCCTCAACCGGGCCGGCGCTGATGTTGAGAATATGGGCAGATAGCGGCCCGAAGCGGCGAGCGTGATCGAACGGCATGATGTTGACCAGTGGGCCGAACAGGCGCTTGTCGCCCCCCACCAGGCCAAGGTCGCGGCGCAGCAGTTCGTAGCGGTAGTGCTGGTGTTTGCGCACCCCGCGCTTGGCCTTGGCCACGGCGCCGGCGGCCTCCGCCAGACTCAGCCCCTCTTCGAGCTCCAGAGCAAGAGGGGTGATGTTCATCTGCATGCAGGGCACGGTCAACGATGCCGAGCCGATGCGGTTCATCATCATCAGGCCGAGCAGGGTCTTATCCTGGCCGCTCGACAGCGACAGTTGGGCAGAGAGGCCGGCCAGCAGCAGATCGGGCCAGCCCTGCTTGTGCTCGTCGGCAAAGCCGGTCAGGGATTGCCACAGCGCAGCCGGCAGCGGACGGCTCTCGCGGAGAAATTCGGCCGCGATGGGCGCGCGGGTCTCGCCAAAGGACTTCACCTCGGGCCAGCCTTGCAGCTGCTCCTGCCAGAAGGTGCGGGCGGCGGCGTTCTTGCCGCTCTGCTCGCGGCTCGCCTCTTCCGCCAGCACCTCAGCCAACGAGCCGAAGGGGGATGGGGAGTGCATCTCACCGGCCAGCCCCTCTGCATACAGCTCGGCGATGCGCTGGAACAGCAAGGTGGTACCAAAACCGTCGAGGGCGATGTGGTGCACGCAGCTATAGAGATAATCGCGGCCGGGGCCGCGCAGCAGGGCGAAGCGGCAGGGCGCCTCTTGGGTCAGCTCGAACGGGCGGCGCAGATCGGCCCAGGCCCAAGCGCGGGCCAGCGTCTCGTCATCGCGCTCGAGGGAGACCTCTTCATAGGCCAGAGGCTGCTCAGCCGGGACGAAGCAGACCGCCTCGCCGTTTTGCTCGAAATGGCCCTTGAGCGCCTCGCACTCCCCCACCGCCTTGGCAAGGGCCGCGGCCAGCACGGCCGCCTCGACCTTGCCATCGAAGGCGATGCACTCGGCGGTGTTGAACATCGCCTTGTCGTCGTTGAGCAGATGTCCGGACCAGAGCCCCTGCTGGGGAATGGTCAAGGGGAAGCGGTTCATGGGGTCACCTCCAGCGCCTGGGCTGCCAGCTTGGCCTCGATGAGGCGCCACCAGCCATTGAGGGTCGGCAGCTTGGCGAGATCCACGAAGCCGAGCTCGACCCCGGCGGCGCGCCACTCGGTGAGCAGGGCCATGATCCGCACCGAATCCAGACCGTAGTCGATGAGGTTCTCGTCGGGGTCAAACTCCCCTTCGTCCTCGTCGATATGGCTCAGCAGCCGCGCCTTGAGCCCCTCATACGTCAGCAACGGATTGGTCAGGAGCGGATTAGTCTGGGCGGCAGAAGCGGAAGCCGGGGCAAGGGCCAGCACCTCCTCGCAGGGGATCACCTTGCCGCAGCGGGTCGCCACGTAGTCGAGCGCCATCTGGTGATCGGCCAGGGAGAAGTCCGCCACCCCGTCCGCCAGGAAGAAGGGCTGGATGTCGCGCATGAAGGCATCGCAGGCGGTCATCATGCAGCCGATATGGCCGTAGATGCCGCCGATGATCAGCTGATCCCGCCCCAGCGCTTTGAGCATCTGCTCGAGCTCGGAGCGCTGGAAGGCGCTGTAGCGCCACTTGACCAGCACGGTGTCATCCCGCTCTGGGCGCAGTGCTGCCACCACCTGCTGCTGTTCGGGCCGCTTGTTGAGACCCGGGCCCCACATGTCGTTGAGCAGGGCGCGATCTTCAGGGGATTGATCCTTGGGCTGGGCGGTGTAGAAGACCGGGATGCCGAGGGCCTTGCACTGCTTGCGCACGGCGGCCAGGCGCTCGGTGAGCGCCGCGATCAGCGGGCTGTTTTCACCATAGAAGGCGGTGAAGTACTCCTGCATGTCGTGGATCAGCAGGGCGGCGCGTTTGGGATCCAGAGACCAGTCGACCTTGTTGGCCTTCCACTGGCTGGGCATGGCGTAATTGTTCAGGGTTGGGATAGCCATAACGTCATGATTCCTTTTTTAGTTTTATGCTGTTGTCAGGGGCTGGTTGGCGGCGATGGCGTGCGCAATGCGCGCCCGCAGCCCCTGCTTGTCAATCTTGCCCACCGCCGTCATGGGCAGGGCGTCCAGGGTTTCGAAACGGTCGGGCAGCTTGAAGTCCGCCACCCCGCGCTCGCGCAGAAACTTGCGCAAGGCCAGCGGCTTCAAAGCGGGATCCGTGCTGACGATGAAGGCGCAGCTCTTCTCCCCCATGGCGCTGTCGGGCATGGAGACCAGGGCCGCATGGGTGATGGCCGGGTGGTGCAGCAGCTGGTTTTCCACCTCTTCCGCCGCGATCTTCTCGCCGCCCCGGTTGATCTGATCCTTCTGCCGCCCTACCACGGTGAGGTAACCATCGGCATCCTGCACCACCAGGTCGCCGGAGCAGTAGAAGCCCTCGGCATCGAACACCCGGGCGTTGTGGGCCGGGCTCTGGTAGTAACCGCGGAAGGTATAGGGGCCACGGGTGTGCAGGGCGCCAGGCTCGCCGGGAGCGACCGGGTTGCCCGCCTCATCGAGGATGCGCACTTCGTCATCCGGGCTCATGGGGCGGCCCTGGGTATGGATCACCTTCTCGTCGGGGTCGTCCAGCCGGGTGTAGTTGACCAGCCCCTCCGCCATGCCGAACACCTGCTGCAGCCGGCAGCCGAGCAGCGGCCCAATCTTGCTGGCCACCGCCTCCCCCAGCTTGGCGCCGCCCACTTGCAGCAAGTCGAGGCTCTCGAGCTGGGTGCGCGCGGTGGGATCCGCTTCCGCGGCCTGCAGCCAGAGCGAGACCGCCGGCGGCACCAGCGAGGTGAGGTTGACCCTGTGGCGGGCGATCAGCGGGAAACAGCTGATGGGGCTGGGATCGGGTGCGAGCACCACGGTGCCGCCCGCCTCGAATACCCCGAGCGCCCCGGGGGAGCTCAGGGGGAAGTTGTGGGGCGCCGGCAGGGCGCACAGATAGCGGGTGTGGGGCCCCAATTCACAGATTTCATTGCTGCGGCGCACGCTGTACAGGTAGTCATCGTGGGTGCGGGGGATGAGCTTGGGGGTGCCGGTGCTGCCACCGGAGAGCTGGAAGAAGGCCACCTCGTCCGCCGGGGTCGGGCCACGTTTCACCGGCTCACTCTCAGCCCCCTTCGCCAACCAGTGGGTCAGCCCCAGCTCCCCCCCATCGCCATCGAGCAGCACCAGCTCGGCGCCTATGGTTGTCAGCAGCTCGCTCTCGCGACCCTTGCTCGCAAACAGCGGATGAGCCAGCGAGCCGATAAAGAGGCGCGGCGTGATCTGCTCGGCATAAGAGAGGAGCTCCAGCCGGTTGTGGCTAAAGAGCGCGTTGACCGGCGCGATACCGGCCTTGAGCAGGGCAAAGAACACCAGATAGAACTCGGCCACGTTGGGGAGCTGCACCAGAGCTGTGCCCCCTACCTCCAGGCCATGGCGGGCCAGATTCGCGGCCAGCCGGCTCGAAGCGGCGTCCAGTTCGCCATAGCTGAAGCGGCGCTCGCCGCAGAGGATGGCCTCGGCGTCGGGGGCCAGCTCACACTGGCGCGCCAGCATGGCGGTCAGCGGCTCGCCGCGCCAATAGCCCTTGGCGCGGTACAGCTCCGCCAACGCGTCAGGCCAGCGGGTATAGGGCAGGAAGCGGTTGGGCTGGGTCATTGCGCCACCTCCGGACTCAGGCCCAGGGCTTGCAGATTCGGCTGCCCACTCTGCCAACCCAGATATTGAAGCTGGCTCATTGCGCCACCTCCAAATCCAGGCCCAGGGCTTTGAGCATGGTCCCCAGCTTGGTGCCGGTCTCGGCCCACTCCATGGCGGGATCAGAGCCCGCGACGATACCGGCGCCGGCGAACAGCTCGACCTGATGGCCGTCGAGCACGCCGCAGCGGATCACCACGGCCCACTCGCCGTTGCCCTGGCTGTCACACCAGCCGACGATCCCGCTGAACAGGGCGCGCCGGAAGGGCTCCTGCTCACGGATGAACTGGCGGGCCAGATCGGTGGGATAGCCGCACAGGGCCGGGGTGGGATGAAGCTGGCAGGCAAGTGACAATACCGATGCCTCGCCGCCATTGAGCCGCCCGGCGATGGGGGTGCCCAGATGCCAGAGGGTATCCGTGCTCATCAACGAGGGATGAGCGGGGATCGCCAGCTCGCGGCAGTGGGGGGTCAGCACCCGGCGGATCTCGTCGATCACCAACTTGTGTTCATGCTGATCCTTGCGGGAGGCCAGCAGATCCCGGGCCACCATTTCGTCTTGCGCCGGTTCGCTCGCCCGACGGGCGGAGCCCGCCAGCGGGTGGGTGAACACCTCTCCCCCGCTGACCCGCAGCAGCAGCTCGGGGCTGGCGCCAAGCAGGCGACGGTCCTGGCCGAGCGGCAGGGAGAAGTGGAAGGCGTGGGGATTCTGGGCCATCAAACGGGCCATCACCTGCTTAGGATCGGCGGGCTGGTGCAGGGTAAGAGTGAGTTTGCGCGACAACACCACCTTGGCGAGCTTGCCTTGGGCAAACGCATCCAGCGCCGCGCTGACCGAGGCCTGGAATTCGCTGGCCGGCGGGGTGCTCTGCACCGAGATGACCCGGTTGGCCTCGGCGGCCTGCTCTGCCATCGCCGCTGTCACCGGCGCCTGTGCTGCCGGGACAGGGCGATCGCCCCGCTTATAGCGGCCGGGCACATAGAGGCAGGAGGCTTCCGCCGGGTCGAACGCGAAGGCACCGATCAGCAGGGGGTTGGCCTGGCCGGCGGCGCTGGCCGCGGCCAGCGCGTCGGCAATCTGTTGTTCTAGCAAAAGCCATTCACAGGCGGGGGTGGTGATAGGCTGGCCCAAGTCAGTGGCACTGAGCGTGCCCTGACTCGAGGTAAACAAGAATTCGGGCGAAGACGCAGCCTGGGCAGGCGCGCTATTTTCCATCACAAGAGTATCCACGTTACACCCTCAAATATGATTCAAAATGATAATGATTATCAGTTTGTATTTGTGCGGCGGTAAAATACTCGCTTTGAAATCCCCCGGTCAATGGGATTTTTATGCCGATAAAACTGGAACTTATCTGTGGATATGGCGGGTGCCACGGCTGCGGCGGCCCACCGTGCAGGTCCGGCCAGCCTTGTCCGTATGAGCACCGCAGCCAACCCCCCATATGAGGCTGCGACAAAAACCGCGGGCTCGCCGCCCACGCTGGCAGCGAACGCCATTTCCCCCTAAGATGGCGCCATCTTTATGACCATTGTCTCAACCCACGGGATCCTCGATGTTAAAGCACCTGCTTCTGCTCCCCCTCGGCCTGCTGCTGGCCGCCTGTTCACTCACCCAGTACAACGTCAGCGAAGGGGAGATCAACCAATACCTCAAAGAGAGGGTCGCCTTTGAAAAGCAGCTGGGGATCCCCGGCATCATGTCGAGCAAGATCCGCCTCGATGAGATGCAAAGCCGCATCGGTCGCCGCCAGGCCGACCGGGTCGAACTGGATGCTGCCGGCGATCTGCAGGTGGCGAGCCCCCTTGGCAGCCAGCAGATGAAGATCCGCCTCTCCCTGAGCGCCCGCCCCGACTACGTGGCCGAGCAGGGCGCCATCTACCTGCGCGATCTCGAGCTCATCTCGGTCAAGACCGAGCCGGCCGACGTGGGTACCGCTCTCACCCCGCTGCTGCCCACCTTCAACCAGTCGCTCTCGCTGTTCCTCTCCCAGACCCCCGTCTACCGGCTTGACGGCAGTCGCAAGAACGAAGCCAGGATCAAGGATAAAGTCGAAGCCCTCAAGGTGGAACCCGGCCGGCTGGTCATCCCCTTCAAGCTGCTCTGACCCCCAACCGCGCCCCTCTTCTCTTCAACTCCCGGGGCGCGGTTTTTTCTTCTCAAGCTCCCCCCTTTGCCTCATAATGCACACCATTCTCATTTAGATTCATGAGAAGCGTCATAATAAAATCAAACATATGGTGAGAAGGGACATGAGAAAAACCGTACTGGTCCAGGCGATCGCCTGCGCGATCCTGAGCGGCGCCGCACACGCCGCCGTCAAGGTAGAAGACAAGACATTCAACACCGCCGCCAACATGCTGGCCTACACCGAGTTCGAACTCTCCGGCGAGCCGCTGGCCGAGGCCCTCGGTCTGGATCTGGATGTGCTGGACGCCAACCGAGCCGATGAGCCGACCCCATTCGACTTCGCCGCCGGCATCGAATCCTACGAATACTCCGAAGAGGCGATGTACGCCCTCAACTACCAATCCGGCATGGGCCCCCATCTGGTGAACGGTCCGCAAAACCAGGCTCGCGGCGGCACCATGGCCTCCCTCGGCCAGCGGGTGCTGGCCATGGCCGATGCGGTCGGTTTCCCGGCCGATGAAGTGCCGCAGGGCATGTACCCCCTCTCCCTGCCCTACTCCTCCGCCAACCCGGAGTTCGCGCAAGCCGTCAACGCCACCCCGGTCAACGGCGACCAGATCACCATCAAGACCGCCAAGGGCAACGAGAAGAGCGTCAAGACCCAGGTACCGGCCTACTTCCGCGACTACGCCACCCTGCGCTGGAGCGGCAGTGACAACCTGCTGGTGCCGGCAGCCGTGGGCGGCATCCTGCTCAAAGAGGTGATGTGGTCCCAGGACTTCCTCGGCGGCATGCACGTGGCCGACACCGATGAAGAGGTGGAAGCCGCGTCCGCTACCATGGATCAGGACGGCAAGCACAAGCTGGGCGTCTCTGCCGCCGACGGCTTCAACGGCATGATGCTGACCGAGCAGTCCATCGACAAGCTGGCCATCCTGCAGGGTCAGCTCGGCTTTGACGGCAAGCAGCTGGGTGCCAAGATCACCCCGCAGTACGATCCGGCCAAGGGGATCGTCTACTTCCCCCATCAGGTGAAAGTGACCGAGACCGGCAAGAACGACGTCGGCGCCATCGGCAAGCTCGAGGTGGTGGACGGCTCCGCCCAGCTGCGCGACGCCTGGATGATGCTGTGGCCGCTCTCCGAGTTCTACGCCTTCACCGATCAGCGCAGCGCCAACACCAACCAGAACCCGGCCTTCCACGCCGTGTTCGACGGTGCCCCGTTCGCCGCCGCACCGGCCGCCAACAAGGGCAGCGATGCCGCCAAGCTGGTGGCGGGTGACGATGCCTTCTCCCTGGCGCTGAACCTCTCCGGCATGGTGTTCAAGAACCTCAATGCCCTGCACTTCGAGCCCAAGGCCGGCACCCTGGTCGACAGCTGGCAGGCCGGCAAACAGGGCAAGCACGTCACCACCTTTGACGCCGCCTACAGCCTGGTCGCCCTGCAGATCTTCCAGCGCGCCCAGGATGCGCTGCCGGTCGGTTACGCCGCCGGTGACAATGGCGAGCTGAACCTGAAAACCGCTCAGGGCCAGCAGGCGCTGGTGCTCATTCGCCAGCAGGCTGACTTCATCCTCGCCAATCTCAAGGGCAAAAATGGGCTGGTGCACGATGGGGTCACCCTGGGTGGCAAGCTCGATGCCGGCCAGTCCATCGATGCGCAGTTTGCCGCCATCCGCGGCCTGACCGCCGCCTTCCTGGCAACCTCGGATGCCAAGTACCGCACGGCGGCGCGCGAGCTGTTCATCGCCGCCGACAAGGCCTACTTCAATGCCAAGGCCGGTACCTGGCTCGCCGGCAAGCAAGGCGAATACACTCCCTGGACCCAGGCCGCCATCTCCGGCGCCCTGCGCTCCGCCATGCTGAACCTGCGCAACGAAGGCGGCGAGAAAGCCCCGGCGCTGGAGCTGGCCCAGCTGACCCAGCGCTATGTGAGCTGGTTCCGTGGCACCGTCAACGGCGGCATGCAGATGGCCGAGTGGATCGGCGACTCCGGCGAGAACGTCATCGAAGGGGCCGGTGGTGACACCGACGAAGATGGCGTCCCGCAAGTGACCGCCGCCGGTGGCAAGCACGGCACCGCCATGGTGATGGCCGCCAAGGCACTGATCACCGAAAAATAATCAGCCACTCGCTGAATAGAAAAAGGGAGCCATATCGGCTCCCTTTTTAGTTGTGGCGTCTGGCGTTGGGCGTGACATCACCCCAGCTTGGCCAGCATCTCCTTGGTTACCAGCACGATACCCTGCTCGGAGCGATAGAAGCGGCGGCTGTCCTCGTCGGCGTTCTCCCCCACCACCAGCCCATCGGGCAGTTTGCAGCCCTTGTCCACCACCACCCGCCGCAACCGGCAACCCGAGCCGATCTCGACGCCGGGGAAAATGATGGCCTGATCCAGGGTGCAGAAGGAGTGCACCCGCACATGGGTGAACAACACGGAGTTGAGCACGAAGGAGCCGCTGACGATCGAGCCCCCCGCAAACATGGAGTTGATGGTCATGCCGTGCTGGCCATTTCTGTCCTGCACGAACTTGGCCGGCGGCGTCATGGTCTGGCTGGTCCAGATGGGCCAGTTCTCGTCATAGATGTCGAGCTCGGGCACCACGGAGGCGAGATCCATGTTGGCCTCCCAGAACGAATCCAGGGTACCCACGTCGCGCCAGTAGGGTTTCTGCCCCTCCTTGGCCCCCACGCAGGACATGGTGAACGGGTGGGCAAACGCCTTGCCCTCCCCCACGATGCGCGGGATCACGTCCATGCCGAAATCGTGTTTGGACTCCTGATTGTGGATGTCCTCTTCCAGCAGCTGATAGAGGTACTCCGCCTCGAAGATGTAGATGCCCATGGAGGCCAGGGAGACGTTTTCGTTGCCCGGCATGGCGGGCGGATTGGCTGGCTTCTCCACGAAGGCGCGGATCTTGCGCTGCTCGTCGATGTCCATCACCCCGAAGGCGGAGGCCTCCGCGCGCGGCACCTCGATGCAGGCCACCGTCACCTTAGCACCGAGGCGCACGTGGTCGAGCAGCATGGCGGCGTAGTCCATCTTGTAGATGTGATCCCCCGCCAGCACCACTATGTATTTGGGGCCGTAGTCACGGATGATGTCGACGTTCTGGTAGATGGCGTCGGCGGTGCCGCGATACCAGTGCACCTCGTCCACCCGCTGCTGGGCGGGCAGCAAGTCGATGAACTCGTTCATCTGGTAGCGCAGGAAGGACCAGCCCGATTGCAGGTGGCGCAGCAGGCTGTGGGACTTGTACTGGGTCACCACCCCGACCCGGCGAATGCCGGAGTTGATGCAGTTGGAGAGCACAAAGTCGATGATGCGGAACTTGCCGCCAAAATGGACGGCAGGCTTGGCGCGGTTGTCGGTCAACTGCTTCAGGCGACTGCCCCGTCCCCCCGCGAGCACCAAGGCCATACTCTGGTTCAATAGTTGCCGTGCTTTGGCAGTATTTACGGGTTCTAACAACATAATTACCTCTGCCTTGTTTTGGTCCATTTTCGATTCATCTTCGCCTGTTTCCGGCGCCATGAAAGTGGTTTCACTCACATTTAACTGATTTCAATTGGCCCTTTTCCAGGAGTTGAGCGGGATCTCATGCTTTGCGGCGCGAGCTTGGTTAGAATTTCAACATCAACGACATCATCAAGGATGACACCATGTTGAACAAGCTCGGGAGCAACCAGCTGCTGGTGATCGCTCTCCTCTGTGCTCCCCTGCTGCTGTTGCAGGGGCTCTTGCTCGCCTTCACCAGCACGCTGCTGACCCTGCTTATCATCCTCGCCACCAGCCTGCTCGGCTTTGGCTTGCTGAGCATGCTGACCCTGCGCCTCCAGCAGGTGGAGCGCAGTCACCAGGAGCAGGTGTGGTGCCGGGCACTGCAACTGCGTGACCCCACCTGTCTGACCACCCCCGAGGCCCAGGCCGCCCTGCAGCAGCTGCTCGCCCACTTCAACGAGGCCGAGCGCGACGCCCACCGCCAGATCAGCGAACTGCACAACCAGGCGACCCAGGACGAGTTGACCCAGCTGCAAAACCGCCACGCCTTTCGCCGCGACATGACCGAGCTGCTGCAGCGGGATCAGGATACCCAGACCGCGACTCTGGTGCTGATCCGCGCCACCGAGCTTGGCAAGCTCAACGCCCAGCGCGGCTTTCAGTCGGGGGATGCCTACATCAAGGATATCGCCAATATCATCACCAGGGTGGTGAGCCGCTTCCCCGGCCATCAGGTCTATCGCATCTCGGGGGCCGACTTCGCGGTGCTGGTGCAACCGGTCGCCAATATCCCGCCCCCCCTGCTCGGGCGGGATCTGAAGATCGCCTTCGATCACTATCAGCAGCAGCATGAACTGGAGAGCGCCGCCTACTCCGGGCTGACCCGGCTCAGCAGCGGCCAGAAGATCGAGGCCATTCTGGCCAGGGCGGATCTGGCGCTGGCCCGTGCCCAGACCGAGACGGTCAACGGCTGGGCCATCCAGCAGGATGACAGCGTGGTGGAGCTGCAGGGGCAGCATCACTGGAAGCTGGTACTGACCGAGTTGCTGGAACAGGAGCGGATCAGCTTCACCTACCAGCCGATCCAGCCGATGCACCGCAGCATGCTGGCCTACAACGAGATCTACACCCGTTTCAGCAGTGCCGACGGCACTGTGCTGCCCACCGACACCCTGTTCGCCATGGCCCAGCGGCTGGACATGGTGATGCGGCTGGAACAGATGCTGGTGACCCACGTCATGCGCCAGTACCGGGCCTTTGGCTCGAATCAGAGTCGCTGGGGCATCAACCTCTCCAGCAACCTGCTGCAAAACAGCGCCTTTCTGATCTGGCTGGACCGACAGCTGCTCAACGACCCCAACACCAGCGCCAACCTGGTGTTCGAACTGGATGAAGAACATCTGGAGCGCAACCTGACCGGAGCCAAGCGGGTGTTCGAGCTGCTCAGGCGCAACGGCAGTCGCTCCGCCATCTGCAACTTCGGCAAGGGGATAGGGTCATTCAACCTGTTTCGCGAGCTCAAGCCCGACTACATCAAGCTGGATCCCGCCCTCATCACCGGGCTGGAGCAGGATCTGACCAACCAGCAGTTCGTGCGGATGATCGTCGACGTGTCACACCGGATGGGTTGTCAGGTGATTGCGGAAGGGGTGGAGCAGCTGGGTCAGAAGCAGCTGCTGCAGGGCATGTATGTGGACGGGCTGCAGGGCTATCTCATCGCCAAGCCCCAGCAGTTGCGGCCGGATATCAGCCAGCTCGGGCTGTTTACTGAGGATGCTTCAACTTCAACAGAGTCAGAATGATGTCGTTGAGCTGGCGATAACGCTCCAGCTCCTTCTGATCGTAACGGGTCGCCAGGGTGGTGGGATTGTGGCGATTCTTGAGGTAACGGTTGATCTGCAGCCGGTTGAAACCGGCCACCTGATAAACCTGCCCCAGCAGGGCATTGAGCTCTTCGTGTTCAAGACCGGCCTTGGCGAGGTAATCCTCCTGGGCCGGGCTCTCCAGCTGGCAGCTCTGCTTGGCGATGCGGCCGGTCTCCTGCAGATAGCTGAGCCACTGCTCCAGGTAGAGCGGCTTGCAGCCCGCCAGCAGATTGAAGAAACCCACCGCATCGCAGCGGCAGTCGGTCAGCAGCAGCACCGCCAGTTGATCGTCATCACAGCGGAAGGTGACGGGGCCGCTCTGCCCCCAGTCCAGCGCCTGAACCCGGATCTCGGCTCGCGCCCCTGCAACGCCGGTGACGTCGAATACAAACATGGCTCCTCCCGCTCGGCAAAAGGTTGATGATGGACCATCCCTCTGGCGGGTGCAAAGCCAAATCGCCTTTTCATTCAGTATTCTGCAAGCCGGCCATAAAAAAACCGACATCCTCGCGGATATCGGTTCTCGTCAGACGGGCCAAGACCCGGCTCAATGCAGTGTGGTTCAGGCGTCCAGTTCCACCAGCGCCTTGGCCAGCTCGATGGGTTCGAGCTCCTGCCCTTCCAGATCGGCGTTCCAGTTCGGGCCGACCAGCACGTCGTCTTCGTCCAGATCGTTGATCCAGATGTCGAGAAACTCTTCCAGCTCGATCACTTCCGGCTCGTAATCGGCCCACTCGTCCACGCAGTGCAGGCGGGCATCCCCTTCGGCAGACCAGAGCGGCATCACGTCGGCATCTTCGAACTCGGCAGAGCGGCAGACGACCCAGTCTTCACCGTAACGCAAGCCCCATACCTGACCCGACTCGCGGACTTCTTCGATGAACAGTTGGAAATTGGCGTCAAGATTGTCAGTTAACTTACTCATGGGGCTCTCTCTCTATCGGGTGCTGCGGCCACGGCAGTGCCGAGTGGCAATGCGGTGGCCAAATGGTGTCGCAAAAGTGACATGGACTCAAGCATCTTGGGGTTTATCACACAAAAAACTGCCTACGGCCGGGTTTTACCTGACAAAACGCCTCCCGAAGGAGGCGTTTTCAGCGCAAGGGGCGGGATCAACGCTCCCAGTACACTTCTTCCAGGCTGTCTTCCTTCTCCGGCAGACCGCGCGACAGGCGCGGGCTGCTCTGGGCCAGCACCTCGTAGCTCACCCGGTTGGCGTACTTGCACACCTGGGAGAGCGAGGAGTAGGTGAGGAACTCGGCCACGTGCTTGGCGGAGTTGGGTACGGCGCTGCGGTGATAGGCGTTGGCCACCATATCGTGCAGCACGGCGGAGAGTGCCCCGTCCCCTGCCCCGTTGGTGTTCTTGATCTTCTCCGGCCCGCCCATGTAGGGAGAGATGTGGGAGTAGATGCGCTTGGGCACGCGGCAGCCACTGCGAGTCATGGGGCGGCTGAACTCGTACATGTTGAACTCGGGGATGACACCGGGCAGCAGCGGCAGCGTGGTTTCGCGCTTGAAGTCCTCTTCGGTGTAGGCAGCCATGTAGAGCCCCACCGGCCCTGCGGTACAGAGCACCATGTCGGCCCAGTCCAGCGCCTTGTCGGCGGCAGCCAGCGGATCGGAGAAGCCGGTCAGGGCTTCGCCCTCCTCCTCATTCATGGCCAGCACGGTGACGTTCTCGCTGATGAAATCGCGCCACCACTGGGGGTCGGACTCGATGACGAAGCGGGTACCCAGGGTCAGCACCACCGGCACGCCGGCCTCGCGGGCATAACGCACCGCAGTCATGGCCGCGTCCTTCATCGGGGTGCCATCTTCACCGCGCACCAGATAGGCGGTGATGACCAGGGCGGAGGACTCCTTGATGATGGTCTCGGGGATGTGGGCCACATCCAGATGGTCCATCTTGCCGGCGTTGATGCCGAAGCTGCGCTCGCCCCCTTCGGTGATGAAGGTGAAGCAGCGGCCGACCGGGCCATCTACCGGTTGCAGGTAGTCGAGGTTGACCCGTGACGAGGTGTTGCACAGGTAACGGTAGGCGTAGCTGCCGATGCGGATGTCCTGGCTCATGACGCCGAGCAGGATGGAGTGGGAGTCCGCCAGCACCGAGTAGTTGTGCATGGTGTTGCCGATGGTGCCGCCGGCAAACTCGCTCACCACCATGTTGTTGCTCTTGAGCTCGTCGTAGATCTGCTCGGCCACGTCGTCGGAGATGAGCATGGAGTGGCCGCGGCTCAGGCCGTACCGCTCGAGAAATGCCAGATCAACATGCGCTTCGATGTCGACCAGTGTCTGGTCAATCCCGACCACATAGGCCTTGCCCCGCTCCGCAAGCACCGCGCTCTGGGAGATGAGGGGATCACGACGATCCACTGGAAAGTAGTGTTTGGACTTGCGCTGACCGGGAAATTTCATGGCAATGTTCTTGTGCTCTGGGGGAAAGAGGGGCGGGATTTTAACACAATCCGCCGCGCCGAAAAGTCGCCTGATTAAAATATGAAGTCAGTATAGACACGGGCTGCAGAGGAAAACGTTTACCAAAACCCATCAAAAAAACCACCTCGCAAGGAGGTGGTTTTTGCAGCGGACAAGACTCAGCCGGCGGCGAGCCCCTGTGCCAGCGCCAGCACCGAGAAGAGCCCCAGCGCCAACCAGAACAGCAGGGTGCCGACCAGCCTCGGCAGGTTGGGCGCCTTGGGGATCTGGATGCCGATGGCATGCAGGATGCGCCCCACCAGCAGCGCCAGACCGCCGGCATGGAGCCAGAATGCCCCAACGCCCGCCAGCTCGCACAGCGCCATCAGCAGCAGGGTGAGCGGCACGTACTCGGCAAAGTTGCCGTGGGCCCGGATGGCGGCGCGCATCTCCGGCGCCTCCCCTTCCCCTATCATCACCTTGAACTGGGCCCGGCGCTTGACCACCCAGAAGGAGAGCAAGAGGAACAGCAGCCCCAAGAGGCCGGCGTAAATCAGGGTGATATGCATCATGGTGAAACTCCTTCTCCTTGGATAGCGAACGGCTGGCAGCCGGTGCCATGGGCGGCACCGGCTGTATGTCTGTCAGGCCAGCTCGCGGCAGATCAGCGACACCATCATGCGGATGTGGGCCTGATCGCTGTTGAGGGCCGGAATGTATTCAAACTGCTCGCCACCGGCGGCCATGAAGATCTCCCGGTTCTGCACCTGGATCTCCTCCAGGGTTTCGAGGCAGTCAGCCGCAAAGGCGGGGCAGATCACGTCAAGCCGCTTGATCCCGGTTGCCGGCAGGCCGCCGATGGTCACGTCGGTGTAGGGCTTGAGCCACTCCTCCTTGCCAAAGCGGGACTGGAAGCTGGCGGTCCACTGGCTGGCCTCCAGCCCGAGCGCCTCGGCCAGCAGGGCGGCGGTGCGCCGGCACTGGTGACCATAGGGATCCCCTTCCCGCTCGTAGCGCTCGGGAATGCCATGGAACGACATCAGCAGGTGCTCGCCCTGGCCGTGCTGTTCCCAGTGGCGGCGCACGCTCATGGCCAGCGCCTGGATATATTCGGGGTGAGCATGGTAATCACGAATGAGCCGCACCACCGGCAGGTTGCGCTCTTTTTTCATCGCCTTGGCCCAGCCATCGAACACCGAGGCGGTGGTGCTGACCGAATACTGGGGATAGAGCGGCAACAGGATCACCCGGTTGACTCCCTTGGCCTTGAGTGCCTGCCAGCCCTCATCCAGCGAAGGGGAGCCGTAGGTCATCGCCAGCTCCACCGGCACCTCGACCCCTTCGCGCTTGAGCTCCTGCTCCAGCGCCGCGCGCTGCTGCTTGCTTATCACCATCAGCGGTGAGCCCTGCTCGGTCCACACCTGCTGATAGAGCTTGGCCACCTTGGGAGAGCGGGTCGGCAGGATGATGAAGTGGAGCAGAGGACACCAGAGGTAGCGCGGCAGGTCGACGACCCGCTGATCGTGCAGAAACTGGCTGAGAAACGCCTTGACGGCGGCCGTGGTGGGCGCGGCTGGGGTACCCAGATTGACCAGCAAGATCCCGGTTTTCGTGGTCACGTATGCTTCCTGTCGTTCTGTTGTTATGTCTGAATGCAAGAAAGGGCCCATGCCGGGCCCTTGTCTCACTGGCACATTGCCGCTGGCCCCTTGGGGACGATGGCAATGGCGGGCTTAGCCCAGGATGGTCGCCAGCTGCTTGCTGACCAGATCCACCGGCTGAGTGCCATCAATCTTGACGTAACGGGTGTTGCCCGCTTCCGCTTCCTTGCCGTAGAAGCCGATGAGCGGAGCGGTCTGCTGATGGTACACATCCAGACGCTTGCGCACAGTGGTCTCTTCGTCGTCGGCACGGATCACCAGATCTTCACCGGTCACGTCGTCCTTGCCTTCCACTTTCGGCGGGTTGAACACCACGTGGTAGGTACGGCCGGAGCCGGAGTGAACGCGACGACCGCTCATGCGCTTGACGATCTCTTCGTCCGGCACGTCGAACTCCAGCACGAAGTCCACGGCAACACCGGCGTCCTTCATGGCTTGCGCCTGGGGAATGGTGCGCGGGAAACCGTCCAGCAGGAAGCCGTTGGCGCAATCCGGTTGGGCAATACGCTCTTTGACCAGGCCGATGATGATGTCGTCAGAGACGAGCTGACCTGCGTCCATCACGGCTTTGGCCTTGAGGCCCAGCTCGGTGCCCGCCTTGATCGCGGCACGCAGCATGTCGCCGGTGGAGATCTGCGGAATACCGTGTTTTTCCATGATGAACTGAGCCTGAGTACCCTTGCCGGCACCCGGAGCCCCCAACAGAACAATGCGCATACACGCTCCTATTGATTGGTTATTCAATTCTTGAGAAGGCAAAAAACTACACGGTTTCGCCCATTTTCACAAGCTTGCCCCGTGTGAGTGGCTTATTTTTCACCATCTTTCCGACATGGCAATACGACCATTGGCGCAGATCCGTGTACGAAAAATGAGTGAAAATGCAGCAGCGCTGCACGCAACTGGCGCCCGCCCCAAACGGGGCAGGCGCCAGAAAAGAAAGAGCCCACTGCACGCAGTGGGCCCAAACATCATGCCTGGAGTAACAGACGGTTGATACGGGAGACGAAGCTCGCCGGATCATTGAGCCCGCCCTGCTCGGCCAGCTGGGCCTGTTCGTGCAAGAGGGTGACCCACTCGCCGAACAGCGCCTCGTCCTGGATGGTATCGAGCTTCTTCACCAGGGCGTGATCGGGGTTCAGTTCCAGAATGTACTTCTGCTCCGGCACCGGCTGGCCGGCGGCGCGCATCAGCTTGATCATCTGGGTGCTCATGCCGTGGGCATCGGTGACGATGCAGGACGGTGAGTCGGTCAGACGGTGGGTGACGCGCACCTCTTTTACCGCATCCCCGAGGCTCTGCTTGACCCGCTCCACCAGACCGGCGTTGGCTTTTTCAGCCTCTTCCTGCGCCTGTTTGGAGGCTTCATCTTCCAGATCGCCGAGATCCAGCTCGCCACGGGTGACGGAGACCAGCTGCTTGCCGTCGAACTCGGTCAGGTGGCTCATCAGCCACTCGTCGACCCGCTCCCACATCAGCAGCACTTCGACGCCCTTCTTGCGGAAGATCTCGAGGTGCGGGCTGTTCTTGGCAGCGGCATAAGAGTCGGCGGTGATGTAGTAAATCTTCTGCTGGCCTTCCTTCATGCGGCCAACGTAATCCTCCAGCGACACGGTCTGGGCTTCGCCCTCGCCGGCGGTGCTGGCAAAGCGCAAGAGCTTGGCGATCTCTTCGCGGTTGGCGTAATCCTCGGCCGGGCCTTCTTTGAGCACATTGCCGAACTCGCTCCAGAACTTGGCGTACTTCTCGGCATCATCCTTGGCCAGCTTGGCGAGCATGGTCAGCACGCGCTTGGAGCAGGCCTTGCGCAGGGAGACGGTCACCTTGTTGTCTTGCAGGATTTCACGGCTGACGTTGAGCGGCAGATCGTTGGAGTCCAGCACTCCTTTGACAAAGCGCAGGTAAGCCGGCATGAACTGCTCGGCGTCGTCCATGATGAAGACGCGCTGTACGTAGAGCTTCAGGCCGTGTTTCTGATCCCGGTTGTAGAGATCAAACGGGGCGCGGGCCGGCACGTAGAGCAGGCTGGTGTACTCCTGCGCCCCTTCCACCCGGTTGTGACCCCACAAGAGCGGATCTTCGAAGTCGTGAGCGACGTGCTTGTAGAACTCCTGATACTCCTCGTCCTTGATCTCTTTCGGGTTGCGAGTCCACAGCGCAGTGGCGCGGTTGACCTGCTCCCACTCGCCCGGGGTGCCGACGATGGTTTCACCGTCTTCTTCCCGATCCGGGGTGCCCTCTTTGAACATCTCCACCGGCACGCTGATGTGGTCGGAATATTTGCTGACCACAGAGCGCAGACGCCAGTCGTCGAGGAATTCGTCCTCTTCGGCGCGCAGGTGCAGGATGACGTCGGTACCGCGGCCCTCCTTGGTCACGTCAGCCACGGTGAAGGAGCCTTCCCCTTCCGATTCCCACTGCACGCCCTGCTCCGGAGCAGTACCGGCGGCGCGGGACACCACGGTTACCTTGTCGGCGACGATGAAGGCGGAGTAGAAGCCCACCCCGAACTGACCGATCAGCTGGGAGTCACGGCCCTGATCACCGGAGAGGTTCTTGAAGAACTCGGCGGTGCCGGACTTGGCGATGGTGCCCAGGTGCTCGATCACCTGATCACGGGTCATACCGATCCCGTTGTCGGAGATGGTCAGGGTCCGATTTTCTTTATCAACCACCAGGCGAACGCGCAACTGGCCGTCGTTTTCGAACAAAGAGGCATCGGAAAGCGCCTTGAAGCGCAGCTTGTCCGCCGCATCGGAGGCGTTGGAAATAAGCTCGCGCAGGAACACTTCTTTGTTGGAGTAGAGGCTGTGGGCCATCAGGCTCAGCAGTTGTTTGACTTCAGTCTGAAACCCGTGGGTTTCGGCATGAACGCTTTGGGTCATCGACACTATCCTCAGGCGATTCGGGTTGAACATATTCCCGATCCAAGATGGGGCCGGCGATCGCCATTTCAAGGGGGACAAAACGTCGAGGCGTGCGAATGGCGATTTTTGCGCCAATCGACCCTGTTACCCAACCAAAAACCCGCCGAGGCGGGTTCTGGTATTGCTGCTGAGTCGCGACGCAGATTCAGCTCAGTAACTGACGCTGACTTAGTTCAAAGGCTGGCGCCCCATCAGGGAGTGGGAGAGCGTGGTGCCATCCACCAGCTCCAGCTCGCCCCCCACCGGCACCCCGTGGGCAATCCGGCTCACCTTGACGCCAGCGGCGCGGGCCATGTCGGCGATGTACCAGGCGGTGGCATCCCCTTCGATGGTGGGGTTGGTGGCCAGAATAAGCTCGCTGATCGCCTCGTCTTTCAACCGTCGCTCCAGGATCTCCAGTCCCAGCTCTTCCGGGCCAATGCCGTCCAGCGGCGAGAGGTGGCCCATCAGCACGAAGTAGCGGCCGGAGAACTGGCCGGTCTGCTCGATGGCGGCCACGTCCGCCGGGCTCTCCACCACGCACAGCAGGCCGTTCTCTTCGCGCTTGGGATTGGCGCAGATCTCGCAACGCTCGTTCTCGGTGAAGGTGCGGCAATGGCTGCAGTGGCCAATCTCGGTCAGGGCGCGAGAGAGCAGCTGGGCCAGCCGCAAGCCGCCGCTGCGCTCACGCTCGAGCAGGGTAAATGCCATGCGCTGGGCCGACTTGGGGCCGACACCCGGCAGCACCTGCAGGGCTTTCATCATCTCATCCAGCAGCGGGCTGAATTTCATGGGCTTGGTATCCTTTGACGCTGTGTCGGCCGCGGCGCCCTGAAGGGCAAGGAGCGCGGCCGAACCTATCTTGTTGGCGCAGGACTATACCCGAGCCAACCCCGAGCGCCAATGGCCTTGTGCCCTCAGCCCTCTGCCGAAACGGGGGATGATGCCGCGCTCGCCAGCAGGATGCGCTGGCGACCGCTGTAGATCTCGGCTCGCCCCGGGCGGCAAAAGCCCACCAGAGTGAGCCCGGCCTGCTCGGCCCGCTCGACCGCGAGCTCGGTGGCAGCCGAGATGGCGAGCAAGATCTCCACCCCGGCGCTGGCGCACTTTTGCACCATCTCGAAGCTGGCGCGGCTGGTCACCAGGATGGCGCCGTCGCGCCGTTGACTTCGCTGCAGGTGCCCCACCAGCTTGTCCAGCGCGATATGGCGTCCCACGTCCTCGCGAATGGCGAGGATGTTGCCCTCGCCGTCCACGTGCACGGCGGCATGGGTCGCCCCCGTGCTCTGCCCCAGCAACTGGAGCGGGCGCAACGCGCTCAGCACTTTGTCGATATGACCCACTGCGAAGCGCTGGCTGTCGGGCAGCCTTGGCTGGGCGCGCACCACCTGTTCCAGGCTCTCGCTGCCGCAGATGCCGCACCCGGTGCGCCCGGCCAGGGTGCGCCGCTTCTCTTTCAGGCGATGGACGCAGCGATTGGCCAGGGTGATGTGCAGCTCGATGCCGCGGCAGGCGCTCTGCTGCTCGATGTCGTGGATATCGAGCAGGCTGTCGATGATCCCCTCGGAGAGCGAGAAGCCGATGGCAAAATCTTCGAGATCAGCGGCCGAGCACATCATCACGCTGTGGGCGATGCCGTTGTAGACCAGCGCCACCGGGGTTTCGCAGGGCAGTTGCATGACACTGTCGGTGGTGACGCCGCGCTGATGGTAATGGACCACCTCGCGGTGAGCGCTGAGCGCCTGCGGGGTGTCGGGGTCGAGTTCAAGCAACATCTGGGGGCCCCTTAGTTGAGGGTGCGGGGATCTTTGGCCGAGATCCCGAGCCGTTTCATTTTCGACAGCAAGGTGGTGCGCTTCATGCCAAGGCGCTGGGCCGCGCCCCGTTCGCCGGCAACGATGCCGTTGCACGCCTTCAACGCCCGGATGATGCTGACCCGCTCATCCTCCCCCTGCGCCTCGTCACTCTGCGGCAAGGCGGGCAGCGGCTCACGGAACAGCTCCCGGGCCGGCTCGTCATAGACCAGGGTCTCTATCTTGTGAAAGCCCTTGAGGGGCAGCAGCTCGTCCGGCGAGAGGTTGAGCACATGGCCACGGGTCATCACCACCGCCCGCTCGATGATGTTTTCGAGCTCGCGGATGTTGCCGTACCAGGGGAGCGACACCAGCATCTTCATGGCGTCGGCCGGGATGGAGGTGATGGTGCGGCGCATCCGCTTGGCGATCTTCTTGATGAAGAAGTTGACCAAGAGCGGAATATCCTCGCGCCGCTCGCGCAGGGGCGGCAGCTCGATGGGAAAGACGTTGAGCCGGTAATAGAGGTCGCTTCTAAAGCGCTTGTTCTTGACCATGGAGAGCAGATCGCAGTTAGTGGCCGCCACCAGCCGCACGTCGATGGCAATGGGATTGCTGTTGCCCACCCGCTCCAGCTCGTGCTCCTGCAAGACCCGCAACAGTTTGGGCTGCAGATCGAGCGGCATGTCCCCCACCTCGTCGAGGAACAGGGTGCCCTTGTGGGCCCGCTCGAAGCGGCCGATACGCTGGGTCAGTGCGCCGGTGAAGGCCCCCTTCTCGTGGCCGAACAGATCGCTCTCGATAAGGCCGGTGGGAATGGCGGCGCAGTTCACCTTGACCATTTCGTGATCGTGGCGGGCACTCAGGGCGTGAATGGCCTGGGCGATCAACTCCTTGCCGGTGCCGGTCTCCCCCAGAATGAGCACGGTGCAGTCGCTCTGGGCCACCAGCTTCACCTTCTCCAGCACCTTCTCCATCACGGCGCTCTGGTAGATGATGTTGGCAAAGTCCCCCTGCGGCGCGGGCCCGTCGACCCGAAGCGTCTTCTCCCTGGCGCCGGTAGTGTTGGAGATCTCCTGCTGCGCCTGCACGTTGTTCATGGCAATCGCCGTGCGCGCCGCCACTTGTTCGAGCAGCGAAATATCGAGATCGGCGAAAAAATCCGCCTGTGGGTGAGAGAGGATCAACACCCCCAGCAGATTGCCCCGATAGCGCAGCGGCAGGATGCAGGAGCTGTCGGCGTCGGGGGGCAGGATCTGGGAGGTGAAACGGCAGCTCGACTGGCAGCCGTGGCCCTGCTCGCGATAGAGGAAGAAGGGCTCGCTGTGGCCGAGCGCCCCCTGCAGGCAGTTCTTCTCAAAACACGAATGATTGATGATGCCGGGCTGTTCGCGCTGCTGTTGATTGACCAGGTAACTCTTGAAGCTGTCGGAGGTGGCGTTGTACTCGGCCAGGCACAGACTGCTGATGCCAACGTGGTGGTGCAGGATGGTGAATAGACTCTGGGGCAACTCGGCGATGCGCACTAACTTAATCACCGCGTTGGTCACGTCCACCAGGATCTTGCAGCTGTCGCGCTCAAGGCGCAGGGAGTTGGCCTGCTCCAGGGTGCGCTCCTTGTCGAGCACGTTCTCCAGCGCAATGGCGACGATGGCCGCCAGCTGGGTCAGCTTGGCCAGGGTCTCCATCGGGAAGGCATTGGCCTCGCGGCTGATGAACTCCACCCCGCCCAAATGGCTGCGGGCAGTGGTGATGGGCAGCTGGCAGTAAGAGTGCAAGCCGTCATAGACAGGGGTGCTCGCCAGCTGTTCGCAGCGGTGGCGAAAGCGGCTCGCCGGCAGCACGATGGCCTGCTCGCGGGAAAAATGGAGATCGGCCTTGCGGCAGATGAGGTGAGCCGGCCCCTGCTCCCCCAGATAGTAGAAGACCGCCTCCTCCCCCGTCCCCAGGTTGAGGATGAGGTTGACCCGATCCACCTGGCGAAAGCAGGGCTGGATCCGGTTCAGCTTCTTGATGAAGTCATCCAGGGTGACGGCAGAGAGCAGGTTCTTAGAGAGGGAGAGAAAGCCGTCATCCCAGATGGGTGAGATGTCGGCCAACGGAATGGCACTCACATTCAGCATTCAGGCCTCGCATTACATCTAGATGGGTACCCTTGCCGGCCAATTGCAGCACGGCAACAACGGTAAACAATGCATCAGCCATCGCAGTCAGATGTTATAATTAATTTTTAAAAACTTAACGCTTAATTATAAAAACTAACATGCACCGAAATAGCATCGCGCAGATTATCGCAGGATGGTTGGCATAATAAGTTAGCCCCATCCCCATTACAACCAAGCCGGCCCTGGCACATATTACAGCTCCGTCAGCGGATATTTCCCGCCACGCCCAGATATGGCGTCACTATCGCCGTCATTCGCCGCATATCGCCGCCAACTGGCCCATCCTCTGCCCCTGTTGCCGCTGTCGCAGGCTCATGAGGAGAGCAGCCGGTAGTTGTGCAGCTTCAACCCGCCGAAGATGAAGGCGGCGGAAAAGAGCTGAAGCCCCAGCAATAACCCACTGATATTGTCAGCTATTTCCACCGACACTACCCGATGGGTGAGGTAGACCCCGAGCCCCAGCACGCCCGCCAGCAGGCAGTTGACCAGGGTGGTGGAGAGAAAGGCGATGAGCCAGGCCGCCTGCACGCTCAATGCCGCCAGCACGGCACTCATGGCGATGCGCGCGGCGATAAAACAGCCGAAGAAGGCAAACCCCAGCAGAAATATCAATTCGTCGTGCCATAGAAAACACCCAATCCCTAACAACATCACCAGCAAATAAGCGGAGACATAAAAGATCCCGAACGAAAGATTTAATTCATTTTTCATGATGGACACCTGCCAGCTGAAAAAAGGATGAGCGGATCCGGGCCCTGTATACAGAGCCTGGATCCACTTTATTAACGACGATTACCCTTTGGCGGCGCTGCGCAATTTCGCCTTGAGCGCGCTGTATTCAGTCTGGACGTACACTTCCGCCCCCGGCTGATCCTCGATACGCTCAATTTTCACTGCGCAGTACTTGTACTCCGGCGTGTAGGAGACGGGGTCCACGTGCTCGATGGTGAGCTCGTTGCAGGCCCCGATCCACCACTGGTAGGTCATGTAGACCACCCCGGCGTTGACCCGCTCGTTGTAGTTGGCCCGGGTGATCACCTTGCCACGGCGCGACGAGATCCAGACCAGCGCCTGATCCTTCACCCCGAGCTTCTTGGCATCGCTCGGGTGGATCTGCACATAGCCAGGCTCATCGGCCAGGGTCTGCAGCGCCGAGCAGTTGCCGGTCATGGAGCGGCAGGAGTAGTGACCCACCTCGCGCACGGTGGAGAGCACCAGCGGGTACTCGGCACAGGGCTGCTCCAGCGGTGGCCGCCACTCGGAGGCAATCAGCTGGCCCTTGCCGCTCGGGGTGGTGAACACATTCCCCTCGAACAGGGTGCTGGTGCCCGGGTGATCCTCGGTCGGACAGGGCCACTGCACGCTCTTGAGATCGGCCATCTTGTCATAGCTGACCCCGGCGTAGAGCGGGCAGAGTCCGCGCAGCTCGTCCCAGATCTGTTCGGTGTCGCGATACTCCATGGGATACCCCATGGCGGTGGCCATCAGCGAGAAGATCGCCCAGTCCGGCTTCACGTTGTCCGGCGGTGTCACCGCCTTGTAGAAGCGCTGGAAGCCGCGATCCGCCGAGCTGTAGACCCCCTCGTGCTCGCCCCAACTGGTGGCGGGCAGAATGACGTCGGCCATCTCGGCAGTCTGGGTCATGAAGATATCCTGCACGATCACCAGCTCCATCCCCGCCAGGGTACGGCGGAACTGACCGAGATCGGCCTCGGTCTGGGCCGGATCTTCCCCGAAGATGTAGAAGGCCTTGCACTTGCCCTCCTCCACCTTGTGGCCAAGCTCGGTCAGGCGATAGCCGGGTTTCTGAGAGAGTGACTCCACGCCCCACGCCTTGGCGAACTTGGCGCTGATGGCGGGATCGGCCACCGACTGATAACCCGGGAACTGGTGCGGCAGCATCCCCATGTCGCAGGTGCCCTGCACGTTGTTCTGACCGCGTACCGGCCCGCAGCCAGTGCCACGGCGACCGAAGTTGCCGGTCAGCAGCGCAATCCCCGCCAGCCCCTTGACCACGTCCACCGCCTGACCGTACTGGGTCACCCCCATGCCCCACAGGATCATGGAAGCAGGCGATGCGGCATAGGTGCGAATGGCGGCGCGGATATCGGCGGCTTTGAGGCCGGTTATCCCCTCCACGTATTCCGGGGTGTACTTGGCGACCGTGGCCTTGAAGGTGTCGAACCCTTCGGTGTAGTTGGCGACGAACGCCTTGTTGTAGAGCCCTTCATTGATCAACACGTTGGCGAAGGCGTTGACCAGCGCCATATTGGAACCGTTTTTGAGCGGCAGCCACTGATCGGCGATGCGGGCGGTCTCCACCATGCGCGGATCACACACAATCACCTTGGCCCCGTTTGCCTTCGCCTTGAGGATATGGCGGGCGACGATGGGGTGAGAGTCAGCAGCGTTGTAACCAAACACCAGCAGGCACTTGGTCTCTTGAATTTCGGGAATGGCGTTGCTCATGGCGCCGTTGCCTACAGTTGTCTCCAGACCGGAGACTGAGGGTGCGTGTCACACCCTCGCGCAGTGGTCGACGTTGTTCGTCCCCAGCACAGCGCGGGCAAATTTCTGCATCACATAGTTGGCTTCATTGCCGGGGCCACGGGCAGAGCCGGTGGTCATGATGGCGTCCGGGCCATACTTCGCCTTGATGGCAGCCAGACGACTGCTGGCGAACTCGATGGCTTCGTCCCAGGAGACGGCTTCGAGCTTGCCACCGCGCTCGCGGCGGATCATCGGGCTCTTGAGACGGGGGGTCAGCAGGTTGGTGTCGTTCAAGAAATCCCAACCGTAATAGCCCTTGAGGCAGAGCTGCCCCTCGTTGGTCCGGCCGTTGGCGCCTTCGGCCCCCACCACCTTGTCGTTTTCAACCAGCAGGTTGATTTTGCAACCGGTGCCGCAATAGGGGCACACGGTAATGACTTTTTTCATGACTCACACTCTTGTTTGTTAACGATAAACGGCTCGGCAAGCCCGCTCACACCCGCGCTGGCATCGCCAGCAGGGCCTCAGCACTGGCCAGCTGCTTCTGCCGGTTCAGGGTGTCAAGGTGGGCCGGCGTGACCAGCCGCAGCGCCTGGGTCGGGCACACCTCGACACAGGCCGGGCCCGCCTCGCGGTGCTGGCAGAGATCGCACTTGAGCGCCTGCGCCTTGGTCTGCGGCCGCTTGAAGAGCGAATCGGCCGTGGGGGCCACCTCTTTCACCACCACCGCCATGGCGCCGTAAGGACAGGCCACCACGCAAGACTTGCAGCCGATGCAGCGCGCCTGCAGCACCTTGACGCAGCCATCTTCGGTGACGATGGCGTTGTTGGGGCAGGCCATGGCGCACGGCTTGTCTTCACACTGGCGGCAGAGCACCGGCGTGGTCACCTTGCTGCCCACGATCACCTTCAGGCGTGGCTGAAAATGGCTGTCCTTGGAGACCAGATGTCCATCCTCGATGGCAAGATGCAGGCCGCCCTCCCGCTCAAGGGTCCCGCTGCAGGACCCTGACTGGTGTGAAACGGCGCAGGCCACCTCACAGGTACGACACCCAATACAGAGACTGGGATCTGCAATCACGAAGCTGTTCATAGAGAGGGATCCTAAATGGTTCGTTACACCCGACCGCCCTCACCCACCTGGCAGGCGACAACACGGTCTGCCCCCACAAAGCATTTATCAGACCAACACCGGCAGATGGCCCGTCATAAAATCACAAGCCAATGAAAATAAAGGAGTAATCTGGATGATGAAGGCGGTATTTGCCGTAACTGACGAGGGTGACGAAGGGGGCCAGCTCCCTGTTCGACATGACAAAAGTGACGAGGTCGACACTGGCTGAGAAGCCCCTGCCCAACCGTGCTACGGAGCAGTTCAAAGGGGATTGGCTCAAGGATGGGGCACGCAAGCAAAGGGGCGAAATTCGGGGAGGCAAGCCAAGAGCCAAAAATGGGATGGGCAGCATACAGAAGCAGCTAGGGACAACGGCAAATTGTTTGGTTTTGCTATCTAGCCTGCAGGTCAGGCATCAACCCAAATAGAACAAAAATGAGCCACCTCTTGGCTGATTTGTTGAGCCAGAGCCGGTTTTATGCCCCTGCCCCTTCAGTTTTCTATCCCTCAGGTTACTATGTGCCACTTGGCAACCAACTCCGTTGGGGGCGTTTTCATACATATAAGCAACACGACACCATAGGTAAAAAGCAGCAGTCTAGGAGCTGGAACTTAGGGGCGGTAGCGATGACATAACGCAACTCTAAAACGGACTCCAATCAAAAATATTTCTAGTTTTTTAGTCAGGACATCAAGCAGATAACAGCATATGTCCATTTAATATGCACAAGATACTTTCAGGAAAAAAATGGAACTTATTAACTACCACCCCGTAATGGTTAGTTATGACGGGAACGGAGACAGAATAAAATCTCATCGGATGAAAGCAAGTTATGTGTCATCTAGTATCAATGGTTTAGATATTATATACAAAGAGGCTTTTAAAGAAGCGAATAAGATATATAAATCTCAAGTTAATATTGACACTTTGTTAGAAGGTGGTTTCAAAGAGGGATCTTTATGGTGGTTACTGCAGCTTTTTACACGGGAAGGTGAGTCACAAATACAGCTCAATAAAACATCTATAATCAACTCTGTGATTCAATCCATTCAATCTGCAATAAATTTATTGAGACAAATGGATATGAGCACAACAGAAATATTGATAAAAGATACTCATGATGGTTATGAAATAGATATTAATGGTGAAAAGGTTGTTTTGAATGAACTCCAGTGTGCAATTCTGACCAACCCAAAAATCCGCTCTGCAATTAGTGACATCGCAGCTCCTCTGACCGAAGATGGTATTGATTCCTTAACAATTGATCATGGATTATCTATTTGCCCCAAAATAAAAATATCAAAAGAAGATAATAATAACTTAGTTATAAAAAGAAATCATAGGCACATTATAGAAGAGGGAAAAATATCCGGCTTTTACTATGTTGAAACACTAAGCTATAATCCCAAAGCAAAATGGAAATTAATTTCTAAAGACAACCCAGCCAATAGCATTACCGTTGTTATTACAGACTCTGTTTTTTTAAAACGAGTCTCAGATAACCAAGAGCGCTTTTCAAAAGATGACTTACTTAAAGTTGATGGGGTCTGGTATAAGGAAAAAATTAAGCTGACAGGTAAAACCTTTATAAATTATACGGTAACAGATGTAAGGGAGCATATACCTGCCGAGGAACGACAATGGAAACTTCTATAATAATAGCAATAGCAGTCATGTTTGCTATCATCCTTAACTATATCAAGCCGATTATCATTCATAGAATTAGAACTAGGAAAGTACGCGTAATTGTAATTGATCGTCTCGGCCATAAAAACATTAACATTCTGTATTTATATCCTGATGACCCTCTATGGGAAGTCATCCAAGCTCATCGAGGTAATAAGCATGTCTCATGAGTTACAACCTCAACATACAAAAGAAATTCAAAAAACTGATGTTTTGAGCAGTGCTGCTATTACCGCACTAATAACTTTTATTGTATTAACTTGGTCAAAAACAATTTCCTATGATGCAGCCATATTCCCATATGTTACAGAACAGACGATATCGTTCGTTGCCGGTCTTGCCTCCTATCTTGTCACAATCGCTTTAGCTTTCCTAAGATATGAAGTGCGCTTATTGCTATATCGGAGAGACTACACAAAGAAAATTAAATATTTAGACCAAATCATCGACACTACCACTTGTCAACACACCAAAGCCGATTTGGAAAGACAAAAGAACAGCCTACTGATTGCTGCCGCCAAGGCTATTTCTGAAGAGAAAGTGTAATAGTGAGTTTAATTTTCATACACGTAGATTTATTATACAACGATAGTTAAATTTCACTTCTTAGATATTCATAATGCCAATAGCACTTTGAATAGCTTAAAAACCAATATTAATTTAGTAAGTAAACGTGTAGTTAAACCAAAGCAATATAGATATAAGACATTGATATGGAATATTTTTTCGAATCATTAAATAAAGTAAGATGCATTATAGAGTATATATTTTCAATATCAGCCAAGAGGTTATGGTCAAGACTACTAGTTATATGCATATTTTGCTTTGCTCCTATTATTGCATATTATGCATTATTTAACTATTTTTTATATCAAGCACAGGCTGAAGACTCCGATAACAAAGACGTCATTGAACTCACAACAAGTATAAATATATACAAAAGTGTTTATGCAGAACTGAAATTATGTATTGATTCGGAAAGCAAAAAACATAGATTAACAGATTGGTATTGTAATGAAGCTATAGATGCATACAAACACATCTCGAATGGGTGGCCACCTGAAAGAAGAACTGCACTTATAGATAAAAAAGCATATGAGGGGATGCTAATTGATATTTCTTACTATACTTCTGTCCTTGAATCTAGATTGTCCGAAGCCAACACAAAAAAAGAATACTACCCTTCAAAATTAGACTTAATTGTCAATGGCTGGTCATTTTTATTTTTGATTTTATTTTGCATTACAATCTCAATTTATACTTTTTATAGATTTCACAGTATGGCTAAAAAAATTTAGCTAAATACTTACCACTTTCATCATTGGTTGCTGTATTACCATAGCTGTAGCACCTCTTGCATTTTAATTAATGGTGCAATTCACTTCGTTCATTGCACCCTACTTCCTGTCTCTTGATAAATAAAGACTCCATCGCAGCCTTACCCCCTATCTTTTACTGCCAGAGCTCCTCTTTATTGGTCAGCATTTTATCGTTTATTTCTTAGCCAACTTGATGCAAAACGCTGGCAAAAATGGATAGCCAGCTAAAACAATCACTTGCCAGGGTCTGGGCGGGGTATTTCAATCGCTGGCCAATTAATAATTTCGTTAGCCACCCCTTTTTGATTATTTATACCTGAGCATAAACCCACGACGGGTGTGTCATTATACCCTTAACGGCAGATGAACAGACTGTGTCCCATGATGAGCCTCTTTATATCCAGTTAGCTCCCTTTCCCATCGCAATCCATTAATGCGTTCCTGCGGCACCTGCCGCACGCCCGATAGACGGGGGCGGCCCGTGCTGGCCAATCGTCACCATCAAACTGACAGACAACTTCATGAACGGTAATCACAAACAAGCCCTGTCCGGCGTTACGCTGGCGGCGATCGGCGTGGTCTATGGCGACATCGGCACCAGCCCGCTCTATACCCTGCGCGAGTGCCTCTCCGGCCAGTTCGGTTTCGGGGTAGAGCCCGCCTCCATCCTGGGCTTTCTTTCACTGATCTTCTGGCTGCTGATCCTGGTGGTCTCGGTCAAGTACCTCTCCTTCGTGATGCGGGCCGACAACGCCGGCGAAGGGGGCATCCTCACCCTGATGTCGCTGGCCACCCGCAACACCCCGGCCAAGTGGACCCCCTTGCTGATCATCCTGGGGCTGATTGGCGGCAGCTTCTTCTATGGCGAGGTGGTGATCACACCGGCCATGTCGGTGATGTCGGCCATCGAGGGCTTGAACATCGCAGCCCCCTCCCTCGACCCCTATATAGTGCCGCTCTCGGTGCTGGTGCTGACCCTGCTGTTCGCCATCCAGAAACACGGCACCGCCACCGTGGGCAAGCTGTTCGCCCCCATCATGCTCACCTGGTTCATCACCCTGGCGGTGCTGGGTCTGAACAGCATCTTCCAGCATCCCGAGGTGCTGGGGGCGCTCAACCCCGTCTGGGCGCTGCGCTTCTTTGCCAAGTACCAGACCGCCTCCTTCTTTGCCCTCGGCGCCGTGGTGCTGGCCATCACAGGGGTAGAGGCGCTCTACGCCGACATGGGCCATTTTGGCAAGAGCCCGATCCGGCGCGCCTGGTTTATGGTGGTGTTGCCCTCTCTGGTGCTCAACTACTTCGGCCAGGGGGCGCTGCTGCTGGCCCATCCCGAAGCCATCACCAACCCCTTCTTCCTGCTCGCACCGAAATGGGCGCTGCTGCCGCTGCTGCTGCTGGCGACCCTGGCCACGGTGATCGCCTCGCAGGCCGTGATCTCCGGGGTCTTCTCCCTCACCCGGCAGGCGGTGCGGCTCGGTTATCTCTCACCCATCCGCATCGTGCACACCTCCGAGCAGGAGTCCGGCCAGATCTATATCCCGGTCATCAACTGGATGCTCTATATCTCGGTGGTGATCGTCATCATGAGCTTCGAGCACTCCAGCAATCTGGCGGCGGCCTACGGCATCGCCGTCACCGGCACCATGGTGCTCACCTCCATCCTCTCCTGCTCGGTGGCACGCCACAGCTGGCACTGGAACAAGTACCTGGTGGCCGCCCTGTTTGTCGCGCTGCTGGCCATCGACGTGCCGCTGTTTGCCGCCAACCTCGCCAAGATCTTCTCCGGCGGCTGGCTGCCGCTCACCCTGGGGGCGGTGATGTTCACCGTGATGACCAGCTGGAAGAGCGAGCGCTTTCAGCTTATTCGCCGCCTCAACGAGCACGGCAACTCGCTGGAGCCGATGATCGCCTCGCTGGAAAAATCCCCGCCGACCCGGGTGGCCGGCACGGCGGTCTATATGTCGCGGGTGGTCAACGTGATCCCCCATGCGCTCCTGCACAACCTCAAGCACAACAAGGTGCTGCACGAGCGGATCATACTGCTCACCCTGCGGGTGGAAGAGGTGCCCTACGTTCACAACGTGCGCCGGGTCTGCATCGAGCAGCTCTCCCCCACCTTCTGGCGGGTGGTGGCAAGCTACGGCTGGCGCGAGACCCCCAACGTGGAGGAGATCTTCCACCGCTGCAACGCCGAGGGGCTGAGCTGCCGGATGATGGAGACCTCCTTCTTCATGGCTCACGAGTCGCTGATCATGAAAGAGCGCCCCTGGTATCTCTACCTGCGCGGCAAGCTCTTCATGCTGCTGCAGCGCAACGCCCTGCGCGCGCCGGATCAGTTCGAGATCCCGCCCAACCGGGTCATCGAGCTGGGATCCCAGGTGGATATCTGATGGCGGGTTGATGGCCTCTTAATGGCATAGAAAACGTCAGCAAATAGAGAGGGAGGCATGGGCCTCCCTCTCTTGTTTCTGCTAACCCCGATTACGGCCCCTCATCCCCAGCCCTTCTCCCACGACGGGAGAAGGGAGCACACCACGGCGACCCCCACAGACATCCCACCGTAGGGTGCAACAAGCGCAGCGCCGTGCACCGCGAACATATGTTGGAGAGCGGTGCAATTCACTTCGTTCTTTGCACCCTACTCATGCTGTGTTTTCCAAGGTGACGAACCCTCTTGGCGGCTTCGTCACAAGTGACGAACGTCACAGTTCGACAGCCACACCAGCCCTTTCATCCAACCACGAGAATGTTTTTATTAATTTAAAAACAGTGACTTAAAACCAATTTGTCTGTAAAAACCATTCTGGCCCGTATCTTGCCAACCTGCCCCTACTTTCTCCGTTCGCGACACGACAAGGTAGGCTATGAACCGCTTCGTTATCGCTGACCCCAAGCTTTGTATCGGCTGTGGCACCTGTATGGCGGCCTGCAGCGAGGTACACAAGGCGCAAGGTTTGCAGCAAGCCCCCCGTTTAACCGTTATGCGACACGAGCAGGCGACCATGCCGGTTCAGTGCCGTCACTGTGACGATGCCCCCTGCAGCAAGGTGTGCCCGGTCGAGGCAATTCGCCAGACCGGCAATTGCGTGCAACTCAACGAGTCGCTCTGCATCGGCTGCAACCTCTGCGCCGTGGCCTGCCCGTTTGGTGCCATCCAGAGTGGCGGCAGCCGTCCGGTGGCCATGGCCACCAGTTACGACACCTATATCCCCAGCTCCATCCGCTCCAGCAACCCCTCCACCTCCGCCGGCCTGCGCTGCTTTGGCGAGGATCTGCTGAGCTGGGAGCCGGGCGTGCGCAGCATCGCGGTCAAGTGTGACCTGTGCGAGTTTCGCGCCGACGGCCCGGCCTGTGTCGGAGCCTGCCCCTCCCAGGCACTGAAGCTGGTCAATGACGGCGACACCGAACGCGCCGCGCGTATCCGTCGCCAGCAAGCAGCCGACACCAACCCGCAAGGGGCCTCTGCCTTCTCGGCGCCTGCCACGGCGCTCCCTGCATCCGATTTATCCACCACAGAGGGAGCGTGCTGATGTTGTCCCCCCTTGTTATGGCTACGCTCCTGCTCTTTTTGCTGGGCGCTGCCGCCGGTTTGTTACTGCAAAAGCTGCCCGCACTGGCCAATCGCCTCAATAGCGGCCTTGCCCTGCTGGGCTCGCTCGCGGGCCTCATCGCCGCCATCCAGAGCTTTGCTCAAGGCACTACCGTCGACGGCCAGCTCTGGCTGCTGGGCTCGGTTCACCTCGACATGCTCTCCGCGCTGATGCTGCTGGTGATTAGCACGGTCGGCGTCGCCGTCGCCCTCTACTCCTTTGCCTATATCCGCGAATATCAGGGCAAGGGGGATGTGGCCATCGGTGCGCTGATGAACCTCTTCCTCTTTGCCATGGTGGGCATGGTACTGGCCGACAACGCGCTCGGTTTCTTGCTCTGCTACGAGCTGGTGACCCTCACCACCTACTGGCTGGTCAAAACCAATCCGGAAGCTGCCAAACAGAGCCGGCTTTACTTGGTGATGAACCATATCGGCATGGCGCTGGTGCTGATCGCCTTCTGGCTACTCTGCCGCGAAAGCGGTTCGCTGGAGTTCGCTGCGCTGCGCGAGCACCATCTGGCGGGCGGATTGGCCTCCCTGGTGTTCCTGCTCAGCTTCTGCGGCTTTGGCCTGCGCGCCGGTTTCGTGCCGCTGCACGGCTGGCTGCCGGTGGCCGAGCCCGTCGCCCCTTCCCATATCTCGGCGCTGATGTCCGGCGTCATGGTCAAGCTTGGTCTCTTTGGCATCTTGCGGGTCAGCATCGATTTTCTCGGCGCCAGCCAGCTCTGGTGGGGCTATGTGGTGCTGATCTTCGGTGCCTGCTCAGCAGTGCTCGGGGTGCTGTTTGCGCTGGCCGAGCACGATCTCAAGCGGCTGCTCGCCTACCACACGGTGGAGAACATCGGCATCATCCTGATGGGGATGGGGATCGGCATGATCGGCATCGCCAACCAGCAACCGGCGCTGGTGGTGCTGGGGCTGCTCGGCGCCCTCTATCACCTGCTCAACCACGCCATCTTCAAGAGCCTGCTCTTTATGGGCACCGGCTCTGTGATGTTCCGTCTGCACACCCGCGATATGGACAAGATGGGGGGGCTGGCCAAGCTGATGCCCTGGACCGCGTTGGCGTTTCTCATCGGTGCCATGGCCATCTCGGCGCTGCCGCCGCTCAACGGCTTTGTCAGCGAGTGGTTTATCTATCAGTCGCTCCTTTCCATGACCAAGCTCGGCACCTCCGTCGTCGCGCCGCTCGCGGTAGTGATGCTGGCGGTGACCGGCGCCATGGCGGTGATGTGTTTCGTCAAGGTGTACGGCATCTGCTTCTGCGGCGCACCGCGCAGCGAACACGCGAGCCACGCCCGCGAAGTGCCGGGCGCCATGGTGGCAGGCACCCTGCTACTGGCCGCGGTCTGTCTGGTGCTGGGTCTGGGCGCCCCCTGGATTGCCCCCCATATCGCCAGCTATGGCCAAGCCTTGGTAAGCGGCCAAATGAACGTGGCCACTGGCGCCACCCTGCTGCCACTCGACAGCTCACAAGCGATCCTCTCCCCGCCCGTTATCGCCATCACCTTGCTGGGGCTGTTCCTCATCCCACTGCTGGTACTGACCATCTTCAAGGGGCCCAAGCTGGGTCGTCGTCACGCTGGCACCCCGTGGGCTTGTGGTTACGCCTATGAGGAGCGCATGAGCCTCACCTCTGGCGGTGTCACCCACACCTTGCGCCAGCTCTGCGCGCCGCTCTATCGCAAGCAGCCGCAGCTCGATCTGGCCAGCGCCCTGCACGGGGTGAGTGATGCCAGCAGCAACACCGGCAGGCTGCTGCTCTCTTTAATAAATGGCGTGGTGCTGGTGCTCTTTATCCTGATGGCTGTAGGAGTCTGATATGCCTGTTCTTGAAATGCCGAGCTGGGGCATGGTTGCCCTCGCCCTGACCCAGGCCATCGCCATGCTGGCGCTGGCGCCGCTCGCCACCGGTTTCAACCGGGTGCTGCGGGCCAAGATGCACTCCCGTCAGGGGCCGGGCCTGCTGCAGGATTACCGGGATATCGCCAAGCTCCTGCGCCGTCAGGAGGTGACCCCGGAGCCTGCCGGCATCATCTTCAACCTGATGCCTGCACTGCTCATTGCCGCCCTGCTGCTGGTAGGGATGGCGCTGCCGACCCTGACTCATGAGTCCCCCTTCCCCATCGCCGGAGATCTCATCACCGACATCTATCTGTTCGCCATCTTCCGCTTCTTCTTCTCCCTGGCGGGTCTGGATAGCGGCAGCATGTTTGCAGGGATCGGTGCCCGCCGCGAACTGACCCTCGGCATTCTGGTGGAGCCCATTCTGGTGCTCGCCTGCTTCATCATGGCGATGATGGTGGGCAGCTCGGATCTGGGCAATATCAGCAGCTATGTGGCAACCCAGCCGCTGGCAGCGCCCATCGCCACCCTGCTGGCCGGCGCCGCCTGCGCCTTCGCGGTGTTTGTCGAGATGGGCAAGCTGCCCTTTGACTGCGCCGAAGCCGAGCAGGAGCTGCAAGAAGGGCCGCTCACCGAGTATTCCGGGGCGGGGCTGGCCCTGCTCAAGCTCTCCATCGGCCTCAAGCAACTGGTGGTGGTGCAGCTCTTTCTGGTTATTTTCCTGCCCTTCGGCAAGGCGGCCAACTGGAGTCTGCCTGCGCTGATTGGCGCGGCGCTGATCCTCGCCTGCAAGCTGCTGGTGGCCTTTTTACTGGCAGGCATCATCGAAAACGCCATGGCCCGTACCCAGTTCGTGCGCACCCACAGGCTCACCCGCTACGGGTTGGGGCTGGCCCTGCTGGCGCTGCTCGCCTATCTGGTCGGGATCTGAATCATGCCCGCCAGCACAGCAACTTTTTCCGATTTCATCATTTGTGAATGCTCATTCCCGAACATTAAAGTGAGAACTGCATGACCATCGCCATTTCGGATCGCATCGGCTGCGACTACATCCAGCAGGTGCGAGCACAACTGCCCCACGCCATCGTCGACGAGGAGTGGCAAACCGCCGATCAGGCCACCATCACCGTCAAGCCCACCAGTCTGGTCGAGACGGCCAGCCTGATCTTCCATCAGCTGGGGGGCTGGCTTCCGCTCTCCTTTGCCAATGACGAGCGCAGCCTCAACGGCCACTTCGCCGTCTACCACGTCTTCTCCATGGAGGGCGACACCAAGTGCTGGATCACCGTCAAGGTGCTGGTGGATGCCGATACCCAGGAGTACCCCTCCATCACCCCGACCATTCCGGCGGCGGTGTGGGGCGAGCGGGAGATCCGCGACATGTACGGCCTGCGTGCCATCGGTCTGCCGGATGAGCGCCGTCTGGTACTGCCGGACGACTGGCCGGAGGATATCCACCCGCTGCGCAAAGACGCCATGGATTATCGCCAGCGCCCGATGCCCACCACCGACACCGAGACTTACCCCTTCGTCAACGAGCTCGGCAGTGATGCCAACCGCATCGTGCCGGTCGGCCCGCTGCACATCACCTCGGACGAACCGGGCCACTTTCGTCTGTTCGTCGATGGCGAAGACATCATCGATGCCGACTACCGCCTCTTCTATGTCCATCGCGGCATGGAAAAACTGGCGGAAACCCGCATGGGCTACAACGAAGTGGCGTTTCTGACCGATCGGGTCTGCGGCATCTGCGGCTTTACCCACAGCGTCGCCTACACCACCTCGGTGGAGAACGCCATGGGTATTGTGGTACCCGAGCGGGCCAAGATGATCCGCGCCGTGCTGCTGGAGGTGGAGCGCCTGCACAGCCATATCCTCAACATCGGCCTGTCGAGCCACTTCACCGGTTTCGACACCGGCTTCATGCAGTTCTTCCGGGTGCGGGAGAAATCCATGACCCTGGCCGAGCTGCTGACCGGCGCCCGCAAGACCTACGGCCTCAACCTGATTGGCGGGGTGCGCCGCGACATCTTCAAGGAAGATCGCATCAAGGGTGCCCAGCTGGTGCGCGAGCTGCGTGATGAGCTCAAACCCCTGGTGGCCATGCTGCTGGATACCGCCAACATCTCCTCCCGCCTCATCGGTATCGGCAAGCTCGAGCCGCAGATTGCCCGCGATTTCAGCTGCGTCGGCCCCATGGTGCGGGCGAGCGGCTTCAAGCGCGACGTGCGCCGGGTCCACGACTTTGCCGGCTACCGCGAGCTGCCGATGGAGATCCAGACCAAGGCGGGTTGCGACGTGCAATCCCGGGTGCTGGTGCGCATCCACGAGCTCTACGACTCCCTCGACATGATTGAGTTTGGCCTGGAGCACCTGCCGGAAGGGCCACTGCTCACCGAAGGCTTCACCTACCAGCCGGGCAAGTTTGCGCTGGGCTTTACCGAAGCGCCGCGCGGCGAGAACGTCCACTGGAGCATGACGGGAGATAACCAGAAGCTGTTCCGCTGGCGCTGCCGCGCCGCCACCTACGCCAACTGGCCTGCCCTGCGCTACATGCTGCGCGGCAATACCGTGGCGGATGCGCCGCTCATCATCGGCAGTCTGGATCCCTGCTACTCCTGTACCGACCGGGTCACCCTGGTCGACCCCAAGAAGGGCAAATCCACCGTGGTCTCCTACAAGGAGATCGAGCGCTACGGCATCGATCGCAAAAACTCTCCGCTGAAATAAGGGGTCATCATGATCAAGCTGTTCAAGACCATCCTCAAGGCTGGCACCCCGACCGCCAAGTACCCCTTCGCCCCTTACGAGGTGAACCGGGATTTTCGCGGCAAACCCAAATATCAGGCGGATCAGTGCATCGCCTGCGCCGCCTGCACCAAGGCCTGCCCGGCCAATGCTCTGGTGATGGAGGTGGACATGGAGACTGGCGAACGGCGCTGGGAGATCTCCATGGCGCGCTGCATCTTCTGCGGCCGCTGCGAAGAGGTCTGCCCGACCCGCGCCATCGCCCTCTCCCCCGAGTTCGAGCTGGCGGTGACCAACAAGGCGGATCTCTATGAAGAGGCGCGCTTCGCGCTGGCCCCCTGCACCCTGTGCGGCACCTACTTTACCCCGAGCAAACTGGTGGCGCTGGTGGAGGACACCCTCAAGCAGGCGGGTACACCGCTGGCGACCCCGGAGCGGCTGCACCACTGCCCCGACTGCAAACGAAAACAGAGCATGCTGAGCCAGCCTGACTCGGCCCTGATCACACCGATAGCCACACCGATGGCCGCACAAAAGGAGTGGATATGATGAGCAAGATCAAAGGCATAGAACCGGTTGTCGGCCATGCCCATACCCGCGCCGTGCCGCTGGCACAGGATCCCGAGATCACCAAACTCAAGAAGACCCTGCTCAAGGACATTCGCCGCTCGGCCTATGTCTACCGGGTCGATTGCGGCGGCTGCAACGCCTGTGAGATCGAGATCTTCGCCACCATCACCCCGCTGTTTGATGCCGAGCGCTTCGGCATCAAGGTGGTCGCATCCCCCCGCCACGCCGACATCCTGCTCTTTACCGGCGCGGTGACCCGGGCGATGCGGGTACCCGCCCTGCGCGCCTACGAGGCGGCGCCCGCTCCCAAGATCTGCATCGCCTACGGCGCCTGCGGCTGTGACGGCGGCATCTTCCACGACCTCTACTGCGTCTGGGGCGGCACCGACAAGATCGTGCCGGTAGATGTCTATATCCCCGGCTGCCCGCCTACTCCTGCCGCCACCATCTACGGCTTTGCGGTGGCGCTCGGCCTGCTTGAGCAAAAACTCAAAGCCACCAGCCACGAGGTGCAACCGGGTGAGCGGGTCGAACTGCGCCACACCGGCATCCCCAATGAAATCCGGGTGATGATCGAACGCGAAGCGCGCCGCATGGCCGGTTACCGGCAGGGGCGGATCATCGCCGACGAGTTTATGGCCCTGCTCGAAGGGGCGACCCAGCAGGATGTGGATCTGCGCATCCAGAGCTACCTCGATCAGCACGACGATCCGCGCCTCTCGGAGATCGTCAACAACCTCGCAAACGCCTGCCTCAACCGCGCGGCTGGCAAGGGAGAGGCGGTACATGGCTGACGAGGTTTTTTTCTATCGCCTCTCGCGCAAGTTCGTCGACGAGCAGTTCGACGTGCCGGAAGAGGCCAGGGAGGTGATGTACTACAGCCTCGCCATCGGCCACCACCTCGGCATTGTCGATTGCCTGCGAGCAGACCTGATCTGCTCGCTGATCGGTTATCGCGACTGGGTGGCCAAGCTGCCAGAGGGGAGCGAAGCGCGCCGCAAGATGGAGGGGTTTCTCACCTTTGGCGAGATCACCATCTATCGCGAGCACTGCCATATGCTGGCCTGCGCCTTCGATCGACTGCGCAAAGCCGAAGGCGTGCTCGATGAGCAGGAGCTGGGCTGGACCAATACCTTTATGGAGCAGCTCACCGCCCTCTTTAACGACCCCCATATGTACCTGATGGTAAGGAGCCGCTGATGGGCTGCAATCTCGTGTTGACCGTGGGCAATGCCATGATGGGGGACGACGGTGCCGGCCCCTATCTCGCCGACAAGCTGCAGGCCGTCCCCCTGCCCGGCTGGATCCATATCGACGGCGGCATCGCGCCGGAAAATGTGGTCTACAAGGTGCGGGAGCTGCAACCGGAGCGGGTGGTGCTGGTGGATGCCGCCGAGATCGGCGAGAAGGCGGGAACCCTGCAGGTGATCCCCCCCGAGACCATCGCCGAGATGTTTATCTTCTCGACCCACAATATGCCGCTCAATTTCCTGATCGACGAGCTCAAGACCTTTGTCCCAGAGGTGATCTTTGTCGGGGTGCAACCCGCCATCGTGGCGTTCTCCTTCCCGATGACCGAGATGGTGAACGAGGCCATGGATTATCTCTACGATCATCTGGAAGAGGCCAAAGATAGCGAGTTGTTAATAAACCAGCTAGCCCAGTGGAATATCACCAATGCGGCCACCGATTATTTACCAGCTTGTTAACGGCAGCAGTCTGCGCTCCCTCTAAAGGCATATATAAACGCCCGATGTTAAATTAAAAACATCGGGCTAATTGCCATGAAGTTGATATAAATCAACGCGCGGACATTTTTCAGAAAATCGGCCAACTCACTATTTTTAAACATAAAAAAGCGTTGCCAGTCACAGAAAATTGCCACAAAATGGTGGCCATTGCGGAAGCTGATGGGGTCTGGTGGCCTCCTCGGTCTTCAAAACCGATGAGAGCCGAGAAGGCTTTGGCAGGTTCGATTCCTGCCTCTTCCGCCAAATTTCATATATTGGAGAGAAACCGTCAATTATGTTTCACGCTGGTTGGCGACTGTTTCACATATTGTTCTAACAAGGCGCCTGTCGCATTGCCAATATAATCTGAATGCGCTCCGACACGCTTATTTATCTGCTCGAACATTAATTTATCCATTCGCCTTTTTTATTAATTCATGAATGGCGAGAAGCAGCAATAAGCAGCGTCGCAGCGGCCTTCCTCCGGCAAGGCGGCGTGCATGTCACTCCCACGCACAGCCCGGGTCATCCCATGCCAACTCCGTCTGACGTATCCTCCCTCGCCCCCAGCGCCTCTTATGCCGCGACTCCCGCAAATCAGCGTCGCTTGCCGCAAGTGGAACAGCTGCTGCAGCAACCTTTTCTCGCCGGTTTTATCGATGAACTGAGCCGCCCGCTGGTGACCCAGGCGGTGCGCGACACCCTGAGTGAACTGCGCCAGAGCGAGGCGTTTCGCCAGCATGGCGTTGCTCCCGAGCAGATCGAGGCGCTGATTGCCAAACGCTGCCAACAGCAGTTGCGCCAGCGTCAGACCCGGGTCATCAACGCCACCGGCACCCTGGTGCACACCAATCTGGGGCGCTCGCCGTTAAGTGCCGATCTGTGGGACGAGGTGCGCGACCTCAACACCGGCTACAACAATCTGGAGCTGGATCTCGCCACCGGCAAGCGCGGCGGGCGCAAGGGGCTGATCGCTCCCCTGCTCCGTTGCCTCACCCAGGCCGAGGATTCGCTGGTGGTCAACAACAATGCCGCGTCGCTCTTCTTGCTGCTGCAGGAGGTGGCCAAGGGGCGCGAGGTGATCGTCTCGCGCGGCGAGCAGATCCAGATTGGCGGCGGCTTTCGCATCCCCGACATTCTGGCCCTCTCCGGCGCCAAGCTGGTGGAGGTGGGCACCACCAATATCACCACAGCCCGGGATTACCTGGATGCCATCACCGATCAGACCGCGCTGGTGCTGATGGTGCACAGATCCAATTTCGCCATTCGCGGCTTTACCGAATCCGCCGACATCGGCGAGCTGGCCCGCGCCCTGCCCGAGCAGGTGGTGCTGGCGGTGGATCAGGGCTCGGGCTTGACCACCGAGGAGTTTGCACCGGACGAAACCTCGGTGCGCCAGTACATCAAGGCGGGGGTGGATCTGGTCTGCTACTCCGGCGACAAGCTCTTGGGCGGCCCGCAATCGGGCATCATCAGCGGCCGAGCCGATCTCATCAAGCGGCTGGAAAAACACCCCATGATGCGCACCTTCCGCTCAAGCCGCATCATTCACTCCCTGCTCGAACGCCTGCTCATTCACAAGCTCAACAAATCCCCTATCGGCGAGGGTATCGCCCAGCAAGTCTTAAGCAACCCGGCCGCCATGCAGGCGAGAGCCTCCCAGCTGATGGCAGCCCTGCCCGGCTGCTTTGTGCCGGTCCCCGCCCAGCTGGTGGTGGGCGGCGGCACCCTGCCGGACGAGTTCTACCCGGCACCTGCGCTTGAATGCACCGACCCGAGACCGGCCCAGCAACTGCTCGACGCCCTGCGCGAACTGCCTGTGCCGGTCATCGCCACCGTGCGCCAGCAGAAGGTGCTACTCAATATGGCGACCCTGCTGCAGGCGGAGATGGAACTGCTGATCGCCCAACTCAAGGAGTTGCTGCTGCCCGCCCCATTCAATGCAACAAATGCGACCGAGGAGCCCTGATCCCATGACCCCCTATCGCGCCGTTATCGGTCTTGCCGGCCACGTGGATCACGGCAAGACCTTGCTTATCAAGGCCCTCACCGGCATCACCACCGCCCGCGCCCACGAGCAGGCCATCGGCATGACCCAGGATCTCGGCTTTGCCCACTTTGACGACGGTCAGGGCAACACCATCGGCGTCATCGACGTGCCCGGCCACGAGCGCTATATCCGCAATATGGTGGCGGGGCTCTGGAGTCTGGATCTGGTGCTGCTGGTGATTGCCGCCGACGAGGGGTGGATGCCGATGACCGGCGATCACCTGCGCCTGCTCAAGGCGATGGGGGTGCCGCGCCTCTTGGTCTGCATCAACAAGTGCGATCTGGTCTCCCCCGACGAGCTTTTGCTGTTGGAAGAGAGCCTGCTGGAGCGGGTGATGGACGAGAGCGGCATGGTGCCCGATATCGTCAGCGTCAGCGCCAAAACCGGCGAAAATCTGGCCACCCTGCACACCGCCATCGTGCGTCAGTTGGGGGATATGACCGAGCATCATGCCCTCCGCGAACAGGCCGCCCCGCGACTATATGTAGACAGGGTCTTTACCGCCAACGGCACCGGTACCGTGCTCACCGGCACTCTGCAACAGGGCAGCCTCAAGGTGGGGGACAAGCTGCGCCTCTACCCCGCCGATCGGGAAGTGCAGGTGCGCTCCCTGCAGGCCTATCACCAGAGCGTCGACGAGATCGGCGCCGTCTGCCGGGTGGCGGTGGGATTGAAAAAAGTGCCCCACAAGGAGGTGGCCCGCGGTCACTGCCTGACCAGCGCAACTGGCCAGTGCGAAGCGGCGACCCACCTTATCGTGCGACTCAGCGAGGTCGGCGGCAGCATCCGGGAACAGCGCAACCGCGAGGTCGAAGTGGCCCTCGGCAGCTGGCATGGCCGGGCCCGTTTCGTGCCTATCAAGGACACCCGGCTGGCACGGCTGATCGTTGCCAGCCCCATCCCCTGCTTCTTCGGCCAGCCAGTCGCCATCATTCGCCACGGCAGCAGCGAACTGCTGCACGGCGCCCGCATCGTCTGGTGCGGCGACATCCACCCCGCCAGACGCAAGGCACTGCACGCCCTGCTGGGCGAGCTGCCGGATGACTTGGAGCACTACAACCCGGCCACCCTGCAGTTGGGGCTCAACGGCTATGTGCTGGCCAGCCGCTTTGACCAGCGGCCCAAGCAGGTCACCCCCCTCGGTGACTGGCTGCTGGACACCCACTGGCTGGCCCAGAGCCGCGACCAGCTGCTGGCCACCCTGGCCAGCGAACCGCTCAGCGCCGCCGAGCTGGCGACCCGCTTCGGCATCGCCCTGCCGGTCACTCAGGCCCTGCTCCAGCAGCTCAAAAGCGAGCAGCTTGTTCGCCTGCACCATGACAAGTGGCAGCCGGGCAGCGGCGAATCGGAAGATGATCTGGGGGAAGAGGCGCAGCTGGTGCTCAAGGTGGTGCGAGATCAAGGCAAAGAGGGGTACGAGCCCGGTAAACTGGGCCCCGGCGGCGTTGAACTGGATCCCTTTATCACCCGCAAGCTGCCCGCGGCCCTGCAGCAGGGCCTGCTGCAAAAAGGCGCCCTGCAAAAGCAGCTGCGCAACCTGGCGCGACTCAAGTATCTGGTGCAGCTCGATGGCCCCATCTACTACGACGCCGCCCTTTACAACCAGATGGTCGCCGCCGTGCTGGCGGGCCAGCAGGTGGGAGATCTGATCGACATGGCATCCTTCAAGGAGATCACTGGTTTGTCGCGCAAATACGCCATTCCGTTCTGCCTGCGCATGGAGATGGATGGCTGGGTACGGCGCGAGGAGAACGAGCGCCGGGTGCTGCGTTTGCCAGCCACTCAAGATGAGATGGAGCCGGTATGAGCGCCACCATAACCCCCTCTGGCTCTCCCAATCCTGTGGCCAACCGGCTGCGCCGCGAATTTCATATCGACGGCATAGTGCAGGGGGTCGGCTTTCGCCCCTTCGTCTATGGGCTGGCGCTGCGCCACGGCCTTGCCGGCTATGTCTTGAACGACGCCAATGGCGTCACTATTGGCGCCGAAGGATCGCCTGAGCAGCTCGCCAGCTTTGCCCGTGAACTGCGGGAATTGGCGCCTCCCTTAAGCCGCATCGATCACTTCAGCGAGCGGGAACTGCCCCTCGCTCACGATCCCGACTTCGATAGCCAATTCCATGGCCAATTTCGAATTAAAGCCAGCCAGCAGCAGAGCGCGGCCACGGTCGCCATCTCGCCGGATCAGGGAATGTGTGAGGCGTGCGCCCGGGATGTGGCCAACCCTGCGGATCGCCACCACCAATACCCCTTTACCAACTGCACCCACTGCGGCCCGCGCTACACCATCATCCGCCGCCTCCCCTACGACCGCCCCCACACCGCCATGGCCGACTTTGCCATGTGCCCGCGCTGCGCGGCAGCCTATGAAGACCCGCTGGACAGACGCTACCACGCCCAGCCGGTGAGCTGCCCCGAGTGCGGGCCCCATCTCAGCTGGCGCAGCGGCCGCGGCGATGCGCTGGCCGAGCGCGAGGATGCCCTGCGGGCCGCAGCAAGCGCCCTGCAAGCAGGCAAGCTTATCGCGGTCAAGGGGATGGGGGGTTATCACCTGATGTGTGATGCCCGCAATGAGCAGAGTGTTGCCAGATTGCGAACACTCAAGCGGCGCGCGCGCAAGCCGCTGGCGGTGATGATGGGCTCCCTAGCCGAGGCCAAATTGCATGTCAGCGGCAGCGAAGACGAGTGGCAGCTGCTTGCCTCTCAGGCCAGACCCATCACCTTGCTGCGCAAGCGCAAAAATGATGATCGGCACTCAGAATCGCAGCAATCTGCAGCGCCGCTGGCCGAGGGGATCGCTCCCGGCATCCCCTACCTCGGCGTCATGCTCCCCTATACCCCGCTCCATCAGCTGCTGCTGGACGCCTGCGCCATGCCGCTGGTGGCGACCAGCGCCAATGGTCGCGGCAGCCCGATCCTTATCGAGTGCGAGGCGGTGGTCAGGGGACTCGGGGGCGAGATTGACGGTATCCTGGATCACAATCGCCCCATCCTGCACCCGTGCGACGACAGTCTGGTGCAGTGGGCAGGCGGGCGGCGTCAGACGTTGCGGCTAGCCCGAGGCTATGCCCCCTGCACCCCCAGCCTGCAAGAGGCAGTCAAGGCGCCGCTCTTGGCTGTCGGGGCGCAACAGAAGAACCAGCTGGCGCTCGCCTTCGGCCGCCAGCGCATCTACAGCCCCTATATCGGCGATCTGCACAGCCTGCCGATGCAGGGTCACTTCGAACAGACCCTCGCCACCTTTCGCAATCTCTACGATCTCAAACCCGAACTGCTGGTATCGGATCGCCACCCGGGCTACCTCAGCCACCAGTGGGCCAAGGGCTATTGCCGCGATCACAATGCAACCCATCTCGAGGTGCAGCACCATCACGCCCACCTGCTGGCAGTGATGGCCGAGCACGACATCAGGGGCCCGGTGCTGGGGGTTGCCTTCGACGGTACCGGCCTTGGCGATGACGGCACCCTCTGGGGCGGCGAGCTGCTGCTGGCAGACGTTCAGGGCTTCGAGCGGGTTGCCCACCTCCAGCCCTTCAAACTGATCGGTGGCGAGGCGGCCATTCGCGAGCCGGTGCGCCAGCTGCTGGGGCTGCTGTTTGAATCGCACACTCCTGAGCAGATCAGTGCCCTCGATATTCCGGCGATCAAGCAACTGCCCGCTGGGCAGATCAACAATCTGCACCAGCTCTGGCAGCTGGGTCGAAACGCCCCTTACACCAGTTCCATCGGTCGGCTGTTCGATGCGGTGGCGGCGCTCTTGGGGGTGATCGATACCCCGGATTACGAGGGCGAAGCGGGGCTCTTGCTGGAGGCGGCCGCCTTGCAGCTTGCTCCCGATGAACAGCCCTTCCCCCTCGCCTTTGATCTCAGCCAATCATCAGAGGGGCCACTGCAGATCGAGTGGGCAGCGCTGCTCAATACCCTTGTCGGCGAGCGGAGCAAAGGCACCTCAACCGCCAGCCTGGCTGCCGGTTTTATCCGTGCCATCAGCAATCTGGTCATCACCCTGGCCGAGCGCTTCCCTGGCTATCCGGTGGCGCTCGGGGGCGGCGTGTTTCAAAACCGGGTGCTGATGGACCAGCTTGTGCCCGCACTCGAAGCGACCGGCCGGCAGGTATTGACCAGCGAAACCCTGCCGCTCAATGACGGTGGCATCGCCGCCGGTCAGCTCTGGTTTGCCATCCACCATCTTGCCACGCACCAGCCTGTCACCACCGGTTGTGCCACCTTGTCGGAGTCCTGAAATCCATGTGTCTATCCATCCCCTCTCAGGTGGTGCAACTGCACCCCGAAGATAACTGCGTCACCGTCGACACCCTGGGGGTACAGCGGCGCGTCAGCTGCATGCTGCTCGAGGAGCCCCTCCAGGTGGGCGACTATGTGCTGCTCCACATCGGCTTTGTGATGAGCAAGATTGACGAAGAGGAGGCGCAGGCCAGCCTAGAGAGCTTCCGCCAGATGGTGGCCCTGATGCCCAACCAGGATATCTTGCCATGCTGACCTTGAATGATCTCTTTCAGGGCTTTCGCCAGCCCGAGGTGATCCGCGCCCTCGCAGCGCAAATTACCGAGCTTGCCAAAGACCTGCCCGAGCCACTGCGGGTGATGGAGGTATGCGGCGGCCATACCCACACCATCATGAAGTACGGCCTGCACCAGCTGCTGCCGGCCAGCATCGAGTTTGTCCACGGCCCCGGTTGCCCGGTTTGCATCATGCCCAAAGAGCGCATCGATCAGGCCATCGAGCTGGCCCGCCAGCCCAACGTCATTCTGGTGACGCTGGGGGACATGATCCGGGTGCCGGGCTCCAAAGGCACGCTGGCCCAGCAACGGGCCAAGGGGAGCGATATTCGCCCGGTCTATGACCCCCTCGATGCCCTGCGTATCGCCCGTGAGAACCCTGAGAAAACCGTGGTCTTCTTCGCCATCGGTTTCGAGACCTCCACCCCCATGACCGCAGCCTTGCTGGCTGCCGCTGAAGCTGAGGGGATTGAGAACCTGCTGTTTCATATCAACCATGTGCTGGTGCCCCCTGCCATTCATGCGGTGATGGCCGACGGGGTGGCCAAGGTGAACGCCTTTATCGGCCCCTCCCACGTCAGCGTCATCACAGGTGCCGATATCTACCTGCCCATCGTCGATCGCTATCAGGTGCCGGTGGTGGTGAGCGGTTTCGAACCGGTGGATGTGATGGAAGCGCTCTTGATGATGGTGCGCCAGAAGGTGGAGGGTCGCTACGCCCTGGAGGTGCAGTACAGCCGCGCGGTCACCGCCAGCGGCAATAAAGCCGCTCAGCGGCTCGTCGAGCGCTTTTTCGAGACCCGCGAGCACTTTCGCTGGCGGGGCCTTGGGGATATCAACGCCTCCGCCCTGCGCCTGCGGGATGCCTTCGCCAAACGCGATGCGGAGCGCCACTTTCAACTCAGTGAGACCCCCATCGATGACCACAAGGCGTGCCAGTGCGCCGATATCCTGCGCGGGCTGGCCAAGCCGAACCAGTGCAAAGTCTTTGGCCGGGGCTGCACCCCGACCCAGCCCATGGGCAGCTGCATGGTCAGCTCCGAGGGGGCCTGCAATGCCTACTACCGATATATGGGGATCCAGGAACGATGAGAGAAATCCAACTTAGCCACGGCGGCGGCGGCGTGGAGATGAACCAGCTGATCAACCAGCTCTTCTTTCGCCACTTTGGCAACGAGATCCTGTTGCGCGGTGAAGATGCCGCCCTGTTGCCGGTCAGCGGCCCCGTCGCCTTCACCACCGACAGCTTTACCGTCTCACCGCTCTTCTTCGAGGGGGGCGATATCGGCAAGCTGGCCATCGCCGGCACGGTCAACGATCTCGCCATGATGGGGGCCAAACCCGAGTATCTGAGCGCCAGCTTTATCATCGAGGAGGGCTTTCCCTACGCCGATCTGGCCCGCATCGTCGAGTCGATGGCGGCTGAGCTTGCCAAGAGCGGCGCCCGCATCGTCTGCGGCGACACCAAGGTGGTGCCCAAGGGGGCGGCCGACAAGATCTTCATCAACACCAGCGGGGTCGGCACCTTCCCGCTGCCCGAACAGAGCCGGGGCATCTCGGTACGCAACCTCAAGGCCGGTGACGCCATTCTGGTGTCGCGGGATATCGGCAGCCACGGCGCCTGCATCCTGATGGCCCGTGACGCACTGCAGCTGGGATCTGATCTCAAGAGCGACTGCACCACCCTCTGGCCGCTGGTAGAAGCGCTGCTAAAAGCGGGTATTACCCCGCACGCCCTGCGCGATGCCACCCGCGGTGGCCTTGCCGCCGTGCTCAACGAGTGGAGCAGCGCCTCCGGTGTTGCCATCGAACTGGAGGAGTCCGCCATTCCGGTGTGCGATCCGGTGCGCGGCCTGTGCGAGCTCTACGGTTTCGAGCCCCATGATCTCGCCAACGAGGGGACCATGGTGCTGGCCCTGCCTGCCGAACAGGCGCAGGACGCACTGGGCATCTTGCGGCAATTCAACCCCGCCGCCAGCCAGATCGGCGTGGTGCAGGCGAGCGATCGCCACAAGGTGATCCTCAATAACCCCTGGGGCAGCCGCCGTTATCTGGAGCTGCCGCAAGGAGAACTGCTGCCGCGAATCTGTTGAGCAGCCATGCCGTTCTGTCAATTACAGGGAGGAGTCACTGCTCCTCCCCATATCGGTTAAGGAGCCACCATGCACGAAATGTCTCTGGCCATGGCCGCCATCGATCTGGCGGCCGAACAGGCCACCCAGCGGGGCTTTAACAAGGTGACCGCCCTCTGGCTCGAGGTCGGCAGCTTCTCCTGCGTCGACCCGGACACCATTGCCTTCTGTTTCGAGGCGGCAGCCAAGGGCACCGCCGTCGAAGGGGCCCAGCTGCACTTTCAGCACCAGGCGGCAGAAGCCTGGTGTTACGACTGCAACCAGACGGTCACCCTCACCGAACGCGGGCAAGCCTGTCCCGAGTGTGGCGGATACAAATTACGAGTCGCGCAGGGTGATAGCCTGCGCATCACCGACATCGAGGTAAGTTGATATGTGTAGCGTATGCGGATGCGGCCAGGCGCGGATCGCCGGCCATGAGCACGAACATGAACATCACCATGAACATGGTCATGAGCACGACCATCATCATGCTCATGACGCCCATCACCATCATGACCACGAGCAGAGTGCGCCGCGCACCCTGATCATTCACCACCACTACCACCATCAGGGGGATGTCCATCACCACTACCACGGGGTGCTGGCGCCCATGAGCCATGAGGGGCATGATCACCCACACGATCACCACCATGATCACCCCCACGACCATCATCATGAACATGGCCACTCTCATGACCACGGCCATTCCCACGCGCATCCCCATGATCACAGCCATGACCATGACCATGACCATGACCATGACCATGACCATGACCATGACCATGACCATCAGCAGGGTGACCTGCACTATGGCAAAGGGGAAGCGGGATTGTCGGTGCCCGGCATGGGGCAGCGCCAGCTGATCGCCATCGAGATGGATGTGCTGGCCAAGAACAACGCCTTGGCCGTCCACAACCGTGAGCACTTCGATGAGGCGGCCCAGCTGGTGCTCAATCTGGTATCAAGCCCGGGTTCAGGCAAGACCACCCTGCTGTGTGAAACCCTGCGCCAGCTGGCCGACAAACGCCCCTGCGCGGTGATCGAAGGGGATCAGCAGACCAGCGCCGATGCGGATCGCATCCGCGCCACCGGCGTCCCTGCCGTGCAGATCAACACCGGCAAGGGCTGCCATCTGGATGCCAAAATGGTCCACGACGCCTGCCACCAGCTGCCCGCCAATGAAGGGGGCATCCTCTTTATCGAGAACGTGGGCAATCTGGTCTGCCCCGCCAGCTTCGATCTCGGCGAGAAGTACAAGGTGGCGATCCTCTCCGTCACCGAGGGGGAAGAGAAGCCGCTGAAATACCCGGATATGTTCGCCGCCGCCCAGCTGATGGTGATCAACAAGATTGATTTGCTGCCTTACGTCAGCTTTGACGTGGCCCGCTGTATCGAGAACGCCAAACGGGTCAACCCCTATATTCAGGTGATCCAGGTCAGCGCCACCACAGGCGAAGGGATGGATGCCTGGCTCAACTGGCTGGCCACTGCCTGAAACAGTTAAACGCCGCTGATAACGGTAGAAAACAAGAGAGGGAGGCTGATGCCTCCCTCTCTTTTATCTGCGAACCTTGTCGGCCGTCCTATCTGTCCAGAGTGGCCAGCCTCTCACACTCGCGTCTCCTCACCCTGGCCCTCTCCCCAGGGAGAGGGAACCGGTTCGTGGATGCTGGCAATATGCTCGAAGTACGCGCAGCCCCCCGGAGAGTCTGCGAGCATAACAACCAGCATTGTGCCCCCCCAAGCTTGGGGAGAGGCACCTTCCGCCCCCTTCTCCCCTTGCGGGAGAAGGGTTGGGGATGAGGGGAACCAACTATCAAGCTGCGCTTTCGGTCAGCTCCCCAGATTCGGGCTGCATCTCGCCAAAGCGCAGCACCCGATGGCAGATCTGGCGCAGCAGTGCCTGCTGGTGACTGAAGACAAGCATGCCAAGACCGCGCTGCTCGCACTCCATCATCAACTCCCGCCAGAGTTGGCGCTGAATTTGCGGATCCAGCTGGGCGGTCACCTCATCGGCAATCAGCAGTCGGGTGCGGGGATCGAGGGCACGCAGCAGCGCGATGCGGGCCAGCTCGCCGCCGGAGAGCTGACCGGGTTTACGACCGAGCCACGCAGGCTTGACCATAAAACGGGCCAGCATGGCGTCATCGGGGCGCCACACATCCCACAGCGCCTGCCCGGTGGTGCGATAGGGATTGAAGGTGAGTTCCGGGTGCTGGGGCACCAGTTGGATGGGGTTATAGCCCTTCACTGGCTCAGGCACCGGCTGCCCATCTAGCAGGATCTGCCCGCCTGCACGAACTGGTTGCCAACCCGCCAATACCCACCCCAACGTGGTCTTGCCATGGCCGCTCGGGGCAGAGATGCCGAGCCGCTCGCCCGCCTTCACCGTCAGCGACAACCCCTGCCAGAGAGCGCGTTCCCCCTGGGCGATGGTGAGATCCCGTACCTCAAACATCAGCGACCTCCGGTACAGAAAAGAGCGAATTGAACTCCGGCAGCGCCTGCCAGTGGGCGCGGAGCATCTCGCTCCCCTGCCCCTGGCGCAGATGGTGGCAGCTCAAGGTATCGCTCACCTGGCCCTGATGCAGCGCGACTATGCGATCGGCAAAGCGGGCCGCCAACGCCAAATCGTGGGTGACCCAGAGGATGCCGCTGCCCTGATTGGCCAATTCACGCAACTGAGTGAGCAGCTGGCAGGCCAGCCCCTCGTCGAGCCAGGCGGTGATCTCGTCCGCCAGAATGTAGCGGGCGCCGCCAAGGGCCGCGGTGCAGGCCAGAATGCGTTTGGCCATGCCGCCGGAGAGCTGGCGCGGATAGCTGTCCAGGGTGGTGGTGGGCAGTTGGTAGCGCAGCAGTTGCTGGCCGAGCCGTTCGCGAGAACCGCTCTGACCGCACAGACGCGCCGCCCGCCCCAGCTGGCGCTCCACCGTCAGCAGCGGATTAAGGGCGCTCACCCCCTGCGGCACATAGCAGAGGGTGTGGCCGCGCAGTCCGGCCCGGCTGGCGTCGCACAGGGGCACGCCATCGAGGGAGATGGTGCCGCGCATGCGCAGGTTGTCCGGCAGCAGGGTCAGGGCGCTTTGCAGCAGCAGGCTCTTGCCCTCGCCGCTCCCCCCCACCAGTGCCACTATCTCCCCCGGCGCCAGTTGCAGGCAGATATCGGTCAGCAATGGCTGCCAGCTGCGCCGCCCCAGCCAGGAGTAGTGGGCCGCCTCTATGGTCACGTGGTCGAAGCTCAGCATGGTTCTCCCCCAAACCAGAGTTGTTGCAGGGCGCGGGTGGCCTGATCAAACAGTAAAACCAAGGTCAGCAGCATCAGACCAGGGAAGAGAGCCAGCCACCAGCCGCCGCCGGCCAGATAACGCAGGGCATCGGCCAGCAGCAGACCCAGCGAGGCCTCGTGGGCCGCCAGGCCAAAACCGAGGAAGCTCAGCGCCGCGCTGTGCAGCACCGCGTGGGGGAACATCAGCAGGGTGCCGATAAACCACTGGGGCAAGAGCCCCGGCAGCAAGTGGGTGCGCCAGCGGCGCAGCGCCCCCATCCCCTGACAGCGGGCCAGTACCACGTAGTCACTGCTGGCGATCCGCCGCGCCTCGGCGCAGAGAATGAGTGCCAGCTTGGGCCAGTGGGTGAGCGCCACCGCCAGGATCACCCCGCGCATGCCGCCCCCTGCGGTAAAGCAGATCAGGATCAGCAGCAGCATATGGGGCAGCGCCAGCATGGCATCGATCACGAGGCGCACCGCCGCATCGCACCTGGGGTGAATGAGCGACACGCTTGCCGCCACCATGGCCAGCAGGCCGCTGCACAGGGCCGTGCTGATGCCAAGCTCCAGACTGGTGAGGGTACCCTGAAAGGCCCGCAGCCAGAGATCCCGTCCCATCTGATCGGTACCGAACCAGTGCACCAGCGAGGGGGGCTGCTGGCGCGCCAGCAGATCCATCGGCACATCCTGATGAGAGAGGCTCCAACCATAGCTAGCCAGCAGCAGCAGGCAGATCAGCGCAAAGCCCAGACGCAGCAAGGAGGGGAGCGGATTAAACAGCATGCACACCCTCCCAACCGCGGTTGATGCGGGCCAGCAGCACCCGCGCCGCCGTGTTGCCCAAAAAGACCAGCAGGGTGCAGAAAAGCACGATTCCCATCAGCAGGGGAATATCCCCCCGCAGCCCCGCATCCACGGTGGCCTGACCGAGTCCCGGATAGGAGAAGACCTTCTCTGCCAACAGCGATCCGCCAATCAGCTCACCCAGCGAAGCAAACTGCAGACAGATGGCCGGGGTCAGGGCGTGGCGCAGCACGTGAAAACGCAGCATGGGCCAGCCGCCATCACCCTGGGCGCGGGCATAGCGAATAAAATCGCTCGCCAGCACCTCGGCCACCCGCTCCCGGGTGTGCAGCGCGATATTGCCAAGCCCCAGCAGGGCCAGGGTTGTGACCGGCAGCAACAGATGACGCAACCGCATGGCCCAATCCGCCTCATCGGCAGCCAGCCCCGGCGTCCAGGCGCAGCAGACTGGCAGCAAGGGCCAGTGCACCGCAAACAGCGCCAGCAGCAACAGGCCAACCCAGAAGGTAGGCAAGGAGGCGAACAGATAGGCAAAGCGGCAGATAAGGCGATCGGGCCAGCGGTTGAGATAGCGACCGGCGCAGAGGCCCAGCAAAATGCCGAAGAAGCCGGAGAGCAGCCAGGCCCCCGCCAACAGCAGGAAAGAGGCGGCAAAGCGCTGGCCAATGACCTCACCCACAGGCGCGTTGTAGAGCATGGAGTAGCCGAGATCTCCTTGCAGCACCTGGCTAAACCAGTGCCAGTAACGCAGCCAGAGCGGCTGATCCAGCCCCCAGCGGGCGGCGATGCGGGCGTACTGCTCGGGCGGCACGTGCAGCAGATCGTTGCCGATATAGGCCTTGATGGGATCGATGGGGGAATAGCTCAGCAGCACAAAGGTGGCGACAGAGACCAGACAGAGCAGCCCTGCCAAACGCAGCAGGGCTTTCAGTGTGGCAGTCATCATGGTGGACGAACTTAGCGGCACGTCCACCGCCAATCCTGCAGGTTGTTAAGCAAAGACCAGCTACCGTGAATTTCCGGCGCCCCCTTGCCAAGGTCGATGCAGCGGTTGGCGAGATAAGTATGCTGCACATTGAGCAGCCAGGCCCAGGCGGCATCTCCCTGCACCCCGGCGCCACGCTTGCCATCCCACTCCACCTGCTGCCAGAACGGCACGGCCGCCTGCCAGTCGGGGGCATCCAGCGCCTGCTTGAGGTGCGCATCCACCACCGGATTCTGGTAATAACCCGGGTTGTAGAACTCCACGCCGGCGGAACCGCTCTGGTAGTGGTGGTAGAGCTCCATGGGATCCAGACTCCCCCACCCCATCAGCACCGGGTTGGCGTGCATCTCGCGCTCCACCTGCTCCCAGCTGCCGGACTTGAGGCTCACCTCCAGACCTATGGGTTTGAGCATGGCCCGCACCGCTTCCGCCAGATCCCTGCGGGTGCTGTCGCCACTGGTGTACCAGAGGGTAAAGGCGGCGCGCAGATTGCCTTTGTGGCGAACGCCGTCGCTCCCCATCTTCCAGCCTGCCTCGTCGAGCAGGGTGTTGGCGTGGGCCGCATCCCCGTCCTTGAAGGCGGTCGCCTTGTTTAGCCAGGGCAAGCCTTCTACCGCGCTGTAAGCGGGGATGGCATGCCCTTCCAGCAGCTGATCGGCCAGCAGCTTGCGGTCGATGGCGTAGTTGATGGCGCGGCGCACCGCCACGTCCGAGGTCACGTCGTTGCCGATGGGATAGCCCTTGGCATCCTTGCCACCCGCCGGCGGAATGGGGAAGACGATGCCGCGATTCTCCACGCTTGGCCGCACCCACAGCTTGAGGGAGGCAGGGACTGTGGGCGCCAGCGACGGGGCGATGCGCACCAGGTCGAGCTGGCTGCTCTGGGCAGCGGCATAGGCGCTCTCTTCATCGATAAAGACAAACACCAGCCGTTTGAAGTCATTGTTGCCGCCGGCGTAATGGGGGTTGGCCTCCACCACCAGCTGCTGGCCGGGCAGGAAGTTCACCAGCCGGTAAGGGCCGGCACCGACCGGATGGCGGGCGTAAGCCTTGGGATCGTAATCCCGCTTCGACACGATTCCGAGCGATCCCAGCACGTTGACGAAGGTACTCTGGGGGGCGCTTAAAGATATGGCAACCTCGGTGGGTGAGAGCACCTTGGCCGAGACAAAGTTGCCCATGTCGATCTTGCCGCCGCCCTGGGCTGCGCTGTTGTAGGTAAAGGCCACATCCTCGGCGGTGAGCGGCGCGCCGTTGGAGAACTTCAGATCGGGCTTGAGGGTGATGAGCCACCCCTTGCCATCCTTGCTTGGAGTCACCGCCTGGGTGAGCACGTTCTGCCAGCTAAGGTCGGCGTTTTGCTTGAGCAGCGGGCTGTGCAGCAGCAGGTAGCTGCCGTGGCTCCAGCCAAGCAGCGGGTCGAACCCTTCGGTGGGCTCACTGCCGATGGCGAGCTTGAGTTCGGCGGGGACGGGCTGGGCAGCCGGCGCCATGGAAGAGAAACCGCCCGAGAGCAGGGCCAGCAAGGCGGCCGCAGTGGCAGAGAGGCCTTTGCGGCGGGTGGCGTTGCTGCCTGAATGGCAGCCAAAACATTGAATGGTCATAAGATCCCTTGTTCGTTTTACCACTCACTACCCAAAAAACAGGGGCACGACAGAAGCGAGTGAGGGGCCAAAACGGCCCCTATTCTAAACCTGATTGCAGATGAGACCTAGCGCTGGGTGTCGCCCAGAGCGTCACCGCGCCGGCCGCTGAACAGGCGGCGCCGGCTCAAGTTCACGCCGCCCTCCCCCTGCTGCACCGGAAGCGAAAGCAACATCTTGAGGGTGCTGCTCACCAGCGCGCGCCCCTCGTCGGCCCCCAGATGCGGGTCGATGGGGGACATAAGCGAGCAGGCCAGCAACTGCCCCGTCTCGGGCAATGCCCCCACCATAAAGGTCAGGTTGCCGCAGGGGAGCTGCAGGGCGAGCCGATCGCTGCTGCCGCGCACCGGCCAGAGTTGATCTGGCCCCGGCAGCACCACCACGCTCAACATCCAGGGGGTGAGCACACAGCCGAGCCACTGACCTTCAAACAGCACGCACTCCGCAACTATGGGCATGGTGGCGTGATAGAAGGGCAGCGCCTGCATCTCTTGCTGCGCGATCCGCTCGTACTGGGCTACCAGCAATGGTGCGGGATTGGTGGCAAAACCGCTAAACTCCTGCGCCGGCTCTTGCGCGGCTTCGTTCACTGCCTCATTCACAATGGATTGCACCATACGCCCTCCCGCGCTCGCTCGGCCTTCTCCTGCTCAGAGAGCGGGATGGCCGGAGCCCCCAGGCTGGCCAGCAGAGTCAGGATCCGATCCGTCGCCTCCCCCAGCGCCGCCACCACCACGGGGGTGAGGCCGATGCGGGGCTCGAGGGATTCGGGCTCGACCCCGATCAGGGTGAGCCGCTTGGGCGACTCCCCTGTCATGTGCAGCGCCGAGAGCACGTCCGCCAGCCCCAGCTGATGGGGGGAGATCTTGCGACCGAACAGGGTCGGGATCTCCTCATCTTTCAGGGTCACCACGGTACCCGGCGGATTACCGCTGCGCACCGCGTCCGCCAGTATGATGTGGTCGCGACTGGCCATCGCTTCGAGCAGCTCCATGCCAGCGGTGCCGCCGTCAAGCAGCTCGATGCCGGGGGCGAAGCGGTAGTCGTGCTCCAGCCCCTCGACGATGCGCACGCCGACGGCCTCATCGCTCAACAGCAAGTTGCCCACGCCCAGGATCAGGGTGTTCATCACAGCACCTTCACCTGAGTTGTTTCACCACTCTGGGTATCCACCACGTGCACCGCGCAGGACATGCAGGGGTCGAACGAGTGGATGGTGCGCACCACCTCCAGCGGCTTGGCCGGGTCGGCCACCGGGGTGCCCACCAGCGATTGCTCGTAGGGGCCGGGCTCGTCGTTGAAGTTGCGCGGGCCCGAGTTCCAGGTCGATGGCACCACCGCCTGATAGTTCTCGATCTTGCCGCCCTTGATGACGATCCAGTGGGAGAGCATGCCACGCGGCGCCTCTTCAAAGCCCACCCCGCGAAACTCCTTGTCCGCCGGGATCTCGGTCTTGATGTAGGCGCTGACATCCCCCTTGCCGATGTTGTCCACCAGCGCCTTCCACTGATGGGACAAGGTGTCTTTGAGCACGCAGCAGCGCACCGCCCGGCCGATGATGCGGCCCAGGGTGGAGTGCAGCTGTTCGGTCTTGATGGCAGAGCCAGTCAGCGTCTTGTAGAGGCCGTTCAGCTGATCGAAGTGCGCCACCGTCTCCGGATGCTTGGCGGCCAGATTGACCAAGAGGTCTGCGAGCGGCCCCACCTCCACCACCTTGCCGTAGAAGGTGGGGGATTTGACCCAGGAGTACTTGCCGTCATCCTGCCAGCCGGTGTAGTTGGGCTCGGTCTTGCCCTCCCAGGGTTTGAGGGGGGCATCATCCTTGTACCAGGCGTGCTTGTTGCTCTCGGCGATGCCATCCATCAGCCAGGCATCCTGATGGCTCTCGATGGGGCGATAGCCGGCCAGATCGCCGTTCTCGATGTAGCCACCCGGCATCAGGAAGCTGCCGCCGTCACCGTCGGTGGGCAGCTCAGGCACGCTCAGGTAGTGCTTGGCCCCCTGCCCCAGGTTCAGCCACTCGGGGTAGTGCGCGGCTATGATGGCGGCATCCACCTTGTAGACCTGCTCGATGAACTCGCCGAGCCGGTCGATGAAGCTCTTCACGTAGAGCAGCCGCTCCAGGTTGAGCACGCTCGGTGCATCCAGGTTGATGGGGTTGGCCACGCCGCCCACCGCCAGGTTCTGGATGTGGGGGGTCTTGCCGCCGAGGATGGCGACGATGCGGTTGGCATCGCGCTGGCACTCCAGTGCCTGCAGGTAGTGGGCCACGGCGATGAGGTTCACCTCCGGGCTCAGTTTCATCGCCTTGTGGCCCCAGTAGCCGTTGGCAAAGATGCCGAGCTGGCCGCTCGCCACCAGGGCGCGGATCTTGTCCTGCACCTTGGTCAGCTCGTCGGCGCTGTTGAGGGACCAGGTCGATACCCCCTTGAGCAGGTCGGCCGCTTTTTGCGGATTGGCCTCAAGGGCCGCGGTGATGTCCACCCAGTCCAGCGCGGAGAGCTGATAGAAGTGGACGATGTGATCGTGGATGTTGTGGGCCGCAATGATCAGGTTGCGGATGTACTGGGCGTTGACCGGCACCTTGGCGCCGATGGCATTCTCCACCGCCCGCACCGAGGCGATGGCATGAATGGAGGTGCACACACCGCAGATGCGCTGCACTATCATCCAGGCATCGCGCGGGTCGTTGCCCTTGACGATCTCCTCCATCCCGCGCCACATGGTGCCGGACGACCAGGCCTTGGTGACGACGCCGCCTTCGATTTCACAGTCGATACGCAGGTGACCCTCGATGCGGGTGATGGGGTCTATGGTGATACGTTGGCTCATACGTTGGCTTTCCCTCGGGCCTGATAATCTTGGTGAACACGTTCAAGTGATGGCAGTACCGGCAAGAGCCGGATCAGCAGCAAATAGGCACACACCTCGATGGCGACGAAGCCCAAGGAGATCAGCACTTCCGCCGCGGAGGGGAAGTAGTGGTAGCCATTGCCGGGGTTGAAGGCGAGCAGGGAGTAGTCCAGTCGCCAGAGGGCGGCGCCCAGCAGCATGCTGAGGGCCCCCAGGAACAACATGCGCGAATCGCGGCGGCTCTTGTCCCAGTGGAACACCAGCAGCGGGAAGATCATCAGCGCGATCTCGCTCCAGAACATCAAGGCGTAGCGATTCCACTGGGAGAGGTACTCCGACTTGTCGTTGATGACGATCTCGGCAAAGCGCAGCGCCACGAACAGGATCAGGAAGATGTCGATCACCTGGGTCAGCTTGTAGAACAGCGGCTTCTCGTTGGGGCCGCGCCCCGCCAGCCCCGCCTGCACCAGGGAGCCTTCAAACACCACGATGGAGAAGCCCATGATGAAGGCGGTGAGCAAGGAGAAGACCGGCAGCAGCTCATAGCTTTGCCAGAGCGGATGGATTTTCTCCCCCGCCACTATCATCAGGGATCCCATGGAGGATTGGTGCATGGTGGGCAGCAGGGCCCCCAACGCCAGGATGAAGAACATGACCTTGTTGATCCGCGCAAGGGAGACCTTCCAGCCGAACTTCTCCATCAGCACGGGGGCAAACTCCAGCGCCATCACCCCGATGTAGATGGTCATGCAGACCGCCGTCTCGAACAGCACCGAGGAGGTGTTGAAGAAACCCGGAATGTAGAAATACGGCAGGTTCCAGTAACGGCCGACGTCGATGGTGATGGAGAGGCCGCCCAGCGAATAGCCGAACAGGCTCGCCAGCAGGGCCGGCCGCACCAGGGGGTGATACTCGCCCCGGTTGAAGACGTAGACCGCCCAGGCCAGCGCCCAGCCACCGCAGGCGAAACCGGTGCCGATCAGCAGATCGAACGAGATCCAGAGTCCCCAGGGGTAGCCGCCGTTGAGATCGGTGACCGAGCCCAGCCCGAAGATCAGGCGTTTGAGGATCAGCATGCCGCACAGGATGACGAACGGCGCCAGCACCATGACCGGCCAGCTGACCAGCCTGCCCCCCAGCGGATGTGCCTTGTGATTACTCATGATCCTTGCCTCCCGATTGCTTGTCATGGCCCGCGTGCGAGTCATGATCGTCGCCATCCTGATGGTCCTTGGTATTGCGGCGAATGAGCACCGACAGCCCGGTCAGCACCACCAGCGGCAGCACCATCCCCTTGTAAAGGGTGTGCTGGATGTGCTCGGAGCGCGCCCCGGAGGAGAGCTCCGGCAAATCAGGCATGTCGAGCTTGGTGTAGGGCACCCCGGCCAGCACCAGCACCTGGGTGCCGCCCCCCTCTTTCTCGCCATAAACGTAAGGCTGGTAGTTGGGCACCTCGTGCAGGTAGGGATCGTTGGCGCTGAAAGTCTGGCGCGGGTAGGCATATTCGCTGCCCGGGGTGGCCAGCAGCCGGCGCTTGGCCTCGGCCATCAGCGCCTCGCGGGTGCCGAAGATGACGGCGCCGGTGGGGCACACCTCGACGCAGCCGGGCAACTTGCCCTGATCGATGCGCTCAAGCCCCTTCTGGTTGCAGAGCTCGCACTTGTGGATCGCCCCGAACGGGTTGTCGTAGTCATATTTGGGCACGTCGAACGGGCAGCCCACCATGCAGTAGCGACAACCGGTGCAGACGTCCGGGTCGTAATGGACGATGCCGGTCTTGGGATCCTTGGTCAGCGCCTGCACCGGGCAGACGGAGACGCAGTTGGGATCGACGCAGTGCATGCACTGCTTCTTGATGTAGGCATAGCCATCCACCAGCTGATCCTTGTGCTCACCCGCGCCGCTCTTCCACACCTGAATGATGTTGTTGGTGTAGGGGCTCAGCTTGTCGTTGTTGGACCAGGTCGCTTCCCCGGCCGGATTGGCCGGGTTGCCGTTGAGGCGCTGGCACTCCGCCACGCAGGCCTGACAGCCGATGCAGAGGGTGGAGTCGTAAAGCATACCGAGCGCGCCGGGAATGGGCGGCTTGTTCTCGGCCGCCGCCAGGGCCGTGCCGGAGACGGTGGTGCCCGCCGCCAGCGCACCGACGGAGGCGAATTTGAGGAAATTGCGTCTGTTCACGGTCACTCCTCCCGTGAGGTGTGCTGCCCGGCTTCATGGCGCTTCTGCTGGCGACCGAGCTCGCGCACCGTCATCAGACTCACCCCGACCAGCACCCCGAGCGCCCCACCGATAAGGCCGGTGGCGGTGGGCGACATGTGTCCTCCCTCCTGGATGGCCACGTCGGGCTTGTTCACCCGCGGGGTGGGATTCTCCACCTTGGCGAGCTGGAAGATCCCCTTGCTGAAACCCACTCCCTGCTCGTTGCAGCCGTAGCAGGGATGGCCGATACCCACCGGCCAGATGCCGCCGCCCACGTCGCAGAACTCCAGGGTCGAGCAGTTGCCGTAGGTCTCCGGCCCCTTGCAGCCAAGATGGTAGAGACACCAGCCCTGACGGTGGCCCTCGTCGCCGAACTCCTTGGCGAAGCGGCCGGCATCGAAGTGCGGGCGACGCTCGCAGTTTTCATGGATGAGCCGTTCATAGGCAAACAGCGGCCGCTTCTTGGCATCGAGCGCCGGCAGCTTGCCGTAGGTGATGTAGTAGGCGACCGTGGTGAGGAAGTTGTGGGGATTGGGCGGGCAGCCCGGGATATTGATAATCGGCGTGCCGAGGTTGCCGAGGGCCTCTTCCAGGCTGACGGCGCCGGTCGGATTGCCACCGCTGGCGGGCACCCCGCCCCAGGCGGCGCAGGAGCCGATGGCGATGACGGCAGCCGCATCGGCAGCCGCGCGGCGAATATGGTCGACGATGGGCTCACCCGCCACCATGCAGTAGATGCCGCCATCTTTGAGCGGGATGGAACCATCCACCACCAGCACATACTTGCCCTTGTAGCGTTCGATGGCATTGTGCTTGTTCTCTTCGGCCTGATGACCGAAGGCCGCCGAGAGCACCTCGTGGTACTCCAGCGAAATGGTGTTGAGGATCAGGTTCTCGATGGTGGGGTGGGTGGCGCGCAGCAGCGATTCGGTGCAACCGGTACACTCCTGCGCCCCTATCCAGATCACCGGTGGCCGCTCGGGGCTGGCGAGCGCGGTGGCCATCTTGGCCACGGCATGCTGGCTTAATCCAAGGGTTGCGGCCATCCCGGCGCACAATTTCATGAAGTCACGGCGATTAATTCCATGAGCCGATAAAAAAGTATCCTCGACCATTCTTTTTATTCCCGTAGTGAGCACTTGTTTGATAAATGCTTAATAGCGGAAATGCTAAGTACTCCCCCCCTGCCCCGCGTTGATCTCCATCAAGTGACGGAACATTATTCAAATAGAAAACTCATCAGCATGGATTTAAAAATTTCATATGTAGCATAGGCTTAGAAAGCATATCGCCAACTACAAAAATACCCACTAGGGGGTAATCTTGCGTGTTAATGAATTTAATCCATTTAAATTACCCGTTAATTCGTGATGTTAAATAATCAGAATGAAAGCGTTGTCACACTATTTTACCCGGTCTTTATGTTACCAGCCATAGGCTATTTTACCTCGCCAAAAGTGGCTGATAATATATACCTTTATATTTGTATGATTATATGTAAACAAGTTAAATGGACGCGCGAACGATATTTGTTATCATCTTCTAAAATAATCTCCCCTGCCTATTTCAAGAAATATCCCCTTGCTTGATTAATTAATTGTCATCAACAGGGTATCTGCATTTCCCCCCTATTCCCCCTCTTGCAACATGTGACCCACCCCCTCCTTCCCGGCCCGGCTGCGCCACCGGGCCCGTACAACTGGCGCCATTTGTATCTATTAGTCAGTGATGACATAAAAATCTCTCCAACATCAAGCTGTTGAACAACAATTATCACTGAGCCCTGTGCGAGCTCTGCCCTTGGCGCTAAGGGCAAGGAACCCATGAAGTCGATGAGGATGACCGATGAGCAAAACCATACTGGTGGTGGATGATTCCGTGGGGATCAGGGCGGCCATCACCATGACGCTCACCAGCGCCGGTTTTGAGGTGATTGAGGCCGGCGACGGCGAAGCCGCCCTCATCGAACTGGATCAGCGGCGAGTACACCTCATCATCTCCGATCTCAACATGCCCGGCATGGATGGCATGACCCTGCTAAGACGGGTCAAGGCCCAGCAGACTACCCGCTACCTCCCCTTCATCATGCTGACCACCGAAGACTCCGAGCAGATCAAGCGGGAAGGATTCGAGGCCGGCGCCCGAGTCTGGCTCACCAAGCCGTTCGAACCGCTCAAGCTGCTGGACGATGTCTGCAAGGTGGTGCAGCCATGAGCCTGGCGATCGACACCCGACAAACGCCGGTGACCGCCACCCTGAGCGGCGAGCTCAGCGTCATCACGCTGGGTGATCTGCAGGATGATCTGTTCGGTCTGCTCAATTTCTCGGTACTGACGCTGGATCTCACCCCGCTGGAGATGCTCGATGGCTGCGGTGCCCAGCTCATCGCCATCCTGCAGCAAGAGGCCGGTCAGCAGGGCAAGCAGCTGCGACTCGAGGCCGCTGAAGGCAGCCAGGCCCGCCATGTCTTGAGCCTGATGGGGTTGTGGCCAACCGACCACGGGGAGGGCCGCGCGGATGGACATCAATAAGGCCCGTGCCCTCTTCTTCGAGGAAGCCTACGAGCAGTGCGACAATCTGGAACACGCTCTGCTGGATCGCGACACCTATCCGGCCAATCCCGACACCTACAACCTGATGTTTCGCACCGCCCACACCATCAAGGGCTCGGCCGGCATGCTGGGGCTGGCCATGCTGGTGCGCTTCGCCCACGCCATGGAGAACATGCTGGAGCGGCTGCGTAGCGGCGAAATTGCGCTTGACGAACACCTCATCAACCTGCTGCTGGCCTGCAACGATCAACTGCGCGACCTGCTGCAAGGGGCCGAACACAACCCCGAGCTGCAACAGACCGAGACCCAGCAGATCCTGGCCCTGCTCTCCCAACTGCAAGGGCACCAGACCCTGCCCAGCCAGCCGCTGATCATGCCGGCTCCCGCCCCGGTCAACCAGACGGATCGGCGCGCCTGGCACCTCTCCCTGCGCTTCTATCCGGCCCTCTATCAGGACGGCTTCGATCTGCTGGCCTTCATTCGCTACCTCGGCAACCTGGGGGAGATCCACGTCATCCAGCCGGTCTGGCAGGAGTGGCCCCCGCTGCAACTGCTCGATGCCACCGAGTGTTTCCTCGGCTACGAGATTGGCCTGCTCAGCGCCGAACCGGCCGAGCGGATCCGGAGCACCTTTGATTTCGTTGCCCACGCCAGTCTCATCTGCCTGCTCAGCCCCCATCAGGATCTGGCGCAGTTTTCAGAACAGGGGCAAAAACTGGCGGCCTGGCGCAATGAGCCGCTCGCGGCCCAGCTGCAGCGCTGGGTGCAGGCTGACGCCCTGAGCGAAGAGGAAGCTGCCTGCATCGCGCGGGGCGAACTGACGCCCGGCGCGGCAAACTCAGAACCGGCCCTGGCGCCCCCCATCCAGTCAGCCCAGCCGCCGCAGGAGGCCCCCCCACAGCAGACCAGACCCGCACCGCTGCGGGCGGAGGGACACTACATCCGCATCGAGGCGGCCAAGCTCGATCGGCTGATCAATCGGGTCGGCGAGCTGGTGATCGCCACCTCGGCCATCACCCTGCAGGCGAGGATGAGGGGCGATGCGGAGCTCATCGAATCAGTAGCCATCGTCAACACCCTGGTGGAAGGGATCCGCGACGACGCACTCACCCTGCGCATGGTGCCCATCAACGAGATCTTCAACCGCTTCCCGCGATTGGTGCACGAGCTCTCCCAACAGACCGGCAAGGAGATCCAGCTGCAGATCCGCAACGCCGATACCGACATCGACAAATCGATGGTCGAGAAGCTGACCGACCCCCTGATGCACCTGGTGCGCAACGCCGCCGATCATGGCCTCGAAGAGCAACAGGCTCGGCTCGCCGCCGGCAAGCCGGCGCAGGGAACCATCACCCTCAACGCCTATCACGATGCCGGCGCCGTGGTGGTGGAGGTCAGCGATGACGGCCGCGGCATCGACCGCGACAAGATCCTCGCCAAGGCCCATGGCCAGGGGCTGCTGCCGGAAGACAAGGTATTGAGTGAACAGGAGATCTTTCAACTGCTGTTTCTGCCTGGCTTCTCGACGGCCAGCGATGTCAGCGATCTCTCCGGGCGGGGGGTCGGGCTCGACGTGGTCAAGCGCAACCTGGAGTTTCTGCGCGGTGAAACCACCATCGACAGCCGGCTGGGGCTGGGCACCACCTTCAGGCTGAGACTGCCGCTCACCCTGGCCATCATCGACGGTTTTCGCATCGAGGTGGATCACGCCTCCCTGGTGATCCCCCTCGACATGATGGTCGAGTGCATCGATCTGCCGCCGGATGCCCTGCGTACCCCGGCCCGCCAGATCAACGTGCGCGGCGAATGGGTGCCCTTCATCGTCCTGCGCGAGCTGTTTGCCCTGCCCCCTGCCGACGAACCCGAGTTCGTGGTGATGGTGGACTATGCCGACCATCGTGCCGGCATCGTGGTGGATCGCCTGATTGGCGAGGTGCAGGCCGTCATCAAGCCGCTCGGCGAACTGTTCAAGTCCCTGCGCTACGTGAGCGGTTCCACCATTCTGGGCAACGGCCAGCCGGCGCTCATCCTCGACGTCCCCCAGCTCATCCAGCTGGCCTGGCGGAGGGAACAACATGCGCTCCGGCAACAGGCCGATACCATTTACAGCCTCAGAGATTGACCACACACCTTAAGCACATCAACAGAATTGACGGAGTCAGACCATGGACTGGTTTCACAACTTGCAAGTCAGAACAAAGCTGGTGTTCTCGTTCGCCATCCTCATGGTGCTGCTGGTGGTGCTGTCGCTCACCAGCTACTACTCCACCAGGACCATGGTGCAGCTGGTCAGCAACATGCACGCCAACCAGCTGTTGCCGATCAAGGACATCGCCAACGCCAACATCTATGCGGTCTACCAGAACCGGGCCCTCTATCGCTACATCGGTGAGGTCGACCCGGATCTCAAGGCTCAGGCGTTGGTCAATGTCGACAAGTTCGAGAAGGGGATGTGGGATTTTCTGGCCAGCTACCGCAAGACCTATCTCACCCAGCGGGAGGTAGACCTGCTGACCCGCTTCGATCAGGCCTGGGCCACTTACAAGCAGTACGCCAGCGAGATCCTGAAGCTGGCCCAGACACCGGGCCAGAATGGGGAGCCCGAGCGTAACGCCTTTCGGCTGATGGGGGACAAGGGGCGCCCCACCTTCGACATCGCCGATTCCCTGTTGAGCGATCTGGTCAAGGTGAATGCCGAGCTCGCTACCCAATCCATGGATGAGAGCCAGAACATCTATCAGGACAACCTGCAGATCCTCATCGCCATCGCCAGCGCCGCCTTTCTCATCTGCCTCATCCTGGCCCTGCTGGTAACCCGCAGCATATTGCGCCAGCTGGGGGGCGACCCTTCCTACACGGTGCAGGTGGTGGCCCGGGTCGCCGAGGGGGATCTCTCCACCCCCGTGCTGCTCAAGGCCGACGACACCTCGAGCCTGCTCTATGCAATCAAGAGCATGGCCCACCGCCTCTCCGACACCCTCAACGAGGTGGGCGCCATGTCGGAAGCCATCGGCTCGGCCTCCGAGCAGGTGGCCGCCACCGCCAATGCCCTCTCCCAGACCTCCTCCGAGCTGGCCTCCAGCGTCGAACAGACCAGTGCCTCAGTCGAGGAGATGACCGCCACCGTCAGCCAGAATGCCGACAATGCCAAGGTGACCGAAAACATCTCCACCCGGGCGGCCAGCAGCGCCACCGAAAGCGGCAAGGCGGTCGGTGAGATGGTGCACGCCATGAAGGAGATAGCGTCGCGCATCACTGTCATCAACGACATCGCCAACAAGACTGACCTGCTGGCCATCAACGCCGCCATCGAGGCGGCCCGCGCCGGCGAGCACGGCAAGGGCTTTGCCACCGTCGCCGCCGAGGTGCGCAAACTGGCCGAACGCTCCCAGACCGCCGCCAAGGAGATTGGCGAGCTGGCCGGGCGCTCGGTCAGCGTCGCCGAACAGGCAGGATCCTTGCTGCGTGAAATGCTGCCCGGCATCGATCAGACCGCCACCCTGGTGCAGGAGATCGCCTCCGCCTCCCGCGAACAGCGGGCCAGCGTCTCCCAGATCAACATCGCCGTGACCCAGATAAGCGACGGCATGCAGGCCTCGGCCGCCTCGGCGGAAGAACTGAGCTCCACTTCGGAAGAGCTGAGCTCCACAGCCCTACAGTTGCAGGAGCTGATGCAGCAGTTCACCCTGCGCGGCGGCAACACCCGCCAGCCCTATACCCCGCACGGCGGCGCCCATGTCATCCGGCGCAGCAAGCCGAAGTCGGCATTCTCCCGCCCCTACCCCTTTCATGAAGAGGATCTGGAGCGAGAGATAGACGATGGCAAGTTCACCAACTACTAGGAGCCGGCGATGAGAGACAAGCTTGCCCCTGATACCAGCGCCCACTTTCACTGCGTCACCTTCATGCTGGGCGGCGAACTGTACGGCATTGACATCGGCTGCATTCGCGAGATCATCGAGTTCGAGGGGATGACCCCGGTGCCCATGATGCCGCGCTTCGTGCGGGGCATCATCAACCTGCGCGGCGCCGTGGTGCCGGTGATCGACCTCTCCATCCGTTTCGGCCGGGGCCAGACCCTGCTGCAGCCCACCACCTGCGTCGCCATCCTCTCCCTGCCCAACAGCACCGGCGAGGAGCAGGAGATCGGCATGCTGCTGGATGCGGTCTGCGAGGTGCTGGAGATCCGCAGCGACGCCATCGAACCGGCTCCCACCTTCGGCACCCACATCCGCGGTGACTTCATTCAGGGGGTGGTCACCATCGATCAGCAGTTTGCCATCCTGCTCGACATGCACAGGGCCCTCTCCATCGCCGAGCTGAGCACCATGGCCGAGGCGGCCACCGAGCAGCAGTTCTCCCCGGAACAGGGCGGCTGACCATGGTGGCGCCCCCCTTCACCGCCGAACTCACCCCGACTCTCAGCCAGAGCGAGTTCGATCTGTTTCGCCGCTTCATCCTGAATTCGGCCGGCATCGATCTTGCCCCCTGCAAACGGGCGCTGGTGCAATCCCGGCTCGCCAAGCGGCTGCGGGCGCTGCACCTCACCAGCTATCACTCCTACTGGGAGCGGATCAATCAGTCCAGCGATCCCCACGAGCGGCAGCTCGCCATCAACCTGCTCTCCACCAACGAGACCTATTTCTTTCGCGAATCCCAGCACTTCAGCTGGCTCAAGCACCATGCCGAACAGCTGCTTGCCACTCGCCGCCAGCCGCTGCGGATCTGGTCCGCCGCCTGCTCCACCGGGGAAGAGGCCTACTCCGCCGCCATGGTGCTGGCCGAACAGCTCGGCATCAACGATCGCTGGAGCATCCACGGCACCGACATCAACACCCGGGTCATCCCCTTTGCCCGCCGCGCCGTCTACTCGGTCGAGCGGGCCCAGCACGTGCCACCCCATCTGTGGCTGCGCTATTTTCAGCGCGGTCATGACGAGTTCGCCGGCAAGATCCGGGTCAAGCCGGAGCTGGCCGGCAAGGTCACCTTTGCCAACCTCAACCTGCTGACCTGCGGCGACTATCCGGAGCGCAACTTCGACGTCATCTTCCTGCGCAACGTGCTCATCTACTTCAATGACGAGACCAAGGCCCGGGTACTGACGCAGCTCTGCAACCTGTTGCGCCCGGACGGCTACCTGCTGGTCGGCCACTCCGAGATCATCCGCCAGCAGGATCTGCCGCTGGTGCAGGAGGCCCCCTCCCGCTACCGCTGCCTGCCCCTTCAGCCCAAGGAGCTGCCATGACCATACGCGTGCTTATCGTCGACGACTCGGCCCTGGTACGAGAGGTACTGACCCAGATGCTGAGCAAGGCGGAGGATATCGAGGTGATTGGCGCCGCCTTCGACCCCATCTTCGCCATGCAGCAGATGAAGAAGTGCTGGCCCGACGTCATCATCCTCGACATCGAGATGCCGCGCATGGACGGCCTCACCTTCCTCAAGAAGATCATGGCCGAGCACCCCACCCCGGTCATCATCTGCTCCTCCCTCACCGAAGAGGGGGCCATGATCACCCTGGAGGCGATGTCGGCGGGGGCCATATCCATCGTCACCAAACCCAGCGTCGGCATCAAGAGCTTCCTGCAGCAGTCCGCCAACGACTTCATCCAGGAGATCCGGGGCGCCGTCGGTGCCAAGCTGCGCAATCTGCTGCCCGGTGCCGCCCCGCTACCGGTCACCCCGAGGCGCAATGCCGACGAGGTACTCTCCCCGCCGGCGGAGCGGATCTCCTTTCGCACCACCGAGAAGATCGTTGCGCTCGGTACCTCCACCGGTGGTACCCAGGCGCTGGAGTACCTGCTCTCCCGCCTGCCCGCCACCTGCCCGGGGATCGCCATCGTCCAGCACATGCCGGCCCGCTTCACCGCCTCCTTTGCCGAGCGGCTCAACGGCCTCTCCCAGCTGGAGGTGAAAGAGGCCGAGACCGGCGATCGCCTGCTGCCCGGGGTCGCCATCATAGCGCCGGGGGGCAAGCACCTGCTGATCCAGCGCAGCGGCACCCAGTATCTGGCGGAAGTCAAAGAGGGGCCGCCGGTCTCCCGTCACTGCCCCTCGGTGGACGTGCTGTTTCGCTCGGTGGCGGTGAGTGCGGGGCGCAACGCCCTCGGCGTCATCATGACCGGCATGGGGGATGACGGCGCCCGCGGCATGCGGGAGCTGCACGACACGGGTGCACGCACCATTGCCCAGGATGAAGCCAGTTGCGTGGTATTCGGCATGCCCAAAGAGGCCATAGCCCACGGCGGAGTGGATGAAGTCATGTCCCTCACCCACATTACCCAGACGCTCAGCCGTCCGGATCTACGAGGCGTGTAATTATGTCATTGGAAAAATGGCAAGGCCGCAGTGCCATGGTGGTGGATGACTCCCGCACCCAGCAGTACGAAGTGACCTGTCTGCTGCAGGAGCTGGGGTTCGGCCAGATCCACGTTGCCCATGATGGCCAGGATGCCCTGAACAAGCTGCAGCAGCTCGAGCGCATCGATCTGCTGCTGACCGACCTCAACATGCCCGGCATGGACGGGGTCGAGCTCATCAGCAACCTGGAGAAGAACACCCACTACCGGATGTTCGTGGCCGTGATGAGCGGGGTGGAGCGGGACGTGCTGGACGTGATCCACGCCATCGCCGATGCCAGCACCCTGGAGGTGATCGGCGTGCTGTCAAAGCCGCTGCGACAAAGCGATCTGCGCAACATGTTGCAGCATTGCGATCCGCTGGCGCACCGGGAAAACAAGAAGTGGATGCAGCTCACCTTCACCGCCGAGGATGTACAGCAGGCGCTGGACAACCGCCAGCTGATCCCCTTTCTGCAGCCCAAGGTGCTGATGGCGGACGCCAGTCTCTACGGCTTCGAGGCGCTGGTGCGCTGGATCCATCCCGAGCACGGGGTCATCCCCCCCATCTGCTTCGTTCACCACCTGGAAGAGGGGCAGCTGGCGCTCGATTTCTTCTACCAGTTTCTGCACGCCACCTGCGAGGCACTCACCACCCTAGGCGCACTGTCCGAGCATCCCACCTGCTCCATCAACATGCCGGTCAGCCTGCTGCTGACGGACAAGCTGGTCGAGAACATGATTGCCATCGTGCAGGCCCATCAACTGCCCTGCAGCGCCATCATCATCGAAGTCACCGAGACCACCTTTATGTCCAATCTCGCCATGTCGCTGGGCACTCTGGCACGATTGAGACTGCGGGGATTTGGCATCGCAATGGATGATTATGGCACCGGCTACTCCTCCATGAAGCAGCTATCTCGCTGTCCTTTCACCGAGATCAAGATTGACAAGGAATTCGTGCACGACGCCCATAGCAGCCCCAAGAAGCTGGCTATATTGACCTCAGCGATCGTCATGAGCCAGAAGCTCAACCTCAAGACGGTCGCCGAGGGAGTGGAGACCGAAGAGGACTGGAAACAGCTGGCACTGCTCGGCTGTGAGCTGGCGCAAGGCTATTACATCAGCCGACCGCTGCCGGTCGATCAGATTGAAAAATGGTTTGCCGAATGGCAGGCCAGAGCGACCTGAATCGTGTCCCTTTGCGCTATTGAGGAACCCCGCTCTGAGAGGGCGGGATAACAACAACACCGGCAGTATCGACATCGCTGCATGGACGCTTGAAACAAGCATGAGGCTACCATGAACAACCTACTTCGCCAGCTCTCCATCAAGACGCGGCTTATCGTCTCCTTCCTGTTGCTGAATCTCATCCTGATCGGGGTCGGACTCTACGGCAAGCAAAACACCAACACCATCAATGACATGCTCAACGACATGTACCTCAACATCCTGACCCCCATCACGGATGTCGCCAACGCCAACATGCAGGCCATCTATCACAACCGCTCGCTGTTCGATTACGTCATCGAGCCGACCCAAAGCGGCATGGACAAGATTGCCAGGGATATGGATCTGCACGAGCAGAAGATGGCCGCCTTGCTGGACAAGTACCGGGCAACCCAGCTGAGCGAACCGGAGAAACTGGCTCTGGCGGACTTTGACCGCGCCTGGCCGCTTTACAAGGAAGCGGCACACAAGGCGATGGCGGCAAGTTACGCCAACGACAATGACAGCGCCATCAAGCTGATGAAGGGCGAGGCCGCCACCACGTTTCAGGTGGTGGACGATCTGCTCAGCAAACTGGTCGACATCAACCAGGGGCTGGGCAAACAGGCCTTTGATGAGAGCGACGTGATTGCCAGCGACATCACCACCGCCACCTACACCATACTCGCCATCTCGGTGCTGCTCTCCTTGCTGCTGGGCTGGTTGCTCAGCAGCAGCATCAACCAGCCGCTGCTCGCCATCATGCAGGATCTGCAGCAACTGGCGCAGGGCCGGCTCACCGCCCAGGATCAGGCCGAGGGCAACGACGAGCTGACCCGCATGCAGCAGGCGATGATCAGCACCCGCCGCAGCCTGCGCGACATCGTCTCGACCATGCAGCATGCCGCCGAAAGCCTCACCGCCAGCGCCTCCCAACTGGGGGCGGCGGCCGAGCAGGTCAATACCAGCTCCCAGCAGCAGTCCCTCGCCACCGCCAACACGGCCGCCTCGGTCGAAGAGCTCACCACCTCCGTCTCCCAGCTCTCCTCGTTTGCCAATCAGGCCAACAGCGTGGTGATGCAATCCGGGGAGATAGCCCAGGCCGGCGAGAAGCAGGTCAAGCACGCCTCCCAGGAGGTGCTCAGGGTCACCACGGCGGTCAACGACTCCGCCAAGCAGGTGCAGGGGCTGTTTGACGACATCACCCGCATCAGCCAGATCTCGGTGATGATCCAGGGGGTCGCGGATCAGACCAACCTGCTGGCGCTCAACGCCGCCATCGAAGCGGCCCGGGCCGGCGACATGGGCCGTGGCTTCGCCGTGGTGGCCGACGAGGTGCGGACCCTGGCGGCGCGCACCACCCAGGCCACCCAGGAGATCAACGAGATGCTCACCTCCATCCAGCAAGGGGCCACCAGCGCGGTCAAGGGGATGAACGCCTGCTCCGACAGCATGAGCACGGTGCGGGAGACCACCGAGGGATCCAGCGAAACCATGGCCCAGGTGGATCAGAGCTCCCGCAAGGTGGTGGAGCTGATCCAGGAGATAAGCTCCATGCTCCACGAGCAGGCCGCCGCCAGCCAGCTCATCGCCCAGTCGGTGGAGGAGATCACCCAGATGTCGCTGGAGAACGTCTCCGCCGCCGAAAGCGTCAATCATGACGCCTCCCAGCTGACCACCATCATCCAGCAGCTCAACCAGGGCATCGGGTTCTTCAAGGTCTAATAAAAACGTCGAGACCTGCCCGGCCATGGGCCGGGCAGGCCCCTCCTCCTTATCCTGCCATCAAGCTCCCATCTTTACCCTGCCTCTTTGCCACGGGCTCACGACGGCCGGCGCTGGAGCGCCGACATCAGAGCGGTATCCGCTCAACCATCCATCAGAAACAGCCCAAAACAGCCTCATTCCCCTCCCGTTTGGAGGGACAAAACCAGTGATAAATACTGGGTCATAGGGAGCCAGAGAAAGCGTTGGCAGGCAAATTTATACAGAGGAATATCCCGTATTTTACGCATTTACACATTCCTATTCGCCACATAATTTACCAACAAAAAAACAACTGATAACATCTTTTTACATTTTAAAGCATATAAAACAACATGATTCAGTGACCCCCCGTTTGCTCGTCGCGGCAGCCAGGATCACCGGATCAGGATTGAAACCAGCAGCCAACTTATCATCGAGCAGACACCCGACCCCATGATGAACACAGTTACGGCCAGCATCGATATCGATGCACTCCAGCACAATTTCGCCGTGGTGCGCCGCCATGCCCCCCACAGCAAGATCATCGCGGTACTCAAGGCCAATGCCTATGGCCACGGGCTGCTGCCGGTGGCCCATGCACTCGCCCAGGCCGATGCCTATGCGGTGGCCAGGGTCGAGGAGGCACTGGTGCTGCGCGCCAACGCCATCACCAAGCCCATTCTGGTGCTGGGAGGCTTCTTCAGTGCCGAAGCGCTGCCGCTGCTGGTGAAACACGAACTGCAAACCACCTTGCATACCTGGGAGCAGCTGGCACTGCTCGAGCAGGCCAGTCTGCCCGCCCCCATCAAGGTGTGGCTCAAGCTCGATACCGGGATGAACCGGCTCGGGCTGCGCGCCGAGGAGCTGCCCGCCTTCATCGAGCGGCTGAGCCATTGTCGCAACGTGGTGCAGCCGTTCCATCTGATGACGCACTTCAGCCAGTCCGATGAACAGGATACCCGGGCCACTCAGTTGCAGATCGAGGAGTTCAACCGCCTCTCTGCCCATCTGCCGGGCGAGCGGGCCATGGCCAACTCCGCCGGCATCCTCGCCTGGCCGGCATCGCGCAGCGACTGGATCCGGCCCGGCCTCATGCTCTACGGCGCCTCACCGTTTGCCGGTCAGCTCGCCGCCGACCATGACCTGCGCCCGGTCATGACCCTCAAGAGCCAGCTCATCGCCACCCGCGCCTGCGCGCAGGGCGAAGCTGTCGGTTATGGGGGACACTGGGTGGCGGATCGCAATACCACCCTCGGCGTGGTGGCGGCGGGCTATGGGGATGGCTATCCGCGCATGGCGCCCGAGGGGACCCCCATGCTGATCAATGGCCGCCGGGTACCCATCGTGGGTCGGGTTTCCATGGACATGATCACCGTCGATCTGGGGCCGGCGGCCCGCGACAAGGTGGGAGACGAGGTAACGCTGTGGGGGGAAGGGCTCCCGGTGGAACAGGTGGCCGAAAAGATAGGCACCATCCCCTACGAACTGCTGACCCGCCTGACCAGCCGGGTTCATCTCACGCACTGCGACAAACGCGAACAGATGCCGCTGTTGAAGCTGGCCTGAGCAAGCGGGTACGGGCCTGCGATGTGGGCCCTGTTATGCCGTCATCAGGGAATAAGTTGGCCTCTCCTCATGGCGGGAGCTGCAATACCGCGGCAGGAACGCCCTTCCTCTCAGCGTTGGAATGAAGGGCCCCCCTGCTGCCCGGTTCAAGGAAGATCGAAGCCGACCAGGCTCTGCTCGATGCGGGCGTCAGGCATCATGCGCCGCAGCCCGTCCACCAGCCTGGCACCAGCCTCCTGCAAGGCCGCCAACGGCATCTCTGGCAGGCTCTCCAGAATGAACCACATCTGTCTGGCATCTCTATCCAGGCGCGTTCTTACCCCTTGACGCCAGTTCCAGCGCCGGCAGGTAACACCCAGATCGTCGCGCCAGATCACCTCGCCCGCCTCCGGGCACTCCTGCGCCGGCGCCCCCTCTTTCATGGTGTCAAATGCTTCGCTGCCATCGGCAATGACCAGCCGGGGCATCCCGACATAGGCGGCCAGGTTTTCCCCGCCGACCGGGAGGGCGTAGGCGAGGCTGATGGCGTTGTAGAGATCCACCACGGGATCGATGCTCGGCAGAGCGCCATCACGCAGCACCCGCTTGCGCAGGGCATCCGCCGAACAGGGAGTACGCTGGGGCTTGGCGCCAAACCCCTTGAATACCTCGGCCCAGGCGGTCAGATGCGCCTCGGTCCAGGGCGCGGGGTCGTGCAGAACCCGCTGGCAGGCCTGCGCCAGCGCCTCCGTAGCGATGGCCGGATTGACGATCTCGTCGGTCTGCAGGGTAATGCTGATAGCCCGAAATCCCGGAGCCAGCGTCGCCAGCGCGGGATCGATTGACGGTTGTACCGATCTCATGGAATATCCTTATATCGACTATTTTATTTCATGATAATGACCGATGACCAAGAGAGTCAATATAACGACCGATGCCGGCGCCGACGTGGGGCATGTTACTGCCGCCGTCTCCCGCCGGCTCAAGGAGTACAGACAACAGGGCCGACTGTCGCTCGATGAGCTGTCGCGCCGGGCTGGGGTGAGCAAGGGGATGCTGGTCGAAATCGAAAAGGGGGCGGCCAATCCCAGCATCGCCATCCTGTGCAAGCTGGCCGCCGCGCTCGGGGTATCGGTTGCCGATATCGTCGACGTGGCCAGCACCCCAACGCTGCACCTGATCGAGCCGCAAGCCATCCCGACCCTGTGGCAGGGCCCGTTCGGCGGCTCGGCCCGCCTGCTGGCCGGCACCCGGGGACCGGACATGATAGAGCTGTGGCACTGGCAGCTGCATCCCGGCGAGCAGTTTGACTCTGACGGCCACCCGCCCGGCACGGTGGAGCTGTTTCACGTCGAGCAAGGTACCCTGCAACTGCAGTTGGGAGCGGGCGAGCTTGCCGTCACTCAGGGTTGTTCAGCCGTGGCCCGCACCGACCTGCCCCACGCTTATCGCAACGCAGGTGACAGCGTGCTGCGCTTTACCATGACGGTGGTGGAACCGCACGGCTGAGGCTGGTCGCTGCGAGGTGACAAACCGTATCCTGATAAACAAAAGGCCCCATCTTGCGACGGGGCCTTTGCCAATTGGTGGCGAGCACGGATATTGCTGCGCCCAAAACAAAAAAACCGACCATCAGGTCGGTTTTTTGTAATTTGGCGGTGAGGGAGGGATTCGAACCCTCGATACGTTGCCGTATACACACTTTCCAGGCGTGCTCCTTCAGCCACTCGGACACCTCACCAAATTTTGGTCTGCTGTTTAACGTGCTCAGCCAGCACGCTGTTCGCTGCGCTGTTGCGCTGGAACGGGGCGTAATGTACGGGATACGACGGCATGCGGTCAATGCAATTTTTCACTTTTTGCGTTCGTTTGCTCATTATCCGAACCAAGTGACTAAAAACATGCCGTTTCGTATCCCTTTCCATCAATTTCCAGTCGCTTCGTGCAAGTGCTCGCCTTTGAGCGCCTCTTCCAGCGAGCCATAAAACTCCAGCTGACCGGGCACCGGACGCACCTTGGCGCGCGCCAGGGTCTTGAGCGGCTGGAACTGCAACTCGGCGACCCGCAGTTGCACCCCCGCCTTGGCCATCTGCTTTTCAAACTGCAGGAAGGCGGAGAGCCCGCCGGCGTCCAGGATGGAGACCGCCTCCATCTGCAGTACCAGCAGCTTGTGGCCCTTGACCTGGGCTACCAGCTCGCCGAACACCCGCTCGGCAGCGGCAAAGAACAGCGGGCCGTTGATCTTGTAGAGCAGCGCCTGCTCCGGCACTTCATGGGCATAGCGCTTGTGATCCGCCAGATCGTGCAGCTTGGTCATCTTGGCAATCTCGCGCATGAACAGCAGGGAGGCGAGGATCACCCCGAAGGTAATGGCGATGACCATGTCGAAGATGACGGTCAGCGACAGACAGACCAGCAGCACCAGCACGTCGGATTTGGGTGCACGCCGGATCAGCTCCACCACCTTGTGCGCCTCGCTCATGTTCCAGGCGACGATGAGCAGCAGGGCCGCCATGGCCGAGAGCGGCAGCCAGGAGAGCCAGGGCGCCAGTACCATAATGGCCGCCAGCACCACCAGCGCATGCACGATGCCGGAGATGGGGGAAGTTGCCCCAGCCCGCACGTTGGCGGCGGAGCGGGCAATGGCGGCGGTGGCGGTGATGCCGCCGAAGAAGGGGGCGACTATGTTGCCAAGCCCCTGCCCCACCAGCTCGGCGTTGGAGCTGTGCTTGCGACCTGTCATGCCGTCCAGCACCACGGCGCAGAGCAAGGATTCGATGGCCCCCAGCATCGCCATGGAAAAGGCGGCGGGCAACAGGCGCTCGATGGCGGCCAGGTTCCACTCCACCGGCGAGCCATCCGGCCCCGGCAGAGCCCAGGGCATCACAAGGGTCGGCGCGATAGGCGGGATCCCCATGCCCTGGCTGCCGTCGGCCAGGGTATAGCTGAACTTGCTGCCGATGGTGGCGACGTCCACCCCGAACTGATGCAGGCCAAAGCCAAGGCCCACCCCCACCAGCACGGCGGGTAAGTGACCGGGCACCGGCAGCCGCAGGCGCGGCCAGAGCAACAGCACCGCCAGGGTCGCAATCCCGACCAGCGTATCCCCCCACTGCCAGCTGGGCAGGGCATGAGCCAGCGCCTCGACCTTGCCGATGTAGGTTTCCGGCATCTCGGCCACGTGCAGGCCGAAGAAGTCCTTGATCTGCAGGGTTGCAATCACGATGGCGATACCACCGGTGAAGCCCAGGGTCACCGAAGGCGGAATGTACTCGATGAGACGTCCGAGCCGGGCCACCCCCATGGCCACCAGAAAGAAGCCCGAGATCAGGGTCGCCATCAACAGGCCGCCCACGCCGAACTGCTGGGCCACCGGATAGAGGATCACCACGAAGGCGGCGGTCGGCCCCGAGATGGAGAAGCGGGAGCCGCCGGTCACGGCGATGACGATGCCGGCGATGATGGCGGTATAAAGACCGTGCTGCGGCGGCACGCCACTGGCGATGGCCAGCGCCATGGCCAACGGAATGGCAATGATGCCGACCGTGATGCCGGCGATCAGGTCGCGGCCGAAGCGGGGAACGCTGTAGGGTTCGTCAATACAGGATTGGCGTAAAGCAATGGCCAGCTTCACGCTTTGCAAAGGTGCTTGGTTGTGCATGTATTCGTAATACCAGAAGAGGGAGATAAAGGCCGGATTGAACCGGCGCCCGATCATCATCAAGGGCCGGCAGAGCTGTCGACACGGCGATGGTATCCTGGCCAACCATACCCCAGCCGATGAAATATTTCGATGGGCGGGATCAATGAATGGCCGTTACCACGCAGAATTAGCGTTTATTGTCAGCATATCGACCACTTTTCTCACCATTACGCAGCACACTCACTTCGCCTGCTAACCAATTTATCCCGCCCTTATGCGTGCCCCTGCCCCTCCCCCCCCTTTATATCTGCATTGCTCGGCCATAAGACAGCTGCTTATCCCGGGCACCGACATCTCCTCGCCCATTCCCTCTTCATGCCACTGAACCGTCTCGATGAGCCCGAGAGGCCAGCGCCAAGCTGCTGATTGTGCTGAAAATAGTCCGCAGCGGCCAAGTTTTGGGCAAACGGGCCAAAATCCCCTTTTTGCAGCGGATCGCGGGTTGACACCCGGCGGATGGGCCATTAATATCCGCACCGTCTCGACGAGACAGGCAATTCCTCCTTAGTTCAGTCGGTAGAACGGCGGACTGTTAATCCGTATGTCACTGGTTCAAGTCCAGTAGGAGGAGCCAATTCCCTCGTAGTTCAGTCGGTAGAACGGCGGACTGTTAATCCGTATGTCACAGGTTCAAGTCCTGTCGAGGGAGCCACATTCGAAAGCCCAGCCTTATGGCTGGGCTTTTTCGTTGCTGTCGCTTTGATTATTACAAGCTGATCCAGCCCCTCAACTACTGCATGCTCTCCCATAATTTCTTCTCGTAGTAAGCCACCAACACGCTCTATTTTTCTCAACTCAACTCCCAACTAATCATTGCTCCGGTCCCGATCCGGTCAACTCAGCTCAGCTCAGCTCAGCTCAGCTCAGCTCAGCGTGTGAATGGGTCACGATCTAGCCCAAACCAAAAGTCATCCCCTCCCCTGACGTAAATACCCTCCAAAAAACCTCCGTTCACAGATTCCTGTCTTTCTTCTTGGAAGCCATGGGGATGTTCAGGCCGCAACTGTTGCACTGGCGTAGAGATAACGCAGATTGGAAGATAAAAGCACTAACGAAGGGCAAAGGAAGAGGAGTTGTTAGCGGGCAAGCGCAACGCAACTCTGGGGCATATCCGGTCTTTAGAGCTGTTACTGAATTTGCCAAGAGTTAGGTAAAGTAGCGACAAGGTAGCGGTCGTCACTCCGATACGACAGCCTACAATATCTCGCCATACGAAAAAAGCCGCTAAATAAGCGGCTTGCTCAGTAAAGATAACTACGGGCATGGGAAAATATCAGGATAACCTATCTATTTCTGTGAATCTATCACACTGAAACAACGTCATAAACTGTGAAATCTACAATAACTTATTAAATTAATTTAAAATAAAACTTCTTTACTTTTCAGCATTAGCTTTCTGAACAAATAGGATTGACAGTGTAAATTGTCTGCTCTGCCGCCATTGCGCCACCAGTTGCAAAGTCAATCGGAATTGTAAAAATACCAAAATCAATAAAGATCCCTAACAAACTGGTGCCATCAAAACGCCAATCCGTATGAACTGTACCAGTTGAACACTCAGGAGCCTTAGCTTCAAGAATCGTCTTTTTTCCACGTTTTTGGTTAAACATGACGGTATCTTTACCCATCTTCATCCCATCAACGTAGAGGGTTGCATTAGGATTAGCAGATCGAACAGTGATATTGTCACTTGTGCCATTGATGATACCAGCACAACCAGATAAACCCAAACACACAGAAAAACTCAAAGCAACAGCAGAATTATTCATTATCTCTCACGACTTAAAATTAAATTGATAGAAATGTTATTTTACAAATCAACACCAGATACATCAACGCAAATTGGTTTTCTGAGACTATAAATATTCAACAAAAATGATGTAAAACACAAAGTAATTCATCACTGATTAAGGGCGCATTCAGTTTTGTAATCAGCCGCACAACAGCCTTTACAATATTCAATAAACAGCTTATTTCACTAACATTTAAACTTGGATGTTTTCACAACCCCTATCTAGCCCAAGCTCCCGTTCTTTTGCCATATAACCCATGGGAATGTTCAGACCGGAACTGGTGGCTCTAGCGTAAGATAATGTAGATTGAAATATGGAGACGTTCACGAGGAGCAAGGGAGGATGAATGGTTAGTGGCCAAGACCGGCGCAACTCTGGGGCATATCCGGTCTTTAGGACTGGGGGCTGGACTTGCTAAGCGTTGCACAAAGCCGCGCCTATGCCGACGAAGTGTCAGGTCATTATGCTGATGCGACCTCTTCTGCCATCAGCCCTCTGTGCGCAAACAGGGATGCCCTCGATGGCGGATCCGCGCCATAATCAGCGCAACCTCACCCTCTTCAGGAGTTTTCATGCGCCGTTTCAACTTCATGCTCAATGGCAGCCGGTTGATGATGTTCCCCTTCTATGTCTGCATTCTGGTCTGCGTGGCCCTACTGATGGTGAAATTCGCCATGCTGCTTTATGCCCTGTGCATCGACATCGTGGGCATTCACTACATGGACCTCATCACCGGCGTGCTCACCCTAGTGGACTTCGTGCTGGTGGCCCAGATGCTGATCCTGGTCTCCATCTGCGGCTATGTGCAGTTCATCCAGACCCAGGAGCAGCGCGAGGCGCTCGGCAACAACTGGCTCAGCAAGATCAACTTCGCCTCCCTCAAGCTCATCGTCATCAACTCCCTGGTCACCATCGCCGGGATTGAAGTGCTCAAGGCCTTCCTGGATGACGGGGTCGGCAACGAGGTGGAGATGAAGTGGTCGGTGATCGTGTTCCTCGCCTTCTCCACCGCGGCGCTCATCTACGCGGTGACCGAGCGGCTGGCGGACCACAAATAGCGCCGGTTTTCATTCAGCCTTTATTCATCAAGAGCGGAATTGATAACTCTTTTCATTACCTTTCCTGCATTGTAAACTTGCTCCCCCGGGCTGCAGTGCCCGGGCGTTGGAGCACCTATGACAAGCCTTTCCCTCTCACCACGACACTGCTGGCAGTGGCTGGCCTATCACCATCAGGCCGCCGAGGGCTCCCTCTATCTGATGTTCTTCTCCGGCCTGCTGCTGTGGGAACCGCTGACCCCGCTCTGGTCGCTGGCACGCTGGAACCTGTTCCTGCACGTCGCCCTCTCGCTCACCCTGTTCCCCTTGCTGTTCGGCGCCTTCTGGCTCTCCCATCGCAGCCTGCTGCGCAAAAGCCGCAAGCCTTTCTTGCGCACCACCGGCCGCATCATCGAGGCCTTGCTGCTGGTCTGTCTGGCCAGCGGATTGCTGCTGGTATTGCACGGCACCCCGGGCGATAGCCTGGGCAACCTTGCCAGCTGGGCCCACTGGCTGAGCGCGCTCGCGTTGACTCCCCTGGTGCTGCGCCACGCCTGGCGCTGGACCATCTTGAAATGGCGCACCTGATCTTATGTTGAAGTTGTTGTTATCCCTGATGTTGACCGCCCTGCTGCTGGGGACCGCCTCAGCCCAGGAGATGGGCGCCGCCATGATTGCCTATGACGAGGGGAACGCTCCGCGCCTTGTCACCGCCAACCAGAGCGCCGGCTCGGTCACCCTGCTTGAGCGCAATAGCGGCAAGCGACTCAAAGAGGCACAACTAGGTGGCGATCTGCGCCAGCTGGCCCGCGCAGACGACGGCACCCTGCTGGTGAGCGATTATCGCGGCGATCGCCTGCTGCTCTTGGATGATGATCTCGACCTGAACAAGGCGATCCCCACCGGCCATCGCCCCTACGGGGTCATCTTCGATCCTAAGCGGCGCTGGTTCTGGGTCACGCTGTTCGAATCCGCTCGCCTGCAGGCTTATGACACAGCGGGCAACTTGCAGCTGGATGTGGCCACTGCCGAGACCCCGCGCGGGCTGGCCTTGACCGATGACGATCGCCTGCTGCTCACCCACGCCATGACCGGCCAGCTCGCCATCTATGATCTCGCCAAACTGGGCAGCGGCGCCAAGGGTGCCTCCCTGCTCGAGACCACCCTGCCCAAACCCAGACTCATCACCCTCGCCGAGACCCACAGCGACACCCCAAGCGACTCGCAGGGCTTGCCGCGCCTGCTGGACGGCATCACCCTCTCCCCCGATGGCAGCGAAGCCTGGCTGCCCCACGTGCTGTGGAGTTTCGACCACCCCTTCCAGTTTCAGAGCACCGTCTTCCCGGCCGTCTCCATCATCGATCTCGATGAAGAGAAAGAGCGGGTGGACGAGCGCAAGCAGCTCTTCTTGCAGATCAACCTGCCCAGCGTCGGCAACCGCAGCCAGATCGTCTCCAATCCGTTCGCAGCACGCTTCGCCGCCGACGGCAAGCGGGTCTACCTGACTCTGGCGGGCTCGGAAGATCTGCTGGTGTTCGACCTGTCGCGCAGCGGCAAGCAGAACAGCAACCGCCACCGCCGCAAGAAGTTCCAGGGGGGCGCCAAGGCGACCCAGCTCCTTCGCCACCTGCCGGGCCAGAATCCGCGGGACTTGTTTGTAGACGGCGACCATATCCTGGTGCACAACGTCATGGGACAGGATCTCACCCGCCTCAACACCGGCGGCAGCGGCCCGTTTGCCCGGGTCACGGTGGATGTGCCCCACTTCGCCAAACTGGTGGAGATGGATCCGCGCCCCGAACCGCTCAAACGCGGCGAGCGGTTGTTCCATCTTGGTAACACGCTCGGCAACAACGGCGCCAACAGCCGCTTCCCCATGGCGGGGGACAACTGGATGAGCTGCAACTCCTGCCATCTGGACGGGTTCAACTTCACCAACCGCTATCTGATGGCGGCCCACCGCCAGCAGAGCGGCGACAATGCCATCAACGGCCACGCCAACCTCGCCAACATGGTGGCGGGGGACTTTATCGGTGAATACCTGCGCATGACCCAGCAGACCCAGGGTGGCATGGGCCATGATACCCGCGATGGCGCCGAGCCGGTTGACCCCGCCAAACCCCAACCCGAGGTGAAGGCGATGATGGAGGAGTTGCACGCCTTCGTCACCGCCGATGGCAACCTCCCCTATCTTGCCAACTGGCTGCGGCTCGATGCCCCGCGCAGGGATCCTGCCAAGGCGCCGACCACTCATCCCAGGGAGTGGCTCAACTCCGCCTCCTGCCAGAACTGCCACCAACAGGCGTTCCAGGACTGGAGCGAGAGCAACCACCGGCTGATGGGCAACTCCCACCCCTACTACAAGGTGGTGCAGGCGCTGGCTCGCGAAACCGAGGGCGAAGCCTTCGGCCAGTGGTGCCAGGGCTGCCACATGCCCCAGCAGGTGATGAACGGCCAGCAAGATCTGCCCAAGGGCTCTCACATGTTCGAGCAGGGCGGCGCCTCGCTCATTGCCGCCCACAAAGCAGGCGAGCCCGTGGTGGAAGAAGGCACCGGCTGCGTGCTCTGCCATCGCATCACCCGGCTCGAGGATGCCGGCGGCAACAGCGCCTTTACCGTGAATCTGAAAGACCGCGAGAGCTATGTGTTCGAGGATGCCGCCGGTGGCAGCCTCCAGCACTGGCTGGCGGAGCGGCAGATCAATGCCCGCCCCGCCATGCACAAGGCCTCTTACCAGAAGGATTTCTACCGCGACGCGGCCCTGTGCAAGTCGTGCCACAACGAGTTTGCCCCCGGTACCGGCGCCAACATCGTCAACACCTGGGACGAGTGGGAGAACTCCAGCTTCGCCAAAGCCAAAGATCCTGCCAAGCGGCGCACCTGCATCGACTGCCACATGAACCCCGAACCGGGCAACGGCGGCGCGCCGGTGGCTGGCCAGTCCACCGAAAACGGCACCGTGAAAGAACGGCTCTACCGCCACAACTTCACCGGCGCACAGCACCAGCTGGTGGGGCTGAGAAGTGCAACCCTCGAGCAGGAGAGCCTGGCCCTCTTGCGCTCAAGCGCCACCCTCTCGGCCCGTATCGAGCAGGGGGCCGCTAGCCCGCAGCTGGTGGTGCGGGTCGCCAATACCGGCGCCGGCCACGCCCTGCCCACCGGGGTCGCCGATTTCCGCGAACTCTGGTTGGAGCTGACCGTCACCGATGCCAGCGGCAAGCAGGTGCTTGTCAGCGGCCAGCCGGTGGATGGCGCCGTGCCCGACGATGCGCGGCTATTTAGAAAAGTGTTCGGCGATGCCGAGGGCAAGCCGGTGGGGCTCAAGTTCTGGCGCTACGCCAAGCTCTTGGAAGATACCCGCATCCCGGCAGATGGCTGGCGCGATGAAGCCTGGCCGCTGCCCGCAGATGCCCAAGGGCCCTTCAAGGCCGATATCAAACTCAATTTCCGCACCTACCCCAAGTGGGTCAATGATGCGGTGCGCGCCGCCGAGCCGAGCTTGCCGGAGCCACCCATAGTGCTACTCAATCGGCTGCAACTCACCTTGCCGCCTCTCCCCGTCACGCCCGCTACGGAGCCTCAATCCTGATGTTTGCAAGTTTTCTCATTACCCTGCGCGAGGGGCTGGAAGCCTTCCTGCTGGTCGGCATCTGCCTCTCCTACCTCGCCAAGCTGGGGGCGAGCCGCTACAACAAATTCGTCTATCTGGGGGTGGGGCTGGGTCTGCTTGCCTCCCTCGTCGTCGCCTTCCTGTTCCAGGTGGTGGTGAGCCAGTTCGAGAGCGAGCGCTACAACCATTTACTGATGGCGGGGATCCTGATTTTCGCCACCCTGGTGCTCACCTACATGGCGGTCTGGATGCAGAAGCAGGCCAAATCCCAGGTGGGGGCCATGACGGCGCGCATCGATGCCGCCATCGACGGCGGCAACCTGTTTGGTCTGGTGCTGCTCGCCTTCCTGGCGGTGATGCGCGAAGGCTTTGAAACCGTGCTGTTCTTCTCGGCCCTGGTCTACTCCGGACAAGGGGTGGATCTGCACGAGGGGCTGATGGGAGCGCTGGGCGGCCTGCTGCTGTCGGTGGTGCTGGTGTGGGGGCTGCTGCGCTCCACCCGCAAGGTGGCGCTGGCCCCCTTCTTCCGCTGGACCGGCCTGCTCATCATCATCATCGCCGCCGGGCTGCTGTCGTCCGCCGTCAACATGTTGCAAGCAGCCGGGCTCATCACCTTCTGGACGACGCCGGTCTTCAACATCAGTCACATTCTCGACGATCAGGGGGTATTTGGTACCTTCCTGCGCGCCCTGTTTGGCTACAATGCCTCACCAGCCGGCCTGCAGTTGCTGACCTGGGCCAGCTACCTGGTGATCTTCGTCACCGTCTGGCATCGCAACTATCGTCCCCAGCCCCAGCGCTGATCGCCCAGCGCGGCAGCGGATGACAAGGCGGCTCAGCGGGGCCGCCTTTTCAACGTCTTCTCTTTTGGTCAGCTTTTCGGATAACAGAGTCATGAGCGACAACAACACACAACACATTGCGGTACTGGGCGCCGGCCCTGCCGGTCTGATGGCCGCCTGGCGCCTGCGCCAGGCCGGTTTTGCAGTCACCCTGTTCGAGCAGGAGAGCGTGGTGGGCGGCATGTGCGCCACCCAGACTTTTAAGGGGCGCGACGGCGAGTATCGCTTCGACTACGGCGGCCACCGCTTCATCACCAAGAACCCCGAGCTGCTGGCCTTTATCGACGAGCTGATGGGGGACGATCTGCTCCACGCCGAGCGCAAGAGCGTGATCCGCTTTGGCGGGCGCACCTATGACTACCCCTTGAACCTGCCCAACCTGCTCAAGACGGCGCCACTGGCCCTGATGGCCGGTGCGCTGAAAGACTTGCTGCTGTTGCCCTTTGCCAAGAAGCCCACCGATTTTGCCAAGGCGAGCTTTGCCGAGTGGATCCAGAGCCACTTTGGCCGCACCCTCTACCGCCAGTTCTTCGAGGGTTACACCGGCAAGCTATGGGGCATCAACCCGGACCAGCTCTCCGCCGACTGGGCCGGTCAGCGCATCAGCCTGATCGATCTCAAAGACGTGGCGCGCCGCCTGCTGCCAAGGCGCAACGGCAGCATGTCGGTGCGCACCTATGCCCGCAAGTACCGCTACCCCAAGTACGGCTTTGGCCAGATCTTCACCACCCTGGGGGAGCGGTTGGTGGCCGAAGGAGTTGAGCTCAAAACCGGCGCCACCATCACCCGTCTCGAGCAGACCGATGGCCGCATCGAACGGGTCTATTGGTCACAAGATAATGTGGAGCAGAGCGCACGCTTTGATCAGGTGATCTCCACCCTGCCGCTGCCGCTCACCTGCCAGCATCTGGGCTTGCCGTGCGATCTGCACTACCGGTCGCTTCGCTTCGTCAATATGCCGCTCAAACAGGAGAATTTGTCGGACAACACCTGGCAGTACCTCTCCGACCCCCATATCCTGGCCACCCGCTTGCAGGAGCCGCGCCGCCGCAGCCCCTTTATGGCGCCAATGGGGCAAACATCCGTGATGCTGGAGATCCCCTGCAACCCGGGAGATGCCACCTGGCAGGCGCCGCTCGCTGATCTGCGCGGTCGGGTCACCGCCGATCTCGCCAGCCTCGGCGTCGATACCCAGAAGCTTGGCGATGAAACTTTTGAAGCACGCAGCGAGTACGCCTATCCGCTGATGGATCTGGGCTATCAAACACGGCGCAACGAAGCCATCAAGGCGCTGATGCCGATAGGCAACCTCATCATGACCGGCCGTCAGGGGACATTCCGCTACATCTTCACCGACACCGCCATGGAGATGGGGATGATGGCCGCCGACATGGTGATCGACGGGGTGGACAGACGTCACGCCATCTTCAATCATCGCAACGAAAACAGCGTGATCGAGACCCAGAGCGTGGCCTGACCGCCGCGCCATGGGCCTAACCTCTTGGCATAAGTAAGGAGAACAGGATGACCATCCGCCCGGGTTTACTCGCCCTCACCCTGCTGCTGACCCTGAGCGGCCAGGCGCAGGCTTACTCCTACGCCGCCGCCGGCAAGGAGCCGCTGATCGATGCCCGCGAAGCACTGCTGGGCGCCGCCACTGACGGCAAGGATGCCAGCGCCACCTTGAGCGACATCGCCGAGGAGCTGACCTATCTGGAACAGCACCACATGGTCGAACTGCAAGCGCCGCTGGCTGCCGCCATAAAATCCAAGGATGCGGCCGCCACTGCCGCCCTGCTCAACCGGGCCTACAAGGCGGAGATCGAGCGCCGCCTCGAAGGGGCCAGCCAGAACCTTGGCGACTACCAGACCGCCAAGGTGCTGGTGGTCAAGAGCAAGCGCTTCCTCGACTTGATCCTCCCATCACTCAGTGAAGGGGATCGCAAGGCGGCCGAGCAGGCGCTGGCCAAGGTGCTGGATGCCATCGGCAACCCTGGGGTGTTCGGGGTGGGTGCCAAGCCTGCCGATGCCACCGCCTTCGCCGAGGCGGAAAAAGCGCTGATGGCCGTGCTGGCACCGCTTTGATGGCCACCAGCCAATCATTGTGCCATCTCGCTGTGACAAACGGTGGGTTTCGCTGCGCGCTACCCACCCTACGCACGGCCGGCCGATAAATGTACCGGGACGCCGGTTTGCCCCCTTCTCCCCCGGCGGGAGGAGGGAGGCGTCACCACGGCCGATTACGCTTCGCCAATCGACTCTACTTGCTTGCCCTGCTGCAACTGGTCTGGCTTGGCTGGCTGCTGGCCTTCCCGGTGGCGCTCGATTCCGACGATGCCCTCAACTTTGCCCACGGGGTGGTGCGCTTCAGCGTGCTGGAGTTCTCCCCTCACTTTCCGGGCTACCCCGCCTTTATCTGGCTGGCGCGGCTGATCAATCTGGTGGTGGACGATCCGGCCCGCGCGGTGCAGTGGGCCAGCCTCTTGGGGAGCAGTTTGCTGGCGCCACTCGCCGCCTCCCTCGCGGTCAGATTGTGGCAGCGGCCCAGCCTGCTGGCGCCGGTCTGGCTGCTGGTACTGGCCCTGCCGCTCACCCCGACGCTGGCACTCTCCGGCCTCTCGGACGGGCCGGCGCTGGCCGCCTGGCTGGGCGCACTCTTGGCCTTGCAACAGCGCAAGATAGCGCTGGCGGGTCTGCTACTGGGCCTCATGCTGGCGCTGCGCCCCTCCTACTTCGTGCTGACCCTGCTGCCCCTTTGGCTCGGGATGGCGCAAAAAGGTCAGCGGCTTAACTTTCTGCTCCCCATTGTTCTGGTGGGGCTAGCCTGCCTGCTGTTTGTCTGGCAGGCCGACGGCTGCGCCTATTTCAGCGAGGGGCGCCGCTTTACCGACGGTCACTTTACCCTGTGGGGCAATACGGCGGCGGCCCACGGCGATCGACTGCTGAGCTGGGCGAATACCTTCAACGATCAGCTCACCCCGCTCTGGCCCCTGTTGATGGGGGCCTTGCTGGTACTGCCGCTCTGGCAACGCTCAAAGGATCACAATCCAGCCCTCTCCCCCTGCTGGCCCCTCTACTGGCTCGTTCTGCTGCTCTGGACCCTGTTTGGCCAGAACCCGGACAATCCCCGCCATCTGGCCCCCATCACCCTGCTCTGCCTGGTGCTGCTGGCAGGCTGGCTGCCGCGCCGGGGCGAGCTGCCAGCCATGCTGGGAGCCCTGTTGCTGCTGCTCTGCACCCTCACCCCACCGGCGGCGCCAGCCATGACCCGGGCCGCCAGGCTGGCCGAGCAGAAGTGCCCGGCGCTGGTGACCCAGTGGGGGGTGAGGCTGCTGCGCGAAACCACGGCCCTGCCCGTCACCGACGGCTGGTATCAGGGGGATGCTCGCCTTGCATTGGCGCAAGGGGCCTGCCGGCTCAGCCGGCGTTCCCTCGGCCCGGAGGATCTGCCCGCCGGCGGCCAACGGGTCTGGTTTGCCCCCCGCTTTCACGCCGAGCCCGGCCTGTGGCTCGGCATACAGGATCACCCCCGTCACCAAAACTGGTAGACTGGATGTTTGTCACTCCCTGACTTCGCACTCATCAAGACTGGATAGCCTATGCCCCACGCCCCCCTCTCCCCTCGTTTTCTGTTCATCCTGCTCGGCGCGCTGGCGGGCCTGACCCCGCTCGCGGTCGACATGTACCTGCCCGCCATTCCGGCCATCGCCCGGGATCTGGCCACCAGCATCGACGGCGCCCAGCTCACCATCAGCGCCTTTCTGGGTGGCTTCGCCATCGGCCAGCTGTTCTACGGCCCGCTCGCCGACAGCTACGGCCGCAAGCCGGTGATCCTGGCGGGGCTGGTGATGTTTGCCATCGCCTCGGTGGGCTGCGCCATGGCGGACTCCCTGCCCGAACTGCTGGCATATCGGATGTTGCAGGCAGCCGGCGGGGCGGCTGGCTCGGTGGTGGTCAATGCGCTGCTGCGCGACCTGTTCGAGAAGGAGGCCTTCTCCCGCGCCATGTCGTTCGTGATCCTGGTGATGACGCTCGCCCCTCTTGTCGCGCCGGTGGTGGGCGGCTACATCAGCGCCCACAGCGACTGGCGGGTGATCTTCTGGCTGCTGGTGGGCATAAGCCTGCTCATCTGCCTGATGATGCAGTGGAAAATTCAGGAGACCCTGAAGCCCGAGCACAAGCAGCCCCTCAACCTCGGCCAGATCCTGAAGAACTACTGGGGTGTGCTCTCCCATCGCGGCGCCATGGGCTACGTGCTGTGCGGCTCCCTCTCAAGCTCGGGCATGTTCGCCTTCCTGAGTGCCTCCCCCTACGTCTACATCGAGTACTTCAAGGTACCGACCGAGCACTATGGCTGGCTGTTTGGCCTCAACATCCTGCTGATGATGGTGGTCACCTTCGTCAACAGCCGGCTGGTGAAGGGGGTGGGCGCCGAGCGGATGCTGCAATACGGCCTGCTGGTGCTGCCCTGTGCCGGCGCCCTGCTCATCTACAACGCCTGGAGCCAGACCGGCGGCCTGTGGGGCATCGTCATTCCGGTGGTGTTGTTCGTCGGCCACATCAGCCTGGTGGGGGCCAACGCCATGACCGGCCTGATGGGCCACTTCCCGCAATCGGCAGGTACCGCCTCGGCGCTGGCGGGCACCCTGCGCTTTGGCATCGGCGCCGTGGTGGGGATCCTGGTCAACCTCAATCCCCCCGAATCCCCGCTGCCGATGGCCATCGCCATTGCCGGCTGCGGGTTCGGCTCGACCCTGAGCTACTGGCTGCTGACCGGCAAAAAATAAACCCAGACCACGACAAACAACAAGGCCGCCCACCTGCATCGCAGGGGGCGGCCTTGTGTTATCTGCACCTTGTCAACGCATCCTCTGCCCCGAAGGGTGAAGGCTCAGCCTATTTCTTGCCAAACCCCGAGCGTTTGAGGGTATAGCCAGCGCTGTTTTGCCAGGCGTCCAGTCCGCTGCGGTTGTTGCCCGCCACCAGGCTGGCGGCCAGGCTCGGGCTGTTGAACAGCTGATCGGCAGTAAAGACGAAGCCCCCTTCGCTGCGCGGGGCCAGGATCCCCTTGCCCAGCAGCTCCTGGCGCAGCTCGATCACCGCTTCGCGCAGGGAAGCCGCATCCTCGCCGTTGGCGGTGGAGCCTGCCAGCACCATGAAGCCGGGGTTCTGCCGCTTGCCCACCGGATAACCGTGCGCCTCGGCCCCCTTGCCGTTGAAGTGGTAAAGCTCGCGCTCGCCCGGCTTGTTGTCGGAGAGCGCCTTTTGCAGGGTCATCAGCTCGTTGTAAATCTCGATGGGGACCACGGCAGCCTGCTTGTTGCCCTTGCTGTCGATGATAAAACTGACTTGCTTGTGTAACATCCTTGCGCATCCTGTGACCCATGGAGGCCCCTATTCTAACCACCACAGGCGAGCGGGATCCAGCCAGGATCCTCACCTCTTTTGCAGCCTTGATCACTAACTGGCACTCTCGCACAAGGGCAAAGCCGCGTGATCATTAGGCAGGGGAGCAACGTACATGGCATGATGAAAGCCATTGACCATCAACCGGTTATCCCATGCTGACCCTGCGCAATCTCGGCAAGAGCTTTAATAACGGCAGCGAACGGCTGTCGCTGTTTCACCACCTTGATCTGACCCTGGCGGCCGGCGAGATCACCCTGCTGCTGGGGCAGAGCGGCTGTGGCAAGTCGACCCTGCTCAACCTCATCGCCGGCCTCCTCCCCCCGGATGAGGGGGAGATCTGGCTGGGGGAGACCCGCCTTGACAATCAGTCGGCGGACGAGCGGGCCCGCATGCGTGGCCGCCATTTCGGCATCGTCTATCAGGACTTCAACCTGCTGCCAACCCTGACCGTGGCCGAGAACCTCGCCCTGCCCCTTGCCATCAACCAGCTTGCCCGCGATGAGACACGCATTGACGGCCTGCTGGAGCGCCTCGATCTCGCCCACAAGCGCCACGCCTGGCCGGAGCAGCTCTCCGGCGGCCAGCGCCAGCGGGTAGCGCTGGCCCGCGCCCTCATTCACCAGCCCCAGTGGCTGCTCGCCGACGAGCCCACCGGCAGCCTTGATGAACACAACGCCGAGCAGGTGATGGCGCTGATGATGACGGCGGTGCGCGGCACCGGCGCCGGCCTCTTGCTGGTGAGCCACAACCCCGCCTATGGCGCCCTGGCGGATCGGGTGCTGCGCCTTGAAGGGGGCCAGCTGGTCGAGCTCAAGGGGCGCCGCCATGACTGACGCCCGTCACGGAGGGCAGTGATGCTGCCGCTCAAGGCGCTGCTGCGCCTCTATCGCGCCCACCCCTGGCTGCTGCTGATGAGCCTGGTCGGGCTCACCCTGGGGGTCTCTTTGGTGGTGGCCATCGAGCTTTTGAACCACAGCGCCCGCACCAACTTCGTCGCCGCCCGCAGCCAGCTGGCGGGGGAAGCGAACTACCGGCTGGCGCCGGACGGCGGGCTGGACGAGCAGCTTTATGTGACGCTGGTGCGCAGCCAGCCGAACCTCGACGCCATGCCCCAGTTGCACGGCTGGCTGCAAGATGAGCAGGGGCGCAGTTTTCAGCTGCTGGGGATGGATCTGTTCAACCCAGGCCCCTTACGCCGGCTGTTTGGCGCCGCGCCGGACAAAGAGCCCACCTTCGCCCTCACCCGCGCCGACAGCGTCTGGCTGGCCGCTCCCGAGGCCAAGCGCCTTGGCTGGCAAACAGGCCAGAGCCGGCGCTTCGTGCTGGGTGGCGCTGAAGGGGCGCCCCCTCGCCCGCTGACCCTCACCCTGGCCGGCACCTTCGAGCCCGGCGCCGTGCCCATGGAGCGGCTGCTGGTGACCGACATCGGCCTCGCCCAGCCGCTGCTGGGCAAGGCGGGCCGGCTCGATCGCATCGTCTTCAAGCTCAGCGAGCAAGAGGCCACTGCCTTGCAGGCGGCCCTGCAATCCTATGCCCCCCATCAGCCCCTGTGGCTTGAGCCCATCAGTCCGGCGCTCGATGCCAGCCAGCTCGGCGATGCGCTGGCCCTCGCCCTGATGGGGCAGCTCACCCAGGCGCTGGCCGATCTCTATGGCCCCAATCCCATCGATCTGCTGCGCCTCTCCCCCGCCAGCCTTGGCAAGGCGCTGGTGATCGGCCTGCTGGGGACGCTCGCCGCCAACCTGCCCGGCTGGTGGCAACTGCTGCGCCAATCCCCTCTAGAGCTGCGAGAGGGCAACAGCCGCCCGCCGGCTCATCCCTGGCAACGTCGGGGGCTCGCCTGCGTCATCTTGCTGCTCTGTGCGCTCTGTCTGTGGCGGCCAGAAACCGGGCTGGGCGGCGCCCTCTTCGTGGCCGGCGGCTGGCTGCTGGCCATGGCGCTCGCCCTGCCCGATGTGCTGCGCGCCGTGCTGGGCCGGCTGCGCCGACGCGAGCGCGGCCCCCTCAGCGCCCGGCTCGGGGTGGCCGAAACCCTCTATCACCTGGATCGCACCGCCATCGCGGTGATGGCGCTGCAACTGGCCATCGCGGCGGCCATCGGCATCGGCGTCATGGTGTCGAGCTTTCGCTCGAGCGTGGAGATCTGGCTCGGCCAGCGCCTGGCCGCCGATCTCTACGTCACCGCCCCCAAGGGGGTGGCCGGCAACAAGGGCGCCCTGAGCGAGCAGACCCTCAACACCATCCTCGCCGCGCCGGACGTGGGCGCCGCCTCGCGCCGCTCGGTGCACCCGGCCCGCTGGCAGGGGCAGCCCATCGAGTGGGCGCAGATGGACTTTATCCCCGAGCTCAAAGCCGCCTACCCGCTGCTGACCGGACGCTGGCCCGCCACCCCCGCCGAGGTACTGGCGAGCGAACCGCTGACGGTGCGCCTCGGGGTCAAGGTGGGGCAGCGCCTCGAGGTGAGCGGCGAGCAGGGGCCACGCACCTTCACCGTCACCGGCGTCTATCAGGATTACGGCAGCGACAAGGGGCAGATACTGCACGCCTTCGAAGGGGGCAAGGTGCAATCCCTGGCCCTCTTCAGCTCGCACGTTGATCGCCTCGCCGATCGCCTGCGGGCCCAGTTTGGCGAGCGGGTGAACCTGTTGCCCGCCCCCGCGATCCACGCCGCCGCCCTCAGGGTGTTCGACCAGACCTTCGTGGTGACCGAGCTATTGAAGTTGCTCATTCTGGGGATCGCCTTCGTCGGCATCGGCTCGGCCTTCATGGTGCTGGGGCTGGCCCGGCGCGGCGAGTTGCAGACCCTGCAGAGCCTTGGCCTGAGCCCGCGCCACTGCCGCCGCCTGCTGGTGTGGCAAGGGGCGGGCCTCGGGCTGCTCACCGCGCTGTTGGCACTGCCGGTGGGCTATGGCCTTGCCTGGGTGCTGATTGAGGTGGTCAACCCCCGCGCCTTCGGCTGGCGGCTGGCCTTCGAGGCCGCCCCCCTGCACGCCGTCACGGCGCTCCTGCTCGCCCCCGTCTGTGGCGCGCTCACCTCCTGGTACGCCGCAAGGAGAGTGGTATGAAAGCAATCATCTGGCCGCTGGCGCTGATCTGTACCCTGTATGGCACCGGGATCAGTGCCAACGATCTGGGCACCATCCTTGGTGGCGGCAACGATCACTTCAAAAAGGCCCTGCCGGGTCAATCCATCCACCTGCCTGCGGATCACGGTGCCCACCCCGACTACCGATCCGAGTGGTGGTATCTCACCGGCAACCTGAAAGACGAGCAGGGGCGCGGCTACGGCATGCAGTGGACCCTGTTTCGCCAAGGCATCGAGCAGGAGATCACATCCGACAATCCCTGGCTCACGCCCCAGCTCTGGCTGGCCCAGTTCGCCATCACGGATTTGAGCAAAGGCAGCCACCAGCAGGACGAGCGCACCAGCCGCCAGGGGCCGGGGCTGGCCGGTGCCAGCGGCGGTCAGTATTGGCTCAAAGAGTGGGCACTGGCTTCTCAAGGGGAATCGCTCTTTCCCGCCACCCTCAAGGTGCAGAGCAAGGCGGGGGATCTTGATTTGCAGGTGAGTGCCGCCAAGCCGGCGGTGCTGCAGGGTCAACAGGGTTACAGCGAGAAGAGCCCGGGCAACGCCTCCTTTTACTACTCCTACCCGCGCCTGACCATCAGCGGCACCCTGACCCTGGATGGCGAGACCCGCAACGTCAGCGGTGAGGGCTGGTTCGATCACGAGTGGAGCAGCTCGGTATTGGCCCAGTGGCAATCCGGCTGGGACTGGTTTTCGCTGCAATTTGAAGATGGCCGCGAGCTGATGCTGTTTCGCCTGCGCACCAAGGCAGGACGCACTGAGCCAGAAAACCGCTACGGCATCCTGATTGAACGAGACGGCAGCAGCCGGGTGCTGGATCCTGAGCAGATCCGCCTCACCCCCGGCAAGACCTGGCGCGACCCAAAGGGGCAAGCCTACCCCATCGAGTGGCAGCTGGCAGCCGGCGATATGAGGCTCACCATCCAGGCGCGCCAGCCCGATCAGGCCATGACGGGGCGCTTTGACTACTGGGAAGGGGCGGTGTCCGTCTCGGGGGATGCCAAGGGGGTCGGCTATCTGGAGATGACGGGGTATTGAGACCTTGATATCAGAGCGGCTTCAAAAATTCATTCGAATTTCATGTACTGAGTAACTTTTTACTCAACAGAGTGACGAGTGCTTGATACTATCTCCAACCGAAACCTTTTCTGCTTTATCACATATGATTTCGGCCATCGGCTTGCAGAATTTCGGAAGAATTCGCGTAAGCTCGATTACATTCCGCCAGTCGGACCTACCGAGCGGAATCAACTCATTCGATAATGCATAATACAAGCAGTCGAGCAATAAAGGAAAGGTAATAACTGAAATATCATCGAGGTTAATTCATGTCTTTTTTGAAAGATTTAATCGCCAGCTTATACAGTCATGTTGACACGAGAATAAACAACCCAGTATTAGGCACCTTTAGTGCTATATTCTTTATTATTAATTGGCATCAATTCACCATCCTTATATTTGGATCAGATAAAATTGAATCAAGAGTGGCACAATTCAAGTCTTTCATAGAAAACATAAGTCTTAATCAAATTTCATGCATTGCATTTCTCACCCTCTCATATCTATTAATACTACCATTAATTAATCATGCAATTGGATTCGTCCAAGGCCTAATAGAACATAAACGATACACTTCGAATATCTCACAAGAGGTAAAAAATGAAAATGAAAGAGGCCGGTTAATTAATTCCAGATACAAGGCAGAACATCAAAATGAGATTGCAGCACAGGAAATTCTCGAAGAAATAGCTTTAAGCAACGAAAGAATCGAGCAACAAAAAATACTAACTGAAAGATTGAGCGACAGCTATAAATCAGCTAAGAGCATAATTCAATCTATGTATGAAAAATCTCAAGTAATAAGAGCTGAACTTGATAGAGCTCTATTAGAGAAAGAAACTTACGCCCAAAAGCTATCTAGGGAAAATTTTATCAAAGAGCGTGAGAGGCTCTCATATGAAAGATTAAAACTCCAAGTTGAAGAGAAAAGGAAAATATCACAACTGACATTATCTTTTTACTTAATCAATGAACTTCACCTATCTTTGATTGCACACTCAATTAAAATATCTTTCTCTGGATTAGGCTCTATAATTGCTAGTTTGTTTGGATATGCATCATTTTCGAAACTACTTGAAGACGAAAATTTCGATTCCGAGTCGTTAGATTCTGTTAAGTACATAATTTATGATGAATCTTTAATTTCTCAGATAACATCTATATTGGAAAATGAAGAGCTTAGTGGCAGTGTCGATAGTTATACTGTATTTGAAAGTTTAGAAGTTATTTTTAGCTCTAAATTCGAAATAAAAATTCTCACAGAAGAAGAAACAGGTGAAAAAATACAAGAAACACTGGAGGCAGGGAATGAATTGTATGATTTAACAAATTATGATGAGGTAAGTTCCAGCATGGCTGAAACCAATGCCTTTTTTGATTCCGTAGAAGATTTACAAGTTATTACTTCTTCTCTAGAAGAGAATTATTTTGACGTAGATTTTGAATGTGTTTTAACTGGAACCACTCATGAAGATAAGCCTTTCTGTGGTGACAAAATAAACATTTCCTTTATAAGTAGAAGCGAGGTTATATTAGGAAAGAACGCTCTGGGAGACTCAACAATTGAAGAGGTGAATAGTTCGGTTAAAGACTATTATGAAGATGATGACTACATTGAACATAGTGCGGACGATTCATCAAGCCAGCAAGAGTTTGAATTTTGAAACCAGCAAACTGCACTACTTCACTCACCTTCAGATAGATATACCCTTCTATATACCCCCTTCGGTGAGAACTCGCTCTGGCCGAGGGGGGTATTTATTTCCCCACATGTTTTACCAGATACAAGATATTGTGATAGGGAATCGCAGTTAATCCCATCTCGCAGGCACGGCTATTGCTGAACCCCTAGCGGCAATCAGCAAGCACCTGGGCAGACTAGAGAGTGTCTCAGCGTTAATCCGGCATCTCGCAGGCAAGACAGACACGCCGAACAGGCCCAAAAATGGGCACGATGGAGTGGCTTGAAAGAAGAACCGAGCCAAGCATTAAGCGCGGACACATGCCTGCGTTGAGATAAACGCCACGACTGCCGGTTAAAGTGATCTAGCTGCTCAACACTACAGACATGGCCGCACCGCTGGATCATCGCCAGCGATGAACTGGCATAGCCGGCCACCTGTTCACGCACCGGTGCCAGAAACATATGATCCTCCTGCCCCATCACATAGAGGGTCGGGATCGGCAGCATCCGCTCCTTGAAGTAGCGCATCAGAGGGTTGACCTCGGTGGCGAGGCGGAACCAGCGTTTGAACTCCTTCTGGCAGAGTTTGCGGGCCTCGCGCACAAAAAGGTTGCGCGACTCCTGATGGTGCTGGCGCGGCATGATGAAGGCAAACAGCCGGTAGAGCCACATATAGAGCAGGAAGTGTTGACCGAGTCGGCCCAGTTGCACCAACACCCACGGTAACTGTGCACCGGCAGGAGCTTGACGCACACAATTCGGCAGGGATGGGATAATCCGTTTTCTCTATGCTGGCTCTGACAATGGCGCGCCGCCACTCCCTGGGATTACGCCCCAGGCATTTGGCGTCTCCACCAACGGCAGGATAGTTATCCTGCCGTTTTTATTTTCCTATCTCGCCGCCAGATCCACCAGATAGAGGATGCTGTGATAGGGGATGCCGGCGTGCTGGCTGAGCCCCATTTCACAGGTGCGGCTGTTGCTGAATCCCTGACGGCAATCGCTGGGGACCTGGGCGGGCAGGTTGGCAAGCGCGGCGGCGTTGAGCTCCGGGGTCATCAACCCTTTGTCACCGGAAAAGCCGCAGCACTGGATATGCTCTGGCACGATCACCTCGCGGGCACAGGCGCGGGCCACCGCCTGCATCTTATCCCCCAGCCCCATGCGCCGGCTGCTGCAGGTGATATGGAGCATCACTGTCTCATCGATGGGGGTCAGCTCAAGGTGGGGCATCAGGTGTTCCAACACAAAGGCGGAGGGCTCGAACACCCGAAGGCCCTTGCCGATCGCCCCCGAGAGCAGCCGCTGCACGCAGGGGCTGGTGTCGAGCAGCACGGGCCAGCGCCCCTGCTCGCTTGCCTGCCACAGCGCCTCGGCCAGCTCAGTACGCTTGGCAGCGGCCACCTCGACCATCCCCTTGCTGTCATAGGGCATGCCGCAGCAGAGCCCCTCAACTCTCGCCGGCACGATGACCCGGCAGCCCGCCTTCTTGAGCAGAGATAACACCACATCCGGCAGTGAAGGGGCATCCTCCTGCTGGCCGAACACCCGGCTGGCGCAGGACGGCAGGTAGACCACGGCGCGATCCTCTCCAATGTCCTCGCTGGATCCGCCATTGCTCCCCTCCCCTTGCGGCCACCGGTAGCGGCTCGGCCCCGGCAGTGTGGGCAACCAGGCGGGGGTGCGCTGACCGCTCAGATGGCGAACCCCGTTCACCAGCCCTGCCAGCGCCTTGTCTCCCAACACCTTCCCGGCAATGGCTTTGAGGCCCAGCGCACTGCGGGCCGTGCGGGTCACGCCGGCGAAGTGATCGGCGCTCCAGCGGGCGATGGGCACGAAGCGCTGGTACTTGTCAGTGCGCAGCTTCTTGATAAGCGCTCCGGTATTGATGCCCACCGGGCAGCGATCGGCGCACAGCCCGGTCGCGGCGCAGGTCTCAATCCCTTGATAGTCAAATAGCTGGGCCAACTGGTTGGAGGGCTCATCGGCACGATTGCGGCGGGCCAGTTCGCGGTAAAGCACGATGCGCTGGCGCGGCGACAGCGACAGGGTGCGCGAGGGGCAGACCGCCTCGCAAAAGCCGCACTCGATGCACGGATCGACGATGGCATCACTCACCGGCATGGGTTTGAGGTGTGCCAGGTGGGCCTTGGGGTCGTCGTTGATGATGACGCCGGGATTGAGCAGGCCATCGGGGTCCAGCAGCGCCTTGATGCGGCGCATCAGCGCCATCCCCTCCGGCCCCCATTCCAGCTCCACATAGGGGGCCATGTTGCGGCCGGTGCCGTGCTCGGCCTTGAGCGACCCGCCAAAGCGCACGGCGACGAGTTCCGCCACCGCGTCCATAAAGGCGCCGTAGCGGGCCACCTGCGCCGGATCGTCGAACCCCTGGGTAAAGACGAAGTGCAGGTTCCCCTCCAGCGCGTGGCCGAAGATGATGGCTTCACCGTATTCGAAGCGATCGAACAGGGCTTGCAGCCCCGCCACCCCTTCCGCCAGACGTTCGATGGGAAAGGCGACATCCTCGATGATGACGGTGGTGCCGGTGGTGCGCACCGCCCCCACCGCCGGGAAAAGCCCCTTGCGAATGGCCCAGAGGTCGGCAGTATCGGTAGTAAAAGGCACAGAGGCGACCTGAGCGAACTCGGCCGCCATGACCGTCACCTGCTCGCAGCGATCGACCAGCTCCTCTTTCGATTCCCCATGCACCTCGACAAGCAGGGCGCAGGCGGCCAGATCCAGGGTCTTGATAAAGTCCGGCAGGCCGGGCTTGCCCGCCACCGAGCGCAGGGATCGCCCATCCATCAGCTCCACCGCCGCCACCGGCGCGCTTTTCAGGCGCGAGGTGGCCAGACAGGCCTGCTCGGCATCCCGGAACACCAGCAGGGCCGAGGCCTTGTGGGGGTATTCGGGCACGGTGTCGAGCACCACCTCGGCGATAAAGCCGAGGGTCCCCTCCGAGCCGATCATCAGGTGGGTGAGGATATCGACGGGATCCTCATGGTCGAGCAGGGCATTGATGGCGTAGCCGGTGGTGTTCTTGAGCCGGTACTTGTGGCGGATCTTGGCGGCAAGCTCGGCGTTCGCCAGCACCTCGGCGCGCAGGGCGGCGAGCCCCGAGAGCAGCTCCGGGCGTTTGGCCGCCAAGGCGGCGCGGCTGTGGGGATCGCCACTCTCCAGCACGGTGCCATCGGCCAGCAGCAGGGTCATGGCATGCAATGTGTGATAGCTGTTGTGGGCGGTGCCGCAGCACATGCCGCTCGCGTTGTTGGCGGCGATGCCACCGAGCTTGCAGGCGTTGATGGAGGCGGGATCCGGCCCAATCTTGCGCCCCAGAGGGGCCAGATAGCGGTTGGCATCGGCGCCGATCACCCCGGGTTGCAGGGCGATGCGCGCCCCCTCGTCCAGAATGCGGTGGCCGCGCCAGCTGTCGGTCAGGGTGATGAGCACCGAATCGCTCAGGGCCTGGCCCGAGAGGCTGGTACCGGCGGCGCGAAAGGTGCACGGCAGGCCCAATTCGCGGCACACCGACAGCACGAAGCGCACTTCATCCAAAGAGTCGAGGCGCACGATGCGCTCGGGCACCAGGCGGTAGAAGCTGGCGTCCGTGCCGTGGGCCAATCGCAAGTCCGGGTCGCTCACCAGCCGCTCCGGCGGGATGCGCGAGAGCACGGCGGCGTCAAATTCATTCCAGCGCATCAGCAATCCTCCACCAGCACCACCAAGAGGCGGCTCGGGCCGTGGGCGCCGTAGGCCAGGGTCTGCTGGATATCGGCGGTCTTGGAGGGGCCGGAGGCCAGCAGCAAATTGGTGGGCATGGCCTGCTGCCAACGCCCGGTCGCCACCAGCCCCGCCAGGTTGTCGGCGATGGTGGAGGCCGCCAGCAGGGCGATATGGCAGGGGGGCACAAGCGAAATAGTGCGCGGCTCACCGTTATCCGGCAGCAACACCAGGGTGCCGGTGTCGGCGATGGCGCCCGCGCAGTGGGTGATGCCCGCCTGACAGACGTCGAACAGATCGTCCTTCCAGCTCGCGAACTCGCCAGAGGGGGTCAACACAGATCGCCCGGCGCAAGCAGCCAGGGCGGCCTCCTGCCAGCGGCCACCCTGGCCACAGGCCAGATGCGTTATTGCTTCCCCATCCAGCCAGGCGGTCAGCTCCTGGGCCAGGGTTGCCTGTTGGACTGTGAGGATCTCGGCGTGGCTGGCGGTGATCATGCCAACAAAGCGCTCACGCCGCGCCTGATCATCCTCCCCGCACCAGGGCTGCCAGCCATGGGGGGCGTGGGCCATGGGGGCGGCGGCGCCGCGCAGGCGGCTTAATATGGCCTCTTTGCTCGACATCTCAGGACTCCTTCTTCTTCTGGCGCAGCAGGGCGTGCAGGCTCTGGGGGGCGGGTTTGGGGGCTTCGCGGCACTGGGTCCAGGGGCCCAGGTGTTTGGGCATCAAGCCCCGCAGGCGACCGGCCACCCCGGTCGCGGCGTGGTAGAGGCGCGGGTGGGTGGCGGCAAAGGCAAAGCCCTGCATGGCGAGGGTTTCGAGCCGGCTCCTGGCCGCCCCCTGCCCCGCCAGCGGTTCGTGGCCGGGCTGTGCGTCGTGCTTGGCCTCCCGGCGCAGGCGCTGCAACAGGTCGGGAATGGGGATGCGGACCGGGCACACCTCGCCGCAGGCACCGCACAGGCTCGATGCGGTCACCAGATCGCTCGTGCTCTCTAACCCCAGCAGGTGGGGGGAGATGATTTTGCCGATGGGGCCCGGGTAGATGGTGCCGTAGGCGTGGCCGCCGATGCGGGTGTAGACCGGGCAGTGGTTCATGCAGGCGCCGCAGCGGATGCACTGCAAGGTCTTGCGCAGCTCCTCGTCCCGGTAAGCCTGACTGCGGCCGTTGTCGAGCAGCACCAGGTGCACCTCGTCCGGGCCGTCCAGCTCCCCTGCCCGGCGCGGACCGCTGATGACGTTGAAGTAGGTGGTGATGGCCTGACCGGTAGCCGAGCGGGTCAGAGCGCTATAAAGCGGCGGCACGTCGGATAGGAACTCCACCACCTTCTCGATGCCGGTGATGGCCACGTGCACTTTCGGCACAGTGGTGCACATGCGCCCGTTGCCCTCGTTCTCCACCAGACACAGGCTGCCGGTCTCGGCCACCGCGAAGTTGACGCCGGAGAGCCCCATGCCGGCGCGGCGAAACTCTTCGCGCAGGGCCCGCCGCCCGGTCTGGATCAGTTCGTCCACGTCGGTGGTGGGGGTGAAATCCGCCAGATTGCCGGCGAAGGTGTCGCTCACCTCCTGCTTGTTCTTGTGGATGGCGGGCATGATGATGTGGGACGGGGTATCGCCGTCGAGCTGGACGATAAACTCCCCCATGTCGCTCTCAAGGCAATGGATGCCGTGGCGCGCCATCTCGTGATTGAAGCCCACCTCCTCGCTCACCATGGACTTGCCCTTGACGATGCTGCTCACCCCATGTTGCTGGGCGATGCCGAGGATGATGGCGTTGGCCTCGGCCGGCGTCTGGGCCCAGTGCACCCGGATGCCGTTGCGCTCGCAGTTGGTTTCGAGCTGCTCCAGAAGATCTGGCAGGCGCGAGAGGCAGCGCTGGCGAATTTGCTCCGCCGCATCGCGCACCGCCGCCTCCTCGGCGGGATCGGCGAAGGCGTCGCGCCGCTTGGCGCGCAGGTAATCCATGGCGCCGCGAAAATTCTGGCGCAGCACGGGGTCGGCCAGGGCCGCCTCGGCCTGGGGATGGAAGCGGCGCGGCGAATACTTGGCGTGCTCACTCATGATGGGCCTCCTGTTTTGGCTCTTGTAAGCACTGAGCCACCGGCTTGCTGTGGGCGAGCAGGAAGCTGGCCAGGTGCATGGCGGGCAGTGTCTTGCCCTGATAGGCCAGGGATCCCTTGATATTGAGCAGGCACCCCCAGTCGGCGCTCACCAGGGTGTCGGCGCCGGTGGCCAGCAGGTGGCGGGTCTTGTCTTCGACCATGGCCTGGCTGATGTGGGGATGGCGCACCGAGAAGGTGCCGCCAAAGCCGCAGCACTCGCTCTCGTAGGCCTGCTCGTGCAAGGTGACCCCATCGAGCTGGCCCAGCAGGGCGCGGGCCCGGCTGTGTACCTGCATCTCGCGCCGGGCCGAGCAGGAGGTGTGCATGACGATGTTCGCCCTCCCCACCCCGTGCCAGCGCACCCGGCAGACCTGGGCCAAAAACTCGGTGAGCTCGAACACCCGCTCGCCAAACGCCGCCACCTCGCGGCTCGCTGGAAAGAGTCGCGCATAGTGGTGGTGCATCATGCCGCCGCAGGAGCCCGACAGCACTACCACCGGCCAGGGCTCGGGGAAGAGTGCCATCTGGCTTTGCGCCACCTGGCGCGCCTCCTCTTCATGGCCCGAGGTGTAGGCCGGCTGCCCGCAGCAGGTCTGTTTCTCGACAAAGTGCACCCTTATCCCTTCCCGCTCGAGCAGGGCGATGGCATCGAGCCCCGCCACCGGGTCGAACAGGTCCACCAGACAGGTGGCGTAGAGATAGACATCGGCCGGCTTGGCCGGATAGACCCGCATTACCTTCATCACTTGCTCTCCTTTACTTCAACTGCAGCAGGACGTCCGAGATGTGGAAGCTGTACATGAGCGCCAGCCCGATAAGGCCGGTGGCCAGCAGGTAGTAGAGGGTCGGCAGCGCGGTCTTGCGCAGCGTCGCCCCCTCACAGCCGAGCAGCCCCACGGTGGCCGACGCCGCCACCACGTTGTGAATGGCAATCATGTTGCCGGCGGCGGCACCCACGGCCTGCAGCGCCAGCATGGCGGCGGTGGAGACTCCCAGGGTCTGCGCCACTTCAAACTGGAACTGACTGAACATCATGTTCGACACCGTGTTGGAGCCGGCGATAAAGGCCCCCAGCGCGCCGATGGTGGCGCTGAGCGCCGGGAAGAACTCCCCCACCAGCCCGGCGGCAAAATTCGCGGTGGTCACCGGCATGCTGGCGAGATCCGCCCCGTTGACGCCGGAGTTGATGAAGATGCGCACCATGGGCACGGTGAAGATCAGCACGAAGCCGGCGCCGATCAGGGTGCGGCTGGACTCCCCCAGCGCCCGCCCGAAGGGGGCGAGGGAGCGCGATTGCAGCAAGGTGGCGAGCAGGGCGCAGAGCACCAGCAGGCCGCCAGGCAGGTAGAGCGGCTCAATGGAGGCGCTGACCCCCTTCTCCCCCAGGAGGTCTGTGAAGGCGAGGCTCACCGACAAGAGGCTGGCCTTGAATGCCGGGCTCACCCGGCTGGCCACCAGCAAGAGGGCCAGCGCCACATAGGGGAGCCAAGCCAGCAGCAGCGACATGGGGCGGGCGGCGGCCTCTTTGAGATCGAGCTTGAGGGAGCCCAGCCACTCGGCGGGCCACTCCTGCTCGGGGGCGAAATCCCAGCTGGTTTTTGGCACCAGAAAACCGGCTCGCGCCGCCGTCACCACCAGGGCCAGCCCCACCAGCCCGCCGATGAGGGACGGGAACTCGGGACCGAGCAGCATGCCGGTCAGGGCATAGGGCACGGTGAAGGCGAGCCCGGCAAAAATCGCGAACGGCAGGATGGCGAGCCCCTCGGTCCAGCTGCGATGACGGCCGAAGAAGCGGGTCAGCATCATCACCATCAGCACCGGCATCAAGGTGCCGACGGTGGCGTGAATGAGGGCCACGTTGGTGGTCACCTGCTGCAGGTAGACCTCCCAGCTGCTGCCGCCGGCGCTCAGGGTCTGGCCTATGGCCTGACTGTCGAGCCCCTTGTTGATCCCCACCAGAATGGGGGTGCCCACCGCACCGAACGAGACCGGGGTGGACTGGATCATCATGCCGAGCAGCACCGCGGCCAACGCCGGAAAGCCGATGGCCACCAGCAGCGGCGCGGCGATGGCGGCCGGAGTGCCAAAACCGGAGGCCCCTTCGATAAAGGCGCCGAAGCACCAGGCGATGATGATGGCCTGGATGCGCCGGTCCGGCGAGATGTTGGTGAAGCCGCTGCGAATGGCGCTGATGGCGCCGGTGTGCTTGAGGGTGTTGAGCATCAGGATGGCGCCGAACACGATCCAGAGCACGGTCACCGTGATCACCAGCCCCTGCAGGGTGGAGGCAAAGACCCGGGTCGGGCTCATCTGCCAGCCCCACAGGGCGATGAACACGGTCAACAAAAAGGCGACGGGCATGGCGCGCTTGGCGGGCCAGTTGAGGCCGACCAGCAGCACGGCGGCCACCAGGATCGGCGAGAAGGCCACCAGGGCCAGCAGGGTGTCTGTCATCATTGCGTCCTTGTCCGAGCGGTGCAGAGGCGCACCTTGTTGTTGTTTTGTTAAGCGGACGTGACCTTACCCTGTTCCTTTTTCGCGATATATGGAAATAATGAACAACATTCATTCCAAAAGTTGATCAATATGGCCAGTACCGACGACCTCATCCTCTTCGCCCAGGTGGTGGAGGCCGGCTCCTTCAGCAAGGTAGCTGAACAAAATTCCCTGACAAATTCGGTAGTTAGTAAACGGATCGGGCGCCTGGAGGAAGAACTCGGGGTACAGCTGCTCTATCGCACTACCCGCCGGCTCACCCTGAGCGAGGCGGGCAAGGCGCTCTATCAGGGTGCCAAAAATGTGAAGGCCGCCGCACTGGACGCCTTCGATGCGGTGGCGGGTTTTGGTGAAAAGGTGAGCGGCCATGTGCGGATGTCGGTACCCACCATCTCCGGCGAGCTGCTGCTGGCCGACGCGGTAGCCGATTTTTGCCAGCAACACCCTGGGCTCACGGTGGAGATGTCGCTGGACAACCGCTTCGTCAATCTGGTGGAAGAGGGGTTCGACCTGGTCATTCGCACCGGCTATCTGGATGATTCGAGCCTGATTGCCCGCCACATCCTCGACTCCCAGTGGGTTATCTGCGCTGCCCCCGCCTATGTGCGCCGCTTCGGGGCGCCGCGCGAGCCGTCGGATTTGCTCACCCACAACTGCCTGCGCTACGCCTATCAGAGCACGGGGGCCTCGGAGTGGGCCTTCAAGGGGGAAGAGGGCAACTATCTGCTGTCGGTGTCGGGCAGTTTTTGCACCGACAACGCGGGGGCCCTGCGCAAGGCGGCACTGGGGGGGCGCGGCATCGTCTATGTGCCGCGCTGCCTGGTCTATCACGACCTGATGAACGGCGAGCTGGTGGATTTGTTTCCGGATCAGGTGGGCAAGAAGCTCGGCATCTACGCCGTCTACCCCTTCACTCGCCAGCCGCCGCGCAAGATCAGGCTATTGATCGAGCACATCCGCCAGCGCTACCTCGATATCGCCCACTACTTTGGCTGACGGGGGATGGTGGTCATCTCGTATCAACGGGGGGCTTTTTTGACCCGGGCGGCAGAGTTGCCTACCATGGCCCTCCCCTTTACCGCTCAGGACCAGCCCATGTGCACCGTCTTCTCCGGCCAGGATCCCAGTCACTACGCCTGCACCACCCGCTCGGTGCGGATCTGCGGCCACAGCACCAGCATCCGGCTGGAAAACAAGTTCTGGACCATCCTGGAGCAGCTCTGTCAGGCCCAGGGGCGCTCCATGGGGCTGTTTCTCTCCGAGCTCTATCAGGAGGCGCTCGGCAACGGCATGGAGATGAGCAACTTTGCCTCCCTGCTGCGCTGCTCCTGCCTGATCCATTTGGAAGCGAGACAGGAGCCGGACGCCGCCGCCTGAGGAATGGCCGCTTTCTTCCCCATGAAAAAAGGGCCGCAGCACCAGGCTGCGGCCCCTTCTTATTCCACGCTTCAAGCTCAGGCGAAGCGGCCGGCCCGCTCGATGAACTCGATCTGGTAACCATCGGGGTCGGTCAAAAAGAACAGCCGAGCCAGCAGGGTGCCCTCATGGTGCATCGCCTTGACCGGCGCAGGGGTAAGACCCAGTGCCGTCAGACGCTGATGCGCCGCCTCGATGTTTTCCACCGTCACCGCCAGATGGCCATAGCCGCTGCCATGGCTGTAGGGCTCGGCCTGACCCTGGTTGTGCGTCAATTCGAGCTCGAAACCACTCTGGTCATTGGCAAGGTAGGTGAGGGAGAAACCGTCGAAGGGGAAGTGATCCCGCACCTCCAGCTCGAGGGCCTCGCGGTAGAAACGCACGGATCTATCCAGGTCGCGTACCCGGATCATGGTGTGAACGAGTTTGGTCATAGGGACTCCTTGGTGATGGGAGTCACAGGGTAACCAGGGGCTCAGCCGGCCGGGTAGTAGTGGACTAGCACCCGGTGCTTGCCGGCCAAAACCTGACATGACCTCGCAAGCTCAAGCCACCAAGACCACATCAAAGCGGCGGCTGGCGCCGATTCAGCCGGGCTGGGCGGTGAGAAAGGCCAGCGACTGGCGGTTGAAGTGCTCGGGCCGCTCCACGTTGCAGACGTGGCCGCAACCGTCGATGATTTCGAGCCGGCTGTAGGGATCGCGCGCCACCTGCTCACGCACCGGCGCCAGGAACATGTGATCCTCCTCCCCCATCACGTAGAGGGTCGGAATGGGCAGGGCCCGCTCCTTGAAGTAGCGCATCAGGGGATTCACCTCGGTGGCGAGGCGAAACCAGCGCTTGAACTCTTTTTGGCACAATTTGCGCGCCTCGCGCACGAACAGGTTGCGCGACTCCTGATGGTGCTGGCGCGGCATGATGATGAAGGCAAACAACCGGTAGAGCCACATGTAAGGCAGGATATGCTGGCCGAGGCGGCCGAGCTGCACCAGCACCCGCGAGCGGATGTCGAGCCGCAAGATGGCGCCGCCCAGCACCATGCTCTTGACCCGCTCGGGACAGAGCTCCGCCAGATGGCGAATGAGGATGGTGCCAAGGGAGATGCCGACGAAGTGGGCGCGGCGGATGTTGAGGTGATCGAGCAGTTGCAGGATATCCTCGGTCACCGCCCGAAAGCTGTAGTGCCCTTTTATCACCTGCTGCAGCTTGTGGGACTGGCCGTGGCCGCGCAGATCCAGCAGCAGCACATTGAAGTGTTCGCGATAGGCGCGCAACTGCTTGAACCAGATGGAAGAGCTGCCGCCCGCCCCGTGCACGAAGACTACCCAATCCCGCTCGGGACCCAGCTCGAAGGTCTTGTGATACAGCATCTTGCGACTCCCTCATCAACGGCATTGGGGTATAGTAGGCGCGCATCTTAGCAGATTTTTTCACCCGACTAATACGTTTGCACCGCAAGCGGCGAGGAGCATGACCATGGAGTTGACCCGTTTGAGATCCTTTCTGCTGACCCTGCCGGGCGCTCAGGAGGATACCCCCTTCGGCCCAGAGATCCTGGTCTATCGCATCGCCGGCAAGATGTTTGCCCTGCTGGACTGGCAGGCCGAGCCGCTGCGGCTGAACCTCAAGTGCGAACCCGAGCTGGCCCTGCTGCTGCGCGAACTCCACCCCGAGGTCAAACCGGGCTGGCACATGAACAAGCAGCACTGGAACACGGTCACCTTCAGCGACGGCCTGGCCGACGATCTCTGGCAGGGCTGGGTGCATCACTCCTACGAGCGGGTGGTGGCCGGTCTGCCCAAGGCCAAGCGCCCGCAGGCGCCGCAGCGATGAGCCCCGCCATGGCGGCAGAGCCCAGGCTCGTTCAGCTGAACGAGCAGCACATCCCCGCCCTTTGCGCCCTGTTCGAGCAGTCGGTACGAAGGATTGGCCCCCAGCACTACAGCCCGGAGCAGGTGGAGCAGTGGGCCCTCGGCGCCCATCATCCCGGCTTTGCCGGCCAGCTGCGCGAGCACCATGGCTGGGTGTTGGAGCAAGGCGGCGAGCCACTCGGTTTTGTCACCCTAAGCCAGGGTGGCCACCTCAGCCTGCTCTATGTGAGCGCCGATCACCCGCGCCGGGGCTATGGCGGCCTGCTGCTGGCTGCGGCCCTCGCCGAGGCAAAACGGTTCGGGCTCACACAGCTGACAACGGAAGCCAGCGCCTTCAGCTATGGGCTATTTTTACGGTATGGCTTTGAGCTGACCGGATTGGAGAGCGTGGAGCGCGGCGGGGTCGGTTTTATCCGTTATCGCCTGCACTGCCGCTTGCCAAGCTAGGTCCAGCCACTAAAATACGCACAGTTTTTTCGTATTGTTGAGGATTGAGGCCGCCATGGTTGTAGAAAGCGAAGGCTATATCGCCCTGATTGAGTATCTGGTGGAGAGTCTGGGGCTGTTTGAAACCCAGCAACAGAGCAGTGGTGAACAGACCATCGAAGATCTGGTGAGCGGCCGGGTGGCCAGCAACCTGATGGCCATCTGCGAGCAGAACCCGCAGCTCGATCCCAAGTTGCGCTTCGTGATCATGCAGGAAGCCGATGCGGTGGTGGCCGATCTGGAAGAGGTGCTCTCCGCCGTCTGGCTGCGCGCCCCGACCCCGGAGCAGAAAGCCTTCCTCGAAGAGTTCATCGACCTCATCAAGAACCTGTTTGACGGCGCCATCAGCTGATCACCATGGCGAACACCAAGTTCGCCACTCCCCCGCAAATTTTCCGCACCGCAAACATGAAAAGGGCCGCCTTCAACGGGCAGCCCTGCTTGCTATCATTTCAACTCATCAAGCTTTTCAATGACTTTTATGAATTTTCGAGGCAAGAAATGTGTCTGGTCTTAGCCGCCATCCATGGTGGCTACTAGGTTAGGCAAAGCGGGTTCAATTTAGTTCCCGCCCATAACACATTTTTTATGATTTTTTTCACTCTCCTGACAAAGCCCGAGAAAAAGGCCGCAAACGCGGCCTTTTTCTTTTTCAATCAATGACAAGTAACAGATACCCGTCATCTTCACCTAGCGGTTGAGGCTCGGTGGCAAGCAGACGCCGATGCCACCCAGGCCGCAATACCCGTCCGGATTCTTCTCCAGATATTGCTGATGGTAATCCTCGGCGTAATAGAAGGGCGCCAGCGGCAGAATGCGGGTGGTGATGGTACGCCCGTCACCGCTGGCCGTCATCGCCTGCTGGTAGGCGGCCAGACTCTGCTGGGCAATCGCCTCCTGGGTGTCGTCCCCGAAGAAGATGACGGAGCGGTACTGGGTGCCGATGTCGCCGCCCTGGCGCATGCCCTGGGCCGGATCGTGCTGCTCCCAGAACAGCTTGAGCAGGTCGCCGTAGCTGATCACCTTGGGGTCAAACACCACCTGCACCGTTTCGGCATGGCCGGTCAATCCGCTGCACACCTCCTTGTAGGTAGGGTTCTGGGTCACCCCGCCCTGATAGCCGGCGGCGGTGGAGTAGACCCCGGGCTGTTGCCAGAACAGGCGTTCCACCCCCCAGAAGCAGCCCATCCCGAACCAGGCCACTGCCATCCCTTCAGGCCAGGGTCCCTGAGTCGGGTGACCATTGACCGCATGCTGCTGGCCAATCACCATCGCCTCGCGGCGTCCCGGCAGCGCGTCTGCCGGCGAAATAATCTGTTCCATGCACCCTGTCCTTGTATAAAAACCTGTGCGATCGCACAGCTGACGAAAAGGAATATCGAAGATAACAGTTTATGGGCCGGGATCAACCTAGGGCGCACCCTCACACCGCTGACACCCCTGCCCTGCCTGGTGTCGCCGTTGCTCTGGCCGCCTGGCCACCCCGATGACAAAATCACGCAGAATCAATATTTAATCTTGATTTGTGCATTTATTTTCATATATTGAGCCCATTGCTGTTTTTTTATGGAAGAAGCCTCAAGTGCGTGAACGCGAACCCAGCCTGGTCTATGCCTTTCGGCAGTCTACCCCCTACGTCAATGTGCACAGAGGCGCCACCTTCGTGCTGATGATGGGGGGGGAAGCCCTCTGCCACCCCAATTTCGCCAACATCGTCAGCGATATCGCCCTGCTGCAGACCTTAGGGATTCGCCTGGTACTGGTATTCGGCTCCCGTCCGCAAAACGACGAGGCGCTGGCCCGCGCCGGCATCGAGGCCCAGTACCACAAGCGGATCCGGGTCACCGATGACGAGAGCTTCGCCATCATCAAGCAGGTGTGCGGTGGCTTGCAGTACGACATCACCGCCCAGCTCTCCATGGGGCTCGCCAACACCCCCATGCAGGGTGCCCGCATCAGCGTGGTGAGCGGCAACTTCGTCACCGCCCAGCCGCTCGGGGTGGATGACGGCATCGATTTTTGCCACAGCGGCCGGGTACGCCGCATCGACGTGGAGGGGATCACCCGCCAGCTGGATCAGAAGAGCCTGGTGCTCATCTCCCCCATCGGCTGCTCGGTCACCGGCGAGAGCTTCAACCTGAGCTCGGAAGAGGTGGCCCGCCGGGTGGCGGTGGACCTCAAGGCAGACAAACTCATCTGCTTCAGCAGCACCCAGGGGGTGATGGATCGCCACGGCGAGGCCATCTCCGAGCTCTTCCCCGAGCAGGCCGAAGAGTTGCTGGTAGAACTGGAGCAGGCGGGGGAAGAGATGTCCGGCACCGCCCGCTACCTGCGCGCGGCCATCGCCTCCTGCCGCGGCGGCGTGCCCCGCTCCCACCTGGTGAGCTATCAGGATGATGGCGCCATGCTGCAGGAGCTGTTCAGCCGCGACGGCCTCGGCACCCAGATCGTGCGCGAAAGCGCCGAGCAGGCGCGCGCCGCCACCATCGAGGACATCGGTGGCATCCTGGATCTCATCCGCCCGCTGGAGGAGGAAGGCATTCTGGTGCGCCGCTCCCGCGAGCAGCTGGAGATGGAGATCGACAAGTTCACCATCATCGAGCGCGACGGCCTCATCATCGGCTGCGCGGCCCTCTACTGCTTCATGGAAGAGGCGATGGCGGAGATGGCCTGCGTCGCCATCCACCCCGACTACCGCAACTCCAACCGGGGGGATCAGCTGGTGGCCAAGGTGGCCGAGCGGGCCAAGCGGCTCGGCATCCGCCGCCTGTTCGTGCTCACCACCCGCTCCATCCACTGGTTCCGGGAACGGGGCTTCGATCCGCTGGAGGTGGAAGATCTGCCGGTGGCACGCCAGCGCCTCTACAACTGGCAGCGTCGCTCCAAGGTTTTGTCAAAGACAATCGTATAAGTAATTGATTTTGCGTTGGCTTGGCTGACTTTTTGAACTTTTTCACAAACTCGATTGACAGTGCAATCCAACGCAAGGTATTTCTAAATGCACTCCACCGCCCTGGTGGAGCCAGAAGAGGAGCGCTGCCCAGGCAGCCCGAGGGAGGACACCAGTGTCCGGTGAACTTGGGTCAGGGGGAGCAGCGCCGAGACATCTGAGGCAACTGGATACCTCAGTGTCGGCTGCGGGGGCTGAATCCCCCGGGTTGTCATCAGTAGTGGTCATCCCCCACCGCGCCCCGTCAGGGGCGGGTACGGGATGGGCTCTGCGGGTGGAGTGCTTCTGGCCGGGATAGCTTCGATCATTCCTGCCATTTTCAGCCTCCTCCTCTCTTTTTGCCCGATGGATCCGGATTTTCATATTAAGACAGGAGTAAGCAATGAGCCCGATCAATGTCGCCAAATTTGGCGGAACCAGCGTCGCCAATGCGGCAGCCATGAACAACTGCGCCGATGTGGTGCTGGCCAACCCGGCCACCCGGATGGTGGTGCTGAGCGCCAGCGCCGGCGTCACCAACCTGCTGGTGGCACTGGCTCAGGGCGATCTGGACGAGGCGGGCCAGGAGGCGCAACTGGCCAGGCTCACCGAGATCCAGCAGGCCATTCTGACGGAGCTGGGCGACCCAGGCGATCTGAGCGACCTCATCCACGGCCAGCTCGGCGAGATCCGCACCATGGCGCGCCAGGCCCATCTGCACACCGATGCCGAACTGGCTGATCGCCTCATCGCCTGCGGCGAGCTGATGTCCACCCGCCTCTTTACCGAACTGCTGCGCCAGCGAGGCGTGAAAGCCTGCTGGCAGGATGCGCGCCAGTTGCTGCGCACCGACAGCCGCTTTGGCAAGGCCAGCGTGGATCTGGCCGCCACCCGCACCCTCTGCCAGGCCGCGCTGGGCCCCCTGCTTGGCGACAGCCTCATCATCACCCAGGGCTTTATCGGTGCCGACGGCGATGGGCGCACCACCACCCTCGGCCGGGGCGGCTCCGATTACAGCGCGGCCCTCTTGGCCGAGGCGCTCGACGCCGGAACCATCGAGATCTGGACCGACGTGCCCGGCATCTACACCACGGATCCGCGCCTGGTCACCCGGGCCCGCCCCATCCCCGAAATCAGCTTCGTGGAGGCGGCCGAGATGGCTACCTTCGGCGCCAAGGTGCTGCATCCGGCCACCTTGCAGCCGGCGGTGCGCCAGGACATCCCGGTGTTTGTCGGCTCCAGCAAGGATCCGGCTGCCGGCGGCACCTGGATCCGCGCCAGCACTCGCACCAATCCGCTGTTTCGCGCCGTGGCCCTGCGCCGCAACCAGGTGCTGGTCACCCTGCACAGCCTCAACATGTTCCACGCCTACGGTTTTCTGGCCGAGGTGTTCGGCATCCTGGCCCGCCACCGCATCTCGGTGGATCTCATCACCACCTCGGAGGTGAGCGTGTCACTGACCCTGGATCACACCGGCAGCCAGAGCAACGGCGAGCCCATCCTCGGTGACAAGGTGCTGGCGGAGCTTGGCCAGCTGTGCAAGGTGCAGGTGGAGACGGGGCTGGCGCTGGTAGCGCTCATCGGCAACCGGATGAGCGAGGCGGCCGGGGTGGGCAGTCAGGTCTTTGACGCCATTCGCGAGCACAACATCCGCATGATCTGTTACGGCGCCAGCGCCCACAACCTCTGCTTCCTGGTCAAGGAAGACGAGGCGGGCCACATCGTCAACCGCCTCCACCAGGAGCTGCTCGACTGATGTACTGACACCGCATGGAAATAATAAAGAGGGGCCGGCTGGCCCCTCTTTTTATATGTGGTGATATGAAGATGAAATCTAAATGCGGTTCTCCCTAGCCCACCAGGGTCGGCACCGGCAGCAGGTTGGCCCGGATCTCCTCGCGCAGCCCTTCCAGTCGGCTCAGCAGCGCCGCCTGACTTAAGCCCGCCTCGTCGGGGCCCAGGTTGTCCACCAGCTCGGCGAAGTGTTCGGTCACCGCCTGCTGCAACCAGTCGAGCCGGCGCAGGGTGAGCGGGCCGCAGCTCTTGCCGCTGAGATCGTCGGCAATGTCGAGCCGATGGCTGCGATACATGTCGCGCCACCAGTTGGCAGCCAGCGCTTCCTCGCTGGCCAGCGCCGAGCGCCACTCCCCCAGCAGGCTCTGCAAGCGGGCCAGCACCGGTGCGCTCGCCCCCTCCCGGGTCAGGTGTTGCAGCTCCCGCTGCGCCCAATTGATGCACAGGCCGCGCCAGTAGCGAAACTGCGGCAGCGGATCCGGCTCGTCGAGCCACAGGCCCGAGAGGGTGCGGGTCTCCAGCCGCTCCGGCACGTGAAATGCGGGATCGGTGAGGCCGTTGGAATTGAATTCATGGCGGGGGTCAAAGGGCCACATGTAGCCAAAGTCGAACACACTGATCTGCTGGCCATCGTCGAGCAGGTTGCCGGGGCTCGGATCCCAGTCGAACCAGCCCCAATGGGCAAGCTCGGCCTGCACCGCCAGCATCTGCGCCAGGTTGCGCTCGTTCAGTTCATGCACCGGCACGCCCCGTAGCCAGGGGGAGACCAGCACGCCCGCGCGGGCCGAGCCAAAACAGGTACATACCACGTTGGCCAGGATGGTGGGGTGCAACTCCCGCAGGGCCTCAATCTCGCGGCGGCGCTCCAGCTCGGTCAGAAAGGCGGTTCTGCCGTCCACGTTGGCCACCAGGGAGTCGTGCCGGCGCCGCTTCAGGCACCAGTGATGTCCCTCCACCTTGAGGTGGAACACCTCGGCGGTGAGGCCGTGACGATAGACCTTGAGCACCGCCGGATGATCCTCCTTGAGTCGCACCAGCTTGGCCACGGACAAGGGACAGTCCTGCTCGCGCCCGATCCGGATCTCCTGTTTGCTCTCCAGCATGCGGAGCAATCTTGCCTGACGTGCCGCTACTTTGGGATTCATACATGTACCTCCATCCATATTGAGAGACTAAGCAGCAAGGCAGAGGCAGGCCAGCGGCAAAGCGCCATGATGACGCTTTCATCACAGAATGAGTGTGGCCCCCGGATCGGGATCACAGTTTGCATGGTTTCACGGTCACACAATATTCATTGTTCGGTCATTAAATTGACAACAAGGAACAAGCCCATCACCATCGGGTCAAATTAAATGCAGCGGCCATGTTTCATCGTCACTCGCTCAAAGGATGAGCCCATATGAAAGCCCCCACTTCAGCGCGCTTGTCAGCCAGGGTGCCCGCTCTGCCCTCCGTGCTGCTCGCCATGCTGGCGGCGCTGTTGCTGCTGACCCTGTTGCTGCCGCAGATCAACCCCGCCAGCTGGCTCGGCCGAGCCCAGCCGCTGGTGCTGGGGCCGGCGGACAACCCTATCGCCACCCTCACCCGTCACGCCCTGCTCTACAAGAGCGACAGCCGCGGCCTCTATCTGGTGGTTCGCAGCCAGTGGCAGTTGCGCGGGCCGCTGCAGGAGGGTGACAAGGTCAGGGTGGAGCTGCTCAATGATAGGGGCGAGCGCATCGATCAGCTGAGCCAGCCGGTGGACAAGCGCCAGCAGTGCCGCAAGGGGCGCTGCACCCTGGATCTCAACAGCACCCTGCGCGCCCCCGACGACGCCCTGGCCAGCCGCTATCAGCTGCGGATCGGCCTGCTGCTCAAGGAGAGGCCCGAGAGCGGTGAATTCAGCCAGATCCTGCAGACCCTGCCGGAGCGGGGTTTCAACCTCACCTATCTCTGCACCAGCCTGCTGCTGGTGCTGGCCCTGAGCGCCGCCGTGCTGAAGGTGGTGCTGCCCACCCTCAGGCGCAATCTGCGCTGGCGCGTCGCCGGCAGCCTGCTGCTCGGCAACCTCACCTTCGTGCTGCTGCACGGCTTCGTGGTGTTCAAACTGGGGGAATTTCTGCTCTGGTCAGGCTTTCGCCCCGAGCACTACTACCTCGCCTGGGGCAGCATGGTGCTGGGCTGGAGCCTCTGCGCGCTGGCGGGCTTCAACCTCTATATGGGGCTGGTGTTCACGGCGCTGTCCGGCATCGGGCTGCTGGCCAACTTCATGAAGATCGCCATCTACGGCGTACCGCTCGGGGGGGACGATCTCGGCAACCTGGTGGCGCTGCTGCGCATCCTGCTGGAGCAGCACCCGGTGCTGCCGCTGCTGGGCGGTGCGCTCGCCCTCTTCTTGTGCTGGCGCTTCGCCCTGTCGCGCTGGATCCTGCGCACCCTGGCCGCCACCGCCGCCTTCTTTGCGCTGTGCGTGTTCGCCACCCAGACCGGCAACAAGCTGCTGGGGCCCAACATTCGCTACGTGGACAGAGCGGTCAACTACCACAGAGACATCATCCGCTCGGGGCCCGGCCTCTATCTGTTCAACCTGGTGGACGAGATGCTGCAAAGTGGCAGCGTGTTTCGCTATCCCTTGCAGATCAACGAGTTCACCCCTCAGCTCAGCCACGTCAGCCTGAGCCAGCCGCCCCGTTTCGATCTGGTGATCGTGCTGCAATATGAATCCCTCTGGCTCGGCTGGCAGGGCAAGATATGCACGCCGCCCCCCACCCTGAGCCTGCCGGCCAGCGTGCAGCAGTGGCACAAGACCATCCACTCTCCCACCACCGGCGGCATGACGGTACTGGCGGAGTTCGAGATGAACACCGGCCTGCCGGTGGGGCTGCTCAAACAGGGGGTGGTGCCCTACTACTACCTCTCGGAGCAGGTGCCGGGCCTGGCGCAAAGTGCGAAGCAAAGTGGCTACCAGACCCTGTTTGCCCACCCCTATGTGGAGAAATTCTGGGGCCGTGCCAAGGCGATCCCGGCCCTTGGCTATGAGGAGCGCTGGTTCGATACCCGCTTCTCCACGCTCGAACACAAGGGGCTCTATATCTCGGACGATGCCCTCATCGACCACCTGCTCAAGCGCAGCGAGCAAGATGAGCAGCCGCTCTTTGCCTACGCGGTCACCATGCAGGGGCACGGCCCCTTTGACGGGGATCGCTACCAGGCCCAGCAACTCGACAAGGCCTGCCCGGATCAGAGTGACGCCGATCGCCAGTTGCTCAACACCTACTACACCGGTGTGGTGGATGCCATGGCGTCGCTGGAGCATCTGCTGACCAGCCTGGATCGCTCAGGCAAACGCTATCTGGTGGTGGCGTTTGGCGATCACCAGCCGTTCCTGATGTCCGCCGGCAAGGGCATTCACGGCGACAAGCCGCCCCGCGATGCCAGCTACCAGATCCCCATGATGGCCTTTGCCCGCGCCGATGACTCCCTCAATCTGGCGACCCAGTTTGCCCCGGTGCGCCAGCTCTATCAGATGGGCCAGGCCACTCGCCAGCTGCTGGCGGGCGACATGACCCCCATCCCGGATCTGGCCCTGCTCCACCCTGTGCTGGGCGAAGAGAAGGGATTCGATGTAGCCCCTCTGGTGCCGCAGATCCGCGCCAGCTTCCGGCCCGACGCCCTGCCCTGAGCCCCGCTACCGCGGGACAGATGACAAAGAGGTCGCCCAGGCGACCTCTTTGTCTATTTGCCGATGCGGCCATGGCAGCCAACGCGGGCTTACTCACCGAGCCAGGGCTCGCACAGGGTGAGACGCTGGGCATCGAGATCCAGCATCGCCTCGATGCCAAGGGGCAGGGTCAGCATGGGGTGGGTGTGGGCGCAGTCATACTCCGCCAGAATGGGGAAAGTTGGCTCCCCCACCACCTCCAGCAGGATATCGAGCGGCCGCCGGCCGCTGCCCTGACTGTCGAACAGCTCGTGTTTGCCGAGCACCAGGGCACCGATGCGATCAAACACCCCGCACAGCTTGAGATGGGCAAACGAGCGCTCCACCGTCGCGGCCAAATGGAGGCTGTCTTCCAGCAGCAGAATGTCCCCTTGCTCGATGGCCGGCATATAGGGGGAGCCCCAGATCCCCGCCATCGTATTGAGGTTGCCACCGATAAGCCGGCCCCGCACCCGACCGGAGCCCACCGAGATCAGCCGGTTTGGTTGGCACTGCTTGGCACGGGTCTGGTTCTCCCAGTCAAGCCGCTCCTCGGTCCATTGCGCCGGGGTCGGCACTGTGTGGGGCACGGTGGCGCCACCGGTCTGGCAGATCTGGCGAAAGCCCGCCAGCGTCTCGTCCACCAGCGGCGAGAGCTCGCCGAAAGAGGCCACCAGCGCAGGCCCGTAGAAGGTGACGAGGCCAGTGCGGGCATGAATGCCGAGCAGCAGGGCCGTCACGTCGGAGTAGCCAATGACTATCTTGGGATCGCGCTTGAGTGCATCAAAATCGAGGTGGGGCAGCAGGGCGTTGGAGTTGTTGCCGCCAATCACCGACATGATGCAGCGTACCTCTGGATCGCGAATCAGGGCATTGAGCTCGTCAGCCCGGGCGGCGATGGAGCCGGATCGCCAGTGATCCTGCTGGCCGGTGAGGCTGCCCGCCTTGAGTCTGAAGCCTTGCCCCTCCAGAAACGCCCCGGCACGGGCAAAGCGGTTTGGTGCCCAGGCGGTAGCCGCACTGGAGGGAGAAAAGAAGCCGATGGTATCGCCGGACTTGAGCCCCGGCGGTTTGAGCAGAGCCATGAATTGCGTACTCCCTGACAAAGATGATGGGGCCCCGCTCCCGGGGCCGACGGACAAAAATCGTCTCCATCCTAGTCCAGTTCCAGCGAGCGTCACAAGTGGTCACCTTGGGTCTTTTTGTTCATAAAAACAAAACGACTGATTTAAAATTGACAGATATCCCGAACAATAACCCCTGCCTAGAATGGCCCCACTCCGCTCGTCAGCCCCGCGCTGGCATTTTCGACACGACTCGGCACTGCCGGCTCAGCGACGAGGCCCCCATATGAACAGAACCATCTCTCCCCACGCATTGGTCGTCGAAGGCGGCGCCATGCGCGGCATCTTCGCCAGCGGCGTGCTGGATGCCTTCATCGAGCACGATTACCACCCTTTCGACTTTGCCATCGGCGTCTCGGCGGGCGCCACCAACCTGCTGGCCTATCTCGCCAGCCAACATGGTCGCAGCCACGATATTCTGACCGAACTGGCCTGCCGCCAGGAGTTCATGGATCCGCTGCGCTTCGCCAAGGGGGGAAATCTGGTGGATATCCACTGGCTATGGCACACCAGCTGTCGCAAGTACCCGCTGGACGTACACAGCTACCGGCAAAGCGGCATTCCCTTCTACGCGGTGGTGACCAACACCCTGACTGGCAAGGCGGAGTACATCCGGGTCAAGCCGGAGAACATGAACGAGGTGCTGCCCGCCAGCTGCGCCATTCCCCTCGCCTCTCGTGAATACCCGGAAGTGCACGGGGTGCCGATGACCGATGGCGGGGTGGCCGACTCCATCCCGGTGATCGAGGCCTACCGGCGCGGCGCCCGTCAGCTGACGGTGATCCTCTCCGAACCACTGGGCTATCGGCTCAAGCCGATGCCCTTCCCCTGGATGATCCGCACCCTGCTGAAAACTCGCCCCGCCCTGGCGCAGGCGCTGGAGCAGCGGGATCGCAGCTACAACCGGGCGCTCGATTTCATCGCCCATCCGCCGGCGGACTGCCAGATCGAGGTGATAGCGCCGGCCGACTACTTCCCGGTCTCCCGCTTTACCCGTGATCCCGACAAGCTGGAGCTCGGTTACGTGATGGGCAAGTGCGCAGGCTATCAGGCCGCCCTGCTCAATTGACAAGGATTTTACAGGCATGACCCGACCTGCCGCGACGCACGCGCCGCCAACACAATAACAATCGGGTCAGTTGAGCAACATGAGTCATAAAAACAGACCGTGGCGAGGCAAGCGCGGCCAGCACAGGTGCCAGACACTCTGAGCGGTCTGCTCCTCATCCCTATGCCAGGGCATCTCGCCCTCATACAAGGTGTTTATTTATGTCGTTTCTTCTCACCCATCCCGCGCTGGCGCAGCTGTTCGAGCGGCTGCTGCCCGATTACCGGATCATGGCGCCCGCGGCCGAATATCGGGGCGGCCGCTTCTCCGACACCGACAACGTCACCTATCACAGCATCCGTCATCCGGCCGATCTGGTGTGGCAGGAGAAGTCCCACTTCTCTCCGAAAGAGGTGGTGCTCCCCATCACCCAGACCCTGTTCCACTTCGACAATCTGGAACTGCGCGAATCAAAGGTGGAGGCCAAGCCCACCCTGCTGTTTTTGCGCAGCTGCGATATCCACGCCCTGCGCAGGCTGGATCAGGTCTATCTCAAGAACGGCCAGAACAGCGACGTCTACTACGCCCGGCTGCGCAGCAAACTAAAGCTGGTGCTGCTGGAGTGCCGCGAGAGCTTCGAGAACTGCTTCTGCGTCGCCATGGGCAGCAATGAGACCCGGGACTACGCCGCCGCCATTCGTCTGAGCGATGAGGGAGCCCGCATCGAGGTCAAAGATCCCGAACTGCTCGGCTACTTTGCCGAGCTGGGCGAGCCCGACGACTTCACCCCGGAGTTTGTCCAGAGCAACCCGGTCAAGGTCCGCACCCCGGACAGCGTCTGTGACGACCCGCAGCGGATCCGCCAGATCCTCACCGCCCATCCGGTCTGGGCCGAGTACGACAGCCGTTGCATCGGCTGCGGCCGCTGCACCACCTCCTGCCCGACCTGCAGCTGCTACAGCGTGCACGACCTCACCTATGCGGAGAATCCCAAGCAGGGTGAGCGCCGTCGCCAGTGGGCCAGCTGCATGGTGGATGGCTTCAGCGACATGGCCGGTGGCCACGGTTTTCGCGCCAAACACGGCGAGCGTCTGCGTTATCGCGCCCTGCACAAGGTCAATGACTACAAGGCCCGTCAGGGGGAGGAGCACATGTGCGTCGGCTGCGGCCGCTGCGACGATCGCTGCCCTCACTACATCTCCTTTAGCAACATCATCAACAAGATGACCGATGTGGTCGAACAGACCATCGCGGCCGACCACGCGCAGGGGGCGAACTGATATGTGCCAGTGCCAGCAAACCGCAACAGCAGAACAGCTGCAGGACGTGGTCGAAAACCGCTTGTTGCCCAAGGCCTACACCATTCTGGCCATCGAGCGCCACACCGAGCTGGAGTGGAACTTTCGGGTCTCCCGCGACTTTGATGTCCACTACGGCCAGTTTGTCGAAATCTCCCTGCCCACCGTCGGCGAGGCGCCCATCTCGGTTTCCGACTATGGCGATGGCTATGTGGATCTGTTGATCCGCAAGGTCGGCAAGGTCACCGATGCCCTGTTTGCCCTCGATGTGGGCGACAAGATGTGGATGCGCGGCGTCCACGGCAACGGCTATCCGCTGGAGACCTATCGCAACCAGCACCTCATCGTGGTGGCGGGCGGCACCGGCGTCGCGCCAGTCAAGGGGCTGCTGCGCCGCTTTAGCAAACACCCGGAACAGGTGAAATCCCTCGATATGATCCTCGGCTTCAAGAACGAGCAGGCGGTGCTCTATCGCCACGAGATGCAGCTCTGGGCCGAGCGCCAGAATCTCATCGTCACCCTGGATGAGGGTGAGGAGAGTGAGCAGTTTCGCATCGGCCGGGTCACCGACTACATCGATCAGCTGGATCTCGCTGACAAGGAGGATATCCAGGCCATCGTGGTCGGCCCTCCCATCATGATCCGTTTCGTGGTGCTCGCTCTGCTTGAGCGCGGCATCCCCAAGGAGCGCATCTGGGTCGACTACGAACGCCGCATGGCCTGCGCCGTCGGCAAGTGTGGCCACTGCCGGATGGGTGACACCTATATCTGCGTGGATGGACCGGTCTTTCGTTTTGACCAGGCCCAGCATCTGATCGACTGAGGGAGAACACCATGAGTCTCGATATCGACATCATCAAGGCCCGCGCCAAGAACGAATACCGCCTATCAAAAGTACGCGGTGAGGCGATGATCAGCGTGCGCATTCCCGGCGGGATCATGCCCGCCCACCTGCTGGCGGTAGCCCAGCAGATCGCCGAACAGTACGGCAACGGCCTGATCCACCTGACCACCCGCCAGAAGCTGGCGATGCCCGGCATCAAGTATCAGGACATGGACAAGGTCAACGCCGCCCTCGAGCCCTTTATCAAGGAGATCGAGGTGGAGACCTGCGGCATAGAGGTGGATGATACCCGCGCCGGTTACCAAACCATCGGCGGGCGCAATATCGTCGCCTGTCAGGGCAACACCATCTGCCAGAAGGGCAATATCGACTGCACCGGGCTGGCCCAGCGGATGGAGAAACACCTCTACCCCAACCCCTATCACCTCAAGATGGTGATCGCCGGCTGCCCCAACGACTGCGCCAAGGCCAACATGGCCGACTTCGGCATCCTCGGCATCGCCAAGATCCACTTCAATGCCGAGCGCTGCATCGGCTGCGGCGCCTGCGTCAAGGCGTGCAGCCACCACGCGGTGGATTGCCTCGCCATCAAACATGGCAAGGCGGTCAAGGAGGAGAGCAAGTGCATCGGCTGTGGCGAGTGCGTGCTGGCCTGCCCGACCCTGGCCTGGCAGCGGGATCCCAAGCAGCTCTACATGGTCAAGCTGGGGGGACGCACCAGCAAAAAGACCCCTCGTACCGGCAAGCTGTTCCTCAACTGGGTGACCGAAGAGGTACTGCACGCGGTGATCAAGAACCTGTTCGAGTTTGAGGCCGAGATGCTGGATGGCAAGCCCATCTACCTGCACATGGGTCATCTCATCGACCGGGCCGGTTATCACAAGTTCAAGGAGCGGGTGCTGCGCGGCGTCACCCTCAACCCGGAAGCCATGGTCGCTGACCGCATCTTCTGGGCCGAAGATCAGTACGTCGCCAACATGCATGTCAAAGCGGTGCAATAGGAAAAACCTCGTTTGGGGAAGCTGATCATAGTGGCCGACAACCGGTGGGGATCTGTCGTTGGCCCGGGCGTGGATCACGCTTCCCCCTTTTTCCTCTCACTGAGTTTCTACTCCTTCTCCTCTTTTCGTCCTGCGCAGCCCGCTGCTGCCGGACCCGCATCCGGAGCCCGTTATGGACTTTCTCCCTCTCTTCTGTCAACTGCAACACAAGCCGGTGCTTATCGTCGGTGGTGGCGAAGTAGCGGTGCGCAAAGCGCGTTTGCTGCTCGATGCCAAAGCCCGGGTGACCATCAATGCCCCCCATCTCGAGCCCCAGCTGATGAGCTGGGCCGAGCAGGGACTACTGACCGTCTGCGCCGCCGACTTTCACCCCGAGCTGCTCGATGGCAAATGGCTGGTGATCGCCGCCACCAACCAGCCCGAGGTCAACCAGCTGGTTTTCAACGAAGCGAACCTGCGCCAGATCTTCTGCAACGTGGTGGACTCTCCTGCCCATTGCAGCGCCATCATGCCCGCCATCATCGACCGCTCGCCGCTGATGGTGGCCATCTCCAGCGCAGGAGCGGCGCCGCTACTGAGCCGCCAGCTACGGGAAAAACTCGAAGCCATGCTGCCGCAACACCTCGGCCAGCTCGCGGCGCTGGCGGGCAAGCTGCGCGAGCGGGTCAAGGCCATACCGGACAAGCTGGCCCGACGCCGCTTCTGGGAGCGGCTCTTTAGCCATGAGCGACTGGCATGCCAGCTGGCTCGCGGTCAACAGCAGGCCGCCGAAGAGAGCATCAACGCGCTGCTCAATGAACCACAGCAGAGCAAGGGAAACGTCACCCTGGTGGGCGCCGGCCCCGGCGATGCAGGTTTGCTCACCCTGAGCGGCTTGCAGCAGCTGCAACAGGCGGATGTGGTGGTCTATGACCGGCTGGTCTCGCAGGAGGTGCTGGCACTTGTTCGCCGGGATGCCGAGCGGATCTTTGTCGGCAAGGAGGCGGGCCGCCACTGCGTACCCCAACAGGCGATCAACCAGCTGTTGCTGGATCAGGCACGGCTGGGCAAACAGGTGGTCAGGCTCAAGGGGGGCGATCCCTTTATCTTTGGTCGTGGTGGCGAGGAGCTGGCGACCCTGGCCGAGGCGGGGATCCCCTTCTCGGTGGTACCGGGCATTACGGCGGCCTCAGGCTGCGCCGCCTATAGCGGCATTCCCCTCACCCACCGCGATCACGCCCAGCGGGTGCAGTTCATCACCGGCCACGACAAGGAGGGCAATATCGCACAGGAGTGGTCGGCGCTGGCGGCCCCTCGCCAGACGCTGGTCTTCTACATGGGGCTGGCCCATGCCGGCCGCATTCAGGACGAGCTGCAGACTCACGGCCTGCCCGGCCACACCCCGGTAGCACTGGTGGAGCAGGGCACCCACCTGCAGCAGCGGGTGGTACGCGGCGAGCTGCAACAGCTGGCGCTGCTGGCAACCCAGGTCGGCAGTCCGAGCCTGATCATCATCGGTTCGGTGGTGACGCTGGCCGACAAGCTGGACTGGTACGGCGAAGCCAATACCCTGGCCGGAGTGTAACCGCTCATAGCGCGCCCCTTAGCAGACCAGTAAAAAAGCGACGCAGGCCATGGCCTGCGTCGCTTTTATCGGAATTGGGAAACGAATTTATTCAAAGGAGATAGGACCGGTCGAGCCGGCATCCGTATCCTGCCAACTGCTTTCGCTGCGCACTCGGGGATCGCCCTGCAGGGTATAGAGGATCATCCCCTGACGAAACTGCAGGGCACCGTCAGTGCGCTTGGCCTTCACCCTGACCTCGTTGACCCACACCTGCTCCTTGCCATCGATCCGGATCTCGGCCACGGTCTGACCGGTACCGCTGTTCTTGGCGGTCCACTTGCCCTGATAGGGAGAGTTCCCCTTGGCCATCGGCAACGCGGCCGCCTTGCCTGCCGACCAGGATTGTACGGTACAGATGCCATTGGCACGCTTGTCGTGCTTGATGGCGTAGTCGATGCTGGGCTCGCTGGTGGCGGAATCCGAGGTGATGCCGATCATGATCTTGCCGCTCTGGGCCGAATAGGCATTGGGGGCATCGGTTTTCAGGGTGGCCTTCTTGCCGTTGATGTAGACGCTTCCCCCTTCTCCCTTGACCTGGATATTCATGGGGCAGCTGGCGCTGAAGTTGGGCACGGCCGCCACAACGCTGCCAGCATGGGCAGTGATGGCCAGGGTGATGATGGTCAACAGAGCTGATTTTTTGTGCATCTTGATACGCCTTGAGAGAGATAAAATTCATCCATGCCGGATGTCGTCCTGATGGCACACACTCTAGTGCTGACAGCTCACCGCCGCCCAGTTAAAAAATATGAAATCGGCAGCGGGCCATTATTAAAAAATATTAAAGATAACAATCAACAAGTTATGAGCATGCATTGGCACATTTTCCGCTGATGGCCAGGAAAGCGGCACCGCCAGCACCCACAAAAAAGCCGATAACCAGGTTATCGGCCTTTGCCAAAGCAGGGGGAGCGCAGGTTTAAACCAGCACGGCGGTGCCGCTGATGCTGACCATCAGCATGCTGCCACTTTGCCCCACCACCTCGTAGTCGATGTCGATACCGACCACCGCATTGGCCCCTAGTGCCGCGGCGCGCTCCTTGAGCTCGTCGAAGGCGATTTCCCGGGCTCGGGCCAGCTCTTTTTCATAGGCGCCGGAGCGGCCGCCGATAATGTCGCGGATGCCGGCGAACAGATCCTTGAACACGTTGGCGCCGAGAATGGCTTCGCCCACGACGATGCCGCGGTACTCGCGAATGGTCTTGCCTTCCAGGGTGGGAGTGGTTGAGAGGATCATCTTGCTTTCCTTGTGGAGTGTACTGGGCAGACAGCCTAAAGCAGCGCAGGAGACCAGGCAAGCAGGCAGACTCGATACGTGCCAGCCAGACCCTGGCTGATCGTCTCCCATATCCCACAGCCACAGCCCGTTGACAGGCCTGTTTACTGGCAGAAGTTATCGGCAAAAGACAACGCCGAGCCACCAAAACGCCCCGTGCAGACGCCCCTTTCATTAGCCGATCCGGCTCAAACATCAAGTGACAAAACTATCAGTTGTGACCCATTTTGCCTTTCCCTAGGGTGAGTCTGTCCCGGCACCAGCGCGGGGACAGACCCACTTAGTCACGAGGAAAGCAGCATGATGCAGCAGGATACCCGACTACCTCACCCCACCCTCGCACTGGGGGCATGTTCCCCCACCAGCTCGCTCGCCGACAACGCTATGGAGACCATGTCATGACCACGATCGCCACCCTGGATCTGGGGGATCAAGGTCTGCTGGCCGCCTACCTGTCGGCGACCTCACCCGCCCTGCTCAACCAGACCTATGCGAACTTGCTGTTGATGCAGCAGTCCTTGGCCAACAGCGAGATCGACTCCACCCTCGCGGTAAAAATCGAGGCCTACCAGGCCCAGATGATGAATCAGGCACGCTATTACCAGCAGACCAACCTGTCCGGCCTTATCCACCTGCTGAGCAACGGCTCCAACTTCTACGCCCTGGTCGCCGCGTTCAACCGCCTGCTGGGTCAAGAAGACGACGCCACCGTTCTCGCGGGTGGGGCCCGGCTGGGACAGCAACTGACGTCCCTCGTCGATCAGTCCCAGAGCTACCGGCTCAATGCCCAGGCACTCAATACCCGCGTGCAGGTGGCCTGGAGCTCCCTGCGCCCCCTGATGACGCAGTTCAACGACGTCATCACCCAGCTCGAGCAGGATCTGATGGCCGACGCCAAGCGTCAGACCGAGATCATTGACACCCTCAACCAGGCTATTGCCGCCAATATCCAGGCGATCGTCGATGAGGGTGGCAAGGCCGGTGAGGGCGTCAACCAGCTGGGGCGAGCCATCGTCACCTCGCTGACACTGGAGCAGAAACCGGCCGACAAGGGGGCCAAACCCGCCACGTCGCAGGAGATAGCCAAAGAGACCGATCAGCAGACCCAGTACATGATCTCCGGCCTCGAGGCGCTCTCCTCCGGCATCGCAGGCTCCAGCCAGGCGGCCCGCGAGCTCAAGACCAACACCGACAAGCTGGCCCAGGCCTATCAGGCGCTGGCTGCCACCAACACCCTGCTGAGCGTGGCCAAGTCGGTACAGGCGCAAAACCAGCTGTTTGTCGACACCTACAGCCGGGTTGCCGACACCGTTACCCAGTTGCCCGCAGGCTGGCAGAAGGTGGCCGACGCCTACCAAGGGGCCGTGCCCGTGGTCACTGACCTCAACAGCCCCGACGACGTACGCCAGCTGCGACGCACCGTGGCGCTCAACACCCAGTCCTGGCAGCTGCTCTCGAGCCAGGTTGACGACATCAAGGCAGCCTACGCCGGCAACGGCATCCTGCCCGACGCTTAATCCCACCACGCAAGGACACGCCAAATGACCAACGCAACAACCATTACCATGGACCAGGGTATGGCCAACCAGGCTTCCCAAGCCATGCAGATCCAGACCTACTGCAACAGCGTCAAGCAGCAGGTGCCGGTGGACTTCAGCCAGTTCCCGAACCTCAAGGACAACCAGACCCAGATCAACCAGGGGCTCGAGCTGGCGAAGGGGCACGCCGACCTCTATCTCAATACCATCCAGCCGCAGATCATCACCAACATCAGCAACATCTCCAACTACTTTGCCCTGCAAAACGCCATTCCGGCCGTGCTGCCGCCCGGCTCCACCAAGGCGCAGTGGCTCCGGCAGCTGAGCGTCATCAAGGAGCAGGCCACCGAATATCAGCGGCTCTCCTCCGACACCCGCCTGGTGATCGTCAATCTCAACAACAACCTCATCACCGACTCCAGCAACTTCCAGGGGATCGTGGTGAACCTCAACAGCAAGGTGCAGGGGGATAACGGGGTGCTCGCCCAGCTCAACGGCGACATCGACAAGGTGAACGCGGCCATCGACGGCGCCATCGCCGGCATCGTCGCCGGGGGGCTGCTGGTGATTGGTGGCGCCTTCGTCACCGCCATCGGTGCCGTGGCTGACTTCGTGACCGCCGGCACCTCGACCCCGGTGGTCATCGGCGGGGTTGCCATGATGGTGGCCGGAGCCGGCGGTATCACGGCTGGCGCCATAGTGCTGCACAACTCGCTGGGCGCCCGCCAGGATCTGTACCAGAAACGCAGCAGCCTCAACAGCGAGGTGCTGATCGCCACCCAGATCGGCAACGGCTACAAGGGGCTGCAGGTACAGGCGCAAAACGCCGTCACCGCCGCCACCCAGATGAGCAACGCTTGGGACTCCCTCACCTCCGATCTGGGCAGCCTGATCACCGACCTGGACAAGGGGATCACCAGCGGCGACGACATCCGTCAGCTCTGGCTGACCGCCGCCGACACCACGGTCAAGACGGTGCTCACCGACGTGACCACCATCAAGGCCCAGATGGCCGGGGTGAGCCCGCTGCAAGTGCCGCAGACCGACACCATCGCCAACTTCGTGGCGCGCCTGGCCGCCTAAACCCCGGGAGGGCGGCCTGGCCGCCCTCTTTCATAAGGAGATCCCATGAGCAACGGCATTCTTTCCCAATCCATTGCCAACATGCAGCAGGCCGAAGCGACCATTCAGTCCTTCAGCGGTCTGCCGCAAAACGCCATCAACATCCAGCAGAACGTCGGTGAGGTGGTCGCGGCCCTGCTGCCCCAGGTGCAAACCATGCAGCAGCAGGTCCTGGCATTTGCTGCCCGCCTGGAGCTGCAACTGACCCAGCAGCTGGCCAATACCGGCCCCTTCAACCCCGATGCGCTCAAGGCGTTCGTCGATCTAGTCCAGCAAGAGATCGCCCCCATCCAGACCCTGACCGCCCAGACCCTGACCGCCAGCCAGACCGCCAACGATCGCATCACGCAAGACAACATAGCGTTGCAACGGATCGGCGTGGAGCTGCAAGCCACCATCGCCGGGCTGCAATCCAACCTGGACGGTGCCCGGCAGGAGCTCGACTCCCTCAACAAGAAAAAACTCTACCTGCTGGGGCTGGGATTGCTGGGACTGCCGGGCCTCATCGCCCTGGCCGTCACCCTGACGCAGACCCAGAACAAGGTGAGCAGCCTGGAGGGACAGGTGAACCAGATTGAGGGGCAGATCCAGCGTCAGCAAGGCTTCCTCGGCCAGACGACGGCCTTCTCCCAGCAGTTCGGCTCCCTCATCGATCGGGTGAGCAAGGTGGGCAACACCATCACCCTGCTCGGCGGCGACATTGCCAACGTCGCCCGCGATGCCGGGCAAGGAGATCCGGAGCTGGCGCGGCTGTTCTTCACCGCTGCCCTCACCGAGGTGCGCACCCTGCAGGTGGACGCCTCCTGATACGCCCGCAACAAAAAAGGAGAGGCCAGGGCCTCTCCTTTTTCATAGTGCGCGTTTCATGGTGCGCGGGGGCATTGCCGCCCCGCCACATTTGCCCCAGGCGGCTTAGTGCAGCTTCAGGGTCGGGCGCAGCACCCGGTTGATGCGGCCCACCAGCATGATAAGGCCGGTCTTGACGTAGCCGTGCAGGGCAATCTGGTGCATCCGATAGAGCGAGATGTAAACCAGACGGGCGATGTAGCCCTCCACCATCATGGAACCGCGCATCAGGTTGCCCATCAGGCTGCCCACGGTGGAGAAGCGGCTCAAGGATACCAGCGAACCGTGGTCGTGGTAGAGGTAGGGCTTGAGCTCGCCACCGTTCATCTTGGCCAGGATGTTCTTGAACGCCTGGGTCGCCATCTGGTGGGCGGACTGGGCGCGCGGCGGCACGAACTTGCCGTCCGGCTGCGGGCAGGCGGCGCAGTCACCGATGACGAAGATGTTCTCGTCACGGGTGGTCTGCAGAGTCTCTTTCACCACCAGCTGGTTGATGCGGTTGGTCTCAAGACCGGCGATATCCTTCATGAAATCCGGCGCCTTGATACCGGCTGCCCACACCATCAGGTCCGCTTCAATCAGCTCGCCATCCTTGGTGTGCAGACCCTCGCTGGTCGCTTCGGTGATCATGGTGGCGGTACGCACGTCCACGCCGAGCTTGACCAGCTCCTGATGGGCAGCGCCGCTGATGCGCTCCGGCAGCGCCGGCAGGATGCGGGGGCCCGCTTCCACCAGGGTCACCTTCAGGCTGTCGGTGGTCAGATTCTTGAAACCGTAGGCATAGAGCTGCTCGACCGCGTTGTAGAGCTCGGCAGAGAGCTCGACACCGGTGGCGCCGCCGCCGACGATGGCAATCTTCACCTTGTCGCCCGGCTGGTATTCGGTGGCGAACTGCAGGAAGCGGTTCATCATGCTGTTGTGGAAACGATGCGCCTGGGTGGGGCTGTCCAGGAAGATGCAGTGATCCTTGATGCCCTTGGTGTTGAAGTCGTTGGAGACGGAACCGATGGCCATCACCAGGTAGTCGTAGGGCAGCTCGCGCTCGTTGACCACGATGTCGCCGTTATCGTCGACGATCTTCCCCAGCACGATGCGTTTCTCGTCGCGCTTGATGTCGGTCAGGGTACCCAGCTGGAAGTCGAAGCCGTGGTTCTTGGCGTGGGACTGGTAGCTCAAGGCGTCGATACCCGCGTCCATGGAGCCGGTGGCCACTTCGTGCAGCAGGGGTTTCCACAGGTGGGTACGGTTGCGATCAACCAGGGTGATCTTGGCCTTGTTCTTCTTGCCCAGCTTGCGGCCCAGGCTGGTGGCCAGCTCCAGACCGCCGGCACCGCCGCCGACGACAACAATATTGGTCATGGTTAATTACCTCGGTTCCATTAAAGCGAAGGGAGCCATCGGCTCCCTTGATAGTTGAATCCATGACGTGACGATCAATCAGGCTTCTTTGAAAGCCTTCATCTGTTGCAGGTGATGAGAGATGTTCTTGAACTTGTGCGTCTCTCGCTCATCCCACACGATGTTGTAATAATTCTTCAATTCACGCTCAGTTTCGCCATTATCGCGCACTTCATCCTGAACGGAAAGGATACAGAGGCAATTTCCTGAATTTTTACTACGAAATTCAGACACACATTTGGTGCCGATATCCTCGTACTCTTCCGGTCGGTCGATCTTGCCCTGCATGGTGATTTCGGGGTGCAGGTTGGGGTTGAAGATCACCTGTTTGATGCCGCACAGGAAGCCGATGCGCTCGCTCCAGTACCCACCCAGCCCCACCCCGCAGATGAGGGGTTTGGGATCGGTGCTCATGTCGAGCTGCTTCTTCACTTCCTTGAGCAGGTGGCTCATGTCATGACGGGGGTGAACCGTGCTGTAGTGCACGAAACGCACATCATCATCAATAAACTGCAACTGCAGCACTTTCTCGTGATTGCCCGGGCTGGTGGCATCGAAGCCATGCAGATAGATGATCATGGATAAGACCTCAGGATCTGTGTCGGTTTTATCGAAACTACCCCAGCGGCGGGGCCCTGCGCCACCAAAACATCCTACTTTCTTGCTTTGGATCACGCCCTCGGTTACGGATGAAACCAGACGGTGCGCAACCGTCCGCTGCCGGCTATCAATCTGAGAGCCCGGCCGACCGAAATGATAACCGGGCTACCAATCTGAAAGCCCGGCCCCATCGACTGGCAAACGATTGTCAGTCATCGGCGCGTGCAAGCGTGATCCCGCCTGCAAAAATGCGCATGAACAGGGCCAACAGACACCCATGCATACCGACTGAGCACGGTTCCTGCACTCACTCTGCGATACCGCGTGAAGGCAACCTTCGCCTGCGCGGCCGGATCCAGGGCGACCCGGACCCCATCCATGAACGGGGCAGCCAGCCTGCCCCATCTTGCCCGGCTCTTGCCGCCGGGTCGCAAGGAGTGATCTGTTCATGAACCAGACCCAGCCCCCCGGGGCGGCCAAGGGCCGCGCCATCGACGAAGTAGAGCGCCTGCTCCCCCCCGGCCAGCTCTTTACCCTCGGCCTGCAGCATGTGCTGGTGATGTATGCCGGCGCCGTGGCGGTGCCGCTGGTCATCGGCGGCAGCCTGGGGTTGCCCAAAGATCAAATATCCTATCTCATCAGTTCGGATCTCTTCTGCTGCGGCATCGTCACCCTGCTGCAGTGCCTCGGTATCGGCCGCTTCGCCGGGATCCGCCTGCCGGTCATCATGTCGGTCACCTTCGCCGCCGTCATGCCCATGCTGGCCATCGGCGCCAACCCGGCGCTGGGGCTCACCGGCATCTTCGGCGCCACCATCGCCGCCGGCATCCTCTCCACCCTGCTGGTGCCGCTCATCGGCCGCTTGATGCCGCTCTTCCCCACCGTGGTGACCGGGGTGGTTATCACCTCTATCGGGATCAGCATCATGCAGGTGGGGATCGACTGGATGGCGGGGGGCAAGGGCAACCCCGAGTACGGCAGCCTGCGCTACATCGGCACCAGCTTTCTGGTGCTGGCCTTCATCCTGCTGGTAACCCGCTTCACCAAGGGCTTTTTCAGCAACATCTCGGTACTGCTCGGGATCATCTTCGGTTTCGGAGTGGCCATTGCCATGGGAGAAGTGAGCCTGGACGGCCTGAGTGAAGCCGCCTGGTTCGCCCCCATAGTGCCGTTCGCCTTCGGCTGGCCCACCTTCGCTCCCATCTCCATCGCCACCCTCACCGTCATCATGCTGATCACCTTCATCGAGTCGATGGGGATGTTTCTGGCGCTCGGCGACATCGTCGGCCACCCGGCCAGCCGGGGTGACATAGTGCGTGGCCTGCGGGTGGATGGCATCGGCACCATCATCGGCGGCATCTTCAACAGCTTCCCCCACACCTCCTTCTCCCAGAACATCGGGCTGGTGAGCGTGACCGGGGTGTCGAGCCGCTGGGTCTGCGTCATGTCGGGGGGAATCCTGCTCGCCTTCGGCCTGGTGCCCAAGATGTCGGTGCTGGTCGCCTCCATTCCCCCTTTCGTGCTGGGAGGCGCCGGCATAGTCATGTTCGGCATGGTGCTGGCTACCGGCATCCGCATCCTGGCCAGGGCCGACTACAACAGCAATCGCCACAACCTCTATATCGTCGCCATCAGCTTAGGGATAGGCATGATCCCCACCGTCTCCGGCCACTTCTTCCAGCACTTCCCCGCCGCCCTGCAACCGCTGTTTCACAGCGGCATCCTGCTGGCCACCCTCAGCTCGGTGCTGCTCAACCTCTTTTTCAACGGCTACCAGCCGGACCTGCGCCACCAGCCGAGGCCCCTGCTGGTGGGGCCGGTGCGCCCGCCCGCTCAGCCGCAGCCAGGCAAATCCACCCCATAAAAAACCGCCGGACAGCATGGCGGCCCGGCGGTTTCATTCAGCAAGCCTGTGTTAGCCGCGAGTCTGGGCGAAACGCTCCACCGCCGCTTCCACCAGCGCCAGGCTCCCCTGCCAGAAGGCGCTCTGGCGGATGTCCTGGCCCAGGTGCTTGACCACCAGATCTTCGGCGCTCATGCGGCCGGTATCGCGCAGCAGGTCGCGATAGGCCTGGGCCACGTTCTGTTCCCCCGCCTTCTGGCGATGCATCAGCTGCTGATAGACGCCGAGGCTGAACAGATAGCCGAACAGGTAGGGGTAGTTGTAAAAACCCAAGCCCGCGATGGAGAAGTGCGCCTTGGCCGCCCAGAACAGGGGGTGATAGCGGCACAGGCTCTGCTCATACCAGCGGCCCCAGGCCTCGTCGGTCAGCGCCTTGAGCCGCGCCGGCGAGACATAGCCCGCCGCCCGCTCCGCCACCAGGGCACGCTCGAAATCGAAGCGGGCCGGGATATTGACCAGGAAGGTGGCGGCGCCGTCGGCTTCCGCCCAGGCGATGGCCTGCTGCTCCTCGGGGGTCTGCGCCTGCTCGAACAGGGCACTGCGCACCAGGGTCTCGGCGAAGATGGAGGCGGTTTCGGCCAGCGTCATGGGGTAGCTGCGCTGGCTCATGGGCAGATCGCGAATGAGCCAGTTGTGCCAGGCGTGGCCGAGCTCGTGGGCCAGGGTGATGACGTTGTCCATGGTGCCGGCATAGGTGATGAACACCCGCGGCTCCACCGGCTCGGCAAACTTGGTGCAGTAGGCCCCGGTACGCCGGTTGGGGGTGGGCGCCGCATCGATCCAGCCCTTCTCGGCCATCATGCGGGCAAACTCGCCCATCTCGGGATCAAAACGGGAGAACGCCTCGGCGATGATCTCGATGGCCTCCTCGAACGGGATCTCGCGGCTCACCGCGGCCGGCGGCGGGGCAAACAAATCCTCCGGCCCCAGCTCCTCGATGCCGAGGCGCTCGGCCATCAGCCCCAGCGCCCGCTGACCGAGCCCGCGTGCACGCCAGGTCTCCTGCATCAGGGTATCCAGGGTCGCCCGCTCGATATGGCTCTGATGGCAGGAGAGGTCGAGCGCATCGAGCTGGCGGCTGCGGCCACGCTGGCGCGAAAGCTCAAGCCGCCAGCCGTTGATGGCGTTGAGGATGGCGGCCACCGTCTCCTGCTCCCCCTCCCAGCCGGCGCTGATGGCATCGAACGCCTCCCGGCGCAGGGCCCGCAGCGGGCTGGAGAGCAGGTTGCTCGCCTCGGCCAGTCCCATCTCGCGGCCATCGATCACCAGCCGGATCTTGCCCACCAGATCGTTGTAGAGGTTGCCCCAGGCGTGCAGGCCGTCGGTGCCAAGACCGATCACCAGCTGCTCCGCCTCCACCGGCAGGCGCTGATCCTGCAAGCGGCGCTCGTGACGCAGCCGGTACGCCTCCTCCCCCAGCAGGGAGTCCGCCATCAGCTGCTCAAATTCAGCCTCCGGCAGGGCCAGCATCAGATCCTCGACCGGGGCCAGGGTCTTGAACAGATCGGCATTGAGGGCGCGGGCACGGGAAGCCAGCTGCTTGGCCAGCTCGTCGCGGGCATCCTGACTGCCCTGACAGGCTGCCAGCACGGCCAGGTTCCAGCCGATGTTTCGAATGCGCTGGGCCCGCAGCCGCACTTCACGCAAGAAATCCTGCAGCGCCTGCGCATTGGCTCGCACGGCGCCAAGCCCCTCGATGAACAGGCCGAGTTCGTCCACACCGGCGCGCGCCAGGGCGAGATCGGCGGCCACCTGCGGGCAGTCGAGGGCGGGATAGATATGCTGGTTTTGCCACTGTTGTGGGTAGATTCGTTGCTGCATCAAATGCTCGTATCAGGTTGCGGGGCCGAGCCCCTTTGAATGCGCGTGGCGAGCCACAGGGCCCGCCACCAGGATAAAAACCGCCGTGCTGCCTACACCAGCCGCTCGAGGCGGGCGACCGCTTCTTCCACATAATCGAGGCTCTCCTGCCAGAAGGCGGGCTCACGGATGTCGACCCCCAAATGCTTCTCCACCAGCTCTTCTGCGCTCATGCGGCCGGTGTCGCGCAGCAGCTCCCGGTAAGCGTGGACGAACTCGCGCCCCGCCCGCGCCTGCTGGGCATAGAGCCCCAAGCTAAACAGGTAGCCAAACAGATAGGGGTAGTTGTAGAACCCGAGCTCGGCGATGGAGAAGTGGCCCTTGCTGGCCCAGAACAGCTCGTCATATTGACTCAGGGTGTCACCATACCACTGCTGCTGCGCCGATTTCATCATCTGCCGCAGCTGGCCGGCCCCCACGTAGCCCTGCTCCCGCGCCGCCACCAGGGCCCGCTCGAAGGTAAAGCGGGCCGGCACGTCGAGCAGCAGGCTGGCGGCGCGCTCCCCGTCCAGCCAGGCGATGGCCCGACGCTGCTCCATGTTGTCGGTGGCCGCCAGCAGGGCATCGCGCACCAGCGCCTCGGCAAACAGGGAGGCGGTCTCCGCCAGCGTCTTGGGGTAGTCACGCTGTTCCAGCGGCAACTCCCGCAGCAGCCAGCTGTGCCAGGCGTGGCCCAACTCGTGAGCGAGCGTGATGACGTTGTCCAGGGTCCCCTCGAAGGTGAGAAACACCCGCGGCTCGGGCGGATCGGCATACTCGGTGCTGTAGGCACCGCTGCGCCTGTGCTCGCTCGGGGCGGCGTCAATCCAGCCATTGGCCGCCATCATGCGGGCAAAGGCCCCCATCTCGGGGTCAAAGCCGGCGAAGGCATCGGCCACCAGGGCCAGCGCCTGCTCGAAACTGATCAGGCCGCTCGTCGCAGCCGGCGCCGGGGCATAGAGATCCCAGGGGGCGAAATCACTAATCTGCTGGGCGCAGGCCATGGCGCGCAGGGCACGTCGCCCCAGCTCCTTGTGCTCGCCGGCCGCCCTCATCAGGGTCTCCAGGGTGACCCGCTCCAGGTGTCCCTGATGGCAGGAAACGTCGAGCGCATCCCACCTGCGTGCTCTGCCACGCTGGCGAGCCAACTCGTTGCGCCAGCCGTTGATGGCGTTGAGGATGGCGGCCACCGTCTCCTGCTCCGCCCCCCAGGCAGCCTGGATGGCGTGCCAGGCGGCGGCGCGCCGCGCCCGCTGCGGATGGGCCAGCAGGTTATCTGCCTGGGCCAGCCCCATGGGCTGCCCCTCCACCACCGGCCTGAGCCTTCCTACCAGGTTGTCGTAGAGATCCCCCCACCCCTGCAGGCCGTCCACACTCAGCCCCGCGATCAGCTGCTCGCTCTCGAGCGACAACCACTGATCCTGCTGGCGCCGGTCGTGGCGAATGGCGTAGGCCAGCTCGAACAGCTCGGGATCCTGCAGCAGGGCACGCACCTGCTCCTCGGGAGCGCGCACCCAGAACAGGGTCACCGGCTTGCAAAGCTGGGCCAGGCTCGCCTGCAGCTGCTGGCCACGGGAGAGCAGCACACGGGCCGCCTCGTCGCGCCCATCCCGGCTGAGCCGGTTGTAGCCGTAGGTCTGGCAGTTCCACTCCAGCCGGCGCACCTCGCGCCAGCAGGCCCTGATGGCCCGAAGCAGATGGCGCAAGGCATTGATGTCGTTGGTCTTGGTGAGTTCATCCAGCAGGGGTGGCAGGCGGTTAAGGGCTTCGCGGGCACGCTGGAAATCGGCGTCGATCGCCGGGCAGTCGGGGGCGGCATAGATGTGATCATCCAGCCAAACGGGTGGTTTCATGACCTTCCTTGTCTGTTTGCGTCCATGTGGGCTGACCCCGCCTCTGTGAGCGGGTGTCTGCCGGATAGTACGAAGGGGGCAGGCCCTTGCCTAGCCCCCATCCGAGGCAACAGACGAGACAGTATCTGACGGGATGACCCCCACCGCAGGGATATGCCCCACGAGGGTCAGCCCGCTGCCACTATTTGGCGGGCTTGAGCTTGCTCACCAGGGTCATGGCCAGCACCAGCACCAGCCCGGCCACCACACCGGCCACGGAGTTGAGCAGGGTCGGCGTCACCAGCGCGAGGGCGGCGCCGACCGCAGGCAGAGTAGCCACGGCGGTGGCGGCCCCTTCAATCAGGTGATGCACAAAAGGCCAGCCGTGCACCAGTATGCCGCCCCCCACCATGAACATGGCGATGGTGCCGACCAGTGCCAGCAGGTGCATCAGCCGCGGCGCCGTCACCAGCAGCCCCTGCCCCACTGCCCGGCGCAGGGCACTGCCATCGGGCTTTTGCAGCAGGTGCAGGCCGATGTCGTCCAGCTTGACGATGAGCCCCACCAGGCCGTAGACCCCCACCGTCATCAGCAGGGCGATGCCCGCCACCACCGACAGCTGCAGCGCCAGGCTCGCCCCCTGTACCGTGCCAAGGGCGATGACGATGATCTCGGCCGACAGAATAAAGTCGGTGCGAATGGCCCCCTTTATCTTCTGCTGTTCAAACGCCACCAAATCATCGGGAATGGGTGCGGTGTACGCCTCCCCCTCACTCGCCTCATGGGGCAGAAACTTGTGGGCCAGCTTCTCGGCCCCCTCGAAGCAGAGGTAGGCGCCCCCCAGCATCAGGAGCGGGGTGATGAGCCAGGGCACCAGGGCACTGATGGCGATGGCGGCGGGCACCAGAATAAGTTTGTTGCGAAACGACCCCTTGGCCACCGCCCACACCACCGGCAGCTCCCGCTCGGCGCGCACCCCGGAGACCTGCTCGGCATTGAGGGCCAGATCGTCCCCCAGCACCCCGGCGGTCTTCTTCGCCGCCAGCTTGGTCATCAGCGCCACGTCGTCGAGCACGCTGGCAATATCGTCGAGCAGGGCCAACAAACTGGTTCCGGCCATATCAGAGAATCCTTATGTCAGTAGAAGAGAGCTTCCCGCAGTACACCACGCCCTTGTTGGCCACATCATCAGCGCCACCCATCGAGTACATTGGCCATGTCATCCGACAGGACCGGCCAACCGGTTCCGGCCGAAGGGGGATCCCTATTGCGGGAAAAGATGGCACAGTGTAACGAGAAGCCGCCCGTTCGGCAGCAACCACAGCAGGGTCATTTGGCCTTGATTCATCCGGTGCCCGCAGGCCCAAGGAGTATTCCATGCAACCCTGGCAACCGCTGATCACATTCTGGTTTGGTGAAGAGACCGACGACGTCACCCGCGCCAAACGCCAAGCGCCCCTCTGGTGGGGCAAAAACAGCGACACCGACGCCCTGCTCGCCAGCCGCTTCGGTGACTTGGCCGCCGCCGCCGGCGAGCTCGCCCACTGGGCCGACGCGGCCGAGGGCCGGCTGGCCCTTATCCTGCTGCTGGACCAGCTGCCGCGCAACATCCATCGTGGCACCCCCGCCGCCTTTGCCCAGGATGCCAAGGCGCGGGATCTCTGCCTCAAGGGGCTCTCTCTGGGGGCGGATCTGGCGCTGCCACCGCTGGGGCGGGTCTTTTTCTACCTGCCGCTGGAGCACGCCGAATCCCGCGAGCAGCAGGCCAGAAGCGTGACCCTGTTCGAGGGGCTGGCGGCCGAGCAGGCAGACGGCCCGGCGCGGGAGACCTTCGCCGGTTTTGCCGACTTTGCCCGCCGCCATCAGGTGATCGTCGAGCGTTTTGGCCGCTTCCCCCACCGCAACGCCATCCTGGGCCGCCAGGACACGGCCGAGGAGGCCGCCTTCTTGCTGCAACCTGGCTCGGGCTTTTGAGCCTCATTTCAGCTGCGCATAAAAAAACGGGCCCGAGGGCCCGTTTTGCATGGGAATGGCGGAGTTATGCCGCCTCCGCCAGCTCCTCTTCTTTTTTCTGGTAAGCCTGCGGCGAGAGGCCCAGCAGCTCCTGCACGGTGGAGGCCACCGTGATGGAGGAGATGGTGCCCACCAGAATGCCGGCAAACAGGGTGAAGGAGAAACCGTAGAGGGCGTCGCCACCGAACAGCAGCAGGGCCCCCACCGTGAACAAGGTGGTGCCCGAGGTGATCATGGTGCGGCTGAAGGTGGCCTTGATGGCCACGTCGGAGCAGTCGTGGATCCCCATCTGGGTGCGCGAGCTGAGCAAGTCCCGCAAGCGGTCGGAGATGACGATGCTGTCGTTGAGGGAGTAGCCGATCACCGCCATCAGACCGGCGATGACGTTGAGGTCGAACTCGATGTTGAACAGCGCCAGCAGCCCCAGCGCTACCAGACCGTCGTGCAGCACCGACACCAGGATGCCGATGGCTTGGCGCCACTCGAAACGCACCGCCAGGTAGGCGGATATGGCGAGCGAGGCTACCAATACCGCCAGCATCCCCTGCTGAAACAGCTCGGCGCCCACCTGGGGACCGACGATGGTGGTGCGCAGCAGCTCCACCGGCAGGTTGAGCTGCTGACCCAGCATCACCGCCAGCTCCTCGGCCGCCCAGGGCAGCTCGTGGGGCGGCAGCTTGATCAGCCACTCGCCGGGCACGCCAGCACCGTGCAGCTCGACCACGCCCGCTAGGGGAGCCGTCAACAGGGCGTTGAGCTCATGGGCCTCCTTCAGGGTCTGGATGCGAAACTCCAGCAGGATGCCGCCGGTGAAGTCAAGACCGAGGGAGAGGCCGTTGATGGCGAGCACCGCGATGCTCGCCACGGTCAGCAGCACGGAGGCCCACAGGCCGATGTAACGCCAGCGGGTCAGCCCCATGGCAATGATCATTCTCAGCATTGTTGTTCCCTCGACGGCAGATGGCTCGGGCTTCCCGCAGGGAAGCGCGTGACGCGGGCGCGGAGCAGGCTCGAACGCGCGGCGCGATGACACTGGTGGTGGTAAGTCATGGTCACACCCTCAGCAGCTTGGCGCTGCTCTTGCCCCACAGGGGGTTGATGATGGCGCGCGTGCCCCAGATGCCGGTCACCATGCTGGAGATGAGGCCCAGGATCAGGGTGATGGAGAAGCCCTGCAGTGGCCCGGAACCGATGGCATAGAGCACCACGGCGCAGATCAGGGTGGTGATGTTGGCATCGAAGATGGTGCGAAACGCCGAACGGTAACCAAAGTCGATGGCGTTGGCCAACGAACCCCCTTCCCGCAGCCGGTCCTTGATCCGCTCAAAGATCAGCACGTGGGTATCCACAGCCATGCCGACGGTGAGCACCAGACCGGCGATCCCCGGCAGGGTCAGCACGGCGCCCGGCAGCACCGCCAGCATGCCCACCTGCATCAGCAAGTTGGCGATGAGCGCGGTGATGGCGACCCAGCCGAACTTGCGATACCAGGCCATCATGAACAGCATCATGCCGGCCATGCCGAACGCCAGCGCGGTGAAGCCTGCCTCGATGTTCTGCAGACCCAGGGTCGGGCCTATGCTGCGCTCTTCCAGGATCTTGAGGGGCGCGGTGAGGGCGCCGGCGCGCAGCAGCATGGCCAGCTCCTGGGCTTCCGGCAGGCTGCCGATCCCGGTGATGCGGAACTGGTTGCCAAGAGCGGTCTGGATGGTGGCGACGTTGATCACCTCGCTCCTGGCCCGCAACTTGCCTTCGGCATTGGTCTTGTACTCGGTAAAGACGGTGGCCATCGGCTTGCCCACGTTCTGGCGGCTGAACTGGTTCATCTTGCTGCCGCCCAGGCTGTCGAGCACGATGTTGACCTGGGGTTGCCCCATCTCGCCCATGTTGGCGCGGGCATCGACGATGTGCTCGCCGGTCAGCACCGGCTTGCGGGCCAGCCCCACCGCCTGGCCGTTGCGATCCGCCATGAAGAAGCGGCTGTCGGCCTGGGCCTCGTAGAAGGCCAGCGACGCGGTGGCCCCGATCACCTCTTTCGCCTGCTTGGGATTGTGCACCCCGGGCAGCTCGATGCGGATGCCGTCCTGACCCTGGCGCTGGACCGAGGCCTCGACGATGCCGAGCTCGTTGATCCGCTTTTTCAGGATCGACAGGTTCTGGGTCACCGCGTTGTTGGCCAGCAGGGTGCGCTCGGCCTCGCTCATCACCAGCCGCAGCTCGTTGCCGCTGCGCTTGAGGGTCCACTGATCCTGCCGGGTGCCGGCGGAATCCTTGATGATGGTGAGCCAGGGCGCCTGATCGGCCACCTCAGGCAGAATTACCCTCACCTCCCCTTCGCTCACCCGGGCCACGTTGGCGCCGCGCAGGCGCGCCTCGCGAAACTGGGTGCGCAGCATGTCCACCAGGTTCTTGGTCTGGTTGTCGACCACGAAGCTGAGATCGACCCCGATCAGCAGCTGGGAGCCGCCGCGCAGATCCAGCCCGAGCTTGATGGGGGCGGCGCCGAGCTGGCTGATCCAGCTAGGGGCGTTGGAGTAGAACTCCAGGGTCAGCGCCGAGCTGTCATAGCCCTGCTGCTCCAGCAGCTGCTTGGCGCGCTGCTGTTCGGCCTGGCTGGCAAACACCAGCTCGACCCGCTCGCCCTGCTGCACCTGTTTGAGTGGCTCGATGCGGTTGTCGGCCAGCAGGGTACGCTGCGCCTCGGTCAGGCTGGTCTGGCCGTGCAGACCGAGGGAGGGCTGCTCACCGAAGAAGGTGGGCAGGGAGTAAAACGCAAAGGTGAACAGCATGAGCAGCAGCAGGGCGTACTGCCACATGTTCATGCGGTTCAAGGTGATACGACTCTTTTTTCTCATGAAATCAGCCTCTGTCAGGAGAAGGCTGCGCACTCGCCACGCAGGCGGCACGCAAGAAAATACGAATGAGACAGTGGCCCGTTCACGCGCGGTGAGCAGGCATCAGGAGGCGATGAGGTGGTGCGAAAGGACCGGACCCCATCGGGATCAGGCGAGGTAACTCTGACAGAAACGGTATTGCAGGTGCTGGCGTTGCAACCGGTGCCGATGGATGGTGGCAAACCGATCGCGGAAACTGTGTCTGCGATAGAAGAGGGCGGCATAGAACAGCAGGCCGCACAGCAGCAGCAGGATCGCCTGCTGGGACCAGCTCATGATCAGCTGGTACACCACGTTGCCGGGCTGATGATCGCTGCGCAAGGAGTGTTCGAGCCGCAGCAGGTGATTCTGGTGGGAGCTGACGAACTTGACGACCCCGTCGTCGCTGTCGCTGGCACTGTGGATCACCTGGCCGCCATCGGTCGGCGCCACTGTATCCCCCATCAGCTGTACCTGCTGGGTCGACTGCTGGGCGGCGGGCAGCTTGAACCCCTCCACCGAGAGGGTAGAGAACAACAGAGCGAGGGTGATGAGCAGGGTCATCAGCGCCAGTTTCACTTTGTCGGTCAGGCTCAAAAAGTTAATTCCCGCATAATAGAAAGGGCAAACTACCACAGGGGCCCCGCCAGAACAAGGGCATGGGGGCCGGCCGGCCCCTGCCCTGCGGCCCCCTTGGCGCCATTATCCCTCCGACATCTGCCTGAAATCGCGGGCATAGCCCTTGAGCAGGCTGTAGAGGTGGGCCCGCTGGGAGATGTCCAGCGACTGGCTGAGATCGCTCAGCCAGTTGACGGTACGCTGGCGCGACTGGTCGGTATAGCCGGTGAAGCGGCCATCCATCAGGCCATCCCCCTGTTGCAGCAGGGCGGTGAGCTGGGCGCCGAAGTCCTGGCTCTGACGCTGCTTCATCAGCCGATCCAGCTCCTTGGTCCAGGCGGTCTGAAACTCAAGCCAGGGGGCCTGCAGCTCGTACTGCCACTGGGCCCACTGGGCCACCAGCGGGGCCTGGGCCGGTTTCACCTCGCCAATCCAGAACACCAGCCGCTCGTTCATCTTGTCGCGAAACTCCTTGAGCATCTCCTCCCTGGGCTTGTCGGCAAACTCCTTTTCCCGTTCCGCCTGGCGGGTGAGCCGGTCCTTCATGAACATGGCCACCTGCGCCTCGGTCAGGGTACGCGCCAGCCGCACCGCCCGCGGCACCGTGTTCTCCAGGGTGCGGGTCAGGCTCTGCTGGGCCGCATCCAGATGGCGAGAGACCTGGGCCGGGGTCATGGGGCTCGCCACCGCCTTGGCCAGCGCATCGAGATCGTCGGCATAACGGGGCACCTCGCGCTGGCGGTGCCAGGCCATCAGCCCCTTCACTTCGTTGTCCAGCAGCCGCTTCTGGCCGCGATCCAGCGAGAAGTAGTCGTCCAGCTGCCAGACGATGGCCACGTCGAGCCAGTAATAGACGACCCGGGTGGAGCAGCCGGCCAGCAGCAGACAGAGCAGCAGCAGACTCCAGCTACTGGGCTTGCGCCAGGAAAAGGTGGTCACCATGCAAGGCTCCAATGTTGATGAAACAGGGTTGACGCAACGGATGATTCATAATGCCTGATGCCTACTCCAGCCGCTGCCGGTTGAGATCGATCAGCGCCTGGTAGTCGGGCCCCGGCTGCTGCTCCGCCATCAGCAGTGCCCACAGCAGCCCTATGTAATCGACCCAGGGCAAAAAGGCCCGGCTCTGAAAACCGAGCGGGCCGACCGGCCCCCCTGCCCGCTCGCAATAGCTCTGCTCCAGCGCCTCGCGCTGGGCATCCTGCCAGCCGTGGGTACGCTGGATGCTGGCCACCTCGAAACCGGGATGCCCGGCGGCGCCATACTCCCAGTCGATGACCCAGGGCCGGCTCCCCAACAAATTAGCCGGATTGAGATCATGATGGCAAGGGAGCCAGCAATCGGCGGGTTCGCGGCTGGCCAGCAGCCCCCGCTCCAGCGCCGGCAGCCAGGCCGGCACTCGGGCCAGCCGGGCACGATAGCCGGCGCTGTGGGCCCGCACCGCCATCACCACGGTCGGCACCGGCAACCGGTGCAGGCGCGTCAGCACCCCGGCCAGCAGCACTGGCTGCAACGCAGCCGGGGGCGGCGCCGCCAGCCAGTTCGGCTCGTCGCACCAGTCCAGCAGCATCAGGCCAGTGGCAGGATCGCTGTGATGGCAAGGCAAGGCCAGCCTCTGCCCCACAGCCCCCTGATAGAGCTGCCATTCGGTGGCCCGATCGATGCCAAGGCGCACCGGATCGGGGTGGCCCTGGCGCAAAAAGTGACTGCGCCCCGAGGGGAGGCGCAGTCGATAGTTGCAGTTGGTCAGGCCGCTGGCCAATGGCTCCAGCCGGCCCGAGCGCCAGGGCGGCGGCAGGCGGGCCAGCAGGGCGCGCTCGGCCGCTTCCAGAGAGGCCTCGCTCGACTTACCAGCCAAAGGTGGACTTCTTGGCCTGCTTGCGGATCTCTTTCTGATCGGCCCACAGCAGCTCGCCGTTTTGCAGATCCATCAGGTTCATGGTCATCTGGTAGTAGACATCCTTCACCTTGCCGTTGTCCTTGACGATGCTGGCGAGGTTGCCATAGACCATGTAGCGGGCGCCGGTCTGCTTGCCCAGGCGCACCATGGAGGCAGGATCCACCATGCCGCTGCTCTGCTGGTATTCGAGCTGCTGCTTGACCGCCGCCACCTTGCTCATGTCGACGAAGCGGAACTTGCCGGCGCGCAGCAGCTTGGTACGGATGGTGTCGGTGATGGCTTCGGTGTCGATGTGTTCGGAGGTCTTGTTGCGGATGGAGTCCATGAACATCACCGGACGGCCGCCGGCGGTGATCTCGCTGGTGGCCGGCGACGCCAGCATGGAATCCGCCATCTTGTCGGCGATGGCCTGCAGATCGCTGGAACCGTAATCGACGGTCACCGTCTCGGTTTCGGTCGGATCGCCATAACTGACGGTGGTGCTGGAACAACCGCCCAGCACCAGGGCGCCGGTCAGGATCAGCAGGGCATGATTCATTTTCATCAGTAGGATTCCTCAATCACTTCGCGTACGTAAATCCGGTAGCCCCGGGCGGCCGGGCTCGGCGCCAGGGCAGACAGGGTGCGGGTCTGATAGCCGTGCAGCTTGAGCGGCGTCCAGCCGCGGCCATCGCTGGCCACCTCCTGCCCCGCCTCATCATACCAATAGAACAGGTATTGCAGCTTGTTGTCACCGCGCTGGGTGCTGGCCGCCGCCACATTGACCTGCAGCAGGCCGTTCTGTTCGCGCCGGCTGAGCTCGGTCAGGGTGACATTGACGTTTTGATGCTGCTCCGTCACTGGCGCGGCGCCCGCCGCCCCATAGAGCGCCACGCCGGAGGTATTGGTGGCGCAGCCGGTCAGCAGCAGCGCGAGCCCGAGGGCCAACCCGTATGCTTTCATCTTGCTCTCCTTGATTGGAGTGAGTGGGGCAGCACTGGGGGCTGCCCGGTTAATCGTCTTGCTCATCTCTCTTTGTCGCTTGCTCAGAGCGGCATCACCCGGGTCGTCAACCCGGCGCCGAGCCGCTGCACCCACACCAGGGTGGTGCGTCCCTGGTGGATGGTGAGCGGCAATTGCCGCTGCGCTGCCCCCGCGCCCAGGGTGAGGGCCACGTCGCCCGCAGGCAGCATCCCCTGCCAGCTCGCTGCCTGCGCCGGCAGCGTCAGCCAGCTGCGGGTGTCGGCCCGCTCCGAGAGGGTATTGAAGATGCCCACCAGAATATTGCCCACATCACCCCCCTCCTTGGCAGCGGTGCGCCGCACCTGCTCCTTGGCCACCAGCCGCAGCGCCTGGCGGGTCAGCATACCGGGCAGCCGCTCCTGCAGATCTTTGGCCGCCAGCGCTTCCAGCCTGACCAGCTCGCTGGTCTGCTCGACCCGCTTGCCCACCGATACCGTGAGCGGCCCGGTGTCGCTGGCCCGATTATCGTAATAGGGGATGGCGACGGTAAAGGTGCGAAAATCGCCGCCGGAGGTGGCGATGGGCAGCGGCAGGAACAGCTCGCGCCGTGCCGGGATCAGCCCATCTTCAAACAGCACCACCAGTTGGCCCTGATTTTTAGCTGGTGGTGGCGCTTTGCGACCCACCTTTTTCTCGGTTTCGCGGATCTCGTCCGCGGCGCCCCGCAGCACAGCCAGGCGCAGCAAGGCATCCTGCAGACTGCGGTTGTCCGGCGCTATCTGGTAACCGCGCTGATAATCGACCCAGGCATCGTTGAGATCGCCGGCCGCCTCATAGAGCACGCCGGAGAAATAGAAGGTGTAGGCGTTCTGGAAACCGTTCTTGACCCGCCCGATCAGCCGGTCGAGCTCGGGGGCGCCGCGCGACATCAGCTGGCGCATCTCCCCTTCGGCCTCGGCCTCTTCGCTCTTTTGCTTTGCCTTGCGCACCTCGTCGGCCCGCCGTTTGAGGGCCTGCTCCTGCACCTGGTTGGCGCGGCGCACCTCCACCAGGGCGCCCTCGGCATCCCCGCGCTGCAGGTAGTTGAGAGCCAGATAGTGGTGCAGCATGGTGCGCTCATAATCGGGCGCACGGTAAACCATGGTCTGGTCATTGGTAAGCAGGCTGCCCGCCTGGGCCAGTCCCTGGCTGACCCGGTACTCGGCCTGATTGTCTTCCCACGCCAGCCGGCTGTCGGCGGCGGCAAAGGCCTGCTTGCTGGCGGCGTCCTGACTCGCCAGCCAGGCGATGCGCCCCTGCTCGAGCCGGTCCAGCACATAGGTATCGTCCCCCGGCGTGGAGTCGCGCACCTCGGGCAGCGCCTCGGCAGCATGACCCAGCAACAGCTGGTTGCGCAGCGGCACCATCTGATCGGAATAGGAGACGAACATGTCTTGCCAGTGGGAGGCACAGCCCCCCAGCAGGGAACCGGCCAGCAGGAGACCGGCCAGAGGAAGGCGCGGCATCACAGGCTGAGCAGGGGTCCCAGCGGCTGGCCGCCGACCAGATGCAGGTGGATGTGGTAGACCTCCTGCCCGCCGTGGCGGTTGCAGTTCATGATGAGGCGGTAGCCATCCTCGGCAATGCCTGCCTCGCTGGCCAGCTTGCGGGCGACGGTGAACATCCGGCCCAGCGCCAGCTCGTGATCCGGCTCCACGTCATTGACGGTGGGGATCAGCACGTTGGGGATGATCAGGATATGGGTCTTGGCCTTGGGCTGGATGTCGCGAAAGGCGGTCACCAGGTCGTCTTGATAAAGGATGTCGGCGGGGATCTCTTTGCGGATGATTTTGCTGAAAATGGTTTCTTGCGCCATGGATAACTCCTTTATATGAAAAAGAAAATTCAATGCCTGTCTCAAGCGGTTCCAACGCCCGTCATCAAGGCCCGGCAAGTGTGACACAAGCCGACATTTGACACAGCCGTTGTCCCATTCTCTTCAGTTATTGTTAAAAATACCGATAGCCGGAAGACGTCTGCCGACGTTGCTCGCCCACAGTGGTAGCAGGGTATCAAATGGACGGGGTATTCAGGCAAGGGACTTTTGCATATACAGCGGGACAATAATGAAACAAACAATGTCAGACCTCTCCATCTTGCAGAGGGTCTATCTTGGCTTTGCCATCCTGGTGGCCGTGATGGCGGCCACCTCGGTACTCACCTTCCGCAGCCAGAGCGAGCTCAATCAGGCGCTGGATCAGGTCACCCGGCAGACCATGCCGCTGGTGATCGCCAGCAGCCAGACCCAGATCAGCCTGCTCAGCGCCAACAAGTGGCTCACCGACGTGCTGACCGAGCAGGATCTCAAGCAGATCCCGGCCGAAGTGGCCGAGCTGCAGCAGGCCAAGGCGCTGGTCGACCAGACCCTCGCCACCCTCGCCCGGCAAGCGGCGGAACACCCGGAGCTGCAGGGGGAGCTCGGCGCGCTCAACCAGCTGGTCAAGGACTATCTGCAGCTGACCGACACCCTGCCCACCGAACACCAGGCCCTGCTCACCCGGCTCTACAAGGTGAACCAGGCCAAGGGCCAGTTCCAGGTCAGCCTGCCCCAGTTCAAGAAGAACCTCGGCGACATGATGATCACCATCGACGACAGCTTCATCAAGATGCTCTCCGAGACCCTGACCACCAAGCTCTCCGCCATTGAACTCTCCACCATGGATGCTCTCAACCAGAGCATCCCAGCCCCCATCGAGGCGGCGCTCAAGCGCAACAAGATGCAGATCGAGGGCTTCAACAGCACCATCAAGGATCTGCAGGGGGAGCTCAAGGATTTTGACAACAACATGGGCCACTACGTGCACGGCTTCGTACGCGACACCACCGCCAGCGACGGCGTGCTGGCCCAGTACCTGGCGCTGATGCAGCAGCAGGAGCGGATGCGCGAGCAGAGCAAGCAGGCCAGTAAGCTCATCGTCAACATCCAGAGCAAGCTCGAGCAGATCACCGCCCAGAGCCAGCAACTGATGAACAACAGCATTCGCGCCTCCGGCAAGGTGCAGACCCAGAGCACCCTCACCCAGGGGGTGGCGCTGGTCATCGCCATCACCATCGCCATCCTGGTCGCCTACACCCTCGGCAAGGCCATTCGTCGTCCGCTCAAGGAGCTGCTGCGGGTGCTGACCGAGGTGACCCAGGGCGACATGACTCAGCGCATCGGTTTTCGCAGCAACAACGAATTCGGCCGGCTCGGCAGCCAGGTCAACCTGCTGATCGAGCAGATGGGCGAAGTGCTGAGCCAGCTCTCCCAGGCGTCGGCCCAGCTCAACAACGCCGCCCACGACAACCGCCACACCACCGAATCGGTGCGGGCGGATCTGGAGAAACAGCGCCAGGAGACCGCCTCGGTCGCCGCCGCCATGACCCAGATGGAGGCCTCGGTGCGCGAGGTGGCCCAGGCCGCCAACCAGACCCTGGAGCGGGTGATGGACGTGGAGAAAGCCTCCGAGACCGGTCGCAAGGTGATGGCCGGCAACATCACCACCACCCACCAGCTGGCGGGCAAGCTGCAGCAGACCGGCAAGGTGATTGGCGACGTCAGTGCCATGAGCGGCCAGATCGGCAACATCCTCGACGTCATTCGCGGCATCGCCGAGCAGACCAACCTGCTGGCCCTCAATGCCGCCATCGAAGCGGCCCGGGCCGGCGAGCAGGGACGCGGCTTTGCGGTGGTGGCCGACGAGGTGCGCAGCCTGGCCGGGCGCACCGCCCAGTCCACCAGCGAAATCCAGACCATGATCGAGAACCTGCAGCAGGGGGTCGCCAAGGCGGTCACCGTGATGCAGGAGTGCTCGCGCGAGATGGACAGCTGCATGGATCAGAGCTCCCACGCCAACAACGCCATGGAGGAGGTACAGGGCATAGTGGTGCTCATCAGCGACATGTCGAGCCAGATCGCCTCCGCCGCCGAGCAGCAGCAGGCCACCAGCGCCGACATCGCCACCAACCTCAACCGCATCTCCGACATCTCGGATCTCAACTATCAGGGCATAGAGCGGGTGGCCGAGACCAGCCAGCAGCTCGACTCGCTGGCCGAGCAGCAGGAGAGCCTGGTCAAGCGCTTTAGGCTCAGCGCCTGACGCCCACGCCAGCCCCGCCAACGACAAGGCCCCGCAGATGCGGGGCCTTGTTTTTTTACTGGCAAGCGGCGCGGGATCAGGCGTAGGCGATGGCGCCCTTGCCCACCCCTTCATAGGCGACAATCTTGACGAACTTGTCGCCCACGCTCTTCTTCACTTCGCGGGCGATGTAGTGGGCCAGCAGCTCTATGGTGGTGTCGGTGTCGATCATCTCCACCTCCGCCGCCGGCATGGCCAGCTGGAACAGCCCTTGCGGCGCCACATACTTGAAGCCGACGTAGTGCTCGCCAGCCTCTTGCAGGATGGCCTTGGCCTGCTCGCTCAACGCGAGATCGCCGAGGGCTACCCGATCCTCGTCGGTCCCCAGATAGATGTCGGCCCAGCGCTCGGCCCAGTTGAGCTCAAGCTCCTGGTCGCGCTCGCCGTCCACGTGGATCTCGATGGGAGAGCGGTGGCCGTGGGCGATGCGCTGGCAGTTGCCGTCGTGCTTCTTGAGGCCGTGGCTGTAGTGGTAGAAGGCGCCGTCGATGGCCTCCTGGCGCAGGGTCAGCGACAAATCCTTGATGTTGCCCGGCAGCCGCTTGGCCAGCACCGCCAGCAGATAGCGGGTGACGGACTCCTTGTCCACCTGAGGGGCCGGAATGAAGGCAAAGCCCTGGCTCGGGCAACGCAGGTGAATGGAGCGACCCGGCCGCAGCAGATCGACGGTGCTCTCGTCACCGTCCAGCTGGGTCACCTGCACCAGGGGGCACTCGGTCGGTACCAGCAGCTTGTGATCCACCTCGTCGTCGATGATCGACTTGATCAGTTTCTTGACCCGGCCGAAGTCCAGCAACATGCTCATCTCGTTGAGCTCGCCGCTCATTTCGATGTCCACCAGCCAGCTCTCCCCCACCATACCGCGGCGTTCGCACAGGTAGCTGGAGTCGATCACGGTCAAATCTTTTACAAATAACTTCATCAGTCAGGCCTTGCTACAGAGAAAGGGCGGTTTGCGCTATTATGACCCGCGATTATCGGCAAAGGAACTGGAACCCCCCATGAACAAATTGCTTATCAAGAATGCCACCCTGGTCAACGAAGGCCGCATCTATGCCTCCGACGTGCTGATCGAGGGGGAACGGATCGCCCGCATCGCCCCGGATATCCAGGCCCCCGATGCAGTGGTGATCGATGCCGCAGGCCGTCACCTCATCCCCGGAATGATCGATGATCAGGTCCACTTCCGGGAGCCCGGGCTGACCCACAAGGGGACCATCGCCAGTGAATCCCGGGCCGCCGTGGCCGGTGGCACCACCAGCTTCATGGAAATGCCCAACGTCAATCCCCAGACCACCACCCTCGATGCCCTCGAAGCCAAATACCAGATAGCCGCCAACTCCTCCGCCGCCAACTACAGCTTCTACCTCGGCGCCACCAACGACAACCTGGAAGAGATCAAGAAGCTCGATCCCAAACAGTCCTGCGGCATCAAGATCTTCATGGGTGCCTCTACCGGCAACATGCTGGTGGACAATCAGGAGACCCTGGCCGCCATCTTCCGCGAGAGCCCGGTGATGATCGTCACCCACTGCGAGGACACCCCCACCATCAAGGTGCTGGAAGACGAAGCCCGCGCCAAGTGGGGTGAGGATGTGCCGATGCGCGAGCACGGCCGCATCCGCAGCGCCGATGCCTGCTACAAGTCCTCCAGTCTGGCGGTCTCCCTGGCCAAGCAGTACGGCGCCAAGCTGCACGTGCTGCACCTGACCACCGCCAAGGAGCTGTCGCTCTTCACCGCCACCCCGGATCTGAAGGATCTCAAGGACAAGAACATCACCGCCGAGGTGTGCGTTCACCATCTGTTCTTCAACGAGGCGGACTACGACACCCTGGGCAGCCAGATCAAGTGCAATCCGGCGGTGAAGAGCGCCGCCGACCAGCACGCCTTGCTGGATGCGGTACGCAATGACGTGCTCGACATCATCGCCACCGACCACGCCCCCCACACCTGGGAAGAGAAGCAGAACAGCTACTTCAAGGCACCGTCCGGCGTGCCGCTGGTGCAGCACTCCCTGCTGGCCCTGCTGGAGCTCTACCACAACGGGGTATTCTCGCTGGAAACCATCGTCAAGAAGACCTCCCACGCGGTGGCCGAGCGCTTCCAGGTGCAGGATCGCGGCTACATCCGGGAGGGTTACTTCGCCGACCTGGTGCTGCTGGATCTGGGCAAACCCTACGTGGTCAACGACAGCAACCTGCTCTATCTGTGCGGCTGGTCGCCCTTCAACGGCTACCGTTTCCACAGCACGGTGGAGATGACCCTGGTCAACGGCCAGATCGCCTGGCAAAACGGCCAGGTCACCAACGAGGTGCTGGGCAAGCGGCTCACCTTCACCCGCTGATCCCTCTTGTATATGCGCTGTCACCACAGCACCATCACAGGCCGCCCACTCGGGCGGCCTGATTTTTTGCAGCCGCTCACAGCCCCGCAATGAGCGGTTTTTCGGCGATTGGCGGCACTTTAAGCGCAGATTGCTCGCAAAGCAGGCGAATGATCCCGGAGTGGAATGTCCACTGTTGACAGGCAGGGTCCATCTCCATAAACTCAGCCCCCGTCAGCCGAGCTGACTCCGTCGGTGTGTAGCGCAGCCAGGTAGCGCATCTGCATGGGGTGTAGAGGGTCGGAGGTTCGAATCCTCTCACACCGACCAAATTCCCCGAGAAAGGCCTTGTCAGATGACAAGGCCTTTTCTTTTGGCTATGTCCCAATTACGTGTTGCATGGGGCGCCCCAGCGCCTCATGCAAGCAACGTGAGATATTCACTTCCCTCCCATAGCGCTCCAACATCCTTCGCCAACCTAGATAA